>CAIJZY010000008.1 GCA_903825285.1 uncultured Opitutia bacterium | reverse complement strand
GTGGCGAGGCCGGTCGGCGCGGCCCCCGGCTCCGGCACCAGCGGGTCGCGAAACGGCGCGTTGAGGTGCACCGGCCCGGCCGGCGCGCCCAGCGCCCGGGCATAGGCGTGCGCGAGGGTCTGCCTCAGGTAGCGAAGTTGAGGCAGCGAGGCCTCCGGGACGGCCAGCTCGTGGTGGAAATTAACGTGCCCGCCGAACAGCTTCTGCTGGTCGATGGTCTGGCCCGAGGCGCACTCGCGCATTTCCGGCGGACGGTCGGCGGTGATGACCAGCAGGGAAACGCCGGACTCCTGCGCCTCGATCACCGCCGGGAAGTAATTCGCCCCGGCCGTGCCGCTCGTGCACACCAGCGCCACCGGGCGACCCTGCGCCTTGGCCAGCCCGAGCGCAAAGAAGGCCGCCGAGCGCTCGTCCAGGACCGGCACCTTCTCGATCCCGGCATGCGCCGCGAACGCCAGCGTCAGCGGGGTCGAGCGCGAGCCGGGCGAGATCACCGCGTGTCGCAGCCCGCAGCGGTACAGGCTCTCCGCCAGCACACTTCCCCACAGGGAGTTGGCGGTGCGAAAGTCGAGCACGGGGGCGGACATGGGAACCGGCATCAAACACGATTCCCCGCCCGTGGCTAGCCCTCGTTGTGCGGCCCCTCGTCGCCGGGATCCTCCTCCGTGCCCACCAGGCAGATCAGGGCGGCCAGCAGGCCGAGGGCAATTAAGGCGGCATCCATGGCGACGGGTCCGAAGGGCGCAGTCTATCCCTAACCTCGCCATCTGGTAAATGCCCGGACCGGCGGCCCGTGATAACCCGGCCGCATCACGCGCGTTCTCTCATGCCGTCGCGTTATAACAGAGAGCATGCCGAAGTATTTCCCGTCCGGCCCGGGGAAAGGTACACTGGAGCATGGCCCTGCGTCGCACCACCGTCGCCGCGACTTCCGGAACCCTCCGGAAGCCGCCGTCTCTGGTCTTCCAGACGCTGCTCACCCTGGCCCGGCAGCGCGACGGCTTGAACGCCGGCCGCTGCCAGGCGGTGCTGGAGTTCCTCGAGACCAGCGGCGCACTCGGCGCCGGCATCCGTCGCGAGCTCGCGGCGGACGGACTCTCGCGCGTCACGTTTGCCGTGCTGCTGGCCCTGTTCGCGATCGATCCCGTCGCCGCCTCGCCGTCGGACCTCGCCCTGCACACGGGCGTCGGCCGGCCGGCCGTGTCCTCCGCGCTCGACGGCCTCTGCCGCCGGCAGCTGGTGGTCCGGGGCGCGGGGACGGCCGACCGGCGCGTCCGCTATGTGACCCTCACGGTCGCCGGCCGCGAGGCCGTGGATCGCGCGGCCATGCGCTGCCTGCACCTGCTCGGCCAGGCCGCCCAGCTGCTGCCGCCCGCCGACCTGGCAAATCTCCGCGCCACCTGCGCCCTCCTGCACGAGGGCACCCTCCGCGGCCACTCGGCTGACACCTCCTCTCTCCCCGCACCATGAAAGCTCGCTTCCTCTACCCGGTCCTGATCGCCCTGGGCGTCCTCGGCGCCCTCTTTGCCTACAAGTATTACACCATCCGGAAAATGATGGCGGCGCAGGCCGCGATGGTCCGGCCGCCCGTGACCGTCAGTGTCGCGGCCGTGCGCGAGGAGACCTGGCCCAACACGCTCCATGCGGTCGGCACGCTCGAGAGCTTCCGCGGCATCACCATCAAGACCGAGGTCGAGGGGGCCGTCCGGCGCGTGGCCTTCACCTCGGGCGCCACCGTCGAGGCGGGCCAGCCGATCCTGGAACTCGACGACTCCATCGAGGCCGCGAGCCTGCCCGGCCTGGAAGCCCAGGCCACGCTGGCCGCCGCCAACCTCTCCCGGGCGCGCAACCTGCGCGCCCAGAACACGAACACCGCCGTTGACCTCGAGGCCGCGACGGCCGCCGCCGAGTCCACCCAGTCCGCCGTCGCCACCCTCCGGGCAACGCTGGCCAAGAAGCACATCACCGCGCCGTTCGCCGGCCGCCTGGGCATCGCCCTCGTTTATCCGGGGCAATTCCTCGGCAAGGCCGAGCCGGTCGTCCGCCTCGAGACCCTGGATCCCATTTACGCCGATTTCTCACTGCCGCAGCAGGACGTGGCACTCGTCGCCATGGGTCAGGCCGTGCAGGTCTACGTCGACGCGATTCCCGACCACCCCCTCCCCGCCACGCTCATCGCGATCGCGCCGCGCATGAGCGACGTGACGCGCAGCCTCGATCTCCGGGCCACGCTCGCCAATCCCCGCGAGGTCCTGCGCCCCGGCATGGTCATTCGCGCGGAGGTGGTGCTGCCGTCGACGCCTCGCGCGCTCGTGATCCCCGCCGCCGCCGTGGTCCACAACCCCTACGGCGAGACGATCTACGTCGTCGAGCAGGGCGTCGCGCACCAGCGCTTCATCAAGACCGGCCCCGAGCGCGGCGACCTCATCCTTGTGCGTGAGGGCCTCGCCGTCGGCGACCAGGTGATCACCTCCGGCCAGATCAAGGTCCACAACGGCAGCCCGGTCCGCATCGACAACACCTACGCGCCCGACGCGGATCCCGCCCCGAAGCCGAAGGAAAGCTGAGCCCTCCGCCATGCGCTTCACCGATCTCTTCATCCGGCGGCCGATCCTCGCGACCGTCCTCAACCTCTTCCTCCTGCTCGGCGGCTGGCTCTCCTACCGCGCCATGGTCGTGCGCCAGTACCCGCAGACCAACAATGCAGTGGTGAAGGTGACCACGGTCTACGCCGGGGCCAGCGCCGACCTGATCCGCGGCTACATCACGACCCCGCTCGAGCGGGAGATCGCGTCGGCCGACGGCCTGGATTACGTCGAGTCGGTCAGCGCGCCCAACCTCTCCGTGATCACCGCCAAGCTGCGGCTGAACTACGACCCGAACGACGCGCTCACGCAGATCACCGCCAAGGTCAACCGCGTGCGCAGCGAGCTGCCCTCGGCGGCGGAGGATCCGGTCTTCGACGTGTCCATCGGGCAGTCCACCGCCGCGATGTACATGAACTTTACGAGCGACCGGCTCGAGGCCAACCAGATCACCGACTACCTCGTCCGCGTGGTGCAGCCGAAGCTGTCCACCATCGAGGGCGTGCAAAAGGTCGAGATCCTCGGCGGCCGCACCTTCGCCATGCGGATCTGGCTCAATGGCGACCGCATGGCCGCGCTCGGGATCAGCCCGAGCGAGGTCTGGTCGAAGCTCGCCACGCAAAACGCCCTCTCCGCCGTCGGCAAGACCAAGGGCGCCATGATCACCGTCAACCTGACGGCCCAGACCGACCTGCGCACCGCCGAGGATTTTCGCCAGCTGGTGATCCGCGAGCGTAATGGGCGGCTCGTCCGCCTCGGCGACTTCGCCGAGGTTGTGCTCGGGGCCGAGGACTACGACAGCGATGTGAAGCTCAACGGGCGGTCGAGCGTGGCCGTCAGCATCGCCGTGCTGCCCACCGCCAACTCCATCGACGTCATCCGCCGCGTCCGCGCCGTCTGGCCGG
>CAIJZY010000007.1 GCA_903825285.1 uncultured Opitutia bacterium | reverse complement strand
GCGCGTGCGCAGCGGGGCGTCGGCCGCGAGCCGCACGCCGGCGGCGACGAGCGCGTCGGCGTCGCCCACGGGCACCGCGAGGCCGTTGGCGCCGTCGCGGACAAACTGGCGCGCGGCGGCGTAGTCGAAGCCCGCCACGGCGAGCCCGCTGGCCATGGCCTCGGTGAGCACGTTGCCAAACGTCTCGGTGAGGCTGGCGTGGACGTAGAGGTCGGCCGACGCGTAGTAGCGCCCGATCTCCTCGCGGGAAAAGAAGCCGGCGAAGTGGCACTCCGGGTGCGTGCGGACGAGCTGCCGCCGCAGGGGGCCGTCGCCGGCGAGGACGCAGCGCAGCCGCGGCTCGGCGGCGCGCATGGCGGCGAAGGCGCGGAAGAGCAGCGGGTAGTTCTTCTCGGGCGCCATGCGGCCGACATGCAGGACGACGGGATCGTCGGGGCCGGCGCCCCACTGTGCGCGCAGCTCGGGCGAACGCCGGGAGGGGTCGAAGTGCCGGAGGTCGACGCCGCGGGACAGCACGGCGAGGTCGCGGAAGCCGAGCGCGGCCAGCTCGGTGCAGAGCTCGGCGGTCGGCGCGAACGTGCGCCGCGTGCGGTTGTGCACGTGCCGCAGCCAGGCGAGCACGAGCGGGTGGAGCAGGGCCAGGCCGTAGTTGCCGGTGTAGGCGTGGAAGTTGGTATGGAAGCTCGACGTGACGGGCACGCCGAGGCCGCGCGCGGCGCGGACGGCGGAGGCCCCGAGCGGCCCCTCGGTGACGACGTGCACGAGGTCGGGACGCTCGGCGCGCCAGCGGCGCCGGAGCAGCCCGCCGGCGGGCAGGCCGAGGCGCAGCAGCGGATAGCCGGGTATGGGCAGGCCGGGCACCGCGATCTCGCGGAAGCCCGTGGGCGCGCCGTCGGCCGGGAGATCGGCGCGCCGCGGCCGGCAGACCGTCACCTCATGTCCCCGCCGCCCCAGCTCGCCGGCGATGTGCCCGAAGGTCATGGCGACGCCATTGACCTCGGGTGGGAACGTTTCGGTGACGATGGTGAGCTTCAAATGGAGGGAGGGGGGTGCGCGGCGGCGACAGCGTGACGGCCCGAGGTGGCGGCCCCGTGACGGCCCGGTGACGATCGGGAAACATCCCAAAACCGGGCTCGCAGGGGGCGGGGAGGCCGGCGCCACAGCGGGTGGAAGAAACCCGAAGATTTTTATTGCCGCAAAATATGCGTAGCCTACCGTCCCTCTCTTTTAAGCGGATGCAATCGCACGGTCCCAAGCGCGTTTACACTCCTCAGTCCCTCGAATCCTGGTTCGACCGCCTCGAAAACGACTGGGCCGCGACCTTTAGCGAAGCCCAGCTAGAGGAAGGCCGGAGGATTTATCGCGAGGGTGAGGTCCGGGAGCTGGAACTGACGGCCAAGGACGCGATCATCCACCGCCGGGTCGATAAGAAGGACGAATACGTCGTGATCGAATGGGAGGGCAACGGTCTGGCCGTTCGTTCCTCCACCACTGATATTAATCTGGCTCATGCACTTGCGGTGGCCGGCCTCCATGAGATCGAGGAGCTGGTGGCCGATGAGATCTCGCCGCTGCCGGGGGAGCCGCCGCGGTCGTTTCGCCCGAATGGCAACGGCAATGGCGCTGGCAATGGCACGAGCAACGGCAGCGGGAATGGCACAAACGCCACTCCGGCGGGCACCGGGCGCGCACCAGTCGCCGCGTCCGGGCTGGCCAAGACCCAGGGTGCGGCCAAGCCGTCCGGCGGCAACGGGACGTCCAGCGGCCCGATCCGGCCCCTGCTGCTGGTCTTCAAGACCAAGACCGCGGGTTTGACCTTCCAGGCGTTCTGGGCCGAGGCGGACGGCGAGCGTCAGCCGGCGCTTGGCGCCGCGGCGCACGCCAACGGCAACGGCCATGTGAGCTCGAGCGAGCGGGCGAAGCTGATCGGCCTGGCGGCCTACGCGCGGAAGGCGCACTTCCATTATCACCAGGACACCGGCCTCTACGTGCTCGGCTCGCTGGTGGAGATCCCGAATTTCCTGAAGACCACGCTCCCCGCGTGGCGGAAGATGTTCACGGTCGAGCTCGACGAGAAGTCGGCGAACCTGCTGAAGGGCACGCGGACGGTGGAGATCGAGGCCGTGGCGGAGCGCACCACGGGCCGCGGCGGCGACGGCACCGGGCTGAACCTGCGGTGGATCTTCCGGGCGGGCGAGCGGATGCTGACGGACGCCGAGGTGAACACGCTCCTGCGCCGCGGCGGCTCGCCGGTGATCCTCCCGAACCTCGGGATCGTGGCGCTGGCGGGCGAGCGCTGGGAGTCCTTCAGCGCGTGGCGCCGCAACATGGCCGAGACGCACGCCGACGGCGTGCTGTCGCCCTACCTGATCTTCTCGCTGTTCAACGACGCGCGCCTGCGGCTCACGCTCTCGCCCGAGATCGACGCCTGGCGCCAGCAGGTGCTGGCCCCGCCGCCGGCGCCCCCGGCGCTGCCGGAGATCCTCCGTCCGTACCAGCGGCGCGGCGTCGAGTGGATGATGCACCTCTGCGACGTCGGCTGCCACGGCCTGCTGGCGGACGAGATGGGCCTGGGCAAGACGCTGCAGGTGCTGACGGTGCTGGCGACGCGGCCGGTGCCGGGCCGCCCGACGCTGATCGTGTGCCCCGCGAGCGTCGTGCCCGTGTGGCGCGAGGAGATCGCGAAGTTTTTTCCCGCGCTGCCGGTCGACGTGCTGAAGACCGGCCACGACTTCAGCCAGCGCGCCGACCCGGTGGTGTGGCTCGCGAGCTACACCCAGCTGCGCAAGCACCGGCACCTCCTCGATGCGCACGAGTTCGGGTACGCGGTGCTCGACGAGGGCCAGTTCATCAAGAACCCCGACGCGAAGATCACGCAGACCTGCTTCGCGGTGCGCGCGCGGCACCGGCTCGTGCTGACCGGCACGCCGCTGGAGAACCGCCAGCTCGACCTCTGGAGCATCTTCCGCTTCCTCCTGCCCGGCCTGCTGGGCTCGCGCAGCAGCTTCGAGGCGGCGCTGGGCGCCGACCGCTCGAACACCCTCGAGCGCCTCCGCGTGCAGCTCGCGCCGTTCATCCTCCGCCGCACCAAGAACGAGGTGGCCACGGAGCTGCCGCCGAAGGTGGAGATGGACCTGCTCTGCCCGATGACCGACGTGCAGCGCGCCGAGTACGCGCGGATCTGCGCGGAGGGCCTCGAGCGCCTGGGCGACGACGTGGGCACGGCGATGCGCGAGAAGTCGTTCGGCTTCCTCGCGCTGCTCACGCGGCTGCGGCAGACCTGCTGCGACCCGGACATGCTGCCGTGGCTGAAGTCGCCGCTCAGCGACTCGGGCAAGATCAACCTCCTCGTCGAGAAGCTCGCCGAGGTGGTGGGCAGCGGGCACAAGGTCGTGATCTTCTCGCAGTTCGTGATGCTGCTCGGCCGCGTGCGCGCAGCGCTGACGGAGAACTTCCCGGAGCTGCCGCTGTACGAGCTGACGGGCATGACGCTGGACCGGCTGAAGCCGGTGCAGGCGTTCCAGGGCGCGACCGGCGCGGCCGCGATGCTCGTGTCGCTCAAGGCGGCGGGCACCGGCATCACGCTGCACGCGGCCGACTACGTCTTCCTGCTCGACCCGTGGTGGAACCCGGCGGTGGAGGCGCAGGCGGTGGACCGCGTGCACCGCATCGGCCAGAAGAGCACGGTGTTCGTCTACCGCATGGTCACCGCCGGCACGATCGAGGAGCGGATCCAGGCGCTGAAGGCGTCGAAGAAGGACCTGTTCGACAAGCTCATCGGCGGCCTCGGCGGCGACTTCGACCTCAGCCAGCACTTCACCTCCCTGCGCGGCCTGGTGCAGCTCACCGCCCAGGTCGTGCCCGAGGCGGCGCCCGAAGTCGTCGAGCCAGCGCCGCCCGCCCCCGCGCCGGCGCCGGCGGAGGAACCCGCCCTTGCGGCCGAGCCGCTCGAGCCGGAAGTGGACTTGGCGGAATAATCCCGCGGGCGGCAGCGCGAAACCCGCGGACCCCCGCGGCCCGGAAAATTCAGGCGGGCGCGTCCAAACGCGGCTTGTTTTGCCCGACTGCGGCCCTAAGTTCGCGCTCGTGGACCAGCCGGCTCAACTTCTCGCCCAGCCCGACGCCGTCGTCCTCGACCTGACGGCCAACTCGCGCGAGGCGGCGCTGGGCGGGCTGCATGCCGCGCTGGCGGGCAGTCCGGGCGTGGTGGACGCGGCCGCCTTCCTGCACGCGCTGCGGGAGCGGGCGATGCTGGCGCCGGTGTGCATCGCGCCGGACGTGGCGCTGCCGCATGCGCGGACGGACGCCGTGTCGCGGCTGGTGCTGGGTGTGGCGCGGCTGACGGCGCCCGGCGTGGGCTTTGACGCGGAGCACCCGGCGGTGCGGCTGATGTTCATGGTCGGCACGCCCAAGCCGGCGGTGGAGGATTATCTTCAAGCCGTGGCGGCGATCACGCGACTGCTGAAGCGGGACGCGGTGCGGACGGGCCTGCTGACCGCGACGACCGAGGCGGAATTTCGCGCGCTGCTGGCGCGCGGCGCGAAGCGATGAAGGTGACCATCGATCCGGCGACCCTGCTGCTGAAGCGCCTGCAGCGCCTGCTGCGCTGGCGGCTGTGGGTGCAGGAAAAGGTGCAGCTGACGGAGTGGCAGGTGACGCTGCTGTGGGCGGCGCTGGCCGGATTCCTCGGGTGCCTGACCTCGCTGATTTTTTCCGCCCTCGCCGAGGGCGTGCACGAGATGCTGACCGGGTCGAGCGCCGGCGTGGTGGAGTCCATGCGCCACCTCCCGTGGTGGGGCTGCCTGCTGGTGCCGACACTGGGCGGCGTGGCGGCGGGCCTGGTGCTGCTGTATGGGCAGCACCTGACGCGTGGGCAGAGCTCGACCGACTACATGGAGGCGATCGCGATCGGCGACGGCCGGCTCCCGGTGCGGGCGAGCCTGGTGAAGAGCGCGGCCGCGCTTTTCTCGATCGGCTCCGGCGGCTCGATCGGACGCGAGGGCCCGATGGTGCAGTTGTCCGCGGTGGTGGCCTCGCTGCTCGGCCGGTGGCGCCGGTTCACGGGCCCGCAGCTGCGGCTGATCGTCGCGTGCGGCGCGTCGGCCGGCATCGCCTCGGCCTACAATGCGCCGATCGCGGGGTCCTTCTTCGTGGCCGAGATCATCCTCGGCTCGATCGCGATGGAGAGCCTCGGGCCCCTCGCGGTCTCGGCCGTGGTGGCGGCGCTGACGATCCGCGTGCTGACGTCGGCGCAGGTGATGTACCACGTGCCGGCGTTCCAGCTGAACTCGGCGTGGGAGATGGGGCCGTACGTCGTGCTGGGGCTGGTGGTGGGCTCGCTGGCGCCGGCGTTCCTGCGGTCGCTGCGGCAGGCGGAGGAGTTTTCTCTCTCGCTGCGGCTGCCGCTGGTGGCACGGCTGGCGCTGGGCGGGCTGGCGGTGGGCGCGATGGCCATCAACGTCCCCCAGGTCTGCGGCAACGGCTACAGCGTGGTGGTGCAGATCCTCAACGGACCCATCGCGTGGAAGGTGCTGCTCGGCATCTTCGCCTGCAAGTGGCTCGCCACGATGGCCTCGTTCGGCTCGGGCGCGCCGGGCGGCGTGTTCACGCCGTCGCTCTTCATGGGCGCGAGCGCGGGCTACCTCTTTGGCGGGGCGGTGCACGCGGTGTGGCCGGCGGGCGCGCTGGACCCCGGGGCCTTCGCGCTGGTGGGCATGGGTGCGTTCCTGGCCGCGGCCAGCCGCGCGCCGGTGATGGCGATCATCCTGCTCTTCGAGATGACCCTCAGCTACGACATCATCCTGCCGCTGATGCTCTGCAGCGTGATCGCGTACTACACCGCGAAGGGCATCCAGGGCTCGGGCTCGCTCTACAGCGAGGCCCTGCGGCGCAAGGAGAGCGAGACGACGGCACCGATGGTGCCGGTCGGGCGGGTGCGGGAGCTCATGCGGACCGACCCGCCGATCCTCGCGCCGGCGGCGCACTTCGCGGAGATCGCGCAGCGGTTCCTCTCGGTGCGCGTGAACAACCTCTACGTCTGCGGCGAGGGCGGCCGCTTCCTCGGGGCGGTGTCGCTGCACGACATCAAGCCCTACCTCGGCGAGCTCGACCTGGCGGGGCTGGTGCTCGCGCGGGACATCATGCACGAGGACTTTCCGCGGATCGGCCCGGGGCAGACGCTGAGCGACGCGCTGGGCCTGTTCCTCGGCCAGACGCTGGAGCGGCTGCCGGTGGTGGATCCCGCCACGGGCGAGCTGCTGGGCAGCCTCTCGAAGAGCGACCTGCTGCTGGCACTCGTCGAGAAGCGCCAGCGCGTGCGGCCGACCTGACGCCCGGCGCGGGCCGCGGTGACGGGTTGGCAGGGTAGGCAGGGCCAATTTCTGCACGGTGTCCGTGGCCGCGGTCTCGCGGCGCGGGATCCGATGGCGCCGCGGTAATTCGCGGCTTTGTCACGCCGCCGCCACGCGTTCGTAACAATCGGCGGGCAGGATGTGCGCGTACCTAAGAACCAACCTCGAACGCACTCATCATGTTCACATTGAAACTCAAATGGTCCGCGCTGCTCGGCGCCGCCATGTTCGTCACCGGAACCGCCTTTGCCCAGGACAGCGGTCCGCTCCTCGACCTGCTCGTCAAGAAGGGCATCGTCACCGACCAGGAGGCCGAAGAACTCCGGGCCGATCTCGTCAAGGACTTCGCCGCCAATACCTCGGCCGGCAAGCTCAACCTTTCCTCCGACCTCACGGAGCTCAAGATTTCCGGCGACGTCCGCGTCCGCTACGAATACCGCCAGGGCCAGAATCTGGCGGGCGACAACCTGGAGCGCGGACGTTTCCGCTACCGGGTGCGGCCGGCCATCACCGGCCAGATGGGCGACTGGTTCTTCGGCTTCCGGCTGGAGAACTCAACCAACAGCCGCTCGTCCAACGTCACGATGGGTGATGACGCGGGTCCCTTCGCCAAGACGAATGACGCGGTCAACATCGGCCAGGTCTACATCGGCTACCGGGTGAACAACCAGTGGACCCTGACCGCCGGGCGCATGCCGAACCCGTTTGTGAACACGCTGCTCGTCTGGGACGGCGACATAAACCCGGAGGGCTTTGCGGAGCAGTTCAAGACCACCGTCGGCGCCACGACCTACTTCGTCAACCTCGGCCAGTTCCTCTATGACTCGGCCAACCCGCAGAACTCGATCGCGCCCACCATCAATCGCCAGGACCAGTACCTGCTCGGCTGGCAGGGCGGCCTGACCTACAAGGTCAATGAGACGAGTACCTTCCAGCTCGCGCCGACGCTGTACATGTACGTCAACAACAAGCCGACGGCGAAGACCTTCGCCGGGGCTTTCACGGCGGCCAATGCGACGGCAATCAACAACCTTGCGGTGCTGGACCTGCCCTTCGAGTACGCCACGGTCGTCAAGGGGGACACGCCCTTCCGGCTCTTCGGCGATCTCGCCTACAACACCGACGGCAAGAACCGCGCGCAGAAGTATGGCCGGCCCGATTTGGACAATCAGGTGTGGGCCTGGCAGCTGGGCCTGCAGTATGGCAAGGCCAAGCTGAAGGGCGAATGGGACGCGCAGGTCTACTACCAGCAGACGGACCTCTTCGCGCTCGATCCCAACCTGGTTGACTCGGACATCTTTGACAGCCGCGTGAACGTCGAGGGCATCGTCTTCGGCGCGAACTACAAGCTCACGAACGCGGTCACCTTCACGGCGACCTATGCGAACGGCAAGACACGGGACAAGTCGGCGATCTCCCCGGGTGCGGGTGACGTCGGCATCACCACCCTCAACAAGTACAATCTCCTCCAACTGGACGTCGTGACGAAGTTCTGACCGCCGTCCTCACCTCACTCGTTCCCTCAACTTCATTTCACATGAAAAAAGCGATTCTTCTCTCCCTTCTGACCGTGGCCTCCGCGGTGGCGCTGCGCGCCGACAATAAACTGGTCATCAAGGGTTCCGATACCCTCGGTGCCAAGCTGGTCCCGACCCTGGCCGAGGCCTACAAGGCCAAGAACTCCGGCGTCTCCATCGACATTGCCGCCGAGGGTTCCACCACCGGCATCGCCGCCATCATTGATGGCACGGCGCAGATCGGCATGTCGTCCCGCCGCGCCAAGCCGACCGAAATGTCGGCCGCGCAGGCCAAGGGCGTGTCGATGAAGCCCACGATCGTGGCCTTCGACGGCATCGCGGTGGTGCTGAATGCGAACAATCCGGTCAGCACCCTGACCAAGCGCCAGGTGGAGCAGATCTTCGCCGGCGACATCACCGACTGGTCGGCGGTTGGCGGCAACCCGGGCGCGATCTCGATCTACACCCGCAACACCTCCTCCGGCACCTACTCGGACTTCAAGGACCTCGCGATGAAGAAGCGCGACTACGCCTCCTCTTCCCAGAAGATGGCCGGCAACGAGCAGATCGTCGCCGAGGTTGCGAAGAACCCGAGCGGCATTGGCTACTGCGGCCTGGCCTACATGAACGAGCCCGGCGTCAAGGTGGCTTCCATCGAGGGCTCCGTGCCGAGCAAGGCGTCGGTGCTGGCGAAGAAGTACCCGTATGCCCGCCCGACGTTCTACTACACGAATGGCGAGCCGGTCGGCGAGGCGGCGAAGTTCGTCGAGTTCACGCTCAGCGACGAGGGGCAGGCGATCGCGGCCAAGATCGGTTTTGTGCCCGTGCGCTGATCTCGATCAGCTCCATGACTCCACGGCCCGCTCGACTGCAAGTCGGCGGGCTTTGGCGTCACTTTGCCCAGTTGTTCTCATCCTGAATCATCCGCGCATGGCCTCCACCGAATCGAGCCAGCCGAAGCATTTCCTGGCCTACAAGGGGAAGTTTCGCCTGTTCGGCCTGACCATCGACGACTGCATCAAGGTCTTTTTTGGCGGCAATGCCGTGGTGTCGATCGTGGTGCTCACGCTGATCACATACTTCCTGTTCCGCGAAGGCGCGGGCTTCTTCGGTCAAAACCGGCGGAACCTCGACATCTACCGGCGGGCGGGGTTGGAGTACGTGGACTACATTCGCACCCAGCAGGACGACCACACGGCGCTGACTCGCTACCTGTCGGATCTCCGGCTGCGGCAGCTCCGCTATCTGACGCAGGAGCGGCACCTCTCGCTGGCGGAAGCCAATGCGAAGCTCGGGCCGTTCGATGATTTCGCGGAGCAGTACGGCGACGCCATCGAGCCGATCCGGACCATCGTCTCGGACCTCACCGAGCAGGCGTCGGCGATCAAGACGAAGTGCGGGGTGGCCGAGGACAAGCTCACCGAGCGCCAGCAACTGCTGGCCGAGGGTCGGAACGCGGACGCCGGGCGAGTGGTGGTCGAGTCCGTGGATTTTGCGGCGGAGCTGGCCCCGATCCGCGCGACGCTGCCGGCTTGGCGAGAGGCGAGCGCGGAATTGACGAAGCGGATCTCCCAGGTGCTCGTGACTGCGCCGGCCATGCCGGATCCCGCGCTGCAGGCGCGGCTGGAGCGTTTCAAGGAACTTAATGCCACCTATGTCGCCGGCTTCCCGGCGATCCAACGCCGGCTGGAGACCTGGGATTATACCAAGCCGGTTCCGGCGGCGCAGGCCCTGACCTCGTTCATCTTCGGGCGCGAGTGGCTGACGGCGAGTTTCTGGCAGGATTGGTATGGTGTGATTCCGCTGCTGGTCGGCTCCGTGATGGTCTCGCTCTTGGCGCTGGTGCTAGCGGTGCCCCTGGGAGTCGGGGCGGCCATCTACGTCAATCAGATGGCCTCTCCGCTGGAGCAGCGGTTCATCAAGCCCAGCATCGAGTTCATCTCGGCCATTCCCTCCGTCGTGCTCGGCTTCTTCGGCATCGCGGTGCTGGGCCAGGCCATGCGCGCCCTCTCGCAGGTGTCGTGGCTGTCGTGGGTGCCGGGCTTCCCGTACAGCGAGCGGCTCAACATTCTCACGGCCGGTTGCCTGCTCGCGCTGATTGCGGTGCCGACGATCTTCACGCTGGCGGAGGATGCGCTGAACAACGTGCCGCGGGCATTCAAGGAGGCGTCGTTCGCGCTTGGGGCGACCCGGCTGCAGACGGTGATCAAGATCATCGTGCCAGCCTCGCTCTCGGGCATCATCTCCGCCGTCCTGCTCGGTTTCGGCCGCGTGATCGGCGAGACGATGGTGGTGCTGCTCTGCGCCGGCAACCGGATCGCCATCCCGGACTTCACCATGGGCCTGGGCGTGGTCACGCAGCCCGTCCACACGATGACCGGCATCATCGCGCAGGAGATGGGCGAAGTGGTGCAGGGCAGCATCCATTACCGGGCGCTCTTCGTGGTGGGCATCCTCCTGTTCTTCCTGTCGCTGGGCATCAACTACGTGGCGCAGGCCGTGGTCCGAAAGTACCGCGTCTCAATCGGCTAATCCCATGGCAAGCAATCCTCCCGCCCATCCCTTCCAGTCCCCCCCGACCGCCGCCCGCCGGCGGGAGCGGTGGATCTTCGCGCTGTTCGGCGGGGCGACCTACTGCGTGATCCTGTGCGGCGCCCTGGTCTTCGGCACGATCATCGGCAAGGGCGCCGGCTCAGTGTTCCAGACCCGGGCTCCGTTCATCAACACGACGTTCCTGACCGCGGCCCCCGAGTCGCTGCATGTCTTCGAGTTCGAGGGCCGCAAGCGCGAGATGGGCGACCAGGAGTACCGTGCCTTCGTGGCGCAGCATCCCGCGGCGGCCCGCGTCAAGTCCGAGAGCTACGTCTATTCGGCCGGCGGCATCTTCCCCTGCATCGTGGGCACCGTGCTCCTGGTGATCGGCTCGATGACGATCGCCCTGACGCTGGGCGTGTCGGCGGCGGTGTATCTCAACGAGTATGCCCGCGATGGCACCTTCATCCGGTTCGTGCGACTGGCCATCCTCAACCTGGCGGGGGTGCCCTCCATCGTCTTCGGCCTGTTCGGCTTCGGCATGTTTGTGATCTTCTTTGGCTGGAACGTCTCGCTCCTGGCCGGCTGGTTCACGCTCGCCTTCATGGTTCTGCCGGTGGTGATCACCGCTTCGGAGGAGTCGCTCAAGGCGGTGCCCAGGGGTTTCCGCGAGGGGTCGCTGGCACTGGGCGCCACGAAGTGGCAGACCATCCGGAAGAACGTGCTCCCGTATGCGCTGCCGGGCATCCTGACCTCGTCCATCCTGGGCATCGCCCGGGTCGCGGGCGAGACGGCACCGATCATGTTCACCGCGGCCTATGTCGTGCGGGACAAGCTCCCGTGGGAGGTCGAACGCGCCGTGGACTTTCTCTTCCAGGGCGTGATGGCGCTGCCGTACCACATCTACGTGGTCAGCTCGAAGATCCCGCAGAATGAGTACACTGAGCGCGTGCAATACGGCTCGGCCTTCATCTTTCTCCTGATTGTGGCCGTCATCGCGTCGGCCTCGATCCTCCTCCGCAACCAGCTTCGGAACCGCTACAAATGGTGACCGCCGCCCCCACTCTCATGGAAACCCGTCCCGCTGCGCCTGTTCTCCCGCCCCGTCCGCCGGCCGCGGCGGAACCCGGGCCCGCCGCTCCGGCCTCCGCCCTGGCCCCGGCGGCCGAAACCCTGATCGACATCCGCCAGGTGGATTTCTTCTACGGGGCGTCGCAGGCGCTGCATGACGTCAGCCTCGCCATCGAGCACAAGAAGGTCACGGCCTTCATCGGTCCCTCCGGGTGCGGCAAGTCCACGCTGCTGCGGTGCCTCAACCGCATGAACGACCTGATCGACGGCACGCGCGTGGCCCGCGGCACGATTCGGATTCGCGGCGTGGACATCCACCAGCCCGACGTGGACGTGATTGAGCTGCGCAAGCGCATCGGCATGGTCTTCCAGAAGTCCAATCCCTTTCCCAAGTCGATCTACGAGAATATCACGTACGGCCTGCGGCTCCAGGGCGTGACGAACCGGGCGCGCCTGGACGAGGTGGTGGAGAAGTCCCTGCGCGGCGCGGCGCTCTGGGATGAGGTGAAGGACCGGCTGGATGCCAGCGGCCTCGGCCTCTCCGGCGGCCAGCAACAGCGCTTGTGCATCGCCCGGGCCATCGCAGTCGAGCCGGAGGTGATCCTGATGGACGAGCCGTGCTCGGCGCTCGACCCCGTGGCGACGGCGAAGGTGGAGGAGCTGATCCAGGAGCTGCGCTCGCGCTACACCATCGTCATCGTCACCCACAACATGCAGCAGGCCGCGCGCTGCTCCGACAAGACGGCCTTCTTCTACATGGGCCGGCTGGTGGAGTACGCCGACACGCGCAACATCTTCACCAACCCCGCCAACCCCCAGACCGAGGCGTACGTCTCCGGCCGCTTCGGCTGAGCCTGCCGAACCCTGAGTTTGCCCACGGAATCCACAGATGGACATCACCACGAAATACTCGAAACCCACGAGAGTGAACCCGGACCCCGGACAGTTGAGTCCGGGGCAGTGGTTTTCGTCTCGTTCGCGCCTTTCGTGGTCACCCATTTCCGTGTAACCAGTGGGCCCAACCCCATCCCTGAACACCACCATGACCCATTACAGCGAAGAGATGAACAAGCTGAAGGACACCATCCTTGCGATGGCGAGCCATGCCGAGTCCGCGGTGGCGCGCAGCATGCGGGCGCTCGTCGAGCGCGACGACACCCTGGCGCTGAAGGTCCAGGAGGATGACAACATCATCGACCAGTTCGAGATCGAGGTGGACGACCTCGCCCTGCACCTCCTGACCAAGGCCCCGCTGGCGACCGAGCTGCGGTTCATCACCGTGGCGATGAAGATCTCGCAGAACCTCGAGCGCGTGGGCGACGAGGCCTGCACCATCGCCCGCCGGGCGCACGACCTCGGGCAGGAGCCCCAGCTCAAGCCCTACATCGACCTGCCGCGCATGGCGGCCATGGCGCTGGAGATGCTCCGCAACGCGCTCACCGCGTTCGTGGAGCGCAAGCCGGAGCTGGCCCGCACCGTCATCCCGCGCGACAAGGAAGTCGACGACCTGAACCGCCAGTTGCACCGGGAGCTCTCCAGCTACATGGTGGAGCGCCCCACCACAATCTCCCGCTGCCTCGCCCTGATGGTGATCTCCAAGTGCCTCGAGCGCATCGCCGACCACGCCACCAACGTGGCGGAGGAGGTGGTTTATCTTTACGAGGCGCAGGATATCCGGCACGCCGGACTGAAGGACAAAGATGAAACCGAAAATCCTGGTCGTTGACGATGAGCCGGATGCCCTGGAGGTGCTGGGCTTCAAGCTGCGCGAGGCCGGCTACACCCCGGTCTTCGCCACCGACGGCCTGAAGGCGCTCGCCGCCGTGCGCGCGGAGCGGCCCGACCTTGTCGTGCTCGACCTCATGCTGCCCGAGCTCGACGGGCTCGAGGTCTGCAAGCTCATGCGGCGCGACCCCGCCACCGCGGCCATCCCCGTGCTCATGCTGACGGCCAAGGCCGCGGAAATGGACCGCGTGGTCGGGCTCGAGCTCGGCGCGGACGACTACGTGACGAAGCCCTACAGCCCCCGCGAGCTGGTGCTGCGCATCCGGAAGCTGCTGAAGCGCGCGAAGGCACCCGAGGAGGCGGAGGAGCAGCTGCACATCGGCACGCTGATGATTGACGTGCCGCACCACGCCGCCCATGTGGCGGGCCGGCCGGTGACGCTCACCGCCACGGAATTCAACCTGCTCACTGTGCTCGCCAAGCGCCGCGGCCGCGTGCAGTCCCGCGAGCGGCTGCTGCAGGACGTCTGGGGCTACGAGACCGCGATCGACACGCGCACGGTGGACACCCACATGCGGCGGCTGCGTGAGAAGCTCGGCCCCGCGGCCGATTACCTGGAGACCATTCGCGGGGTGGGGTACCGCTTCAAGGCTGGCTCATGACCGCGGGGCGGGTTTTCTTGCTGCCGTGACCGCTTTCTTTGCCCTCCTTGCCGCCGTGGCCCTGATCGCCTGGTGGCGCCTTCGCCTACAGGCGCGGGAGGAGGCAGCGCAGCATGCCCGAGAGCTGGCCGAGCTGCGCGAGCGGCAGCGGCTGGAGCTGGAGCACCACGAGCATCGGCTGGAGACGCTTCTCGACAGCATGATCGAGGGGCTGGTGGTGCTCGACGCCCACGGCCGGATCACGCTCACGAACCGCGCGGCCGAGACCCTCTTCGGCTTTTCCCGCCAGATGGTCGGTGGCACCCTGCTTGAGGCCATCCGGCACCACGAGGTCGCGGCCCTGGCGGCCCGGCTCGAGACGGAGCCCGCGATCCTCGACCACGAGCTGCGGCTGGAGGGGCCGCCGCCGCGCATCCTGCAGGTCAACGCCGTGGCCCTCCGCGGCGCGGCCGACGTCGGCGCGGGCGCCATGCTCGTGTTTCACGACCTCACCCGCGTGCGCGAGCTGGAGGGTGCGCGGCAGGAGTTCGTGGCGAACGTCAGCCACGAACTGCGCACGCCGCTGTCGCTGATCAAGAGCGCGGCGGAGACATTGCTGGACGGGGCCAAGGCGGACCCCGCGGCATTGGACCGGCTGCTCCAGATCATCGACCGGCATGCGGACCGGCTGACGCTGCTCATCGATGACCTGCTGCTGCTGGCGAAGCTCGACTCGGGCCGCATCGAGCTGCGGCCGGAGCCGTCGCCGCTGCGGGCGGCGACGCAGGAGGTGTTCGGCGACCTGGCCAAGCGGGCGCAGGGCCGGGAGGTGAGGCTGGAAAATGCGATCCCGGCGGGGCTGGTGGCCCAGGCTGATCCCGACCGGCTGCGTCAGGTGCTTTCCAACCTGGTGGACAACGGCATCAAGTACGGCCGCTCGGGCGGCGTGCTGACCGTCAGCGCGCGTCCGCTCGACGGCGGCAAGGTGGAGGTGTGCGTCCGCGACGATGGTCCGGGCATCCCGGCCGAGTCGCTGGGCCGCGTCTTCGAGCGGTTCTACCGCGTGGACAAGGCCCGCTCGCGCGAGCAGGGCGGCACGGGGCTCGGGCTGGCGATCGTGAAGCACGCGGTCCAGGCCCACGGCGGCGAGGTCCGCGTCGAGAGCGAGCCGGGGCAGGGCGCCGCGTTCTTCTTCACGCTGCCGGCGGCGTGAGCGGGGTGGTGGGTTTCACCGCGAAGGGCGCGAAGCCCACAATGCTCCGGCCCTCGTGGGCTCCGTGTTCTTTGTGGCGAAGAAATTGTCCCAGCGCCTCAGAACGAGCGAAGGGCCTGGACCAGCAGGTAGCCGAGGAGTCCGGTCACGGGCAGCGTGAGGACCCAGGCCCAGACGATGCGGCCGACGAGGCCCCATTTCACGGCGCTGAAGCGCTTGGTGGCGCCCACGCCCATGATGGAGGTGGCGATCACGTGCGTCGTGGAGACGGGGACGCCGTAGGTGGAGGCTCCGTAGATGATCAGCGCGGCGGTGGTCTCCGCGGCGAAGCCGTGCACGGGCTGCAGCTTGACCATCTTGTGGCCCATCGTGCGGATGATGCGCCAGCCGCCCGCGGCCGTGCCGGCCGCCATGGTCAGCGCGCAGGTCAGCATCACCCAATAGGGCACCGTGAACTGCGGCGTGCGGAGGAACCCGGCCCATTCGGGCAGATCTTTGAACGCGCCTTGGCTCGTGCCGGTGTAAAGCGCGAGCGCAATGATGCCCATGGTCTTTTGCGCGTCGTTGGACCCATGGCTGAAGCCCATGAAACCGGCGCTGACCAGCTGGGCCTTGCCGAAGATGAGGTTGACCATCCGGGGCGTGAGCTTCTGCAGGATCAGGGTCAGCAGCAGCATCAGCAGCGCGCCGCCGAAGAAACCCAGCAACGGGGAGACGACCATGGGCATCACAATCTTGGGCCAGAGCCCGGTGTGCGCGCCGTGGCTATCCACGATTGACCAGTGCAGAACATGCCAGTCGCCGCGGGCCGTGCCGAGGGCGGCGCCGCAGAGGCCGCCGACGAGCGCGTGGCTCGAGCTGGAGGGCAGGCCCAGCCACCAGGTGAAGACGCCCCAGATGATCGCGCTGAGCAGGGCGCCCATCACCGTCGCCATCGTCACATACTGCGTGTCCACGAGGCCCTTGCCGATCGTGGTGGCGACCGCCGTGCCCATGAGCGCGCCGATCAGGTTGAAGACCGCGGCCCAGGCGATGGCCCAGCGGGGCGTCAGGACCTTGGTCGAGACGACCGTGGCGATGGCGTTGGCCGTGTCGTGAAATCCGTTGATGTACTCGAAGACGAGCGCGGCCAGCAGTACGAGCAGGAAGAGCGTCATGGCGCGGGGGCGTCGCTCGGCTCAGGAGTGCTTCAGGACAATTTGTACCACGATGTTGCCGGCGTTGCGGCAACGGTCCACGGCCTGTTCGACCATCTCGTAAATCTCCTGGAGGATGACGAGCTCCTTGGCGTCGTAGGGTCCGTGGTAAAGGTCCTTGAGCAGCGTGAGCATGACCTTGTCGGCCTCGCCCTCGGCGTACTGCAGGCGGTCGTTGGCCTCGCGGATCTTCGCCATGTCCGTGCCGCCACGGAGCTCCTTGACCATGAACGTGACGGCGTCGGCGGCGAGGTTCAGCAGTTCGGCCTGGCGCTGGAAGGCGGCGTGCGGGACGCGGCCGGGGTAGATGGAGAGGCGCTCGACGATCTTCTCGACGGCCTTCGGGATGCGGTAAAGGGCGAAGGAGAGGGACTCGATATCCTCGCGCTCCAGGGGCGTGACGAACGTCCGGCTCAGCTGCTCGGTCATCTCGTGGCGGATCCGCTTCTCCTTGCGGCGCGACTGCACGAAATCGTCGAGATTCGCGGGCGGACCGCCGGAGCCGAGGGTCTGGAGGTAGCTGGCGAGCAGATTGACGCTCGTCTTGGCCTCACCTGCGCCGGCTTCCAGCAGGTCGAAGAACTTTTCCTCTCTACCGAACAGTTTCTTTAGCCACTGCATCATGAGCCTTGGCTATCGCGGGGCACGTAGTTTGCGAGGGAAAAAGCCGACACCGCCGCGGTTGCGGCCAGGGGCTCTGGGCCGCCATTGCGGCCGATCAGATCTTTCCCTGCCACCGGGCCCAGGTCGTGCCCAGGCGCTCATAAATGGCCCAGGTGCTGCGCTCGAGCCCGGTGAGATCGCAGGCCCAGTCGGCGGCGCGCCACTCGGCGTTGGGCTGGGCGAGATAGTCGGTGGGGCAGGGCAGGGGCTGCAATCCGGCCCGGCGCATCAGGCCGATGGCGCGGGGCATGTGCCAGGCCGAGGTGACGAGGGCGATGGGGGCGTCGGGGCCGAGCCGGCGCCGGACCGCCTGCGCCTCGTCGTCGGTGTCGCGCGCCGTGTCGATCTGCACGATGCGCTCCGGCGCGATGCCCAGCGCGACGGCGGCGGCGGCGAGCACGGAGGCGTGGGTGGGGCCGCCGCCGGTGGCGGGTCCGGAGACGATCAGGGGGATGCCGGGCAGGCGACGCGCGAGGCGGACGCCCTCGACGATCCGGGCGGTGGCGGTGGTGCTGAGCCGCTGCGTGGCGGCGAGTCCGGGGGCGTCGGTCTGGCCGCCGCCGAGCACGACGATGGCGCGGCAGGCGGCGAGCGGGGCGGGCACGGGGGCGCCGGCGGCCAGTTCCGGGATGGGCGGGTAGGCGGACTCCAGCGGCCGCAGCAGCCAGAGTCCGACGCGCTCATTGCTCAGGACCAGGAGCAGGATCAAGCCCGCGAGGATGAGCCGGCGGCCGAGGCGCGGGTGGCGGGCGGAGCCCAGCCAGGCCAGCCCGGCGGCCAGCAGCACGACGCAGAGCGGCAGTGGCATGAGCCAGTAGCCGATGACTTTTTTCAGCCAGAAGAGCATGGCGTGGGAACGATGGGGCCCAGCTGAGGCATCGACGGCGCGGGAGACAAGCGAACACCGCGCGGAGACGGGTCGGCGGCAGGACAAGAAGTGCCGAGCATCCGGGCTAGCCAGCCGGCCGGTTCACCGCTTGCATCCCGCGTTCAACTCCCGCGCCTGCCCCGCGCCCCAAGAAATTTCATGCGCTTCCACCGCGAAACCTACCTGGACCTGATGACCGGCCGCGCCGCCCCGCGGCAGATGTTCGTCGAGCTGTTCGGCCCGCTGATCGGGCTGGAGGACGAATGGCGCGCGCAGGGGGCGACGGAGGACGAGCTCAACCTCACCGCGTGGGACTGGGACTATGCGGACATCGTGGATTTCGGCGGCCACCCGCTGCCGCGCGGCGCGGCGCCCGTGACCATCGAGGAGACGGAGGAGAAGCTGGTGCAGCGGGATTTTCTCGGCCGCACCCTGATGCTGCTGAAGCAGACGGCGACGCACGCGCTGCCGATGGATTTTCCCGTGCGGACGATGGACGACTGGCTGCGCGTGAAGCCGTTCTACGTGTTCACGCCCGACCGCATCAACTGGGACGAGGTGGCGGCGGCCCAGCGCGCATATGAGAACGGCGCGCTGGTGCGGGCGTACATGCCCGGGGCGTTCGACATGCCGCGCGACCTGATGGGGGAGGAGGCGGCGTGCCTCGCGTACTACGAGCAGCCCGAGCTGATGGCGGACATCATGGCGACGCTGCTGGACACGACGCGGCGCGTGCTCGAGCCGATCAGCCGGGTGGTGAAGATCGACCAGCTGTCCGTGCACGAGGATTTCGCGGGGAAGTCGGGCCCACTGGTGGGGCCGCGGCAGATTCAGGAGCATTTCCGCCCGTACTACCGCGCGATCTGGGAGCCGCTGGCGGAGCAGGGCGCGAGCATCTTCCAGATGGACACGGACGGCAACATCGACTCCGTGATCGCGGCGCTCCTCGACTGCGGCATCACCTGCCTCTACCCGATGGAGCCCGCCGCGGGCATGGACATCGTGCAGGTGCGGAAGCAGTACGGGAAACGGCTCCAGATGCTGGGCGGCATTGACAAGCACGTGCTCCGCCAGGACCGGGCGGCGATCCGCCGCGAGCTGGAGTACAAGCTGCAGCCGCTGATGCGCGAGGGCGGGTGCGTGTTCGGCCTGGATCACCAGATCCCCAACGGCACACCGCTCGAGAACTACCGCTATTACGTCGACCTGGGCCGCGAGATCCTCGGGATACCCCCGCGCGCGCCCGGCCAAAAAGGCTGGGCGCGGATGGGGCTATGACTAGCCGGCCATTCCGCGCCCAACAGTACTGGCGAATCAACGCGACTTCTTCGCGCGCTTGGCCTGCTTCTTGTTTTTCGCCGACAGCTTCGGGGACTTCTTGGTCTGCTTTTTCGAATCTCTGGTCTTGGACATGTTGTTCTTTCGTTGAGGTTACCTGACAAAGGAAGAGCGCTGGGCAGGCCATTGACCGGTACTCACCGTGATTATGCGTCGGGGCCGCGGGAGCGTCGATCTATTTCGCCACGCCCACGGCGCCATGCGCCATCCACGGGGCCGCGTGTCTTCCCGCGGCAATGGGTTGGCCGTCACCTGCACCGCGATGCCTGATTGACGCGTCCCGCGTTGTCTGTCCTACCACAAAGTCTTTTCCGCTTCGCACGGCATGAAGACCACCATCCCGCAGGCAGTTCCCCGGTTGCCGTCGTTGGACGGGTGGCGGGCCCTGAGCATCCTGGCGGTTCTCGGCAGCCACACCATTCGAGTCCCGGATTTTCCTCCGGCGCTCGGCCCGGTGTTCACCTGGACATTCGACGGCGACCTCGGGGTCAGGATGTTTTTCGTGATCAGCGGATTTCTCATCACCTGGCTGATGCTGCTTGAGCATGATCGGACGGGCGGGGTCAGCCTGAGGCACTTCTACGCGCGTCGCGCCCTGCGCATCCTGCCGGTGTATTTCGCCTTTCTCGGGGTGCTGTTTGCACTCCAATGCTTCACGGGCTTCCGGCCAACGGGCGTGTCCTGGCTCAGCAGTCTGACCTTCACCACCAACTTCACGCATCACGGGCATTGGATCATTGGCCACCTGTGGTCGTTGGCGGTGGAGGAACAATTCTATGTCCTTTGGCCATGCCTGTTTGTTTTGCTGGGGTGCGGCCGGGACCTAAGCCGGTGCCTGTGGGTCCTCGGCGCGCCCTTGTGCATCGCTCCCTTCGCCCGCGTGCTGGCCTATCTGGATGTCGCCCCAACCTGGCTCAGCGTGCTGTTTACGTCTAAATCGTTTTTTTGCTATTTCGACTCACTCGCGATCGGCTGCATTTCTGCCGTGCTGTTTGCGCGCCGCCCGGATGAGGTGCGGCGCTGGATCAATTGCCGTCCGCGGTTGCTCTGCCTGACCGGCGTCGCCCTGATTGCCGTGCCGCATGTCCTGAGTACGCTGCTGAAATTCGGGATCTATACCATCCCGCTTGGCTTCACGTGCCAGGGTCTGGGCCTGGCCTTGCTGCTCTTGCAGAGCCTGGTTGCCCCGCGGGCCGGCCTCTATCCCGCGCTGAATTGGGGAGTGGTTTCCCTGATCGGAGTGCTCTCCTATTCGATCTACATCTGGCAGCAGATCTTCTGCACGGAGCCTGGAGCCTTCGGCATCGCGCCCACCTGGTGGTTGTCGTTCCCTGGCTGGGTAGTCTCCGCGTTGGTCGTGGCCACGTGCTCCTATTTTGGCCTCGAACGGCCGCTGTTCCGGCTTCGGGCCCACTTCAGGTCATAGGGTGCCGGACAAACGCCGCAGAGAGCTGGCAGGCACGCCCATGAACTCCTCTCAGCTCATGGCGAGGCAACGACACGTGAGTCGGTTTCGATCCGCCAGCATCTGAAACAAGCCTTCCCGGGTGAAAGTCACCTCCAAGGAGGTAAAATGGGGCGGCCAACGGGACTCGAACCCGCGACCCCAAGATTCACAATCTTGTGCTCTAACCAACTGAGCTATGACCGCCGTAAAGAGCCGGCGAAATTCAAGGGGCCGCCGAAGGCTGTCAATCCCTTCCTGTTCGCCAATCCCCTGCGACCCTTTGCCGTTGCTCCAACCCCGGCTTGGTTTAGCCTCTGGCGGCCGACATGCAGCGGGTCCGACTTCTCACCTTTAACATCGCCCACGCCCGGGGCCTGAACCCCATTCAGGGGCTGACCTCGCTGCGCAAGCTGCGGCTGAACCTGCGCAAGATCGCGCGCCTGCTCGACCAGCTCAAGCCGGACATCGTCGCCCTGCAGGAGATCGACGAGTGCTCCCGCTGGGCGGGCAATTTCGACCACCTGGATTACCTTCGCCTGCACGCGGGCTACCCGCACGCCGTGTTCGGCATCAACACGCGCCGCCAGGGGCTGATCAACCTCTGCTATGGCAACGCGTTCCTCTCGCGGCACCCGATCGCCGCCACCGAGACCGTCGTCTTCGGCCAGCGCAGCGTGGGCGAGAAGGGGTTTCTCTTCGCCGAGTTCGACCTCGGCGGCCGGCTGATCCCGGTCGTGAACCTCCACCTGCACTTCAGCTCCCGCGAGCACCGCATCCGCCAGCTCGGCCGCCTGCTCGCCTGGCTGCGCGACCAGCAGCGCTCGCGCCGCGCGCACTGGCACGTGCCCCCGCTCATCTGCGGCGACTTCAACAATCCCGGCACGAGCCCGGACGCGACCGCCGCGCTGCTGAGCCATCTGTCGGACTACCACGACTACGTCCTGCACCCCGTCAAGGGCCGGACCTTTCCGTCGCCGCTGCCCAGCCGCCTGCTGGACTTCGTGTTCCTGCCGCCCGCCTGCCTGAGCGTGCGCAGCGAGATCGTGCGCTCCTTCGTGTCGGACCACCGGCCGGTGCTGGTGGACTTCCACGTGGCCTGACGCCGCGGGGGGAAAAACGACCGTTGCACCGCGGCGGGTTTGGCCTTGAGTTGGCCGCTCGCATGTCCCGCCTAGCCGCCACCTTCGCCCAGGCCCGCGCCGAGCACCGAGCCGCCTTCGTCGGCTATGTCTGCGCCGGCGACCCCGACTTCGACACGTCGCTGGCGGTCTGCCGCACGCTGCTGCGCCACGGCGTGGACATCCTTGAGCTGGGCGTGCCGTTCTCCGACCCGCTCGCCGACGGCCCGACCAACCAGCTGGCCGCGCAGCGCGCGCTCGAGGCCGGCATGACCGCGGCCCGGGTGCTTGAGCTGGTGCGGCGGATCCGCACCGAGTTTCCCGCGGCGCCGCTCGTGTTCTACACGTACTACAACCTGGTGTTTGCCAACGGCGTCGATGCCTACATCCGGGAGGCCAAGGCCGCCGGGCTTGATGCGCTGCTGACCCTGGACCTGCCGCCCGAGGAGGCCGGCGAGGTCACGGCCGCCTGCACCCGCCACGGGCTGGAGACGGTCTTCATCGTGGCCCCGACCACGCCGGATGCGCGCATCGCGACCATCACGGCCGCGGCGACCGGCTTCATCTACTATGTCTCGCGCGAGGGCGTGACCGGTGTCCGGAGCGACGCCGCGGCCAACGTGCCCGAGGCCGTCGCCCGCATCCGCGCGTGCACCCAGCTGCCGGTGGCGGTTGGCTTTGGCATCTCCACCCGCGCCCAGGTGGCCCGGGTCGCGGCCCAGGCCGACGGCGTCGTGGTCGGCAGTGCCCTGGTCAACTGCATCCGGGACCACCTTGGGGATCCGGCCCAGATGCTGGCGAAGCTGCAGGCGGTCACCCAGGACCTCGCGGCGGGCGTGCGGCGGACATGAGCGCGCCGGCCTCCGGCCGCGGCCGGCATCTCTCCCACCTGCTTGCTTGCCCCGCTGGACAGAGCCGACGTAGGGTTTTCCCATGGCCAAGATCCTAGTCACTGGTGCCGCCGGCTTCATCGGCAGCCATACGACGGATCTGCTGCTGGCGTCCGGCCACCGCGTGGTCGGCGTGGACAATTTCCGCACGGGTCGGCGCGAAAACCTCACGGCGGCGCTGAGCACCCCGGGCTTCGCCCTGCATGAGCTCGACGTGGCGTTGCCGGGTGCGCTATCGGCCCTGGCCGCAGCGGAGCGGCCCGCGGCGATCATCCACCTGGCGGCGCTGGTCAGCGTGCAGGAAAGCCTCGCCAACCCGGCCGAGAACTTCGCGCTGAACGTCCAGGCCACGCACCTCGTGGCCGAGGCGGCGCGGCTGGCGGGCGTGGGCCGGGTGGTGTTCGCGTCGTCGTCGGCGGTTTACGGCGACACCAACGTGCGGCCGATCCCCGAGACGACCGAAACCCGGCCGCTGAGCCCGTACGGGGCGGCCAAGCTGGCCTCGGAAAGCCTGCTGCTCGGGCACGGCGCGAGCTTCGGCTTCACGGTGCGCTGCCACCGCTACTTCAACGTCTACGGCCCCCGGCAGGATCCCACTTCGCCCTACTCGGGCGTGATCTCGATCTTCGCGCGGCGGTTCGCCGCCGGCCAGCCCGTCACCATCCACGGCGACGGCGGCCAGACGCGCGACTTCATCGCGGTCGGCGACGTGGCCCGGGCGAACCTGATCGCCGCGACGCGGCCGGACCTGCGGCCGGGGGTGGCCAACATCTGCACGGGCCGGGCGACATCGCTGCTCGACCTCGCGCAGGCCTGCGCCCGCCATTTTCCCGGCGGCCCGCCGCCGGTGCACGCGCCCGCCCGGTCGGGCGACATCCGCCACTCGCTCGGCGACCCGGCGCGGGCCGCGGCGGAACTGGGCTTCACGGCGGACACCGAGGTCGCCGCCGGTCTGGCTGAACTTCTCGGCGGCGTACCTGCCGCCCTGGTCCCATGAGCCGAAAAATTCTGTTGATCGATGACGACCGGATGCAGTTCCGGCTCACGCAGGCCCACTTCAGCAACTTCCGCTACGAGACGTTCGAGCTCGAGTGGGCCGAGACCTACGAGGAGGGCCTCGCGCGCGTGCTCGGCGGCACGTATGCGGCCTGCCTGCTCGACTACCAGCTCGGCGATCGCAACGGCCTCGAGCTCATCCGCGCGGCCATGGCCGGCGGGGCACGCACGCCGATCGTGTTCCTCACCGCGGAGTCGTCCGAGCGCGTTGACATCGAGGCGATGAACGCCGGGGCGCTCGACTACCTCGTCAAGGGCGAGATCTCCTCCCGCACGCTCGAGCGCTCGCTGCGCTACGCCCTCAAGCTCGGCGACACGCTCGAGGCCCTGCGCAAGCTGGCCACCCACGACCAGCTCACAAGCCTGCTCAACCGCCGCGAGTTCGACCGCATCCTCGCGGAGGAGCGGGAGCGGTCGCGCCGGTTCGGTCACCCGTTCGGACTCGTGCTGCTCGACATCGACCATTTCAAGTCCGTCAACGACACCCACGGCCATCCCATCGGCGACGTGGTGCTGCAGGAGGTGGCCAGCCGGCTGGTGCACAGCCTGCGCGACGTGGACCGGGCGGCGCGCTTCGGCGGCGAGGAGTTCGCGCTCATCATCATGCAGGCCGACCGGAAGATCGCGCGCGAGGCCGCCGAGCGGGCCTGCGAGCTCGTGCGCCGGGCACCGTTCATCCTGGACAGCGGGCTGGAGCTGCGGATCACCATTAGCGCGGGCGTCGCCTCCATGCCGGCGGACGCCCTCAGCCGCGACGAGCTCGTGGCCGCGGCCGACAAGGCCCTGTATGCCGCGAAGGCGCAGGGCCGCAACCGCGTGGTGGGGTTCGAGGAGCTGTGACGGGACGGGCGCGGGTCGTCCGGGCCGTGAGAATTTCCTCCCCATCGCCGCACCCGGGCGTCAATTAGCAGGTCCCGCCATGCCCCCCACGCTCCACGTCCTCACGGGCTGCACCGCCGCCGGCAAGACGGAATGGGCGCTGCGCTGGGCGGAGGCGCGGGGCGCGGAGATCGTGTCGTGCGACTCGCTGCTGTTCTACCGCGGCATGGACATCGGCACGGCGAAGCCCACGGCCGCCGAGCAGGCGCGCGTGCCGCACCACCTGATCGACCTCCTCGCGGTGACGGAGCGCATGGATGTGGCGCGCTACGTGGCGCTGGCCCGGGACACGGTCGCCGCCATCATCGCCCGGGGCCGGCCGGTGCTGGTCGTGGGCGGCAGCGGCTTCTACCTGCGGAGCTTTTTCGCCCCCGTGGCGGACGAGGTGGCGGTGCCCGCGGCGATCCGCGCCGAGGTGGCCGCGCTGGCGCCCGATGCGGCCGTGGCACGGCTGGAGACCCTCAATCCCGGCGGACTGGCTGGGCTGGACCTGGCCAACCCGCGCCGCGTGGCCCGGGCGCTGGAGCGCTGCCTGGCCTCGGGCCGCACGGTGGCCGAGCTGGCGGCGGACTTTGCCCGGCAGCCCGGGCCGTTCGCCGACCACCCGGTCGTGTTGACCCGGATCGAGCGGCCGCCGGAGGAATTGCGCGCGCGGATCGACCAGCGCGTGGCGGCGATGCTGCGCGACGGTCTCGTGGACGAGGTGCGCGGCCTGCTCGCGGCCGGGCTGGCCGACCACCCGAGCGCGGCACGCGCGATCGGCTACCGGGAGGTCATCGACTGCCTGGCGGGCCGGCTGCCCGCGCCGGACCTGGCCGCCGCGATCGCGCGGAACACGCGGGCGCTCGTGAAGAAGCAGCGCACCTGGTTTCGCACCCAGCTGCCACCGCACCGGGTCGTGGCGGCCGCGGATCTCACCGTGGACGGTCTGTTCGGCCCGTAGGCCGGGTCAGGAGGCCTCGTCGGACTCGAGCCGCGCGCGCCGGACGCGCGTGTAGACCAGCAGGTGGCTCGCGAGGAGCAGCGGCACGAGGAACGTCGGCAGCAGGCTCAGCGGCAGAATCGTCAGCTCGCGCATCGCCTGCGGGTCGGCCAGGGCCAGGCGGCCGGCCGTGAGCACGACGAGCAGGAGGTCGAGCAGGCCCACGATGTTCCAGATGGAGATGGCGCCCAGGCGCGCGGCGGGCGCCAGCGGCACGAGGATCACGACGGCGGCGAGCACGGCGACGCCGATGTCGCCGAGGCCGCCCGGCACGGCAAAGGCGTAGGGCAGCCGGCCGTGCTGGTAGAGCACGAGGAAATAGATGCCGACGAACCGGGTGAGGTGCAGCGCGACGACCGCGCGCAGGTCGAGGCCGTCGGCCCAGGTGCGCCAGGCGGGCCAGGCCCGGTAGAGGAGGATCAGCAGGGCGGTCAGCCCGGCCAGGATGCCCTGCACCGCGGGCGGCGGGATCCGGGCCAGCAGGAACAGCCGGCCGGCCGCGAGGGCGGCGAGGAGCCAGCACCACAGTGTGATCCGGATCGCGAGCGGGGTGGTCATGCCGGATGCGGCCGGGCCGCCGGATCAGTCGGCCAGCGTGATGTGGTAGCGCTCGAGGGAGCTGCTCTCAAGCTGGTGCAGGTTGCTGAGCGCGGTGCGAAGATTGACGCGCGCCTGGAGCTCGTTGACGCGGGCGGACTCGAGGTCGTCCTGGATCTGGAGCACCTGGCGGCTGGTGGAGAGGCCGGCCTTGAAGCGGGCGAGCTCCAGCTCGTACTGCCGCACGGCGAGCTCGGTGGCCTTGGTGAAGATCTCGACGCTTTGCTGGTTGGTCTCGACGGCGCGGACCGCGCCGCGGACCTGCACGACGAGGTTCAGGTCGATCTGCTGGAGGAGGGCCTGCTCCTGGCGGAGGCTGGCGAGGGCGCTGCGGTAGCGGGCGCGGTCGGCATGCAGGCCCCACGGCACATTGAGCGAGAGGTCGACCTGCCAGTTGCGGGCGTCGCCGTCGGGGGTGCGGTTGATCGCCGAGCCGTAGGTGTGGTCGGTGCCGTTGTAGCCGACGGCGCCGCCGAGGTTGAGGGTGGGGAGCGCGCCGTTCTTGGCGGTGCTGGCGTCGAGCTGGAACTGCTTGATCGTGGATTCGGCGGCGAGCAGGTCGGGCTGGTTGTCGCGGGCGAGCTTGTAGGAGACGTCGAACGACGGCATGGGATCCGGGCGGCTGGGGAGGCTGACGGTGCCGACGAGGGTGGAGAAGTCAGTCTGGCCGATCAGCGCGAGGAGGGCGTCCTCGCTGTTGCGCACCTGCTGCTGGGCGGTGACCACGCCGTTGTTGGCGGTGGCCACGCCGACCTCCGCGCTAAGCACGTCGAGGTCGGTCGCGACCCCGGTGGTGCGGCGGGCCTTGTTCTCGTCGTAGAGCCGCTGGGCGAGCTCAAGGCTGTGCTGCTTCACGGCGAGCTGGCCGCGGGCGAAGACCAGGTTGTAGTAGGCGACCTCGGTGTCGCGGACCACCTGGAGCACGCTGCCCTTGAAGTTGATGTGGGCGATGCCGAGTCCGAGCCGGCTGCGCTCGATGGCGGCGCGGTTGACAGTGGTGCCGGCGCCCCGGAGCAGGGGCTGGGTGACCGAGAGGGACATGTCGGAATTGTAGACCGGGTTGGGCAGGAGGACCAGGGGGTTGGAGCTGGACCGGGCCACGCTGGTGCTGAGGTTGACGACGGCGCCGGACGTCAGGTTCTGGTCGACGCCGAGGCGGGTGTCGCCCGAGTCGGTCCGCACGTTCGGGCTGGTCTGCGTCATGGCCCGCTGGGCCGAGGCGCTGAAGGAGGGCTCGAAGTTCGCCTTGGCGACGTTGAGGGACTCCTTGGCGATGTCGGTCGAGAAGCCCTGCGCCTTCAGGGTGAAGTTTTTCTCGAGGGCCCGGGCGACGCACTCCTCGAGGGTGAGGACGGGCGCGGCGGCCGGGGCGGGTGCGGGTTCCTGGGCCGCGAGGCGGACCAGGGCGAGGGAGAGCAGGAGGACGCAGACGAATGGGCGGCGCATGGAGGAGAAGGAGGGATCAGCGGATGAAAACGAGAACACGGCGGGAGTCGAAAAGTTACTGATGATCGTGCGTTTGGAGCGAGAAGTCCGGGCGCGGGCCCGGGCCACCACGCTCGCCGCGACGGGGCGACGGTTCGAGGCGAATCGCGTTGAACGGTCCGCGAGGGGGATGAGCGGCGCGCGGGCGGGAGCCCGGGCTTACTTCGCCGACGGGGGCTCGGAGCGCTTGAGCTCCTGGGCGACCAGGGCTGACAGCCGGGCGCTGGCGCCGATGCGGCCGTTGAGCTGGGCGAGCTGGGCGCGCATGGCCGCGTAGGCGGGGCTGGACTCGCTCAGGTCGGGCAGCTTCTTGTCCGCCGCGTAGACGAACAGGCCGTGGTCCTTGGCGATGATCATGTCCGAGATCTGGCCCTTGGTCAGGCGCTCCATGGCGCCGGCCACCGAGTAGTCGATGTCCTTGGGCGGGTTGCGGCGGGAGAACGGCGCGAGGGTCTTGCACTCGATCTTGACCGACGTGGCGCCGGCGGCGGAGGCGACGGCCTTTTCGAACGTCTCGCCGGCCTTCAGCCGGTTCTCGATGAGGCTGCGGAGGGTCTTGCCGAACTCGACGAAGCGCTTGCTCTTCTCGTTGGCGACGTAGTCCGCCGCGACCTTGTCGCGGACCTCGGCGAGGGCGGGCTGGCGGGAGGGCAGCGTCTCCTTCCAGAACAGCACGACGGCGCCGCCGGGGGCGGACAGGGCGTCGGAGTAGGTGCGGCCGGCGCCGAGCTTGAAGGCCTCGTTGGCGATGTCGGGCGAATGGTCGTACTCGGCCGGGCCGTCCTCATGCGTGAACGGCGTGAGGGCGCGGAGCGTCAGGTGCTGGGAGGCCAGCAGCTTGTCGAAGGCGGCGGAGCCGGGCTCGATCTTACCGTCGTAGAGGGCGAAGGAGAGGTCGGACGCGGCCTTCACCGCGAGGCGCTGGGCGCGCTCCAGGCGGAGGGCGGCCTCCACCTGCGGGCGGACCGTGGCGTAGTCGGGGGCGGCCGCGGGCTTGGCGCCGGCGGGCTGGGCGGCCGGGGCCGCGAAGCTGGCCGCGTGGGAGTCGTAGTAGGCGCGCACGTCGGCCTCGGCGACGCTCACGGCGGCGGCGTAGGCGGCCGCGGGGAAATAGGCGGCGGAGGTCACGGCCCGGGGCGCGATGGTGTACCGGAAGGCATTGTCGCCGAAGAAGAGGTTCAGGGCCGTGTCGGTGACCGGGATCGAGGGGTTGAACGTCGCGAGGTCGGCGGTCGCCGTGGCGAGCGACCAGACCGAGTCCGCGCGCTCCAGCTGGGCCTGCACGTCATGCGGGAGGACGTAGCCGGGGCCGGAGATGATCTTCTGGACCTTGTCGGCGCGGACGTCGTCGGCGAGCACGCGGCTGACCTCGGCCTCGTTCAGGCGCTGGTTGGTCCGGAGGTTGTCGCGGAAGTTGGCGTAGCGCTTGGGGTCGAACTGGCCGTCCTCGCCGGCGAAAATGCGGAGGCCCTTGATGTAATCGGCGATCTCCGCCTTGGTCGTGGCGGGGACGTGGAGCTGGTCGGCGAGGGCGAGGGCGGCGACGCGCTGGAAGGCGTAGTTCTGCAGGTCGGACCCTTCCAGGGAGTTGTAGCCGGCCTGGAGGTTGGCGCTGAGGCCGGCGTCGCCGATCAGGCGGTTCTGGTCATCCTGGGAACTGAGATTGTACCCGAAGAACTCGCGCGTGATCGTGTTGCGGCGCTCGGTCCGGCCGAAATTCGAGCCGGGGGCGAAGGCGATGATGAACGAGATGATCGTGCTGGCGAGAATCAGCGCGAAGATGGTCCGGAAGTGGTGCTGAAAGTATTTCTGGATCCAGGAAATCATGGAGGGAAAAGGGCGACGCTAGGTCGCGTCCCCGCGGTGGCAAGGGCGAAGTGTGCCGCGCCGGGACCGGCTCAGCGCTTTGCTTTTTCGCCCATGGCGAACGGCGGCTGGGAGTTGTCGAACTCGAACTCCGCGAGCAGCTCCTCGAAGCTCTTGCGGAACAGGGCCTGCTCGCCGAGCCGGTCCAAAGCGGCATTGTAGTGCTGCAGGACGGGGTCGATGCGGTCGAGGCCCTGGCCGATGGGGTCGTGGCCGAGGTTGACGTCGAGCGACTTGAAATCGTGGAGCGTGATGTGGCTCAGGGGCCGCGCGGGCTGGTAGAAATAGTCGGTCGGGGCGCTCCCGGGCGGCGGCGGGATCGGCGTGATCAGCTTCATGTCCACGAGCCGGTTGAGGCACTCGTTGAGCACCTGGGTCGGGACCCGCAGCAGGTCGCCGAGGTGGGCGGCGGTGACCGGCGGCAGGGCGGTGCGGAACCGGCGGCAGAGCGTGAGCAGCACGACGAGCGTGAGCCGCTCGCGCATGGCCACGCTGAGGTGGCCCCAGGCGGCCTGGCTGGTGCGGATGTGGGCGTTCTGGACCGCGTAGCTGATCTGCCCGCCGATGAGCACGAACAGCCAGAAGACATACAGTCCGAGCATGAGGATCGGGAGGATGCCCAGCGGGCCGTAGAGGCTCTTCTCGAGGTAGATGCGGCGCAGGTAGAGGAACGCGAGGAAGTTGTTCAGGAGCAGCAGCGCGGCGACCACCACGGCGCCGGTCAGCGCGGCGCGCCAGTAAACCCGGGTGTTGGGGATGAAGCGGTAGAACAGCGTGAGCAGCAGCACGAGGGCGAGGCCGGAGAAGAGCGGCAGCGCCCAGCTCAGCGCCCGGAGCAGCTCGCGGCCGTAGGGCAGGCGCTCGAGGAACACGTTGATGAACGCGCCCGCGCCGAGCAGGGTGAGCGCGGCGAAGAACAGGACCGCGCCAAGCGTGAGCACGGTCCAGTAGAGCATGACGCGCATGGCGAACGTGCGGCCGGTGCGCACGCCCCAGATCTCGTTGAAGGTGTCCTCGATCGACTTGAACAGCAGCAGCACGATGAGGATGAGGGTGAGGGCGCCGATGGCGCCGGCGGTGCCGGAGCGCGAGCCCTCAATGATGCCGCGGATCACCGCGGTGAGGCCGGCGTCGGCCGCGGCGGCGGTCGTCGGGCCGTCGATGGTCTCGAGCTGCTGCAGCGGCGGGGCGACGCTCTTGATCACGCGGCTGAACTGGTCGGCGAGCACGGCGGGGTCGCTGTGCTGGCCGAGCATGAAGCCGCCGAGGAGGACGGCGGCGCCGATCAGCGGGCCGAGCCCGAGGAGCGAGCTGAAGCTGAGCGCGGCGGCGCGGCTGGCGGCCTTGGTCTCGCTGAACACCGTGCCGGTGATCGCGATGACGCGGAAGACCGCGTAGGCGCGGCTGCGGAGCGTGGACGGCTTGAGATGCTCGGGCTCCCAGATTTCCCGGTGGAAGAATCCGGCGAGCGAGCGGCCGCGGTCGGCGAGGCTGGCCATGGGCGCGCGGCGGGCCTCAGGACAACAGGTGCCAGGACACGGCGCCGATCCCGCAGACGCCCAGGCCGGCGAACACCAGCACGGGCAGGTAGCGCACGAAGATCGTGCAGCAGTAGAGGCCGAACAGGCCGGCGGCGAGGGCGATCACGGGGAGGGGATGGCCGTGGACCCAGAAGAAGAACCCGACGAAGCCGAGGCCCAGCGCCGCACGGAAGCGGATGAAGGGGTAGAAGGACACGACGCCGAGCGCGAGCACGGTGGCCAGGAAGAGGTCGAGGGCGCCGAGGGCCACGAGCGGGTGGTTGAACAGCTTCGGCATGTCCATGGCCATCAGCGCATCCACCGCGGGGAGCAGCTCGCCGGCGGCGGCCAGGAGGAGCATGAGGATGATGGCCCAGCGGCCGATGGCGGCGGCGCGCGCCATCGCGATGGTGGGATCCTGGCGGCCGGAGGTCTCGGCGGTGCGGCCCTCCGCCGCGGCGAGCATCTCGTCCACGGTGATCGGCGCGGCGCTGTCGGTCTCCTGGTTCAGCGTCTCCATCTTGACCTTGCTCTTCACCTTCAGCTTCCGCTTCTGCGGGAAGGCCTGGGCCATGAGCTCGGGATTGGAGCCGATGGGGGCCCACTGCTCGGTCGTGGCGTCGTAGAACAGGGTCTCGGCGGTTACCTGGCCGGTATCGATGAGGGAAACCAGCTGCTCGAGGTTGAAAGGCCCGCGGGCCTCGGTCTCCGTCGCACTCCGGATGTAGATTTCCTCCATGGCCATATGAGGCGGCAATGTGGCCGCGGCGCCGGGACGCATCAAGAGTATAGTGGCCGCACGCGGCGCACGGTCACATGCGCGTCAGCGTGCGCAGCCCGAGCAGGCCCAGCCCCGTCTCCATCACCAGCAGCGTCCGCGCACAGAGGAGCAGCCGGCGGGCGCGGACCGCGGGATCGTCCACCGCGACCTTGTCCGCGGCGTAGAAGGCGCTGTAGTCACCCGCCAGCTCGTACAGATAGAGACAGAGGAAGTGCGGCCGCAGCGTGTCGGTGGCAAGCCGGAGGGCGTCGGCAAACTTCACGAGCTTCCGCGCCAGGGCGAGCTCCGCCGGGGTCTCGGGCGGGGTGCCGGCCGCCTCCGTGGCGGCCTCGCCGGGGACCGCGTCGAGCTTGCGGAAGATCGAATGGATGCGCGCCACCGCGTAGAGCAGGTAGGCGGCGGTGTTTCCCTCGAGGGAGATCATCTTGTCCCACGCGAACACGTAGTCGCTGGACCGGTTCTGCGCGAGGTCCGCGTACTGGACGGAGCCCACGCCCACGACCGCGGCGATGGCGCGGCGCTCGGCCTCCGGCAGCTCCGCGCTGCGCTCGCTCACGAGCGCGTAGGCGCGGGCCTCGGCCTCGGCGAGGAGCTCCTTGAGCTTGATGGTGCCGCCGTCCCGCGTGCGCAGGGCCTTGCCGTCCGCGTCGGTGACGGCGCCGAAGGTGACGTGATGCAGCTCGGGCAGCCGGTAGGACCGGGCGGCAAACCATTTCCGCACGGTGAGGTAGAGCTGCTCGAAATGGTCGGCCTGGCGGAAGTCCGTGACCACCACGATGCCGTCCGCATGGAAATACTCGGCCCGGTAGAGCGCGGTGGCGAGGTCGGTCGTCGCGTAGTTGCTGGCGCCATCCGCCTTCCGCATGATGAAGGGCTGGGTCTTGAAGCGCGGGTGCTCCGGGTGGAACACGACGAGCGCGCCCTGGCTTTCCTGCGCGAGGCCGGTGGCGGCGAGCTCCCGATAGATCCGCTCCACCTGGTCGTTGTAGAAGCTTTCCCCGAGCGTGTGGTCGAAGCGGATGCCGAGCCGGTCGTAGATCGGCTGGAAGGCGGCGAGGCTCACGGCGTTGATGTGCTTCCAGACGGCGAGGTTTTCCGGGTCGCCGGCCTGCAGCTTCACCAGCTCCTGCCGCGCCTGCTCCAGCACGGCCGGGTCGGCGTCGGCCGCGGCGTTGCCGACCTGGTAAAGCCGCTCGAACTCCTCGAGCGGGTCCGCGGCAAACGCGGCGGCATCGAGATGGCGCCGGTAGGCCCAGATGAGCTTGCCGAACTGCGTGCCCCAGTCGCCGACGTGGTTGTCGCGGATCACCTTCGCGCCACTGAACTCGAGCAGCCGGCAGATGGCCTCGCCGATGACGGCCGAGCGGAGATGGCCGACATGCATCTGCTTCGCCGTGTTGGGCGAGGAGTAGTCCACGACCCAGGTCTGGCCGTGCCGGGCCGTGGCCGCGTTGGCCCGCAGGTGCGCGGCCGAGTCATGGGCGCGCAGCCAGGCGAGGAGCGTGGCGGGCTTGAGCGTGAAATTGATGAACCCGGGTCCGGCGATGGCGACGGTGTAGTCGGCCGCGACCTCGGCGGGCAGGGCGGCCACCAGCTGCTCCGCGACCGCGCGGGGATTGAGCCGGCGGGCCTTGGCGTAGCCGAGCACGCCATTGGCCTGGAAATCACCGTGACGCGGGTCGGCGATGCGGACATCCGGGACAAAGGCCGCGGCCTCGAGCCCGGCGCTGGTCGCCGCAGCCTTGAGGAGCGAGTCGAGGGCTTCGCCGAGATTGAAAGTGACGGGCATCCCCTCACTTCACAGCCGGCCCCCGCAGGCGCGCAAGCGCGGAGTTGGAGGGGATTTATGGCCGGTCAAGGCGGTTTGGTGAAATTTCCTCAGGCCCCCCGGGCGGGGGTGTCAGGTCAGGGCCGGGCAGGGCATGCCGGCGTCGTAAGCCAATTTCGTTGCGCAATTTTCGTGATTTTCTCGACCCCTGCAGCGTCCGAAGGTCGTCCGGAGCAGGGTGTTATCCACGGTGGAATGGGCAGTTTTGGCTCGACAAATTTTGTATACCGGGTCTGATGGCAAACTTTTCCGCACCGCGGGCGTCGCCCCGGTCTCCTCCCTATCCCAATGAGCAAACGCAACATTCCTACTCGCCGATTCATCAAGCCCACATTCGAGTTTCTAATCGAGAAGAAACGCGACGGCGGCGAGTTCACGCAGGAGGAAATTCGTTACATCATTGACAGCACGCTGGATGGCGAGATGCCGCAGCACCAGCTGTCGGCGCTGATGATGGCCATCTACTTCTCGAACATGTCGGCGCAGGAAACCGCCGATCTGACCGAGGAGATGATGCTTTCCGGCGAGGTGATTGATCTCTCGCACATCGCCAAGCCGAAGATCGACAAGTACTCCACCGGCGGCGTGGGCGACAAGACCTCGCTCGTGCTTGTGCCCCTGGCGATGGCCAGCGGCGTGGTGGTGCCGATGATGTGCGGCGTCGAGCACGACTACGTCATCAACACCCTCGACAAGCTCGGCTGCTTCCACGGCTTCAAGAGCCACCAGACCATTGAGCAGTTTTCGTCCCAGCTCGCCCGCATCGGCGGCGCAATCGTCGCGCAGAGCGAGGCGCTGGCCCCGGCGGACGCCAAGTTCTACGCCCTCCGCAAGGAGACCGGCACCATCCCGAGCCTCCCGCTCATCACCGGCAGCGTGCTGTCGAAGAAGCTGGCCGAAGGCTCCGAGGGTCTCGTGATCGACGTGAAGTGGGGCAACGGCTCCTTCATCAAGGATCTCGAGCAGGCCAAGCAGCTCGCCCGCTCCATGACCCGCGTCGGCCGCTCCATGAAGCGCCGCTGCGTCGCGCTCGTCACCGACATGAACCAGCCGCTCGGCGACACCGTCGGCACCTCCCTTGAGGTCAAGGAGGCCATCGCGCTGCTGAAGGGCGAGGGCCCGGAGGACATGAAGGAACTCGTCCTGAAGCTCGGCATGGAGATCGTCCGCCTGGCCGGCGTCGCCGGCTCGACGCTGTCCGCCAAGCAGACGGTGCAGCGTCACCTGACGGACGGCTCCGCGCTCGCGAAGTTCAAGGATCTCGTCAAGGCGCAGGGCGGCGACACCACCTTCATCGACCACCCGGAGAAATTCCCGGCCGCGCGGCACATCCGCAAGCTGCCCGCCCCGAAGCGCGGCTACGTGCACACCATCAACGCGGCGATGATCGCCCGCGGCGTGCACCTGCTCGGCGCCGGCAAGGAGAACGCCCACGACAAGCTGGATTACGCGGTGGGCGTGTCCGAGATCAAGAAGGTCGGCACGCAGGTGAAGCAGGGCGAGCCGCTCATGATGATCCACTATAACGACGAGGCGAAGCTCGAGCAGGCGCTCGACCACTTCAAGAACGCCTACCGTCTCGCCCCGAAGCGGCCCACGCCGCCGCCGCTCATCGTCGAGCGCGTGGCCTGAGCCGCGCGAACGCGACCCTTACCTCACGCCCCGGCCCTGCGGCCGGGGCGTGTTTGTTTTCACTGCCAGAAGCCCCGGACGAACACGTACGTGCCGCCGCGGTTTTCCCAGTGGGCGGCGACGTAGCTCTGGCTGCTCGGCGGCGGAATTTCCCAGTGGCCCGCGGCCCAGGTGTAGCCGCTGCCGTTGTAGTCCCAGTAGCCGGGGATCCAGACGGCGTTCGGCGACGGCGCCGGGCCGACGGTCTCGGCGGACTGCGGCGGGGCTGGCGTGGGCGGCGGACCCTCCACGACCACCGTGCGGCGGTAGGCCACCGGGGCCGGCTCGGCGGCATAGCCATAGACCGTGCCATTCTGGTGGTCGGCGCTGTTGCCGAGCGTGCCGCCGGCGATCGCGCCGGCCGTGGCGCCGATCAGCGCGCCCGCGGCGCCATTGTGGCTGCCGCTGTTGTTGCCGATGATCGCCCCGGCGAGTGCGCCGAGGGCGGCGCCGGAGACGGCGCCCTGTTGGGTGTTGGGCCCGGTGCCGACGCAGCCGCTCAGCAGGGTGGCGAGGGCGAGGGCGGGCAGGGCGAGATGTTTCGCTTGCATGGTGGTGAGGAAAGGAACGAGACGGGACCGGCGTTAGCGGCGGTGTCCGCCGTGGCCGTGGTAAAAGCCGCCATGGTAGCCGTGGCCGCCGTAGAAGTCGAAGCCGAGGCTCACCGCGACGGGACCGTAGAAGCCCCAGGGATAATACGGGTCGGCGTAGACATACGGATAGTAGGCCGGGGCCGGCTGCGTGTAGACGACCGTGGGGGTCGGCTGCGCGTAGACGACCGTGGGGGCCGGGGTCGTGGTCGCGACCACCGTCGTGGTCGTGGCGGCCGGCACCACCGAGGGCGTCGCGGCGTTCGGGAGCAGCTGATAGGAGACCGTGGTCAGCTGGCCGTTGGCGGCCTTGTACGTGGCGATGATCTGCGCCGCGGTCTGGTCAATGCGCTCGATGCTGAGCCCCTGGGCGGAGGCGACGCTGGACAGCTCGGCGGGCGACGGGAGGCGCGGGGCGTAAATGATGCGGCTGGGAGCGGCGGCCGGCTCGGTGGCGGGCGCCGGCGCCGGGGTCGGCGACTGGGCGCGGGCTCCGAGCGCCAGCAGGCCGGCCGTGAGAACGAGGACGGTGGTGAGTCTTGTTTTCATGGTGGGTCAGAATCTACAGCGTATGACTCCGCCATGCCACCTAAGGTTTCGTTATTTTTTGCCGGGCCGGAGGGGCCTCCCGGGGGCCGTAACCAAGGGTGGGAGAGGCACAAGGGCGGCCGGCTCAGGCGGTGGGTTTGAGCCGCAGCCGGACCGCGACGCGCAGCGTGCCGCTGCGGCCGCGCTGGCGGATGGAAAGGCGGGGCTGGGTGTCGCCATGGCGGAGGCCGAACCGCACGAGTTCTCGGCGCAGCTGGTCGATCTCCCGGCGGCCGGCGTTCATGAGGGGCAGCGCTTCCAGCACGGCCTCGGTGCCCGGCGGGAGGGTAATCTCCGCCTGGCCGCGGCGGCCCTCGATGATGATGCGGTCGCCCTCGCGCCGCATCGGCAGCGGGGTGGTCCAGTGGAACACGACGCCCTCGCCCTGCTCGATGGCCCAGTCGTCCTCGATCACCAGCGTGTCGGGCGTGGGCGAGTCCCAGGTGCGCCGCCAGCGCCGGAACCAGCCCTCCCAGCCGGCGGTGGCGTCCATCGCGGCGTAAAACGCCGTGGCGTCGCCCCGGCCCTCGGCGCGGATGTCGGCGGCGATCGGGTTGGCGGGCTGAGGCCGCTGCCCGGGCACCCAGGGCGTGAGCATGTTGTGGCGCTGCGCGGTCTTCAGCTCGGCCACGAGCGGGTTGCTGTAGTCCACCACGCCGAAGTCGAACGCGAAGCTGTCGCCCGCGAACTCGAGCACGAAGCTGCCCTTGTCCTCGTGCGTGTGGCCGGCGCCCGCCTTGTTGCCCATGAGGAAGAGCTTCACGATCTCGCCCTGCAACCGGCGCACGGAGCACATCATGCCGGTGTCGGGCATGTCCGCGAACGGCCGCAGCGCCGGGCCCGCGGCGGGGATGGCCGGGGCCAGGCCCATGGCCAGCAGGGACGGCGCGGCGCCGGCGCGGCGCAGCTGCTTGTGATAGATGGTGACCCAGTGGCTGTCGGGGAGGAAGGCCGCGAGGAAGGCGAGCGCCTCGGGAAACGCGTACATCGCGTCGCAGATCGGGATCATGTCCACCTGGTCGTCGGTCGAGCACAGCATCTCCGCCATCCGCGCCGTCTGCCGCATCGCCGCGGGCATCAGGTCGGCGAGCTGCCGGCCCCGGGCGCGGGCGTAGAGGTGCAGCGCGACGAAGGCCTGGCGGGCGACCCAGGTGAAGTACGCGGGGCCCTCCACGTAGCCGCCGTCGGGCAGGAGGATGCGGTCGAGGTTCTCGAGGAGGTCCTTCACCGCGAGGTCGGTGTACGGCGCGACGCGCGAGGGCTGCGGCCGGGGATAGCCCTCGACGCGCGCGGGCATGGTGCGCTCGAGCAGCAGGTAGCCGAGGATGCGGCCGGGGGCGAACCAGGCGAGCTGGTTGCAGTGGAAGATGTACTCCCACCACCAGTTGGTGAAGTTCAGGTTGCCCAGCCCCTCCTCGGCGATGCGGCGCAGCACGAGCTGGCGGCCGACCTCGGTGAACCACTCGCCGCAGAGGTCGAGGATCAGCGCCGTCTCATAGACGCAGACGGCCTGGACGAAGCTCCGCTGCTCCCACGTGCTGCCGGGCAGGTAGCAGACGAAGCAGTCGTCCCAGCGCTCGCAGTGCGCGAGGCTGATCGCAAAACGCGCGGCCAGGCGGCACAGCGCGGGGTCGCGCAGGAGCATGCCGGCCTGCGCGGCATTCGCGCCGTGGATCGTGATGACCTTCCCGTGGTCGCGCTCGCGGCGGAGCGAGTTGGAGTTCCAGAAGTTCACGAACTGCCCGATGAGGTCCTCGGGCCGGATCGCACGGGCGTCCTGGCCCGCCTCCCGCAGCGCGTCCGCCGCGGGCGAGGCGGCGAACTCGCGCCGCACCGCGTCGAGCTCCTCGGCGGTGAGCAGCAGGCCGTGCGCGGGCTGGAAGGTCGGCTGGAAGTCCGCGGGCTGGAGGTATTTTTCCCAGCGCTCGTCGTGGCCCCGCCACTGCGCGAGGTGCGCGGGCAGCCGGGCGGTGCTCTGCAGCGCCATCCAGTAGATCCAGCCGTGGCCGGACCCGCGCGGCGGGAACGACGCCTCGACCGTGAGCTGCGTGACGCGCTTGGCGCCGTCGAGCGGCAGCCACTCCTCGCGCTTCGTCGCGCCCATCGGCTCGCCGCGCCGCGTGCGCGGCCCGGCGTCGGTCTCGGCGCGCAGGGTGTAGCAGCCGCCCTCGGGCAGCGCCGCGCACACGATCAGCCGGTCGTAGCCGGTGCAGTCGAGGTCGAGCGGCCGCGTGAAGCGGGCCACGACGCCGTTGGCGGCGGGCTGCTCCCAGGCGAGCTCGACCCAGATCCAGTTCTGCCAGACCTTGAAGCCGGCGACGCCGTCGCGGGTGACGCGCCACTGGCTGAGTTCGCTGAGCTGGGGATCGTGGAAGGCCTCGAACACGGCCTCGGCGCTGTTGATGGGGGTGGGTCTCATGAAGGATGGGTGGAAGCCTCAGGGCGGCGCCGCCCGCGCGAGCGTGGCGGTCATCAGGCAGAGCTGCACCTCCTGGAGATGCAGGGCGGATTCCTGGCGGCGGCCCTCGGCCTGCTCCTCGGCGTCGAGGTGCAGCTGGGCGGCCAGGGCGACATCGCGGCGGCGGAGGTTCTCGGTCTGCACATGGACCTGCTTCTGGAGGTCGTGCACGAGCGCCTCGTGAAAGTCGCCCTCCAGCGCGCGGGTATAGGCCTCGACGCCGCCGTTGGGGGCGTAGAGCACGTGGAGGTTGGTCTCGAACAGGTGGGTGTATTCCTCGCCGGGGCCGTTCAGCAGCATCGGGCCGTTCTGGAAGTCGATCACCAGGTACCCGGACCCGTTCTGGCGGAACGGCCGGAGCTCCGGCTCGATCTCCACGCCCTCCACCGAGGGCATCCAATGGCTGGCGAGCGAGAAGAGCCGGTTGCCCTCGAGGCTGGTCACGTACCGCAGGAAATCGATCGCGGCCTCGGGGTGGCGCGACCGCCGCGTGAGGTAGAAGGGCATCGCGCTGTTGAACCCGCCGTCCGAGGCGGGCTGCAGCGCGTAGGCGCCGAAGTCGGGGTCGTCGGCCGCCGGCAGGGGCAGGCTGAAGGCGCCGATGCGGAAGGTGGCCAGCGCGCGCATGGTGGGATAATCCCAGGTGCCGTTCGGGATGGAAAACGCCTCGCCCCGCAGGAACGCCCGCATGGCGCTGTCGCGGTGCAGCTGGAGGAAGCCCGGGCTCATCTCGCCGCCGAAGGCCTGCATGATGCGCAGTGCGGCCTGCATCGGCGGGCTGCGGAGATTCCACCGGCCCTCGAGCTGGTCGCGGTAGAAGTCGAACGAGGTGGTGGAGAAGCGCAGCTCGCGGTCGCTCGCCAGCAGCCAGCGCGCGAGCGCCTGGTTCACCAGGGTCGGCATCAGCCAGAGGGTGTTGTCATGCGCGCCGGCGACATGGACCAGCCCGGGCCGGTGCGCCCGGACCTTGCGGCCGAGCTCCAGCCACTCCCGGAAATTGCGCGGCGGCTCGTCCTTGCCCGTGATCGCCACGAGCAGGTCGCGGTTGTAGAACATCCGCATCGAGTGCGCGCTGAGCCCCACCGCGTAGTAGTTCCGGAACTGGTCGATGTAGGTGGCGCGGTTGCGGCCCCCGTCGATGAAGGTCAACCGCCAGGGCAGGCCCGCGAGCTTCGTGCCGGCATTGTAGGGGTTGGGCTCGTCGAGCCAGCGCGTGATGGGCTGAAAATGCCGCGGCAGCAGCGCGATCTGCGACTGGTCCGTGGAGTTGAACGAGATCAGGTCGGGCACGTCGTCGCCGATCAGCTGCGTGCTGAGCCATTGCGGGTAGACGTTGCCGGGCACGGCGTACTGCTCGACGCGGATCCCGGGGTGGAGCGCCATGTAGCGGCGGGCGACGAGGTCAAACGCCTCGCGCATCCCGGACTCGAGCTGCCAGTGGACGAACCGGATCACGACCGGCGGATGCCCGCCGGTCGCCTTCGCCGGGGCGTGATGCAGGACGTACAGCGCCGAGACCGCATAGGCTGCGGCGAGCAGCGCCAGGGCCGCGAGGATGGAACGGGGACGGCGGCTCATGGCGGGAAGGGGCCGTCGAGATGCTCCAGCGCGGAGCTCACGGTGAAGGTCCGTCGTTCCTTGGGGTAATCCCGCAGGAACGCGGCGTAGCTTGCGCGCGCCACCGGGCGGTCGCCGAGGCGCGACGCGAGCCGGCCGGTCTGGATCAGCAGGTCGGGCCGGAGGATGTCCGCCGGCGCCGTCGCCGCGAGCGCCGCCCGCAGGTGGCCGAGCGTGACGGCGTCGTACCGCTCGTCGCCCAGCCGCGCCTCCGCGATCACGAGGTGGAGGTCGCGCCGCGTGCCGGCATCGGCGGTCCGCGTGAGCGCGGCCTCGACCGCCGCCTGCCGCGCGGCGAGGTCGCCGGGGCCGGGCACGAGGGTGAGGCGGAGGATGACGAGCTTGATGAGCGCGAGGCGGCACCAGCGGTCGTCCGCGCCGGTGGCCACCAGGGCCTCGTACTCGCGGACGGCGGCCGCGGGATCGGGTGCGAACGGGTGCAGCTGCAGCAGCCGGCCGAGGAAATAATGCGCGGCGTGGCCGGGGTCGTCGGCGGTGCGCGCGAGCTCGGTGAGCTGCCGCTGGGCGTCATGCAACGAGGTCGGCGTGACCGGCGGGCGATTGATCGCCGCGAGCGCGGCGCCGAGCTCCGCCTCCCGGGTGGCGCCAATGCCGGCAAACTGGCTCGCGGCCTGGGTGTCATCCCCGAGCGAAAGCGTCTGCCAGGCCTCGGCGGAGGCCGGGGCCGGCTCGGCGGCCCGTCCGATGGCGGCGCCGGCCAGGACCCCCACGACCGCCAGCAGGACGCGGATCGGCGGGCCCGGGGGACGTGGGCCGGCGCGGGGGGGCGGAGTGGAGCGCATGCCGGAGACGAGCAGACACGAAAAACCGGCGGCAGGACAAGCCCGCAGGCGCCGCATCCGGACTCGACCCGACGCGCGCGGCCGCTTTGCTCGCGGCATGAGCATGCTTCGGCGGTGGATGGCGGCCGGTCTGGTCCTGGCCCTGGGCACAGCGGCGGCGGCCGCGCCGGTGCACGGCGTGGTCTTTGACGACCGCAACGGCGACGGCGTGCGCCAGCCCGGCGAGCCGGGCCTGCCGGAGGTCGCCGTGTCCGACGGCGTCGCGGTCGTCCGCACGGACGCGGCGGGACATTATGAATTTTCCGCCGTCGACGGCGCCACACTCTTCGTGATCAAGCCCCGCGGCTGGCATCCGCCCGTGGACGCGCAGCAGCGGCCCGGCTTCTACCGCGCGCCGGGCCCGGACGGGTCCGCGGACTTCCCGCTGCAGGCGCAGGCGGAGCCCGACCATTTCCGGGTGCTGCTCTTCGCCGACCCGCAGCCCGCGTCAGCGAAGGAGGTCGGCTACTTCGACCGCACGATCGTGGACGGCCTGGCCGGGGCGCGCGACCTGGCGTTCAGCGTCTCGCTCGGCGACATCACCTTCGACCGGCACGAGCTGTACGCGCCGCTCGCGGCGGCAATGGCGCGCATCGGCGCGCCGGCGTACCGCGTGAACGGCAACCACGACCTCGACCTCGGGGCGAAGGATGACCGCCACGCGACGGCCAGCTTCGAGGCGGCGTTCGGCCCCTCGACCTACGCGTTCCATTATGGCGGCGTGCTGTTCGTGGCGCTGAACGATGTCCGCTTCCTCGGCGGCCCGCGCTACATCGGCGGCGTGCGGCCGGACCAGTTCACGTTCCTCGAGAACCTGCTCCGCCTGACGCCGCGCGACGAGCTGGTGGTGCTGCTGGTGCACATCCCCTGGTTCTCGCCGAATCCGATGAACGCCGAGACCTTCCGCGCGGCGGACCGCGCCCGGCTCTTTGCCCTGCTGCAGGACCGGCCGCACAACCTCTGGCTCTCGGGCCACACGCACTACCAGCGCCATGTGTTCCACGGCGCGGCCGAGGGCTGGCGCGGCGCGCAGCCGCTGCACGAGTACAACGTCGCGGCGGCCAGCGGCAGCTTCTGGGGCGGGCCGGCGGATGCGAACGGCATCCCGATCGCGACCATGGCGGACGGCACGCCGCACGGCTACGCCTTCCTCACGGTGGGCGGCACGGAGGTCCGGATGGACTACCGCGCCGCGCGGCACCCGTCCGACTTCCAGATCGGCCTGCACGTCCCGGCGGCGGTCAAGCCGCGGACCGGCTACATTTCCTATTACGCCAATGTCTTCAACGGCCACGACGGCTGGAAGGTTGAGACCCGCGTGGACAGCCGCGAATGGAACGACATGCGCCGGGTGCTCGACTGGGACCCCGAGTATGCGCAGCTCTACCTCGCGCAGGACACGCTGCCGACCCCGCTGGCCACGCCGCGCCTGCCGGATCCGGTGGTCTGCTACCATCTCTGGCGAAGCTATGTGCCGGCCGACCTCGGCCTCGGCGTGCATGTCGTCGAGGTGAGGGCGTCGGATCCTGCTGGCCAAGTCTACACGGCGCGGCGCGAGGTCCGTGTAACCGAGCCCGCGAAATCCTGACGCCACGCCCTGCGCGCGTCAGAACCAATTCCGGACTGATGCCGGGGTGTTCAACGGGGAGTTGCGCCAGAGGACCAGGACCATGGAGCCGGCCGCAACACCCACGGCCAGCATGACCGTCGGGTCGAAGCAAAGGGTGCCGAGGGCCAGCAGCGCTTGACCCAGCATGGCAACGTCCGGGGTGAGATCGGGCGTCGGGCCGAGCGAAAGCAGCGCGACCAGCAGTCCGGCCAGCCCGCCTGCGACGGCGGCCAGCATGCGGGCCTGGGAGCGGGGCGCCCGCGGCGGCGGCAGGGCGGCGAGCACTCGTGCGGTGAACCCATGGTCGGGCAGGGGTGAGGCCGGCTGGCGCAGCAGGGCTTCCAGGCGGGAGTCGTCTTCAGACGGAGGAATCAGGTGTTCGGGTTCCATGGGGCGAGGAGTTCGCGGAGCTTGGCTTTGCCCCGCGTGAGGTGGGTTTTCACGGTGCCGAGCGGGAGATCCAGCAGCGTGGCGATTTCCGGGTGGGTGAGGCCCTGCTGGTAGCCGAGGTGCAGGACCGTCTGTTCGTCGGGGGAGAGCTGACGCAGCGCCGCGGTCAGGTCGTGGCGGAGGTCCGAATTGGCGGCGGCGGCGGGCACGGAGCCTTCCGGCACGCGCGGGTCATCCAGCGGCAGCTGGGGCCGCTGCTGGCGGCGGGCGTTGCGCCAGCGGTTGTGGGCGATGCCGAGCAGCCAGGTGCGGAAGCCGGAGTCGCCGCGAAACCCGGCCAGGCTCCGGTAGGCCTGCACGAACGTGTCCTGGGCCAGGTCGTCCGCGAGCGCGGCGTCGCCGCGGGCCAGGTGCCGCAGGAACTGGCGCACGGCGGACTGGTGACGGAGCACCAGTTCGCCGTACGCGGCGGGATCACCGGCTGCGACCGCCTGGGAGATCAGCGCGGCGTCGGACGGGTTCACGACTTCGGCGGAATGGACTCGGCCCGGTGCTTCCAGCCAAAGATCGCGGCGAGCAGCGAGTAGAGCAGCAAGGCCACCCCGATGAAGGCGGGGATCGCGCCGATGCCGGCCAGGGGACGGAGGTTCATGAGGTGGAAGAAGAAGAACAGCCCGACGCCCACGCCCAGCAGCACGAAGCCAGCGCGCAGGTCGTTGCGCACCTCCTGGTTCCCGGTCGCCGCGTCGGAGGAGTTGGCCGACCACGGGGGCAGCGGCTGGCCCTTTTCCAGGGCGACCCGGGCGGTCTCGTGCCACATCTCGCGCCGGCGGTGCTGAAAATAAAGCGAGCAGACCACGACAACGCCGGCCAGGGCGATGCCGGCCAGGGGCAGGATCAGGCCCAGCAGGATGCCGGGATCAATTTCGAGCAGGGGCAGGAGCGGTTGGGAACTGAGGGAGTGGATCATGATGAGGAGGGGTTCTGGAGATGAGTGTCCCGCGCCGGCCGTTTGGATTCAGCCGTGCGCAAAAAAATTGCCGACGAGGTGAAGAAGGTGCCATCTAGCCCGGATGCCTGACCCGCTGCCCACGGAATATCCTGCGAGAACCGCGGTTCGTCCCGAGCCCGCCGAACGCGCCGCCATCGACCGGTCGGCCTGGCCCAAGCCGTGGGCCCAACTCAAGTACTTCACCTTCGCGCCCGCAATCTTTCCCCGGCTGCTCGGCCAGGTCTCGTCCGACGCCCGGCCCGGCGACTTCGTCAACGTCTACGACAAGAACGGCAACCTCACCGGCGGCGGGCTGTTCAACCCCCGCGCCAAGATCCCGCTCCGCGTCGTCTGCCACTCGACCGAGCCGGTCACCGAGGCCTACTTCGAGACAGCCCTCCGCCGCGCGGTCGCGCTGCGCCGGGACCTGTTCAAGCTCGACGAGACGACCGACGCCTACCGGCTGATCAACTCCGACGGCGACGGCCTCAGCGGCCTGACGATCGACCGCTACGGCGACACGCTGCTCTGCGAGGTCTACAGCCTCGGCATCGCGCAGCGCCTGCCCGCGTGGCTGCCGCTGCTCCACGAGCTGGCCGGCACCAAGTTCGCGCGGGTCCATGTCGACCACGACCTCGGCAGCCTCGAGGGCATCAAGCCCTCGACCTTCAAGGAGACCAACGCCGCCGCCCCGACGAAGGTGAAGATCCGCGAGCACGGCGTGCGCTACGAGGTGGACTTCGCCGAGGGCCACAAGACCGGGTTCTTCTGCGACCAGCGCGACAACCGCCGCGAGTTCGCCCGCTTCACGCGCGGCGCGCGCGTGCTCGACCTCTGCTGCTACACCGGCGGGTTCTCGCTCAACGCCAAGGTGCTCGGCGGGGCGGAGGACGTCACGAGCGTGGACCTCGACGAGGCCGCGATCGCCCAGGCGAAGCGCAACGCCAACCTGAACCAGGCGCGGCTGAAGTTCGTCCACGCCGACGCCTTCGCCTACGCGCGGCAGATGCAGCAGAACGGGGAGAAATGGGACGTGGTGATGCTCGACCCGCCGAAGTTCATCTTCACGCGCGACGACCATGGCAACTGGGAGGGGCGCCAGAAGTACGAGGACCTCAACCTGCTCGCGATCTCGCTCGTGAAGCCGGGCGGGATCTTCGTGACCTGCTCCTGCTCGGGTCTCCTGAGCCTCGAGGATTTCGAGGCGCACGTGATCAAGGCCGCGCACCGCCAGAACCGCCGGCTGCAGTTCTTCGACCGCACCGGCCCGGGTCCGGACCACCCGGTCTACTCCAATTGCCTCGAGAGCCGCTACCTCAAGGTCCTGTGGGCGCGGGTCGCATAAGGCGATCAACACCATGAAACCACGCCGTCCCGTCCGCGTCCGCACGCTCGAGCAGGCCCGCGCGTTCGTCCTCGCAGTGCGCCGGTGCGCCATCTTCGCGGACCAGAAGCGCGGCGGGCCGTCGCTGTGGGATGCCGTGGACCTGCCGGACCGGAAGCCCGGTGAGCGCGGGTGGGGGCGCAAGATCGGGGCCGTCTGGAGCTGGAAGAACCAGCTGCCGGCGGACTACCCGGACGAAATCTTCTACGGCAAGGACGAGTCCGGCCGGGCCGTGCTCATGACCCTGGACCACCTGGCCGGCGAGCATTACCCCAAATACCACCGGCCGATCGAGCAGTGCTCGCCACTCGCGCGGAAGATCCATGCGCTGGTGAAGGTGGAGCCGATGACGACCCCCGCGCTGCGCAAGGCGGTGCTGCAGGGTGACCGAACCCGCCGCACGGCCTTCGCGAAAGCCCTGGCCGAGCTGCAGGTCACGCTGAACATCGTGCGCTCGAACGCGCCGGAGGCCGTGGACGACACCTGGCTTCGGTTTGCCGAGCTGTACCCCGCCATTGCGGCGGGCACCCGCTGAGGCGACGCGGCGAGCGTCGCGTATATCGGGTCGGACCGGACGGCCTCAGCACGACTTGTGCGAGCCGTCGCAGAACGCGCCGTTCTTGGTGTGCTTGCAGGCGCACCACGCGACGGTCTTTGTCTCCGTGATCTCGGCCTTGCGCGGGGCGAACCCCGTGCCCTTGTGGCTGCCGTCGCAGAACGGCTGGCCCTTGGAGTGGCCACAGGTGCACCACCAGTAGGTGCCCGGGGCCATTTCCTTCACGATCGGTGATTTCTGGGGAATGTTGGGCGTGGGCATAAGGGGTGGGGAGGGCCTACCGGACGGCGGCCCAGACGCGCTGGACGTCATCGTGGTCCTCGAGGGTCTGCAGGAACTCGCCGACCTCGGCGCGCGCGGTGTCGTCGAGCTCCGGGTAGGTCTTGGCGAGGTAGCCGAGCTCGCTGGTGACCACGGTCCAGCCGTGCTTTGCCAGCCAGCTCGAGACGGCGTGGACGGCGCTGCGCTCGGTGATGAAGCGCGCACCGGCGCGATCGGCCGGGATGTCGTCGTTCTGCTCGGCGGTGAGGACCTCGAAGTCGTTCGCGCCCGCCTCGATCGCGGCCGCCTCGCGGTCCACGGCGGCGTCGGCGTGGTGGGCCTCGACAAGGCCCACGTGCTCAAAGAGGAACTTGTTGCTGCCGGCCTGGCCGAGCACGCCGCGGCGGAAGAGCGCGCGGATCTCCGGCGCGATGCGCTGGTGGTTGTCGGTGTAGGCCTCGACGATCACGGGCACCTTGTGCGGCGCGTAGCCCTCGAAGACCACGTGCTCCAGGGCGGTCTTGTCGCCGCCGACGCCGGAGCCCTTGGCGATGGCGCGCTCGATGACCTCGCGCGTGACGCTCGCCTTCCGCGCCTTCTCCACCGCGGCAAACAGCCGGGCGTTGGCCGCCAGGTCGCCGCCGCCCAGCTTGGCGGCGACGGTCATTTCCTTCACGAGTTTGCCGACCGTCTGACCCTTCTTGAGGTTGACGATCGCGCGTTTGGCGTGGAGCCACTGGCGTCCCATAAGACCCGCGAGTGTGGCGGCGGGGCCGGGCCCGGCAATGCCGAACATGCCGGGCCGGGCCGCATTCGGGATGGACATTCGCGCGGGAGTTTCGACCATCGCGACGCGCATGGACCCCCTGACTCATCTGTTCGACCAGAACAAGGCGTGGGCGGACGACATCCGGCGGCGCGACCCGCAGTTTTTCGAGAAACTGTCCCACCAGCAGAGCCCGGAATACCTGTGGATCGGGTGCTCCGACAGCCGCGTGCCGGCGAACGAGATCATCGGGTTGCTGCCCGGCGAGGTCTTCGTCCACCGCAACATCGCCAACGTCGTGGTCCACACGGACCTGAACTGCCTTTCCGTCATCCAGTTCGCCGTCGATGTGCTGAAGGTGCGGCACATCATGGTGGTCGGCCACTACGGCTGCGGTGGCGTCCGCGCCGTGCTGCGCTGCGAGCGCGTCGGGCTGGCCGACAACTGGCTGCGCCACGTGCAGGACGTGCGGGAGAAGCACGACGCCTGCCTGTGCGCGATGCCCGATGAGGGCGCCCGCAGCGCCCGGCTGTGCGAGCTGAACGTCATCGAGCAGGTGGCCAACGTCTGGCAGACCACGATCGTCCGCGACGCCTGGGCCCGCGGGCAGCCCGTCACGGTGCACGGCTGGATCTACGGCCTGCGCGACGGCCGGCTCCGCGACCTCCAGTGCTCGGGCAGCAATCCGACGGAGGCCGCGCAGAACCACCGGGCGGCGATCGCCGCGGTGACCGCCTAGGCCCGCCGGGGGCGCAAAAAAAACCCGCGGCCGAAGCCGCGGGTGGGAGAGGGGAGTCCGGTGGGACCGGAGGATTACTGGCGGCCCAGGTACGAGCCGTCCGCCGTGCTGACCTTGATAATCTCGCCTTCCTTGATAAAGAGCGGGACCTGCACCGTGAGGCCGGTCTCGAGCTTGGCAGGCTTCTGGACGTTGCTCGCGGTGTCGCCCTTGATGCCCTCGGAGCTCTCGATGACCTTCAGCGCGACGGTGGAGGGGAGCTCCACGGTGAGCGGCTTCTCGTCAACGAAGAGGACGTCCACCTTGCCGCCGGCGGTGAGGTAGTGCTTCACGTCGCCCAGCGTCTCGGCGCTCAGCTCGATCTGCTCGAACGTCTCCGGGTCGATGAACGCGAAGCTGTCGCGGTCGGCGTAGCTGAACTCCAGGCTCTTTTTCTCGGTCGGCATCACCTCGATCGTGTCGGTCGAGGCGAAGCGCTGGTCGAGGGCCTTGCCGTAGCGGAGATTGCGCATCTTGATCTGCACGAACGCGCGGAGGTTGCCGGGCGTGCGGTGCTGCGTCTCCATGACGAGGTGCGGTTCACCGTTGAATTTGATGACTTGGCCTTTGCGAATGTCGTTGGCGGCGGGCATGACGGGAGGGTCGAAGGGATGCGGTTTTGCGGTGTGAAAGGGGTCAGCAGAAGAAACGCCCTCAGCGGTGTCAAGGCCGGGCGTGGGGAAGGGGCCCGGGGTCAATCCGAACATCGAACGCCGAACGCCCAACGTCCAACGCCGAAGTGGATTCCTGCACGTGGCCACACTGCGGGAGGCTGCAGCGAGGTTCGAGGTTGGGAGCTGGGTGTTCGACATTCGATGTTCGTCTGGACCGCTCGCCTGCATCTCCGCGCTTGCGCTCCGGCGGACGGGGTGCCGAGACTACGCTAACCCTATGAAACAACGCACCCTCGCGCGCGAGGTCTCCATTACCGGCAACGCGCTGCATACGGGAGAGGCGGTCACGCTGACGATGAAACCCGCGCCGGCGGACCACGGCATTGTGTTCCGGCGGATCGACCTCAACGGCAGCCCGGAGCTGCGGCCGCGGATCGACCAGGTGACCGACCTGGTCCGCGCCACCACCATCCAGTCCGGGCACGCCAAGATTCACACCGTCGAGCATGTCCTCAGCGCCCTGCACGGCTGCGGCATCGACAACGTGATCCTCGAGATGAACGCCTCCGAGCCGCCGATCATGGACGGCTCGGCCAAGCCGTACGTGAACATGATCCTGCAGGGCGAGCCCCTCGAGCAGGACAAGGAGCGCGAGTACTTCACGCTCGACGCCCCCGTCTCCGTCACCAAGGGCGACTCCTCCATCATCGCCCTGCCGTGCGACGAGCTGAAGATCTCGTGCACCTCGGCCGACAACCGCGGCATCCACACGCAGCACCTCTCGCTCACGATCGACCCCGACGTCTACATGACCCAGGTGGCCGCGGCCCGGACGTTCACGATCTACGAGGACATCGAGGAGCTGCTGAAGCTCGGCAAGATCAAGGGCGGCTCGCTCGACTGCGCCGTGGTCATCCGCGGCGACAAGATCATCTCGAAGGAGCCGCTGCGCTTTAAGGACGAGTTCGTCCGCCACAAGATCCTCGATATCATCGGCGACGTGGTCCTGCTGGGCCTGCCGCTCAAGGCGCACATCATCGCCACGCGGCCCGGCCATGCCATCAACGCCGAGCTGACCAAGGCCCTCTTCGTCAAGCTCGAGGAGCGCCGCAAGGGCCCGAAGAAGAAGCCGCGGCCGACGACGGTGCTGCCCACCGAAACGTCCCTCGATATCCGCCGGATCCTCGACACGATCCCGCACCGCTACCCGTTCGTGATGATCGACCGCATCGTCGAGTTCATTGGCCAGGACGAGCTCGTCGCGATCAAGAACGTCACCATCAACGAGCCGTACTTCACCGGCCACTTCCCCGACAACCCCGTCATGCCCGGCGTCCTCCAGCTCGAGGCCATGGCCCAGGCCGCGGGCATCGTGATGCTCCGCCGCAGCGGCAACACCGGCAAGACCGCGTTCTTCATGAGCGCGGACAAGGTGAAGTTCCGCAAGCCGGTGCGGCCCGGCGACCAGATCATCATCAACGCCAAGATCGTCAAATACCGCGGCGACAAGCTCGCCGCCGCCGAGTGCAACTGCACCGTGGACGGCCAGGTCGTCTCCTCCGCCGAGATGATGTTCGCCCTCGTGGCCGAGGACGGGGAATAAGCCATGGCCGGGTTGATCCATCCCACCGCGATCATCGAGTCCGGCGCGCAGCTGGGCCCCGACGTCGCGGTCGGCGCCTACGCCTACGTCGGCGCCACCGCGGTGCTCGGCGCCGGCACGCGGCTCCACCACCACGCCACCGTCGAGGGCCACACCGTCCTGGGCGCGCAGTGTCAGGTCTTCCCCTACGCCTGCATCGGCGGCAAGACGCAGGACTTGAAGTACCAGGGCGGAAAACCCGGCGTGCGCATCGGCGACCGCAACGTCTTCCGCGAGTACGTCAGCGTCCATGAGGCGACGAAGGACGGCGAGTACACCGTCATCGGCTCCGACAACCTCATCCTCGCCTACAGCCACGTCGCGCACGACTGCGTGCTCGGCAACCGGATCATCATGAGCAACTACGCCGGGCTCGCCGGCCACGTCGTGGTCGAGGACGCCGTCGTCGTCGGCGCCTTCGGCGGCGTGCACCAGTTCTGCCGCATCGGCACCCACGCCATGCTCTCGGCCTGCTCCAAGCTGGTGCAGGACATCCCGCCATACTTCATCGCCGACGGCTCGCCCGCCACCGTGCGGGCCTACAACAAGGTCGGGCTCGAGCGCCACGGCTACACCGCCGAGCAGCTCGACCGTGTCCGCCAGCTCTACCGGCTGCTGTACCGCGACGGCCTCAACCGCTCGCAGGCCATGGAGCGGCTCCGCGCCCACCCGCAGGCCGCCAGCCCGGAGTTCCAGCGCATGATCACGTTCGCCCAGACGAGCGAGCGCGGCCTCGCCCCGGGCGGCTGAATCCGCCGGGGCCCGTCACCGATGGTCTCCTACAACGTCTTCTTTTCGCCGCGGCCGGGGGTCGAGGATGCCACGGTGGTCGCCGCGGTGCGGCGCCTGCTTGACGGCCTGCGCGCCGAGGGCCAGCTCCGCGGCTACCGCATCCTGCGTGTGACCGACCGCGCGAGTTTCACCGGGCTGCCGCGCTTTCAGGTCATCGTGGACTATGCCACCCCCGCGGAGCAAGAGGCTTCCCTGGCCTTCATGCGCCAGCCGGGCCGGGTGCGCGAGGGCGCCCACGGCGATCTCCTCGGCCTGGTCACCGATTTCCGCGTGAGCTTCACCGCCGACGCTTGAGCGCCGGATGGCGGGAAAGGCCCCGCGGGTTGTCATAGCAGGTGGGCCGCAGGGCCCTTCCTCCCGATGAAGACCTCCTGGCTGGGACTCGCCGGTCTCTGGCTGGCCGCCACGCTCTCGCTGGGGGCGGTGACGACCGGCCCGTACTGGAACTGGCGCAATCCGCTGCCGCACGGCAACGACTTCAATTCCGTCGCCTACGGCGGCGCGCAGTTTGTGGCAGTCGGCCGCGGTGGCTGCATCAGCGTCTCGCCAGATGGACAGACGTGGACGACCGCGGTCTCGGGCGTGACGGTCGAACTGACCGACGTCGTTTACGGCAACGGATGCTTCGTCGTCGCCAGTTACGCCCTCAACGGCGTGTTGGTCTCCACGGACGGGCGAACTTGGACGCGGCCCGCGATCCCCGCCTCGGTGGAGTGGCTGCGTGCCACCCACCTCGCGTTCGGAGCCGGCCGGTTTGTCGTCGCCGGCGACATCGGCTACGTGGCGAGCTCAAGTGACGGCCTGACCTGGACGACCGGCTACAGCGGCACGATCGCGCGCATCACCGATATCGCCTTCGGGGGCGACCGCTTTGTCGGGATCCTCGACTCGGGAGGGACGGTTTACTCGACCGATGGCCTCCAGTGGACCGCCGGCGGCTCCACCGGGATCATCGATTTCACCGTGCACGTGGCCTATGGCAACGGACGGTGGCTCGCGCTCGGCGCCGGGCATGTGGCGACGTCGGTCGACAGCGTCACCTGGACCTCCAGCCCGGCGAACATGAAGAATGACCTCGGCTGGACCTATGATGCCCTGACTTGGTTCAAGGGTCGGTTCTATGCCTGGGGGGCCAACCTGCCGCTGCTGTCCTCGGAGGACGGCAACACGTGGCGCGTGTACCTGCCGGCGCCCAACCCGCTTTTCTACCCCAATTCCCTGGCGGCCAGCGCGGACCGGATCGTCGCCGCGGGTCGCTTCGGCGGGCTGCGGTCCTCGGCCGACGGCACGACGTGGGTCAATCACACCGGCAGCACCGTGCAGGGCGACCTGCGCGGGGCGGCCTACGGGGCGGGGCGGTGGCTCGTGGCGGGGACGCAGGGCCTGGCGTCGTCGACGGACGCGGTGACGTGGCAGATGCTGCCGTCCGCGGCCGGCTACGACGGTGGCACGATCGCCTATGGCAACGGCAGGTTTGTCGCCGGCGCCAGCGATGGCGGCATCGGCTTCTCCCTCGATGGGGGCGCGACCTGGACGCGGGGCGTCACCCGGCCCACCGCGCTGTTGCGCGTCGTCTTTGGCAACGGCCGGTTCGTGGCCACCACCAACTCCCAGAACTGGGTCAACGGCGTGTTCTACAGCGAGCTCATCAGCTCCGTGGATGGCGTGGCCTGGACCCCGGGGTTCCGCCTGCCCGGCGACACCGGCGCCTGGCGCGACATCATTTTCTCGGACGGTGCGTTCCTGGCGATCGGGACGAAGGGCGCGGACGAGCACACCGTCGTCGCGCGCTCGACGGACGGCGTCAGCTGGACGCTCACCGCCGAGTTCGACCGTGCCGCGTATGCCGTGGGCGGACGCAGCGGGCTTTATGTGGTGGCCGGGCTGATCGGCGATGTCTGGACCTCGCCGGATGGCGTGACCTGGACGCATCAGGGCCAGCCCCTCATGGCGGCGGGCGCGCCCTCGGCCCTGACCGCCCTCGGCACCCGGCTGGTCGGCTCGACGTTTTACGGGAAGATCGTGACCTCGGACGACGGCATCAACTGGTCGACCGAGGATTTCTCCGGCTCGGGCATGATGTGGTACATCGCGAGCGGCGGGGACCAGGTCATCGCGGTCGGCAACGCCGGCGCCATCTGGCAGACCGGGGCCGCGCGCTTCGTGGGCAACTCCACCCGCGCGCGGGTCACCGCCGGCAGCGGCACGCTGATCGCCGGATTTGTCGTGACCGGCAGCCAGTCCAAGACGCTGCTGATCCGCGGCGTCGGGCCGACGCTGGCGGATTACCAGGTGACCGATGCGCTGGCGACGCCGACCCTCCAGGTGTTCGACAACGCGACCGGTTCCCTCCTCGCCACGAACCGCGGCTGGCGCACGGCCTCCGACCCGGCGGCGCTTGTGGCGGCGGCGAAATCCGTCGGGGCTTTCGCGCTGCGCGACCCCGGCGCGGATTCCGCGCTGCTGCTGACGCTCCCGCCCGGCGTCTACACCGCCCATGTGCGGAGCGACACCGCGGCGACCGGCGTGGCGCTGGTCGAGGTCTACGAGGTGGGCGCGAACGCCAGCAAGGTGATCGCCATGTCGTCCCGCGCGAATGTCGGGACCGGGGCCGACGTGCTGATTCCGGGACTGGTGATCACCGGGGATGCGCCGCGGCGCATCCTGGCCCGAGCGGTGGGACCGACCCTCACGCAGTACGGCGTGGACGGCGTGCTCGCCCGCCCGGTGCTGACGCTGCTGAGCGGGTCCACGCCGCTGGCCCGGAACCAGGGCTGGGACACCGCGGCGAACGCCGCCGACGTCGCCGAGGCCGCGCGCCAGGTCGGCGGCTTTCCGCTGCCGGCGGGCAGCGCGGACGCCGCCCTGCTGGTCACGGTCACGCCGGGGGTCTACACGCTCCACGTCAGCGGCGCCAACGGCACCACCGGTGTGGCCCTCGTGGAAGTCTACGAGGTGCCGTGAGCCCAGTGCGGTGGACCCTTACGGCTTTTTCTTGTACACCGTCGCCGGGTCGAAGAGCCGCTGGGCGGTGAACTGGAGCTTCAGCGCGGGATCGGCGAGGTCGCCGAGCTTGCGGTAGAAACAGGACTTGTAGCCGTTGTGGCACGCGGCGTTGGCCGCGCCGGTCTGCTCGACCTTGATGAGGAGCACGTCCTGGTCGCAGTCGGTGCGGACCTCCTGCACGACCTGCACGTTGCCCGACTCCTCGCCCTTCACCCAGAGCTTGTTCCGCGAGCGGCTCCAGTAGGTCGCCTTCCGCGTCCGCAGCGTGTGCGCGAGCGACTCGGCGTTCATAAAGGCGAACATCAGGACCTCGCCGGAGTGGGCGTCCTGGGCGATGCAGGGGATCAGCCCGTCGGGGCCGAACTTGGGCTGCAGCGTCGTGCCGAGCTCGATCTCGGCGGTCGTGGTGCGGGCGGGGAAGACGTGGGCGCTCATGGGAAAAGGGATCAGGCGTCGGCGGCGAGTTTCCGCAGATAGTCGTAGCTGTAAAGTCCGGTGCGGTGGCCGTCGCTGAAATCGAAGCGGATCGCGTAGTTGCCGACCTGCGCCCAGCCGGTCACCTGCACGCCGTCGAAGTTCCGCGGGCCGTTCCCGCCGTACTGGTGGCCGAAGATGTCGCGCTCGCCCTGCGTCTCGGCGCTCGGCGACGCCGCACGGAGCTTGTCGGAGGCGTAATAGGTCTCGGCGCCGTCATCCCAGCGGATGGCGACCTCCGGACCGATCAGTTGGATGTCCACGGGCGTCTGCATGCGAAGGTTCGGAGGACTAACGTGCTTTGCCCGGCCGTGAACAGCAAATTGCGCGTCACGGGTGGCGGGAGGCCGGGCCCGTTGCAAAATTTCCGGGTCTGAACACGGTGCCGCCATGACCAATGGGCGTCCGGCTTCCCTTCCGCACATCGTCGTGATCGGCGCGGGCTTTGGCGGGCTGACCTTCTGCCAGAAGTTTCCCGTCGGCCGCGCGCGCATCACGCTGATCGATCGGCAGAATCACCACCTGTTCCAGCCGCTGCTCTACCAGGTCGCCACCGCCGGGCTCTCGGCCGTGGACATCGCGCAGCCGATCCGCGCGATCTTTGGCAACCGGCCCGACTTCGAGGTGGTCATGGCGGAGGTCACCGGCCTCGACCTCGTGGCGCGCCGGGTCGTCCACGCGCGCGGCGAGCTGACCTACGATTACCTCGTGGTGGCGGCGGGCGGGATGACGAGCTACTTCGGCCATCCGGAGTGGGAGCAGTTCGCGCCGGGGCTCAAGACGCTCGACGATGCGCTGGCGATCCGGCGCCGGGTGCTGCTTTCGTTCGAGCGGGCCGAGACGGAGCCGGATCCCGCGAAGCGCGACGCGGCAATGACGATCGTGGTGATCGGCGGCGGTCCGACGGGCGTGGAGCTGGCGGGCACGTTCGCGGAGCTCACGCGCACGGTGCTTAATCGGGACTTCGACCACATCGACCCCTCGAAGGCGCGGGTGATCCTCCTCGAGGGCAGCCCGCGCGTCCTCGCCGCCTATCCGCCCGAGCTCTCGGCCAGCGCGCAGCGTCAGCTCGAGCATCTCGGCGTCGAGGTGCGCACCGCCACGCGGGTCGAGGCCATCTCCGCGGGACAGGTCGTGGCGGGCGGGCAGACGCTGCGGTCCGACAACATCGTGTGGAGCGCCGGCGTCGCGGCCGTGCCGTTGGCGCGGCAGCTGGGGATGGAATCCGACCGCGCGGGCCGGGTGAAGGTGCGGCCCGACCTCAGCGTGCCGGGACACCCGGAGGTGTTCGCGATTGGCGACCTCATCTCCCTGGTGGACGCGCACGGCGTGACGGTCCCGGGCATCGCGCCGGGCGCGATCCAAGCCGGCGCGTTTGTGGCGAAGCTGATCGACCGCGAGCTGGGCGGCGCGCGTCCCGCCGGGGGCGAGCGCGAGCCGTTTGTCTACTTGGACAAGGGAAACATGGCGACCATCGGCCGCTCGGCGGCGGTGGCGGAGATCGGACGGTTCAAGTTCAGCGGCTTCCCCGCGTGGATCGCCTGGCTCGGCGTCCACCTGCTGTTCCTTATCGGCTTCCGGAACAAGCTCTCCGTCCTGCTCCAGTGGACCTACTCGTACTTCACCTACCGGCGTGGCGCCCGGGTCATCAGCGGTACTGCGGGACCGCCGGCCCACTCATCCTAGCCGGAACGGATTTCACCACGAAGGACACGAAGCGCGCGAAGGTCAGGACCGGCACCGGCCGGAGGATTTCCCTTCGCGCGCTTCGTGTCCTTCGTGGTGAACATGCGCTCAGGACGGCGCGTAGGTGTAGTAGCCGTCGGCGGTGGGGCGGTGGTTCTCCTGCCACCAGCGCTTGACGACCCAGGCCTCGGCGACCGCCTCGACGTTCTCGGGGAGGTTGGCGTGGATGGCGAACTGCAGGGTCTGGCCGGACCAGTCGGGAGTGAGCCGGACCTTGTACACGAGCCACGAGCAGCCGAACGACTGGGTGTTGCCGTGCTGCCGGCCGTCGGGCATCGGGATCAGCGGGACCTTCACGTCGCCCACGCGGGCCACGGCCTGCACGATCTGCACGACGGTCGGCGCATATTTCCACTCGGCCTCGCCCTGCCGGAGGCGGAGGACGATCGCCAGCATCGGCACGTCGCCGTCGAGGCGGGGCAGGGTGGCGGCGTAGGTGCGGGTTTTCCGGACGAGGTTCTTCTGGGCGAACAGCGCCGCGTCCGCGAACTTCACGTCGAGCCGGGGCTCGGCCGGCACGTCGCGGAGGGCCAGGGCCACGCCCAGCGCATTGGCCGCGGCGGCACCGAGGTCCCGGCGCGGGCGGCGCGCGCCCGTGGCGAGCGTCGGCGTGACCTCCAGCATGAGCGTCTCGAACGGCCGCAGCCAGAGCCCGAGCGGCTCGCCGAGCTGGAAGCGTCCGCCGCCCGCGGGCCGCAGCTGGCGGGACTCGGGGAAATGCGAGAGCACCTGGACCGGCGTGCCGGTCCGCGCATCGAGGCCGAGGGACGCGTCGAGCCGCAGGTCGATCCGCCGCGCGGCGAAATGAGCGTTGTGCAGGCAGACGAGGCTCCGCGCGCCGCGGCCGTGGGCGTAGCCGTAGGGCTCGTTGCGGAACGGCTCGCCCCCAACGAGGCGGCGGTGCGCGAAGAGCCCCGCGCGCCGCCGCGCGAGCGCGGTGATCCCGGCGAGAAACTTCACGTCGTCGTCGGTCAGGTGCCGCAGGTTGCCCCAGAGGTTGGGGAAGAGCCGGCTGCCGCGGCCAAGGTCCATCACCAGGCTCTCGCGCCAGCGCTCGCCGCCCATGAAATTGCCCCAGCGGCTGTCGGACAGCCAGACGCCGAGGCTGTCCTTGAAACGCGGCGGGATGTTCCGCGCGTGGTGCGCGTTCTGGTCCTGGGCGAGCGTGACGGAATCGCGGTAGTGCAGCGTCGGCCAGGAGCTCGTGCCCGAGCCCTCCATGAACAGGCCCGACTCGAACAGCGCGTCGCCGTGCAGCACCCAGAAGGGCGAGCGCAGGCCCCAGTACCACATGATGAACACGTCGGGGTTGATCGCGCGGGCGCGGTCCGCGAGGTCGATCAGCCACTCGTGCATCGCCTCCGTGGCGTACTTGCCCGGCAGGTGACCGTGCGCGGGATTGTCGCACTGGTACGCGCCGCCGTCGAACTTCAGGAAACTCACGCCGTTCTTCCGCACGTGGTGCAGCACCGCGCGGCCGAGGATCGACTGGTAGCTCTTTTCGCCGAGGCAGAACATCAGCCCTTCCGCCCCGGGCGGATAGCCCTCGCGGTAGGCTTGCGCGGGCGGGAGCCCGTCGGCGAACGCGCCGGGATAGTCCCAGCACGACTGCAGCCCCCAGCTGGTCGCGAACCACAGGCCGAACTTCAGGTGCAGCCCCCGCACGCGGCGGATCACCTCGGCCGGGCCGCGGGGGAAGGCGGTGGGCTTGAACCGCGTGAGGTCCGACGCCGGGTCCACCCAGCCGGTGTCGAGGGTGAAGTAGTCGAAGCGCACGCCGCGCCGCCGCAGTTCCCCGAGGTGGCCGAGCACGTCGAGCGTCTGCTCGTCGTCGAGCGCGGGACACGCGCCCCACTGGTTGTTGATGCCGAAGGGCGTGTAGATGCCGATGAAGCCCGGGCGGGGCCGGGCCTTGGATTCGAGGTATTCGACGAAGTGCGCCTGCGCGCCTCCGGCCGGCGCCACACTGACGAGCGCGACGTGGCTGCGGAACCGCGCGCCGGGCGCCAGCCGCCGGCCAGGGTAGTGCGCCAGCCGCACGCGGCCATCGGCCGCGAGGTTCTCACCCGACGGATGCTCGATCGCGGCGAAGGCCTCGGCGTCAAGGTACACCGGCTGGCCCGCGCCGCCACCGGTCGCGGCGCCCGTGAAGCCGAAGTCATCCAGCACCACATCGAGCAGCAGCCGCTCGCCATCCGCCGCGGAGGTGAACTCGACCCACTTGCGCCGGGTCGGACCCTCGAGCTGCACGTGCAGGGCGACGGTGAGGTCGGCGGAGGCGCTGTGCAGGGTGAACACCGCGCCCGCCGGCCCGCGCCGACGCATGGCGCGCACGACGAAGTCCTCGACCCGGAGCTGCGGTTCCGCGATGCGGTCCGGCGCCGCCGAGAAGACCAGGGCCAGCTCGCGCCCGCCGACGGGCGCCGCTGACCGGCCGCGGGGGAGATTTTCCCATCGCTCGGACGCCAGCCGCCCGTCGTCCCAGCGGAAATGCCAGGCGAGGTGCGGCGTGGCGAGCGTGAGCGAGGTGGCCGGGGCGGCTGGGGCTTTCATCGCGGTCAGCCGGAGGACTTGGCGCGCTGCAGCGTCTCCAGCACCAGCACCCAGTCATGGGCGTGGCCGGCGGGCGGTGGACAGGACAGGCGTCCCTCCGCGTCGGACCGCACCCGGCGGGGAGTGCCGCGGCGGCCGGTGACGGGATCGAAGACCGTGGCGAGGTGGAGGGTGCGAGGCGGCAGCGCCTGGACCACGATGGGCTCGTGGAACGGCACGTAGGTCACACGGACCTCGCCGGCGATGCCGGCGGTCTGCGGGCCGTGCAGGCTGAGGTCGGGCGGCGTGAGCGGGCCCCACGGCGCGTCACCCAGCTCGCCCAGCACGACGGCGGCGGGCCAGCCGGCGTCGTCGTAGTCGCGCTCGTCGCACCCGCTGACGCGGGAGGTGTAGGCCTTCCACGCGCCGTCGGTGACGATGCGCAGCAGGCCGCCGTCGACGAAGCGCACCTCGAGGCACGCGAGAAATCCGGGGGCGTCGCCGTTGACGGGCCGGTGTTCGCACCAGGCGGTGAGGGAGTTGCGGCCGGGGCGCAGGAGGGCGGCGCGGTCGTTGAACTGCAGGCCGTGGCGCCACTCGAAGCCGCCGCCGGACGGCGCGCCGTTGAGCTGGGTCTCGCAGTGGTGCACGCCCGCGATCCGCAGCCGGGCCGAGGCGATCTTCCGGCCGGCCGGCAGGTCGAACGTGCGGCGGAAAAACGCGCGATGATTGGGCGCGTCCTTCGCCGGGACGTCGCGGTTCGGCCAGATCCAGCGGGCGTCGTCGAGCGGGAGCCAGACGTCGCCGGTGTACGCGGCCCACTCGGGATGCGGCGCAAACCGCGTCCAGGGCAGACTCGCGAGCAGGCGCTTGCCATGGCCGCACTCCGCGGAGCCGGGGAAGCGCATCGCCTCCTGCCACGGCGTGTTGCCGTAGTTGCCGCCGTGGGGCGACGAGCCGTGCGGGATGCCGGGCTGGTTGGCCTGCCAGATGCCGTTGCCGCCGTAGGTGTGGCCCATCGCGCCGTTGAGGACGCAGGACCAGAACGCGCGGCGCGGCCAGGGCGACGTGATCGTGCCCAACAGCATCTCGTAGCACGGCTCGCCGTTGATCACCGGCATCCGCGGCGTGGCGCCGTAGGTTTCGCGCACGGCCTTGACCGCCATCGGCACCGACTCGTTCTGCGCGTGGGCGACCTGCAGCAGGTCGAAGTCGAGCAGGGTCTCGTCCTCCGTCGCGTTGCGCGCGGTGTAGCGGTTGATCGCGGTCGGGTGGATGGTGACGGGGCGGTGGAACGGGTCGGTCGCATGCACGTAGCGCATGAGTCGCGTCCACACCTTCACCATCCCGCGGTCGTCCTCGGGGAAATTCTTCGCGAGGTACCACGGCAGGTTCGCCTCGCCCGCGACGCACCAGATCATGGGCCAGGCGCCGTAGCGCGCGATCAGGTAGCGCCAGTGGGCCTTGAGCTGGTCCTCCGTCATCCAGGCGACGAAGTAGCCCCACGCGCCGACGAGGCAGGGCGTGATGCCCTGGGCCACGAGGTGGGCGAGCTTGCGGTCCGCGGCGTCAAAGTACTCGGGGCGGATGTGCGCATAGCCTTCTTCCCAGGGGAAACCCGCCTCATTCGCGCCGCGGGGATCGAAACCATGCATGTCGGGGTAGAGGCCGGCGACGATCTGCACGACGTTGAATCCCTTTCGCTTCCGGTCGGCGGCGAGCTGCTTGAAACCCGTGGGCCAGCGCATGCGCCGGCACAGTCCCATCCACCAGGTGTCGCCGAGCCAGAAGAACGGCGTGCCGTCCTCGTGCTCGAAGTGGCGGCGGTCCCCGGCCACGCGCACGGGGCCATGCGCGTAGAGCGGGTTCGTCCCGGTGTACGGCACCACCGTCAGCGTGCCGGTGAGCCCGTGCAGGCCGGCGTCGTTCGCGGGCGTGCACTCGGTGCGGTAGGTGTGCGCGCCGGTCACGGGCGAGGCGTAGCGGACCTTCCAGGTCCGGCCGCCGGCCCAGAAGGCCGGGACGCGGAAGGTCGCCCCCGCCGGGTCGGTGAACACCACGTCGAGGACGACGGCGTTGAACGGGTCGGCGTACCGCCCTTGGGCGGTGAACGTCAGCTCGTGCGGGACATTGGCCGGCGTGCGGGGAGCCGGGGCGGGGCGGGGGGGACGTTTCATGGGGAAAAAGTGATCGCCAGCCCGTGACTCAGGCGCCGGGCGCCAGGTGGGACTGGAGCTTCCTGAGCTTGGGCCGGATCACCGTGGCGCAGTAGGCGCGCTCGGGGTGGCGGGTGAAATAGTCCTGGTGGTACGCCTCGGCGGGCCAGAATTCGCGCAGCAGGAGGATCTGCGTTGTGATCGGCGCGGCCAGCCCGGCCTGCGCGGCGGTCCGGGAGCTTTCCGCGGCGGCCTGCTGGGCGGCGTCGGCGAAAAAAATGACCGAGCGGTAGCGCATGCCGAGATCCCCGCCCTGGCCGTCGGCCTGCGTCGGGTCGTGGGACTGCCAGAAGTACGCCAGCAGCCCGGCGAGCGTGAGCCGCGCCGGATCGTACTCGAGCTGGACCACCTCCGCGTGGCCGGTCGTGTCGGTGTAGACCTGCTCGTAGGTCGGCGCGGCCACCGTGCCGCCGGCATAGCCGCAGGTCACCCGGGTCACGCCCGGCAGCAGCCGGAACGCGGCCTCCAGGCACCAGAAGCAGCCGCCGCCAAGCACGAGAGGGAGAGGGGCGGCCGGCATGGTCGGATTCGCGCGGTCAGGCGGCGGGCGCCGGGGTGGCGGCCTCGGCCGCGGCCAGCGCGGTGACGAAGGCCAGGAAGTCCGCGCTGCCGAGCAGGATCGCGGCCAGCGCCTCCAGCCCGGCGGCGTCGGCGGCGTCGAAGCGCGCAGGCGACGGGCTGTCGAGGTCGAGCACCCCCAGCAGGCGGCCGTCGCGGAGCAGCGGGACGACGATCTCGGAGCGCGAGGCGTGGTCGCAGGCGACGTGGCCGGGGAACTGGGTCACTTCCGGCACGACCACCGTCGCGCGCCGCTGCGCCGCGGTGCCGCAGACGCCGCGCCCGAGGGCGAGGCGGACGCAGGCGACCCTGCCCTGGAAGGGCCCGAGCACCAGCTCGCGGCCGACGAGGAAGTAGAACCCGGCCCAGTTGAGGTCCGGCAGCCCCTGGTGGATCAGCGCGGCGGCGTTGGCCGCGTTGGCGAGGGGGTTGCGCTCCTCCGCCAGCAGCGCCGCGAGCTGCGCGGCCAGTTCGCGGTACTGGTCGGCCTTGCTGGCGCCGGGGGTGGTGTGGACGACGAACATGCGGGGAGGACGGACGGAGGGGCAGATGTAATTCCACCCCACCGGCAGGCGAGAAAATTCCCCGGCGGGCGCCGAAACTCAGAGGAAGAGCCAGCCCACCAGGGCAAGGATCGGGAGCAGGATCGGCAGGCTGTACCGCGCGAGGTAGGCCACGAACGAGGGGCAGTGCACGCCGGCCTCGTGGGCGATCGACTTGACCATGAAGTTGGGCCCGTTGCCGATGTAGGTCATGGCCCCGAAGAACACGGAGCCCAGGCTGACGCCGATGACGTAGCGCGGCTGGTGCGCCAGCAGCGCGGCGGTCTGGGCGAAGGGCGTGGCCGCCCCGGCGAACGCGGCGGGAAACTGGGTCGCCGCGGTCGCCTGCGCGAGCTGCAGGAAGTTCACGTAGGTCGGGGCGTTGTCGAGGACCGAGGACAGCGCGCCGCTGGCGAAATAGTACTGGAGCGGATGCACCAGCCCGAAGGCGGGCCCGTGGGCGGTGAGGTAGTCGAGGGCCGGGAGCATCGTGACGAAGATGCCGGCGAAGAGCAGCGCCACCTCCTTCACCGGGCCGAAGCTGAACTGGTTCTCCTCGTGCACCGCCCGCGGCGTCACGAGGTAGCTGAACGCGGCCGCGGCGAGCATCACGGCCTCGCGCAGCAGCGGGCGCGGGGGCAGGAAGACCGCGGCGATGATCACGAGCAGGAACAGGAGGTTCACGGCGCCCTCGAACCGCCAGGTCTCGCCCTCGGCGGCGGCCGTGGCCTGCAGCCGCGCCGGCATCCGGTGGAAGCTGCGCCGGTCGAGCACGTAGAAGGCGGCGAGGATCAGGCCGACCGCGGCGAACCACGGCCCCAGCACGTGCTGCGCGAGCCAGAAGAACGGCACGCCGCGCAGGTAGCCGAGGAACAGCGGCGGGTCGCCGATCGGCGTGAGCGAGCCCCCGACGTTCGAGACCAGGAAGATGAAGAACACCACGTGGTAGGCGCTGGCGCGCACCTTGTTCATGCGGATCCACGGGCGCACGAGCACCATCGACGCGCCGGTCGTGCCGATCAGGTTGGCGATCACCGCGCCGACGGCGAGGAAGGCGACGTTGACCGCGGGCGTCGCCTCGCCCTTCACGCGCAGGTGGATGCCGCCGGCGACGACGAACAGCGAGCCGATGAGGCAGATGAACGACGCGTAGTCGCCGAGCGTGTGGTCGAGGGCGAGGGCGCCGCCGGGCACGACGACGAGGTAGTAGGCGGCGACGAGCGCGGCCAGCCCGAGGGAAACGGCCGGATAGAACCGGTCCCAGACGTGCTTCACGCGCGGCGGCGTGAGCGGCATCACCGCGATCAGCAGGAGCAGCAGGCCGAACGGCGCGAGGGCGGCGGCCGGGATGGCTGGCAGGGGCGGGGGCGGCACGGGGCAGCGGGGCGGCTCAGGCCGGGCGTAGGCAAGAAAAGCCGGCGCACCCCAGGGGTGCGCCGGCGGGAAAGCACGGGCTCACGAACTTAGATGGCGGAATCGCCCTGCTCGCCGGTGCGGATGCGCACGACGCTCTCGACGGGCAGGATGAAGACCTTGCCGTCACCGATCTTGCCGGTCTTGGCGGCCTTCACGATCGCCTCGACGGCCGCCGGGACGGCGGTGTCAGCGACGGCAATCTCGAGCTTCACCTTGGGCAGGAAGTCGACGGTGTACTCGCTGCCGCGGTAGACCTCGGTGTGGCCCTTCTGGCGGCCGAAGCCCTTGACCTCGGTGACGGTCATGCCCTCGACGTGGATGGCGGCGAGGGCGTCCTTCACCTCGTCCAGCTTGAACGGTTTGATGATGGCGATAATTAGTTTCATGGATGGGGGAGTGATCTCCGATGGGGAAGTTGCGGTGTGGATGGGCGATTCAAGCGGGGCCGGCGCGGAGGCGCAGGCGCAGTTGCGAGTAGAGGGTAAGGCCATAGCCCACGAGGAGTCCGGCGGAGACGAACCATTGCGTGCCGTCCACGAACAGGAGTGGGCAGATCAGCTGGACCAGGGCGAGGGCGATGAGCAGGTAAGCCACGCGGGCGCCGGCGCCTGGTATCAGCGTCCAGATGGCCTTCAGCTGGCCGCTTTGGGCGAGTTCCTGGTGGCGGCGCGTGGCAGCCTGCTGCAGCCGGCCAAACGACAGGCCGATCAGGCCGCCGCCGACCAACGCGGCGAGGCCGCGGAGAATGAGGGTGAAATGGAGATCCATGGGAGGAGGGGTTGCGGTGGGGATGGGCCGGCGGCGCAGGGTGTGCCGCCGGCCGAATCCGCGATATGATCAGCCGCGCGGCATGGGGGTTTCGGACTGCTTGTCCATGACCATGCCGGCGTAGCCGGTGATGCCCATCTCGGGCACGTCGAGGCCCTCGATCTCGACTTCGAGCGAGACGCGGTTGCCTACGGTCCACTCCGCGATATAATAGGTGATGAAAGAGAGGACCGTGAGTGTGACGAAGCACGTGACAACGCCAATCAGCTCGGCCCAAAACTGGCTCATGCCGCCCCCGTAGAACAGGCCGCGGACGGTGCCGGCCACTCCGTTCCAGCCGTCGCCATAGGTGCCGTCGGCGAAGAGGCCGATCGAGAGGCAGCCCCAGGCGCCGTTGACGCCATGGACCGAGATCGCGCCGACCGCGTCGTCGATGCGGTGCTTGTCGAAGAAGAACACGGCCTCGACCACGAGGATGCCCGAGATCGCGCCGATGAGCGAGGCGCCGCCCGCGGTGACAAAGGCGCAGGGCGCCGTGATGGCGACGAGGCCGGCGAGCATGCCGTTGCACATCATGGAGGGATCGGGCTTCTTGGTCTTGAACCACCACATGTAGAGTGTGGTCGCGAGGGCGCCGGTGGCGGAGGCGAGCATGGTGTTAACCGCGACAACCGCGATGCGCAGGTCGGTGCCGGCCAGCGACGAGCCGGGGTTGAAGCCGAACCAGCCGAACGCGAGGATGAACGTGCCGAGCATCACCATCGGGATGCTGTGCGGCGTGATCGGGTGCACCAGCTTGCCCGTCTTGTCGTACTTGCCGTGGCGTGGTCCGATCAGCCAGGCGAAGACGAGGGCGATCACGCCGCCCTGCATGTGCACGACCGAGGAGCCGGCGAAGTCCACGTGCCCGTGGCCGAGGCCGAAGTTTGTGCCCAGCTGCGCGAGCCAGCCGCCGCCCCACACCCAGTTGCCGAACAGGGGGTAGACGAAGGTGCCGATGCAGCAGCCGTAGATCATGAAGGCCGAGAACTTCCACCGCTCGGCCGCCGCGCCGGTGGGGATGGTGGCAGTCGTGTCCATGAACACCATCTGGAAGAGGAAGAGCGCGAATGCGGCCGTGTCATAGCCCGCGCCTTGGAGGAGGAAGCCCTTCAGGCCGATGAGGCCGAATGGATGGCCAAAAAGCGTCACGGTGAATTCATTGTTCAGGCCCGCATAATTGCCCAAGGTCCCGAGCGCTCCGATGCCGCCGAACATGAAGGCGAAACCGCAGAGATAGAACCCGAGCATGCCCATCGGGTAGATCATGAAGTTCATCGCCATGGTGTGGCCCGCGTTCTTGGCCCGGCAGAGGCCCGTTTCCACGAGGGCGAAGCCCGCCTGCATGAACATCACGAGGAAGCCCGTGACGAGCGTCCACATGAAGTTGATCGCGACGCGGTTGTGGCCGACGTTGTCCGCCAGCTTCACGGCGAGCGGCTCGGCCGCGGCCTGCTTCGCATAGTCATCGGCCGCCTTCTTCGCGTCTTGGAAGGCCTTGACCTTGTAGGCGTCCTTGCGGTCGTCCGCACTAAGGTCGGCGGGGGCGGAGACGATGAAGCCGGGCACATCGGCGGCCACGCCGGTGGCGGTGCCGGCGGGATCCGGCTTGGGATCATCCGCGTGCGCATACGGCGCACCGAGACTGCAAACCAGCGCAATTCCCAGCAGGGACCTGCGCAACCATTTCGGGCCAGGGTAGTGTGTTGTCATTATCGATGTAGGTGCGGTCCCAGGGCGGACGCGCGGGTTACGGGTTGTGGACGAAACGGGACGAAGCCCGCGAAAGGGTGGTCGGCGCGTGCTGGCCGAGCGGCGACGTCATGAGGCGGCCCCCAATGGCCCGGGGGCCGCCTGATGATGACGTTGCATTTTCAACCGGACCCCTACAGTACCGGCGGAAAGGGACGAACGCGCGACGATCGTGGCCGGCGGAAGCAGCGGGAGAGTCGTGGGCGCGAGGTGCATGAGAACGCCGCAGATTTAGCACCCGACGTACCAGCGCTGATAGACAGGCCGTTGATAGTTGGCCCGGAATTATGAACAAAACGTATACCGCCCGGTGCGGGCGTCCCGCCGTCGGGGCCGTGGACTATGGGCCAGGCCGCGCGCGTCGCGCGGGTTTTTGCTAGACGGCTTCCGCCGGCTCGCTCGTGAACCGGTAGCCGACGCCTGACTCCGTCTGGAAATACCGCGGCGTGTCGAGGTCCTCCTCGAGCTTGCGGCGCAGCCGCAGCATATAAGTGCGCAGGTAATGGGTCTGCCCCTCGGCGTTTGGCCCCCAGAGCTCGCGCAGGATCTGGCGGTGCGTGAGGACCTTGTCGCGGTGTGTGATGAGCAGCTGCAGCAGCGCGTACTCCATCGCGGTGAGCTTGAGCAGGTGGCCCGCGCGGCGCACGCGGCGGTGCGCGAGGTCCACCTCGACGGAACCGAACTTGAACCGGCTGGCGGCGACCGCGGGCTTGATGCGCCGCTGCAGCGCGCGGAGCCGCGCGAGCAGCTCGCTGCAGCCGAAGGGCTTGGTCAGGTAATCGTCGGCCCCGGCGTCGAGCCCGGCCACCTTGCTGCCCTCCTGGCTGAAGACCGAGAGGATGAGCACGGGCACGGGACTCCACTCCCGCAGCCGCCGCAGCACGGTCTCGCCGGACGCGTCGGGCAGCCCGAGGTCGAGGATGACCACGTCGGGGATGTGGTGCACCAGCTCGTGCAGGCCCGACTTCGCCGTCTCCGCCTCGCGCACGGCGTAGCCCGCCTCCTCCAGCGAGAGGCGCAGCAGCCGGCGGAGCTGGACCTCGTCCTCGATCACGAGGATCTCGGGCTTGGTGGGGTCAGTGGTCATCGCCGGGGATCGCGCCGTGCGGCGCATGGGGGAGGAACACGGTGAAGCACGCGCCGCCGGCGGGGCCGGGGCCGGCGGCCACGTCGCCGCCCTGCGCGAGCATGAAACCCTTCACGATCGAGAGACCCAGCCCGAGGCCGCCCGCGCGCGCGCCCGCGCCGCGCGAGAATTTCTGGAACAGGCTGCCCTGCAGCTCGGGGGCGAGGCCCGGTCCCTCGTCCGCCACCGCGAGCGCGACCTGCGTCCCGTCCGCGGTCACGCGCGCCATGATCCGGACCGGCGTGGCGGGCGGCGTGTGCCGCGCGGCGTTCAGCAGCAGGTTCGAGAGCACCTGCTCCATCAGCACCGCGTCGGCGCGAACCAGCGGCAGGCCCGCGGGAATGTCCACCTGCACCGGCCGGCCCGCGAGCGCGTCGCCGACCGCGCGCCGCGCCACGCTCACCAGGTCGCACGCGTCGCACCAGTCGAGCTGCGGCTGCAGCGCGCCGGCCGCGAGCCGGGTCTGGTTCAGCAGGTTGGCGACCAGGTGGTCGAGCCGGCGCGTGGCGGTGCGGACCTCGGCGGTGAGCCGCGCGCGCTTGGGCGCGTCGTCCGTATCCAGTTTTTCCACGGCCGAGCGCAGCACGGCGAGCGGGGTTTTCAGCTCGTGCGAGACGCTGTCGAGCAGGGTGCGGTGCAGCCGGTCCGACACGGCCAGGAGCTGCTCGCGCTCGCCGGCGGCGCGGAGCTGCTCGCGCTCCACCAGCAGCGCAACCTGCGCCGCGAAGCCGTCCAGCAGCTCCCGCTGCCGCGCGGTCAGCTCCGTGACAGCGGGGGGCAGCTGCACGGCGAAGAGGCCGAGCACGGCGTCGGCGCGCCGCAGCGGCAGGTACAGGCCCGCGGCCGCCGGCAGCTGCTCCGTCGTGCGGCCCGCCGCTCGGCCGCTCTGCCGCGCCACCGCCGCCACCGCGCGCTCGGACTCGTTGAGGCGGAAGCTGCCGGCCGGGTGGGGCGCCAGCCCGCCGCCGCCGTCCGGCAGCAGCAGCGTCGTCTGCGCCCCGAAGAGCTCGTCCGCCTCGTGCCGCGCCGCCGCGGCCGCCGCGTCGAAGGTGGGCGCGCCCGCCAGCGCGCGACTGAGGTCCAGCAGCGCCGTCGCGCGCTGCTCCCGCCGGCGCTCCTCGCGCTCCTGCGCGCGGATCCGCGCGGTGAGCTGCCCGCCGATCAGCGCGGCGAACAGGTACGCGCCGAGCATCAGGCTGTCCTCCGCGTCCAGGACCGAGAACGACAGGCGCGGCGGGATGAACACGAAGTTCCACGTCACCGCACTGATGATGGCCGCCAGCAGCACCGGCCAGCGCCCGACGCGCAGGCTGAGCGCGGTCACGGTAAGGAGGTAGACGTAGCCGAAGAAGTGGTAGCTCACCGGCACGAACCAGCCGGCGAAGGCGAGCGCGGCGACGACGACCACCACCTCGGCGCATTCGCTGGCGAACGAGGCCGGCCGCGCCAGCCAGTCCTCGCGTCGGCGCAGGCGGCGCCCGCCCGGCGCCGGGCCGGGACCCGACGCAGCCGGGGCGGGCCGGGCAAACCCGGATGCAGCCATGGCGAAACCGTGCGTCACGCCCGCCACCATGCAGTTCGCGTACCATCGGTCCGGATTTCGGGCGCCGCCCCGAAAGTCTTCATCCGTCGGCAATTCCCGTGGGTAAATTGTGAATAAATTCTTGGATTTTTAACACGTCTGGGCTTGACGCTGGTGGGTGAAAATGGGTTGAAATGGGGCGTTGTGGGGCGCCTGGCGCTTCACCTCCCACATGGCGCAACCCGGCAGAGCTTTTTATACCGGCCTTTTCAGGCACACCCTCGACGACAAGAATCGCCTGACGATTCCGTCGGCGTGGCGGTACGCGCATGAGGAAGCGGACATGTTTTTGGCGACGCCGCACCCGGACGGCTACGTGGCGGTGCTGCCGCCGGCCGAGGTGGAGAAGCTCCACGCGAAGGTCGCGGCGATGGCGCTGAGCGACGGCGCGGGCCAGGATTTCGTCGCGCGGTTTTTTGCCCAGACGCAGTCGTTCTCGTTCGACAAGGCCGGGCGCATCATGCTCGACGCGGCGCTGATCGCGCACGCGGGCCTGAAGCACGACGCGGTGCTGGTGGGCTCGCTGACGAAGTTCAACATCTATGCGCCCGCCCGGTGGGGCAAGGTGGAGGACCGCACGTCCGGCGAGAACTTCGGCGACCTCATGCGCCGCATCGGAATCTGACCATGAAACGTTCCGCCCCTGCCAAGGTTTCCGCAGTGCGAGCGTCACTGCGCCAGGTCGCCGCCGCGCTCGCGCTGCGTCCGGCCTTTCCCGCTTGGATCGATGCCGAGCAAGGAATCTCGTATCCCGCCACCGTCACGCCCCGCGTGCGCGACTGCCTGATCCTCCGACTCGTGGAGCGCAAGAAGCCCCACGGGCTGCGGACGCCCTCCTATGCCCACGGCGCCCGCTGACGCCCCGGCCGCGACGATGACGCCCGGCCACCAGCCCGTCCTGCTGCGCGAGGTGCTGGGCTTCCTGGCCCCGCGCGCCGGCGGCCGCTACCTCGACGCCACCTTCGGCGGCGGCGGCCATGCGCGCGCGCTGCTCGCCGCGGCGCCGGACGTCTCCGTGACCGCGTTCGACCGCGACCCCGCGGCCCAGCCGCGGGCGGCGGAACTGGCGGCGGAGTTCGCCGGCCGGCTTGAGCTGGTCAGCCAGGACTTCGGCCGGCTGGGGGACCTGCCCGCCGCGGACTTCGACGGCGTGCTCTTCGACCTCGGCGTGTCGTCCTTCCAGCTCGACGACGTCGAGCGCGGCTTCTCCTTTCGTCACGACGCCCCGGCCGACATGCGCATGGACCCGCGGGCGGGCGTGCCGGCCAGCCGCTGGCTGGAGACGGCGACCGAGGAGATGCTGGTCCGCGCGATCCGCGAGCTGGGCGAGGAAACGCACTGGCGCCGGGTGGTCCGCGCGCTGCTCGCGGCCCGCGGCACGGGCGCGCTGGCCCGCACCGCCTCGCTGGCGGCCGTGATCGCCGACGCGATCCCGGCCCGCGACCGGCGGACGATGAAGATCCATCCCGCGACGCGCGCCTTCCAGGGGATCCGCATCGCGGTCAACGACGAGCTCGGCGCCCTCGAGCGCGCGCTGCCCGCGGCCTTCGCCAAGCTCCGCTCCGGCGGCGTGCTGTGCGTCATCAGCTTCCACTCCCTCGAGGACCGGCCGGTGAAGCAGTTCTTCCGCCGCCAGTGCGGCCAGCCCGCGGGCGCCGACGACGCCACGCCGCAGGACTTCCGCGTCGCGCTCGCCGCGCCGCTGACGCGCAAGCCCGTGACGCCCGGCGACGAGGAGCTCGCCGGCAACCCCCGCAGCCGCTCCGCCAAGCTGCGCGCCCTCCGCAAACTCTGACCCGCCCCGCCACCCCCCGCCGATGAACCGCTCCTCCAGCCACGCCTTCGTGAACCAGCTGCTCGTCTACACGCTCGTGATGATCTGTTTCAGCGGCACGATCGGCCTCGGCACCGTATGGATGCGCCACCAGATCTCGCTGACGGCGAACGCCACGAAGGTGCTCGACGCCCGCATTGCCGAGGTGGAGCGCCAGGTGAGCGAGACAACCACGGTGATCGAGGCCGAGCAGGACCCGGTCGTGCTCCAGGAGCGCAACACCCAGTGGCACCTCGGCCTGGTGAGCCCGGCCAAGGAGCAGTTCGTCGACATGCCGGGCGACCCGGTGCGCCGCCTCGCGGCCAAGCACAACCGCGGCCTCTTTTCCGACGAGGCCGCCCCCGTCGCCGTCTCGCTCCGCATGGCCGGCCTGAATCCCTGACCCCATGTCCAAGGGCTTCGCCTCCACCTACCGCATTGTCCTCGTCGCGGCCGGGATGATGGCGGGCTTCTCCGCGCTGGGCGCGCGGCTGGTGTACCTGCACGTGATCGACCGCGAGGAGCTGGTCCGGTACGTGGACAAGGCCCGCCGCCAGATCATCGTCGAGAGCGCCCGCCGGGGCGACATCCTTGACGCGCGCGGCAAGATCCTCGCCACGAGCCGCTCGCTCATCGTCCTCGGCGTCGACCCGCAGTCCCTGCGCCCGGAGGACGAGAAGAAGTGGCCGCGCCTGGCCGCGCTGCTCGGGATGTCGCCCGACGAGCTGAGCCGCATCTTCCTCACGAAGTACCGCACGGCCACCCCCGCCGCCCCGGCCCCCGCCACGCCGGCGGCGAACCAGGGCCTGGTCATTACCTTCTCCGCCGATCGCGCCGCGGCGGTGACCGCGCCGCTGGCCGCCCCGGCGCCCGCGCCGGCGGCCGCGACCGCCACGCCGGCGGACGACACGGTGTTGGACGACTCCGCGGACGAGCAGGGCCGGCGGCAGATCCGCTGGGCCAAGCTGAGCGAGGCCGTCGAGGAGTCCACCTACGCCCAGATCCAGGCCCTCGACGTCAAGGGCGTGTACGGCCAGCGCATCTACCGCCGGGCCTACCCGCACAACTCGCTCGCGGCGCATCTCATCGGCTACGTCAACAAGGAGGGCGAGTCCGCCGCCGGCATCGAGCGCTATGCCGACTTCTACCTCCACGGCCGCGACGGCTGGCGCGAGGGCGAGCGCGACGGTCTGCGGCGCGAGCTGGCGCAGTTCCGCACGCGCGACGTCCCGGCGTCGGACGGCTACAGCGTGACGCTCTCGATCGACAGCAACGTCCAGAGCATGGCCGAGGAGGAGCTGGCCGCGATCGCCCGGCAGTATGAGCCCGTGAAGGCGACCATCATCGTGAGCGACCCGAAGACCGGCTTCATCCTCGCGATGGCGAACTATCCCACCTTCAACCTGAACGACTACAACAAGGTCCCGAAGGAGGAGCAGGGCGCGATGCGCAACGTCGCCGTCGCCGACATGTACGAGCCGGGCTCGGTCTTCAAGATCGTCGCCGCCTCCGGCGCGCTGAACGAGGGCCTGGTCAACCCGGCCACGCGCTTCGACTGCTCGATCGACAAGATCGATTACCTCGGCCGGACCCGGAGCCTGCCGGGCGAGGATCACCACTTTGACGAGCCGCTGTCCGTGGCGGAGATCATCTCCCACTCGAGCAACCGCGGCGCCGCGCAGCTGGCGATGCGGCTCGGCGACCAGCGCTTCTACAATTACGCGCGGGCCTTCGGCTTCGGCCAGCCCGCCGGCTTCCCAGTCGGCGGCGAGATCGCTGGCTCGATGGCGTCCCCCGCGAAGTGGGACGGCCTCACCATCACGCGCATGCCGATGGGGCAGTCCATCGCCGCGACCCCGCTGCAGATGCACATGGCGATGAGCGTCATCGCCAGCGGCGGCTACCTCATGCGGCCGCAGATCATCAGCCGGATCAGCGACGCCTCGGGCGAGGTGGTCTACCGGTACGGCGAGGTCGCCAAGCAGCGGGTGATCACCACCGAGACCGCGCGCACGATGGCGCGGCTGCTGATGGGCGTGGTCTCGAACCGGCCCACGCGGTACGGCGCCGAGGGCACCGCGCCCGAGGCGGCCATCCCCGACTACGAGGTCGCGGGCAAGACCGGCACGGCGCAGAAGTACATGCCCGTGACGCTGGCCAACGGCAACGTGCGGCTGCTGCCCTCGAAGACGCACCACGTTGCCTCGTTCGTCGGGTTCCTCCCGGCGAGCCGGCCGCAGGTCGCGATCTCCGTGATCGTGGATGACGCCGACGCCCATGCGCAGGGTGGGGTGGCGTACGGCAAGACGGTCGCGGCCCCGGTCTTCAAGCGCCTCGCCGAGAAATTGATCCCGTACCTCGACATCAAGCCCGTGTACTCCGCCACCGGCCGTCCCGTGCTGGCGATGGAAGGAGGCCGCCGATGATCGGTTACCTCACCTCCAATGCCGCGCTCATCCACGCGTTCTCGCCGCGGCCCGCGCGCCGCACGCGCCGCGAAACCCTCGCCCTCAACCGCGTTTTTAAAATGGCCCCGAAACTGTCCGACTATTTCCATGACGGCGAAATCCTCGCCGCCAAGGGCGCCCTCGACCGCCCGATCTCCGGCCTCGCCATCGACAGCCGCCGCGTCGTCCCCGGCAACCTCTTCTTCGCGCTGCCCGGCCGCCGGGCCGACGGCGCCAGCTTCATCGACGAGGCGGTCAGCCGCGGCGCCGTCGCCATCGTCACCCAGAAGCTCCCCGCCCACGCCCCGGCCCGGGTCACGTTCGTCGAGGTCGCCGACGCCCGCACCGCCCTGGCCCGGGTCGCCCAGCGCTACTACAAGTTCCCGGACCGCGACATGGCCGTCGTCGGCGTCACCGGCACCAACGGCAAGACGACCGTCACGCACCTGCTCAAGCACTTCCTCAACGGCGACCGGCGCGTCGGCCTGCTCGGCACGATCAACTACGACCTTGGCGCGCGCACCGTGCCGTCGTTCCGCACCACGCCCGAGTCGCTCGACATCTACGGCATGATGGCGCAGATGCGCGACGCCGGCTGCCGCCAGGCGGTGATGGAGGTCAGCTCCCACGGCATCGACCAGCAGCGCGTGCTCGGCCTGCAGTTCGGCGCGGCGGTGTTCACCAACCTCACCCGCGATCACCTCGACTACCACAAGACCCTCGAGGCGTACTTCGAGGTGAAGGCGAAGCTCTTCACCGGCGCCACCGGCGCGGCGCCGCAGGTGGCGGTGGTCAACCTCGACGATCCCTATGGCGCGGCCCTCGCCGCGCGCATCCCGGCGTGCGTGCGGACCGTGACGTTCGGCGAGCATCCCGCCGCGCTGGTACGGGCCGAGGCCGTGACGCTGAACTTCAAGAACAGCACGTTCCGCCTGGTGTGGCCGGACGGCACGCTCGACGTCGATTCGCCCCTCATCGGCCGCTACAATGTCAGCAACCTCCTCGCCGCCATCGCCACCGCCTGGGGCCTCGGCCGCGACCCGCGGGTGTTCCTCGCGCGGCTCCGCGCCTTCGCCGGCGTCCCGGGCCGCATGGAGCGCATCGAGGAGGGCCAGCCCTTCAACGTGCTCGTGGACTACGCGCACACCGACGACGCGCTGCGCAACGCGCTCGGCATGCTCCGCGCCATCACGCCCGGCCGGCTCTTCGTCGTCTTCGGCTGCGGCGGCAACCGCGACCGCACCAAGCGGCCGCTGATGGTGAAGGCGGTGCAGGAGTTCGCCGACTTCGCCTTCGCGACCGCGGACAACCCCCGCGGCGAGGCGATCGGGCAGATCTTCGCCGACATGCAGGCGGGCGTGACCGCGCCGGACAAGATTTCCTGGACCGAGGACCGCCGCCGCGCGATCAGCCTGGCGCTCGACGGCGCGAAGGCGGGGGACTGCCTGCTCATCGCGGGCAAGGGCCACGAAAGCTACCAGGAGTTCGCCGACACCGTGATTCCCTTCGACGACCGCCAGGTCGTGCGGGAACTCATCGGGATCAAGGCGCTCAAGACCTGATGCCCACCTTCACTCCAGACCAGTTGGCGGCTTGGACCGGCGGGCGCTGGAGCGCCCGGCCGACGGCGCCGCTGACCGGGTTCACGATGGACACGCGCCAGCTGCGCGCGGGCCAGGTGTTCGTCGCGCTGCGCACGGAGAAGCGCGACGGCCACGAGTTTCTGCCCGCCGCGCAGGCCGCGGGCGCGAGCGCGGCGCTGGTCGCCACGCCCAACCCGGCGCTGGCTCTGCCGCAGCTGGTCGTGGCCGACCCGCTGGCCGCGTTCCAGGCGATCGCGCGTGAGCACCGGCGGACCTTCCGCGGCCCGGTCATCGGCATCTCCGGCAGCGCCGGCAAGACCTCGACCAAGAACCTGCTGGCCCTGCTGCTCGGCGGCGAGGGGGCGGGGGTGCTGGCGACGGAGGGCAATCTCAACAATCACATCGGCGTGCCGCTCACGCTCACGCAGCTGGACCCCGCGCGGCACAAATTTGCCGTGATCGAGGCGGGCATCAGCGCCCCCGGCGAGATGAAGGTGCTGGCGGGCATGATTGAGCCGACTGTCGCGCTGATCACGCTCGTGGCCGCGGCGCACACCGCCGAGCTGGGCGGGCTCGAGGGCGTGGCCCGCGAGAAGGCCGTGCTCCCGGCCGCCGTGCGACCGGACGGCGTGGCGATCTTCCCGAAGGCATGCACGCACTTCGCGCCGTTCCGCGACATGTTCGTGAACCAGCTCGTGCTCGAGCGCTCGGACGTCCTGCGGCCCGCGACCCAGCCGCGCCACACCATCCATTTCAACATCCTCCAGCGCGGTGGCGAGACGGTGATCGTGATCGCCTACGGCCCGCCGCCCCCGGCGATGTTCAAGCTGGCGCGCGTGTCGGACGGCATGGCGCAGAACGCCGCGCTCGCGCTCACCGCCGCGCTTTACCTCGGGATGGCGCCCGCGGTGCTGCAGGCGCGGCTCGCGGGCTGGGCGCCCGCGCCGCTGCGCGGCGAGATCCGACGCGAGGGCGACCGGCTGCTTTACCTCGACTGCTACAATGCCAACCCCGCCTCGATGGCGGACGCGCTCGGGGCGTTCCAGGCCATCGCCCCTGCGGGCGTGGCGCGGCTCTACGTGCTGGGCTGCATGGAGGAGCTTGGCGCCGAGTCGGCCGGGCTGCACCGGGCGCTCGGCCGCGCGCTCGGGCTGCGCGGCGGGGACCGCGTCCTGGTGATCGGCACGCAGGCCAGCGAGGTCTGCTCCGGGATCCTGGAGCAGGGCGACTTCTCGCGGCAGATCCAGATTGTGTCGTCGGTGGAGACCATCGCCCCGGTGCTCGCCGAGTGGCGGGGTGCCGTGTTCCTGAAGGGCAGCCGCCGCTACCAGCTTGAGCGGGCCGTCAACCCGGAGGCCGTCCATGCTTAGCCTGCTCGCCCAGTTCGAGGAGTACTTCGGCCCGCTGCGGGTGTTCCACTCGCTGACGTTCCGCACCATCGGCGCGGCCGTCTGCGCCGCGCTCATCGGCTTTCTCATCGGGCCCAAGCTCATCACCCGGCTGCGGGTGCTGAAGTTCGGGCAGCACTACGACGACGACCGCACGGGCGACCTGGCGCATCGGTTCGACAAGAAGAACACGCCCACGATGGGCGGGCTGCTCATCTTCGCCGCGGTGTTCGGCAGCTCCGTCCTCTGGGCCGCGCCTAACATCTGGGTCTGCGTCGCGCTCTTCGTCTACGCCGCGCTGACCGCGGTGGGCTTCCGCGACGACTACCTCAAGGTCGTGCGCAAGAGCCGCAACGGCCTCTCCTCGCGCGAGAAGATCATCTGGCAGACCCTGATCACGGTGCTCGCCCTGGCGGCGCTGCTCTGGCACCCGGTGAGCGCGGTCAAGATCCGCGAGCTGTGGGTGCCGTTCGTCAAGCACCCCGTGGTGGCGAGCCTGCCAATCGCGGCGCTCTTCATCTTCGTCTACCTCTGGCTCGTCGGCTTCAGCAACGCGATCAACCTCACCGACGGCCTCGACGGGCTGGCGATCGGCTGCACGATCTCCGTGGCGCTGGTCTACGGGATCCTGGCCTACGCGGCGGGCAACATCATCATCTCCGACTACCTCCTGATCAGCTACGTGCCCGGCACCGGCGAGCTCACCGTGCTCTGCGGCGCGCTGGTCGGCGCAGGCCTGGCCTTCCTCTGGTACAACTCGCACCCGGCCGAGGTGTTCATGGGCGACACGGGCTCGCTGGCGATCGGCGGGCTGCTCGGCCTGATCGCATTCATGGTCCAGCAGCCGCTCACGCTCGTGATCGTCGGCGGCGTGTTCGTCTGGGAGGCCGTCTCGGTGATCATCCAGGTCGGCTATTTCAAGTACACCAAGCGCCAGAGCCCGACGGGGGAGGGGAAGCGGTTCTTCCTCATGGCGCCGATCCACCACCATTTCCAGAAGCAGGGCTGGCCGGAGACGAAGGTGGTCCTGCGCTTCTGGGTGCTCTCGCTCATCTGCGCGCTGGCCGGGCTCGGCACGCTCAAGCTCCGCTGACATGCCCCTCGCGATTCCAGCCCTCCTGAAGCCCCGGCTCGCCGCCCCCGTCGCCATCCTCGGCGGCGGCGTGAGCGGCGCGGGCGTGCAGGCGCTGGTCGCGGCACTCGGGGCCACGGGCCGCGTGTACGACGCGAAGGGCACCGACTTCACCGCCAAGGCGGCGGCGGGGCATGCGCTGGTCGTCTACTCGCCGGGCTTTGCGCCGGAGCATCCCTGGCTCGCGCGTGCGCGCGCGGCCGGCGCGGAGGTGCTGCCGGAACTCGACTTCGCGGCGCTGGCGTGGACTGGGCGCGTCGTGGCGGTCACGGGCACGAACGGCAAGACCACGCTGACGGAATTTCTCACGCACGCCCTGCGGTCAATCGGCCGGACGGCGGTGGCGACGGGCAACATCGGTCACCCCTTCTCGAAGCTGGTGGCGGACCTGGCCGGCGGGACACGCGACGCGATTGCCCTCTGCGAGGTGAGCTCCTTCCAGGCGGAGGCGCTGCGGCATTTCCACGCGGATGCCGCGCTCTGGACCAACTTCGCGGAGGACCACCTGGAGCGGCATCCGGGGCTGGAGGCGTACTTCTCAGCCAAGTGGAACCTCGTCGCGCGCACCACGTCGGGCGGAGTGTTCGCGGGCAGCTCGGTGCAGCGCTTCGCGGCGAAATTTGACCGGCCGTTGCCGGCGGCGGCCGCGGTGGCGACGGAGGGGCAGCCGGCCGACCCGCGGCTCGCGGGCACGGTGTTCGCCGAGTACCCGCAGCGGGAGAACTACCTGTTGGCCGCGGCCTGGTGGCGCGCGGCCGGACACGAGGAGCGCGCGCTGGTGGCCGCGGCGAAGACCTTCACCCTCGGCCGCCATCGGCTGGCCCGCGTGCTGGAGGCGGAGGGCGTGACCTACTGGAACGACTCGAAGGCGACGAACTTCCACGCGGTCGAGGCCGCGCTCGCGCGGTTTGCCGCGCCGGTGGTGCTCATCGCCGGCGGCAAGGGCAAGGGCGGCGACCTCGCCGGCTTCGTGCACCGCATCGCGCCGCGCGTGAAGCACGCGGTGCTGATCGGCGAGCGCAGCGCGGAGCTGGCGTTCCACTGCTCGACCTTCCGCGTCGCCCACACCTCCTGCGCCTCGCTCGAGGAGGCCGTGCGCCGCGCCGCCGAGCTGGCGGCGCCGGGCGAGCACGTGCTGCTGAGCCCGGGCTTCGCCAGCTTCGACCAGTTCCGCAACTACGAGGACCGCGGCGACCAATTCGAGAAACTCGTTCGCGGCCTCCGCGCGGCCGCGAATTTTTGATAGCATTCCCCACGCAACCCACCATCACTTCACCCTATGAAACTGCTCAAAGTCTTCGGCATCGTGGTCGGCATCCACGTGTTCGCCCTGATCCTGATCTTCGCCAATCCCGGCTGCAGTTCGACGGCCCAACCCACCCCGACTCCCGCCGACACCGTCGCGAAGTCCGACCCGCCGCCCCCCGCCATCACGGTGCCGGGCCCGGCCGCGTCCGCCGACTCGCCCATCGCGGCGGCGCCGGGCGGCTTTGATCCCAACGCCCCCGCCGTCTCCTCGCCCGCGACCATCCGCTACAGCCCGACGCGGCCCAACACGACCGCCGCGAGCGCGCTCGAGGCCGAGCCTGTCGCCGACGTGACGCCCGCCAGCACCTACTCCGTGGGCCGGGGCGACAGCCTCTGGACCATCGCCAAAAAGAACCACCTGACCGTCTCCGACCTCGCCGCCGCGAACAACCTCAAGCCCGGCGCCTCCGTCCGCCTCGGCCAGAAGATCATCATCCCCGGCAAGGCCCTGCCGCCCGGCACCGCCGCCGCGAGGACCGCTGTTTCCACCAGCGCCGCCAAGGTCCCGGCCGGCCCGGCCGCGACTCCCGTCGCCGCCGGCGATGCCGTGAAGCACACCGTGCGTCCCGGCGAGACCCTCGGCGCGATCGCGCGCAAGTACCAGGTCCGCATGGGCGACCTCGCCACCGCGAACAACATCTCGGACCCCGCGAAGATCCGCCCGGGCATGGAGCTGGTGATTCCCGGCTGGCAGGCGCCCACGTCGAAGTCCGGCAAGGGCGCCAAGGCGTCCGCGGCCCCGGCCGCGCCGGTGATCCCGACGATTTCCGTCTCCGCCGACACGCCGGAGGCCGGCCCGGGCACCAAGCCCGCGAACGACGCGCCGGTGATCAGCGTCGAGGACACCGCCGCCCCGAAGAAACCCTGACCGCCCCGCGATCATGGCCCTGGAACTGCCTGCCGGCGCCCCCCGTGCCCGGTTTGTCGTCAATCCCGTGGCCATCATCATCGTCTGCGCCGTCGGCCTGACGTTCCTCGGCCTGACCATCCTCTTCAGCGCGAGCGCCTCCTACAAGCAGGGCGCGTACTTCTACCTCAACAAGCAGCTGCTCGGCGTGGCGGCGGCGGCGGCGCTCTGCCTCGTCGTGAGCCGGCTCAACCTTGATTACCTGCGCCGGCACGTGTGGTGGATCGCCGGGGTCACGCTCTTCCTGCTGGCCCTCGTGCTCATCCCGCACCTCGGCATCGCGGTGAAGGGCAGCAAGCGCTGGCTCGGCTACGGCGGGGCGCGCCTGCAGGTCTCGGAGTTCGCCAAGCTCACCATGGTCTTCTGCGTGGCGCACTACCTGGCGATCAACCAGACGCGCCTCGGCGAGTTCAAGCCCGGCTACCTGTACCCGCTCGGCATCATCGGCGCGTTCGCCGGGCTGGTCATCCTCGAGCCCGACTTCGGCACGACCGCGCTGCTCGTCGCGGTGGGGCTCGCGCTGCTCTTCCTCGCCGGCGCCAAGTGGCGCTACATCCTCCCCACGGTCGGCGCGGTGGCCCTCGCCTTCACCGTGCTGGTCATCCACAACCCGAACCGCCTGCGGCGCATCACCGCGTTCATGGACGTCGAGGGCAACAAGAACGCCGGCACCTACCAGCTCTACCAGTCGCTCGCCGCCTTCGCCGCCGGCGGCGTGGACGGCGCCGGGCTGGGGCAGGGGCGCCAGCAGCTCAACTTCCTGCCCGAGGCGCACACCGACATGATCTTCGCCGTGGTGGGCGAGGAACTCGGCCTGTGGTTCACGCTCGGCGTGGTGGTCGTGTTCACCGTGATGTTCGTCGCCGGGCTCATCCACCTGCGCCGCGCGCCGAACCTGTTCCAGTTCCTGCTCGTGACCGGCTGCCTGCTCCTGATCTGCCTGCAGGCGGTCATCAACCTCGGGGTCGTCACCGGGCTCTTTCCGACCAAGGGCATGTCGCTGCCGTTCATCAGCGCGGGGCTCTCGAACCTCCTGCTGATGGGCCTGCTGCTGGGCGTGCTCCTGAACACGCAGCGGACGTGGGGCCGGGCGACGCTCGGCGGCCGCGACCGGGCGATGCAGGAGGTCTTTGTTTAAGAATTTCGCAGGCCACAGCACGAAATCCGAAATTCTGCCGACGCCTGATCCTTCCCTCGAATTTCGTGCCTCGGGCTTCGAATTTTTCCCAACATGAGTCGCTTTCTGATCTCCTGCGGTGGCACCGGCGGGCACCTCTCCCCGGGCATCTCGCTGGCCGAGGGTCTGGTTGACCGCGGTCACAGCGTCGCGCTGCTCATCAGCCACAAGCGGGTGGATGCGCGGCTGGTCGAGAAGTACCCGCACTTCGAGTTCATCCGCGTGCCCGGCACCGGCTTCTCCTGGTCGCCGGTCCGGCTGGTGCGCTGCCTCGTCTCGCAGGGGCGCGGGTTCCTGTTCTGCCTCCGCCTGGTCCGCGACCGGCAGCCCGACGGGATCGTCGGCTTCGGCGGCTTCACCTCCGCCGGCATCGCGCTCGCCGGGGGCCTGCGCCACGTGCCGGTCGCGCTGCACGAGTCGAACCGCGTCCCCGGCCTGGCCATCCGCATTCTGGGCCGCCTCGCCACCCGCGTCTATCTCCCGGCGGGCATCCGGCTGGCGAGCGTCCATTCCGCGGCCACGCGCCACGCGGGCATGCCGGTGCGCCGCGAGATCCGCCGGCTGCCCCAGGCCGCCGCGCGCGCCACGCTCGGGCTGGATCCCAACCAGAAGGTCCTGGTCGTCTTCGGCGGCAGCCAGGGCGCCGGCCCGCTCAACGACTGGGTCCGGGCCCACCTGGCCCGCTTCGCCACCGAGGGCATCCAGGTCTACTGCGTCACCGGCCTCGACAAGGGCGCCGCCGCCGAGTCGCGCGAGCTCCCGAGCCGCACCGGCGCACCGGTGCGCGCGCGCTTCACGCCGTTCTGCGACCAGGTCGCCGAGCTGCTCTCCGCCGCCGACCTCGTGGTGGCGCGGGCGGGCGCGGGCACGATCGCGGAGCTGATCCGCTGCGCGACGCCCGCGATCCTCGTGCCGTACCCGCAGGCGGCCGACGACCACCAGCGGGCCAACGCCGCGTTCTTCGAGTGCCAGGGCGGCGGGCTCGCCGTCGAGCAGGACGGCCTCGCGACGCTGCACGCGGAGGTGCTGGACACGATTTTCAACGACTGGCTCCTGCGCAAGTTCCGGGCGAACCTGGAGCGCATGGACCGCGAGAACTCCCTGGACCTGATGCTCCGCGACCTCGAGGACATCGTCCGCGCGCCGCCGGCGGCGCCCGCCGCCCCGGTGCCCTCCACCGCATGAGCGCCGCCGTCCGGCCCCTTCTCTGCGCGCGGCCGGTCGAGCGCATCCACTGCCTTGGCGTCGGCGGCATGGGCGTGGCACCGCTGGCCGTCTACCTCGCGCAGTCCGGCTTCCGGGTCAGCGGCGAGGACGACGCGCTCGGCGCGGAGGTGCGCACGCTGCTCGGCCGCGCCGGCGTGGCCGTCGGCCCGCGGCCCGCGGCCTGCGACCTCGTGGCCTATTCCTCCGCGATCGCCCCGGCGCATCCGGCCTACGCCGCCGCCGTTGCGGCGGGCGTGCCGCTCGTCCGCCGCGGCGAGCTGCTCGCGGAGGTGCTGCGCGGCCGGCGGCTGGTCGCCGTCTGCGGCGCGCATGGCAAGACCACCACGACCGCGATGCTGGTCACGGCCCTGCGCCGCGCGGGGTTTCCCGCCGGCTGGATCCTGGGCGGGCTCTTCGCCGACGACACGCCCCCGGCGCAGGCCGGAAGCGGCGACTGGGTGGTGGCGGAGATCGACGAGAGCGACGGCACCATCGCGCATTTCACCCCCGAGCTCACCGTGGCCGTGAACCTCGACTGGGACCATCCCGACCACTACCGCCGTCCGGAGGAGCTCGAGGCGGCGTTTGCCGCGCTGTTCGCGCGGACCACGGGCGGCGTGCTCGTCCATGCCGGCTGCGCGCGCTCGGCGCGGATCGCGCCGGGTGCCACGACCTTCGGGCCCGGCGGCACGTTCGCGGGCGAGCCCGCCGGCGAGGACGCCGGCCGGATGCGGCTGCGCCTGGGCGGGGAATTTGCCATCACCAGCGCCTCGGTCCGGGCCCGCGGCGACTACAACGCCGCCAACGCCACCGCGGCGCTGGCCGCCGCGCAGCGGATGGGCGCGGGGCTGCGGCCCGACCTGCTGGCGGACTACGCGGGCGTGCGGCGCCGGCAGACGGTGCTGCATCGCGCGGACGGCCTCACGGTGATCGAGGACTATGCGCACCATCCCGCGGAGATCCGGGCGCTGCTCGGCGACCTGCGCGGCCGGGTGGACGCCGGCGGCCGGCTCCTGGTGGTCTTTCAATCGCACCGTTTCAGCCGCACGGCGCAATTCCGCGCCGAGTTCGCCGCCGCACTGGCCGTGGCGGACGCGGTGTTCCTGCTTGAGACCTATGCCGCGGGCGAGACGGCGGCCGGCGGCGGCGGCGCGGCAGACCTCGCGGCCGAGCTACGGCACGTGGCGCCCACATTGGCGGTGGAGGCGCGGCCGGGCGACGACGCGGCGGTGATTGCGGCGCTGGAACGCGCGGTGCGGCCCGGGGATCTGGTGGCGTTTGTCGGGGCGGGCGACCTTGACCGCCGGGCGCGCGCGTGGCTCGCGGCGCGGCGCTGGGATGCCTTTGTGACGGCGGTGCAACCCCGGCTCGGGCCGGCGACCCGCCTCCGGCGCGAGGAGCCGCTCGGGCCGAAGACGACCATGCGCGTGGGGGGCGCGGCGCGGGTCTACGCCGAGCCCGCGACGGTGGCGGACCTGGCCGAGCTGCGGCGCGCGGCGACGGCGCACGGCGTGGAGCTGTTCCTGCTCGGCCGCGGATCCAACCTCATCGTGCCCGACGAGGGGGTGGAAGGCCTGGTGGTGTCGCTGGCGCACGAGGCGTGGGCCGAGTTCGCGCCCGCGGCCGACGGCCGCATCTGGGCCGGCGCGGGGCTGCGCCTGAAGAATCTCTGCGGGCTCGCGACGAAGGCCGGGTTGACCGGGTTCGAGTTCCTCGAGGGCATCCCCGGCAACGTCGGCGGCGCGCTGCGCATGAACGCTGGCGCGATGGGCGGGTGGATGTTTGACGTGGTGGACGCCGTCCAGGTCATGGACCGCGACGGCACGGTGCGCCTGCTGCCGAAGTCCGCGATGCACGTGGACTACCGCCACTGCGCCGAGCTGCACGACGCCATCGCGCTGGGCGCGTGGCTCCGGCCGGCGGCGGCCGCGGCCAGCGAGGCCGTGGCGCGCCAGATTGACGTCTACCGCCGCAAGCGCCAGGAGTCCCAGCCCCGCGAGCCCAGCGCCGGGTGCGTCTTCAAGAACCCGCCGGGCCAGTCCGCCGGCCGCCTCATCGACGAGAGCGGCCTGAAGGGCGCGCGGGTGGGGGACGCCGAGGTCTCGCCCGTCCATGCCAACTTCATTGTCAACCGCGGCGCCGCCACCGCGGGCGACGTGCTCGAGCTCGTCCGCCGCGTGCGGGCGCGCGTGCGCGAGGCCAAGGGCGTGGACCTCGAGCCCGAGGTGCTCCTGTACGGCCGCAACTGGAAGGATGTCCTATGAATACCCCCGTCATCGCCGTGTTTGCCGGCGGCACGTCCGCCGAGCGCGAGGTCTCCCTCGGCTCCGGCCGGGCCTGCGCGCTCGCCCTTGCCCGCTCGTTTCCCACGCAGTGGTTTGACCTCACCGCCAACGCCCTCCCGCCCGGGCTCGACCCGGCCCGGCACGTGGTGTTCTCCACGCTGCACGGCACCTTCGGCGAGGACGGCGGCATGCAGCGCCTGCTCGAGGCGGCGCGCGTCGCCTACGCCGGCTGCGGCGTCGAGGCCAGCGCGCTGACGATGGACAAGACCCGGACCAAGGAAGCGGCCGCCGCGCGCGGCGTGCGCGTGGCGAAGGGCCTGCGGTTCATGGCGGGGGCCAAGCCCGCGGTCGAGGACGTGGTGGCGCAGCTCGGGACGAATCTTGTGGTGAAGCCCAACGCCGAGGGCAGCAGCGTCGGGCTCAGCCTGGTGGCGAGCCGGGACGAGCTCGGCGCGGCGCTGGGGAAGATCACGCAGGGCGACTGGCTGGTGGAGCAGCGCATCCTCGGCCGCGAGCTTTCCGTCGGCGTGCTCGGCCGCCGCGCGCTCGGCGTGGTGGAGATCCGCCCGAAGTCCGGCGTTTACGACTACGCGAGCAAGTACACCAAGGGCGCCTCGGAGTATTTTGCGCCGGCGCCGCTCGAGCCGGCCACGACCGCCGCGGTGCGCGCCGCGGCCGAGGCGGCGTACGCGGCCTGCGGCTGCCGCGACTACGCGCGCGTGGACTTCATGCTGGCCGGGACGAGCGAGCTTTATTTGCTGGAAATCAACACACTGCCCGGCATGAAGGAAACGAGCTTGCTGCCGATGAGCGCGCGCTGCGAGGGGTTGGATTTCACGGCCTTGGTCAGGGAAATGGTCACACCCGCGGTGCAGCGCTTTGGCGCAGCGGCCGCCTCCGTCTCACCTTGAACCCGCCCGCCTCCCACCTCACGCCCACCCGCCACTGGAAGGACATCCCCCAGCAGGTGAGTCCGCGGGCCATGTCGTCGGAGGGCCGCCGGCGCGTGCTGCGGCACGCGGTGAAGACGATCGGGCTCGGCCTGACCGTCGCCGCGCTCGCCTGGGGCGCGTACGGCGTGGTCTCGGCGCTGCCGGACTCGTCCGGGAAAATGCCCGGGTCCGTGAAATCGGCGCCGCTCCACGACCTGGTGCTCGTCACCGACGGTGTCCTCGACCAGCCCTGGCTCGCCCGCACGCTCGCCGTGCCGAAGGGCGCGTCGCTGATGGAGCTCGACCTTTTCCAGCTGCGGGGCCGCCTGCTCGCCTCCGGCCAGGTGCGCACGGCGAACCTCACCCGCAATTTTCCCGCGACGCTCGCGGTCACGCTCGCCGAGCGCATGCCCGTGGCGCGGCTGCAGGTGCAGGCGGGCCCGGACGACCGCCTGACGCTCCTCGTCGCGCGCGACGGCGTGGTGTACGAGGGCGTGGGGTACGATCCGAAGATGGTGGAGACGCTGCCGTGGCTCGCCGGTGTGACGCTCTCGCGGCAGGGCGGGGTCATCCAGCCCATCGCCGGGATGGCGGCGGTGTCCGACCTGCTGGCGAAGGCCAAGCTGGAGGCCGAGCACCTGTATGCCGGGTGGCGCCGCGTGTCGCTGGAGCGCCTGGCGTCGGACGGCGAGATCGCCGTGTTCACCCAGGACGGCCTCACGGTGACCTTCGGCACGAACGAGGACTTTTTCCGGCAGCTCGCCAACCTTGACGCGATCCTCGACGCCGCCCGGGCGCATCCCGAGAAGGCGCTGCGCGAGATCAACCTCGCTGTCGGCGGGCAGGTGCCGGTGGCGTTTGCGCCGGCCGCAACGGACCCGGTCGCGGCCCCGCCGAGCCGCACCCCGGCGTCGTCGCCCCGCCCGCTCTTCACCGGCCTGCACCGCAACTGACCCCTTTCCCCACACCGTGAGTTCCCGTCCCCTTTTCATCGGCGCCGTCGAGATCGGCACCTCCAAGATCACCACGCTCGTCGGCGAGTACAACGGCCGCGAGCTCGCGATCATCGGCCACGGCGAATGCTCCTCGCGCGGCGTCATCAAGGGCGCCGTCGTCGACTACAAGGCCGCGAGCGAGTGCACGCACAGCGCGCTGGAGCAGGCGGAGCGCGACGCCGGCGAGCGCATCGAGGTCGTCTTCCTCGCGCAGACCGGAGGGCACCTCGAGGGCTTCTACAACGAGGCGGCGGTGAACGTGAAGGCCGCGGACAACATGATCGACGCGACCGACATCCGCACGGTGAGCGACCTGGCGAAGGCCAAGGAGCTGCCCGCCGGCCGCATGGTCGTGCACCACATCCGCCGTCCGTTCCGGGTGGACGGCCGCCTTGTCCCCGGTACGCCGGAGAACCTCGTCGGGCAGCGCCTGGACGTCGGCTACTGGACCGTGCACGGCCAGGAGCAGCGCCTTGCCGACAACATCCACGTCATCCGCGGCTTCAACCTCGAGGTGCGCGAGCTCGTGCTCTCCAGCCTCGCCTCGGGCCACATGATCACGACCCCGGAGGACCGCCAGCACGGCGTGCTCGCGATCGACCTCGGGGCGGGCACGACGGACTACGTGCTCTACCGCGACGGCAGCCCGCACACCACCGGCGTGGTGCCGGTGGGCGGCTCGCATCTGACCAACGACCTCAGCATCGGCCTCCGGCTCACCGAGAGCCAGGCGGAGAAGCTCAAGCTGCGCTTCGGCCGCGCCACCGTGCAGGCCCGGGACAAGGCCGACAAGGTCTGGCTCGACGGCAACTTCTCCATCGGCGACCGCCAGTTTCCCCGCCAGGCGATCGAGCAGATCACCGCGGCGCGCACCTGGGAGCTGCTGGAGGTCGTGAAGAAGAAGCTCGGCTCGTCCTTCTCCCCCGAGACCTGCGCCGCCGGCGTCGTCCTCACCGGCGGCACCGCCAAGCTCGCCGGCATCGCCGAGACCGCCGCGAAGGTCTTCGGCGTCCCCGCCCATCTCGGCGAGACGCCCTCCTGGGTCGCCGAGAACCTCCGCGACCCCGGCAACAACACCGCCCTCGGCCTGCTCTATTACGGCGTCAGCGCCCAGCACGAGCGCGCGCCCACCGCCCGCCGCCGCGGCGGCTTCCTTGCCAATGTGAAGCGGCTCTTTGCGAGCAGCTGATGCCGGCCCGCCCCGCGATTTTCCACCCGACCCACCGCCTGCGCCCATGGACCTGAACGAACTGCCGCTCGAGCACGCCCTGCTCACCGACCGCAACCTCGCCATCAAGCTGGTGGGCGTCGGCGGCGCCGGCGCCAACGCCGTCGACCGGCTCAAGATGGAGAATCTCGAGCGCCTGCAGCTCGCGGTCCTCAACACCGACTACCAGGCGCTGGCCAGCTCGCCGGTGCAGGACAAGGTGCTGATCGGCATGAGCGTGACCCGCGGGCTCGGCGCCGGCGGCGACCCCGAACTCGGCCGCGAGGCGGCCGAGGCCGACCGGGAGAAGATCACCGCGGTGGTCAAGGACTGCGACCTCGTGTTCCTCATCGGCGGCATGGGCGGCGGCACCGGCAGCGGCGCGCTGCCCGTCGTCGCCGAGCTGGCCGCGGAGCAGGGCGCCCTCGTCATCGCCTTCGTCACGCTGCCCTTCAGCTTCGAGGGCGGCCGCCGCCTGAAGCAGGCCGAGGAGGGACTGGGCGCGCTCCGGCGGGTGTGCGACGCCGTGATCCCGCTGCCCAACGACATCCTGCTCCAGGAAGGGTCGGAGGACGCCAGCGTGCTCGACTCCTTCGCGCGGGCCGACGAGTGGATCGGCCGGGGCGTGAAGTCCATCTGGGCGATGCTGTTCAAGACCGGGCTGATCAACCTCGACTTCGCCACGCTGCGCCAGGTGTTCCAGCACCGCGGCGGCAAGACGCTCTTCGGCCTCGGCGAGGGCGCGGGCGAGAACGCCGTCGCCGACGCGATCGCCAGCCTCAAGCTGTGCCCGCTGCTGCACACGCCCGAGTTTTCCCGCAAGGCCGACCGCCTGCTCGTCAACATCATCGGCGGCACCGACCTCACCCTGCCGAAGGTCAACGAGCTCATGACGGCGATCACCGAGCAGTTCGGCCGCGAGTCGCACGTCATCATGGGCGCCGTGATCGACGAGGGCATGCAGCACCGGGTCGAGGTCTGCGTGCTGGGCATGAGCGACATGGCGGGCCGCTCGCTGCCGCCCCGGCGCCCGGTGCCGGCGGGCCGCACCAAGTCCCCCTTCGCCCGGCCTGAGGCCCCGGCGCCCGCCCCGGCCCCGGTCGCGCCCGTCCCGGGCGGCTCCACGTCCCCGCTGGCGCCCGAGCCGGCCACCGCCGCCGCCGTGGCCGCGGCAAAAACCGCCCAGGAGGAGTTCGGCTTCGGCGAGGTCGAGAGCCGCGGGCACTTCGAGAAGACCGATCGCAACCTCTTTGACGGCCAGGACCTCGACGTCCCCACCTACCTGCGCAAGGGCATCAAGGTCGCGCTCTGAGCGCCGGGCGACATTCTGGGGTTGCGGCGCCGCGCCGCCGGGTCCATTCGCGGTGCTGATTCCACTCGTTTCTCCGCCATGATCGAAGCCAGCGAGCATTTCTACCACGACGACCCGAATGTCGGGCCGCCCGACGTCCGCACCGAGCTCCGGGGCGTGGACTACTTTTTCCTCGGCAACGGCCTGATCCAGGCCGCCGTCCAGGTCGCCCCCGCCGGCGACGGCACGCCGGTCGGGCTGCTGGTGATGAACCCCGACCGCCTGCGCAAGAAGCGCGAGGCGCTCACGATGGACCCGGCCACGGGCCTGGCCGCGACCCGCGTCTGCATCGCGCGCGACGGCCACACCTTCGCCGCTGCCGGCCGCGCCGCGGCCGCGTGGGTCCAGGCTGCGCCGGTCCCCACCGTCGAGGTGGGCTGGTCCGCCCCGGGCCTGCGCGTGCGCGAGCGCTTCAGCTGCCCGTCCTGGTCGGCCGCCGCCCTCTGCCGGGAAATCATCATCACCAACACACAGCGCCGCGCCGCGGCGCTCACCGTCACGACCGGCGTGAAGACCCGCGGGCTCAAGCGCTCCTTCCGGCTGGCCGCCGGCGCGTCCCGGACCCTTGTGGTTGGCTACACCCTGAATGTCCGGGCCGACTCCGTGCGCGGCGCGTGGCGCGCCACCGCCACGCCCGACCGCGCGGCGCGGGCTTTCTGGGCGGGCCTGGCGGGCGTGTCGCTGGGCCGGGCCGACTGGGACCATTTCTTCCGCGCCTCGGCGTGCCAGCTGCCCGCCGGCGTGTCGCGCGCGGGCTGCATCGACGGCAGCATCTGGCAGTACAACCTGGAGTGGCTGCGCGACCAGTCGATGGTGGCGCTGGCGCTGACCATGATCGGCGCGACCGGCCCGGCGACGACGGTGTTCACGCGGCTGCTGGACAAGTTCGTGACGCCGGAGGGCGACACGCTGGACTCCAGCGTGAAGCGCGACCCGGCGGACGTGGAACTCGACCAGAACGGCATCCTGCTCTGCACGCTCCGGGACCATGTCCTGTGGACCGGCAACGTGGCGCTTGTCCGCGCGAAGTGGGCGAAGATCGTGGCGGCCGCGGAATTCCCGCTGCGGCCGGTGTTTCGCCACGCCGCGAGCGGGCTGCTGCAGAACCGCCGCGAGTTCTGGGAGCGGCACAAGATCCACGGCATCGAGCCCGGCATGGAACTCGTGTACCAGCTTTACGTGGCGCACGGCCTGACGGCGGCGGCGACGCTCGCGCGGCTGACCGGGCATGCCCGCGAGGCGGCGCGCTGGGACGCCGAGGGCGCCCGCCTGCGCACGGCGCTGCTGGAGGACCCGCGGTTCCGGATGCACGACGCGCGCGGCTTCATCAAGCGTCGCGCCCCCGACGGGAGCGTGCAGGAGACCATCACGGCGCACCCCGAGGCGGCGCTGCCCACCGCGGTGCCGCTGGGCGGCCCGGGCCCGCACCGGATCAACCCGGACACCTCCTCGGCCCTCCCGATCGCGCTCGGCACGATCCCGGGCGATTCCCCGCTGGCGCGGCGCACCCTTGCGACGCTGGAGACGCTTTGGAACCAGGACTGGGCCCACGGCGGGTACGGCCGCTACGACGTCAGCAGCGAGCCCGACTCGCCCGGCGCGTGGCCGTTCGCGTCGCTCTTCGTGGCGCGCGCGGCGGTGGAGGCGGGGGACTCGGCGAAGGTCGCGCGCATCCTCAACTGGCTCGGCGGCGTGGCCGGCGCGCGCGCCGGCACCTGGTTCGAGTTCTACGGCCGGCGGCTGGCGCCGCCGTTCCCGCAGGTTGGCATCGTGGTCTGGAACTGGGCGGAGCTCATCGTGCTTTACGTCCACCACATCCTCGGCGTGCGGCCCGAGGAAGGCGGCCTGCGGCTCCGGCCGCGGCTGCTCGACGGGCTGCGCGGGCTGGAAGCCGCGGTGACGGTGCGCGGGCAGCGCGTGACACTGCATACCCGGCGCCGGAAGACGCGCGAGGCCGCGACGGCGGTCACCGACGGCCGCGTGCTGGCGGAGCAGCCCGGCGAGGTGCTGCTCGCCTATCCGGACCGGCCGGTCACGGCGACGCTCGCGGTCTGAGCCCGGTGGCGGGCGGGCCGCAATCCATCCCTTGGCAAACGCCCGGGCTTCTGCATGGTTGCGCCCATGTTCGTGGACGAGTGCACAGTGAAACTACAGGCCGGTGACGGCGGGCGCGGTTGCGTGAGCTTCCGCCGGGAAAAATACGAGCCCTGGGGCGGACCCAACGGCGGCGACGGCGGCCGCGGCGGCGACGTGGTCCTGGTGGGCGACGTGAACACGAACAACCTGGTGGACTACAAGTTCCAGCCGCACTGGAGCGCCGAGCGCGGCGAGCACGGGCTTGGCTCCGACCAGCACGGCAGCGACGGCCAGGCCTGCCGCCTGCGGCTGCCGCTCGGCACGGTCGTCACGGACCTCGCCACCGGCAAGGTCGTGGCGGAGGTCATCACCGAAGGCGCCGAGATCGTCCTCTGCAAGGGCGGCAACGGCGGCTGGGGCAACACGCATTTCAAGTCCTCGACCAACCGCGCCCCCAAGCGCGCCAACGCGGGCCAGGCGGGGGAGGGCGGGGCCTACCGGCTCGTGCTCAAGAGCATCGCGGACGTCGGCCTCGTGGGCTTTCCCAATGCCGGCAAGTCGTCGCTCACGACCGCCCTCACCAAGGCGCGGCCGAAGACCGCGGCCTACCCGTTCACCACGCTGCACCCGCAGATCGGCGTCATCGAGTACCCCGACGAGGTCAAGGGCGGGCGCCGGCTGCTGCTGGCCGACGTGCCCGGGCTGATCGAGGGCGCGAGCGAGAACCGCGGGCTCGGCCACCGGTTCCTGCGCCACATCGAGCGTTGCGCCGTGCTGCTGGTGCTGCTCGACATGGCCGGCACGGACGGCCGCGACCCGCGCGAGGACTACCGCCACCTGCTGCACGAGCTCGAGCTGTACGACCCGGCCATGCTGGCGAAGCCGCGCATCGCCGTCGCCAACAAGATGGACCGCCCCGAGTCCGCCGCCCTGCTGGCGAAGTTCAAGCGCCGGTACCGCACGGCGGAGGTCATGGAAATCTCCTGCCTCACCGGCACGGGCCTCCCGAAGCTCAAGCAGCAGCTGCTCAAGCGCGTCAGCGCGCTCCGGCGGCGCGAAAAAATATCGCCTCGCCGCGCCGTTTGAGCCACCTTCCGGGCTGACCTCATGTCTTCGGAACACCGTCAACTCCTGATGCGCGCCAACCGGCTGCTGGGTGCGGGCCTGGTGGAGGCCAACCTGGTCAAGCTGGAGGACCTGGAGAAGGCCAACGAGCGCCTGCTGGAGATCGTGGCGACCGACCAGCCGCGCCAGAGCACGGTGCTGGGCATCCTGGCCTACGAGCTCAAGGCGTTCCGCGAGGAGGACATCCTCCAGCACTGCGTGGACAACGAGGGCATCGGCCTCGTGGATCTGCGTGGCTACGAGGTGCATGACGAGGTGAAGAAGACCATCGACGTGGCGACCTCCTGGGCCACCTGGTCGGTGCCGTTCGACCACGACGAGGACTTCTACTTCATCGCCACGGCGTACTACCTCAGCCCGGCGGTCCGGAGCTTCTGGGAGAAGCAGTTCACCGGCCCGATCCTGTGGTTCGGCACCACGCTGGAGGTCATCGCCGACTATCTGGAAAAGCTCACCGTGGAGCGCGCCGCGCCGCCGCCGCCGCTGCCCACCGGCACCCGCTCGCCGTTCGGCGCCCCGACGGGCACGCGCTCACCCTTCGGCACCGGCACCGCGACGCCCTTCCCCAAGGGCAGCGGCACGCCCCAGATCCCCCCGGCCAAGCCCGCCAGCGCCACACCCTTCCCCCCGGCCGCCGTCCCGCCGCCGCCCTCCGGCTCGGCCCTGAACTGACGCCATGCCCCTGGGAAAAGTCCAGACTCAGATCGTCGCCAAGCTCGTCGAGATGGGCCGCATCTCCGGCCGGCAGCGCGACGTGATCGCGGCGGTGACCGCCGACCTGAACGGCGACGCCCTCGACCGGCTGCTGCAGGAGGAGTACCGCGTCACGCCGCTCCAGATCCTCGTCGCCAAGGGCCGGGCGCTCGGCCTCGCGCCCTACAACATCGTCCGCTTCCGCGTCACCCCCGGCACCTTCGAGCGCATCCCGCGGGAATTCTGCGAGGAGAACCTCGTCATCCCGGTCGGCACGGTCGGCGACCTGCTGCTGGTGGTGTTCGCCAACCCCTTTGAGGTCACCGTCCCGGCCAAGATCCACGAGATGACCGGCCTGCGGGTTGTCCGGATGCTCGGCCGCGAGAAGGACATCCGCGACAAGTTCAGCCAGGGACAGGACAACCGCGCGACGGGCTTCGACGACGTCGTCCAGCAGATCGGCGCGGAGTTCGGCACGGCCCTGCAGGTCGGCGAGGAGGAGTCCGTCAACGAGGAGTCCGGCCCGATCATCCAGCTCGCGAACCGCGTGATCGAGGACGCCTACTTCGCGGGGGCGAGCGATATCCACGTCGAGCCGCAGGAGAACGAGATCATTGTCCGGTACCGCATCGACGGCCTGTGCCAGGAAAAGCTCCGCCTGCCCGCCAAGGTCGGCCCGGCGCTCGTCGCGCGCATCAAGATCATGTGTAACCTGGACATCGCCGAGCGGCGGCTGCCGCAGGACGGGCGCATTGTCTTCAAGCAGTTCACCAAGAAGTCGCTCGACCTCGACCTGCGCGTCTCGACCGCGCCGCTGAACCACGGCGAGGGGCTGGTCATGCGTATCCTCGACAAGCAGAAGGCCACGCTGCCGCTGCCCGCGCTCGGCTTCTCCGAGGAGGCGCTGGTCCGCTACCGCGAGGTCATCCGCCAGCCGTACGGCATGATCCTGCATTGCGGCCCGACCGGCTCGGGCAAGTCGATGACCCTCTACTCCGCGCTCAACGAGATCAACTCGCCGGAGCTGGTCATCCGCACGGCGGAGGACCCGATTGAGTACACGCTGATGGGCATCAACCAGATGCAGATGCACCGGCAGATCGGCCTGACGTTCGCGAGCGCGCTGCGCTCCTTCCTCCGGCAAGACCCCGACATCATCCTCGTCGGTGAGATCCGCGACAAGGAGACGGCTGACGTCGCCGTCGAGGCCGCGCTCACCGGTCACTTGCTCATGAGCACGCTGCACACGAACGACGCGCCGAGCACGGTGGCCCGCCTCACCGACATGGGCATCGAGCCGTTCATGATCTCGTCCTCTCTCCTGTGCGTCTGCTCCCAGCGCCTGATGCGCCGGGTCTGCAAGACCTGCCGCGTCAGCTACCAGCCGCAGGGCCGCGAGAAGGAGATCCTCGAGCGGGGCATCAGCTGGAGCGGCACGATCTACCGGCACAACCCGCGCGGCTGCTCCAAGTGTGGCGGCAGCGGCTACAAGGGCCGGGTCGGCATCCACGAGCTGATGGTCTCGAACGACGAGCTCGTCGATGCGATCAACAAGGAGGTCGAGACTGCCGAGCTGAAGCGGGTCGCGATGCGCGGGGGCATGAAGTCGCTTCACCAGGACAGCCTGCTCAAGGTCAAGGATGGCATCACCACCCTCGAGGAGGCCATCGCCACGGTCCCGCCGGACCTGTGAGGCCGCCGGGGCGCGCCCCGACTTTTCCGCCATGCGTCGCCTTTTCCCCGTGCTCCTCGGCCTGCTCGCCGCCGGCCTCACCGGCTGCGGACCGAAGGAGGTCACGCCGCTCCAGCGCAAGCAGGGCGCGAGCCTGGCGAGCGAGGCCAGCTTTGCGCTGACGCTCCGCGATTACGCGCGGGCGGAGAAGCTCATGTCCCAGGCGGTCGAGGCCTGTCCCGACAACGCCGACTACTGGCTGGCGCTGGGCTCCGCGCGCCGCCGGCTCGACCGGCGCGGCGACGCGAAGGACGCCTACGGCCAGGCCCTCAAGGCCGCGCGGGCGGTCGCGAAGCGTCACCCGGACGAATCCGCCCCCGTGCTCCAGCAGGTGTACGTGCTGGCCCTGCTGGGCCAGGCGGACGACGCGCGGGCGACGCTGGAACAGGCGCGGCGCGATCTGCCCAACGACCGGTCGCTGCGGCGGTTTGCCGAGAACCGCGAGCTCGACCGCATGCTGGCCGACCCGGATTTCAAGCAACTCGCCCCCTGAGCGGCCGGCCGACGGATGTCCGACTACTGGCTCGAGTTCGCAAAGGTCGCCGTGGCCCACCTGCTGGCCGTGGCCAGCCCCGGTCCGGACTTCGCGATCGTGCTCCGGCAGAGCCTGGTCCACGGCCGCCGCACCGCGGTCTGGACTGCCATCGGCGTGGGCACGGGCATCCTGCTGCATGTCTCGTACTCGCTGCTCGGGCTGGGCCTGCTGATCCGCGGCTCGGTCCTGTGGTTCAACGTCGCGAAGGCCGCCGGCGCAGTCTACATCGCGTGGCTCGGCCTGCAGTCGCTGCGGGCGCGGCCGCGCGGTGAGGCGGACCCGGGCGCCAGCCCGGTCGCGCCGCCGAAGTCGCACGGGGCGTTCGCCACGGGTTTCCTCACGAACGCGCTGAACCCCAAGGCCACGCTGTTCTTCCTGTCGCTGTTCGTGATGGTGGTGAATCCGCGGACGCCCAAGCTGATCCAGGCCGGCTACGGGCTGTGGATGGCGCTGGCCACGATGGGGTGGTTCACGCTGGTCGCCGTCATGTTCACCCGCGACGGCGTGCGCCGCCGGTTCCTGCGCCACGGGCACTGGATCGACCGCGCGCTGGGCGTCGTTTTCCTCGGCTTCGCGGTCAGCCTGGCCCTCGCGGTCATGCGCTGAGCCCGGACCGCAAGGCTTGCGCTCCGCGCGCGGCTGGGCATTTTCCCGCCGTGATGCGTCCGCCGCTGCACCCCCGGCAGGTCGAATTTTTTCACGAGCAGGGCTACCTGATCGTGCCCGACGCTTTTCTGGCGTCGGAGCTCGAGCCCCTCCGCGGCGCGCTGCACGCCGAGATCAACCGGCTCGCGCGCGGCCACCTGGCGGAGGGCCGGCTGGCCGAGCTGCACGAGGAACTTGGCTTCGACCGGCAGCTGGCCGCAATCCACCGCGACGCGCCGGAGGTCGGCGAGGCGATCGTGCGTGCCCTCATCGGCCTGCGCGGCGGCGGTTATTACTGTCCCGAGATGTTCGCGCTGATCACGCAACCGGCCTTGCTCGCCATCACCGCCGCGCTGGTGGGCTCGGGCGAGATCGTGGCCTCGCCCTACCGCATCCGGCCCAAGCTGCCGAACTTCGGGCGCGGCGTGGTGCCGTGGCACCAGGACAGCGGCTACCTTGCGGAGCACTGCGACTCCCACCTCATCATCACGTGCTGGGTGCCGTTCGTGGACGCGACGGCGCGGAACGGCTGCATGCAGATCCTGCCGCGCACGCACCGGGGCGGGGTCGTCCCGCACCGCACGGGCGGCAACGCGGATTTCCTGGTGATCCGGGACGAGGACCTGCCCGCGGACCCGCTGGGCGCGATCACCGCGGCCTGCCCGCGGGGCGGCGCGGTGTTCATGACGAACCGCACGCCGCACTGCTCAACGCCGAACGACTCCGACCACATCCGGTGGAGCGTCGACCTCCGCTACAAGGCCGCCGATGTGCCGAACAACGTCGGTCTCGAGCCCGCGCACCTCGATGCCGCCGGCCGGGCGGACGACGCGTTTTATGCCCAGGTGAATGTCGCCTGCTACCCGCCCGAGGCCGACTTCGTCGTCGCCAGCGCGTCGCATCCCGAGCGGGTGGTGGACTATGCCGAGTACGTCCGGCTCCGCGACGTCTACGCCCGCACCCAGCCGACCTTCGCCGAGGTCCGCGCGTGGCCGCCGCTGGGCCAATAGGCTATTTCCCACGGATCCCGCGGATGCGGAAGCTCTATGTCCAAATGTGGGAGCGAGCTTGCTCGCGACCTTGGGGCAGCATGTCGCGAGCAAGCTCGCTCCCACATCTGTCACTGCATCAGCAATCAATATCCGGTAATTTCTCCGCCCCGGGCTCCGCGACACCAATCAGGTCGCGGTCTCGGACTGCGCGGCCAGCAGCATGGCCTCGAGCTCGACGGCGGCCCGGCTCATCTGCCCGAAGATCCACCGGTCGCGCTGGGCGTGCGGCTGGTCGGCGCCGGCGGTGGCCAGCGGGGCCTCGAACGCGTCGAGCGCCGCGCGCAGCGGGGCGAGGTCCGGCGCGGGCCCTGTCCCGGGCGCGGCGTGACGCGCCAGGGCGTCAAGGGCGTCGGCCGCCAGAACGACGAAGCGCGTCCCGGCGGGGTGGTCGAGCGGGGCGCCCGGGGTCAGGTGCAGGGCGACAGTGGTGAGGGCGCGGGTGAGGCGCTGGTTGCCGTTGGCGAGGGCGGCGGCCTGGGCGAGCCGGTCCTGCTGGTGCTTGGGGTCGCCGGCCATGCGCTGCAGCGACGCGAACAGCGCGCCGTTGGCCGCCTCGGCGTGGCGCTTGGCGGCGACGACCGCCGGGTCGTAGGCGCCGCCGGCTTGCAGGCGGGAATGGAGGAGATGGAGGAAGTCGCGGTTCGCCCGCAGGGCGGCCGCGAGGAAGGCCGGAAAGCGCTGCCACTCCCAGACGGGCCAGAACAGCAGCGCCGCCAGCATGGCCATGGTGCCGCCGGCCATCGTGGCGAAGAAGCGCTCCAGCGTGAACTGCACGGTCACCCCGCTCGTCGCCTCGGTGAGGAGCACGATCATCAGCGTGATGTAGAACACGGCGATGGCGTAGTGCCGCCGGAGGTGGTAGGAAAAGCCGAACATCGTGACGGTGATGGCCGCCAGCAGCGCGGCGGGCGGGAGCGAGAGGAAAAGCAGCAGGCTGGCCACGGCGCCGCCGGCCAGCGTGCCGAACAGGCGCTGGGCGGCGCGCACGCGCGTGGAACCGTAGTCGGGCTGGAGGACGACGACGATGGTCAGCGGCAGCCAGTAGCCGCGGGCGATGTGGCCGTACTCGAAGATCAGCACGCCGAGGACCAGCAGCACGCCGAGGCGCGCGGTGAAGCGCCGCAGGGCCGCGTCCACGTGCCAGCTGAGGTGCAGCGAGGCGGCCAGCGGCCGGAAGGTCCAGGTGTCGAGGTCGGACAGCTCCAGCGACCAGGCGCGGCCCTCGGGCCCGTCGTCGATGGAGGCCCGCAGCTGCCGGCGCAGGACGGGCAGCTGCTCGGCGAGCTGCCGGAGCAGGTCGCCCAGCTCGGCGCCCACGGAAGGGTCGGCGGCGTGCGCGGCGATGCGGGCCTGGAGCACCTGGACAAGGTTGGCGAGCCGCTGGAGGCGGACCTCGCTGGTGGCGAGCTGCGAGGCCTGCCGGGTCACGATGGCCAGCGCCAGGGTGCGGCTGGTGTTGGTGAGCGAGGTGAGCAGCGGCTGCACCGTGGCGGTGATGCGCGGAAATTCGGGGCGCGCCCGGAGCGCGTCGAGCGCGGCGTGAAAGACCACGGCGCGGGTCGCCACCCGGGCCGCGGAGAGGTTCAGGGCCTCGAGCTGGCTGCGCAGCGGGGAGACCGGCGCGGCGGCGAGCAGCGCGGTGGTCCGGTCCAGCGTGGCGCGCACCGCGGTCTCCCGGGCGGCGATCTCCGCATGCCGGGTGGCCTCGTCGCGGGTGTCGTCGTAGGCCATCGCGGCGAACAGTTCGCCGAGGGCGAGCCAGGTGTCGGCGGCGGTCTGGCGGAGCGGGTGCTGCGGGCGGAACGGCCAGAGCGAGGCCTGGAGGACCACGCCCCAGAGTCCGCCGCCAAGGGCATAGACGGCGCACTGCTCCGCCGGGGCGCCCGGCAGCGCCAGGCCGATGAGGAAGAGGAGGGCGGAGGCGGCGGCGAGGGAGGGGCCGTAGTCCGGGCTGAGGTGGCGCCACGCGCCCATCGCCAGCGCGACGAGGACCGTGGCGAGGATCGCGCCAATGGGGTGACCGGACGCCGCGGCGCCGAGCCCGGTGGCGGCGGCGAGGATCAGCGCCATGGCCAGCAGCAGGCTGATGCGGCCGCGGTAGGCGCCGCGCACGTCGACGAGGGCGATGTTCTGCGCGGCGATGGCCGCGAAGGCCGCGGGCCCGGTGATCAGCCCGAGTTGCGCGAGCACCAGCGGCGCCATGAACGCGGCCGTCGTGCGCAGGGCGCGGCGGAGGTCGGGATATAGCGCCTCGCGCCCGGCCAGGCGGCCGAGGCCGGCGAGCAGGCCCTTCGCGTTCATGGCGGCATCGTGGGAGAAACCCGGGACGCGTCACGCGTATTGCGGCGCGCCCCGCCGGCCGCGGTCACTGGTACACGCCGCCGCCGAGCAGGCGGTCGCCGTCGTAGAGGGCGAGGATCTGGCCGGCCGCGAGGCCGCGCTGCGGCTCGTGGAAGCGGACCAGGGCCGTGCCGCCGCCCTCGGGGATGAACTCCAGCGCGACGCGCGGGTCGCGGTACCGCACGCGGCCCTCGAGGGCGCGGGGCGCCTCCACCGGCGCGCCGAGCCAGCTCAGGGAGTGCACGCGCACCGCGTCCTGGAACAGCCCGGGCGCGTCGGGGTGGTCGAAGGCGACGAGCAGGGCGCGGTCGGACGCGCGCTTGCCGACGACGACGTAGGCCTCGTGGTCGGTGTTCGAGGGCACGCCGATGCCGCGGCGTTGGCCGAGCGTGTAGAAGTGCAGCCCGCGGTGCTGGCCGAGCTCGCGGCCGTCGTGCGCCCGCACGATCGGGCCGGGCGCGTCGGGCACGTAGGCGCGCAGGAAGTCCGCCATCTTCACCTCGCCGATGAAGCAGATGCCCTGGCTGTCCTTCTTGTCGGCGGTGGGGAGCCCGGCGGCGCGCGCGAGGCGGCGCAGTTCGGGCTTCGCGAGATGGCCCACCGGGAAGCGCGCGTCGGCAAGCTGGGCCTGGCTGAGCAGCGCGAGGAAGTAGGACTGGTCCTTGTTCGCGTCGGCGCCCTCGTGCAGCGCGAAGGTGCCGTCGGACTGGGCGAGGCGCCGCGCGTAGTGCCCCGTCGCCACGCCGGCGAAGCCGTGCTCGCGCGCCCAGGCGCGGAACACGCCGAACTTGATCTCGCGGTTGCACATGATGTCCGGGTTGGGCGTGAGGCCCCGGGCGTAGCCGTCAAGGAGGTACGCCACGACGCGCTCGCGGTATTCGGCCATGAGGTTCACGACGCGGAACTCGATGCCGAGCTGCTCGCTGACGGCCCGGGCATCCGCGATGTCCTGCTGCCACGGGCAATGGCCGATCACCTCGTCCTCGTTGATCCAGTTCTTCATGTACGCGCCGACGAGGTCGTGTCCCTGCTCCTTGAGCAGGAGCGCGGCGACGGAGCTGTCGACTCCGCCGGAGAGGGCGACGAGGATGCGTTCGGCGGGCACTGCGGGAAAGACGGCGGGCTAGGGGGCGCCGGGCACCACGTAGCGGGGATCGATGACGCGCCGGAGCAGCGCGGTGAATTTCTCCAGGGGCACGTCGCAGGTCGGGCCGGGCTCGCTGCAGTTTGGGACGTAGATCGGGGCGAGGGCGGGCGGGTGCTCCAGCGTGAGGGGGCTCAGCTCGCGCGTCTGCAGCAGGGTCTGGCTGACGTAGTAGGTCCGCACAACCTTCTTTCCGTCGCTGCGGCGCTGGCGCAGTTCGAAGACGAGGGCGCCGCCGGGCAGGACGGGATTGGCCTGCGTGCCGGGCAGCCACCAGCCGAGTCCGAGCAGCCCGCCGAGGTTCGCGATGTTGGTGTCGTGTCCGACCACCACCACCACGTTCTGGCCGGGGTGACCGAAGGCGCCGGCGCGGGCCTGGCCCGTGGCCGCCTGGTCGAGCGTGTCGAGCAGATGGCTGGAGAGGTTCGAGCCCTGCACCTGGGCGGGATAGAACGTCGCCCCGACCAGGTCAAAGTGCAGCGCGTGCAGCTGGATCAGCTGCGTGAGCGTCTCGGGGGACAGGCGGCCCCAGCCGACCTGCGACATGGGCAGGCCCTCCGCGTACTCCAGGATGAGGGCGTCCACGATCTGCTCCGCGACATGCAGCGGGCCCTCGAACCCCACGGTGTGGTCGAGCTTGCCGGGCTGCACCTCGGAGGGCAGGTCGAGCAGGTTGATCTTGCCGGCGGGCGTCACGCCCGACGGCCCCAGGAGCACCTGCTGCAGGGCGAGGAAGGCCGCGCGGTTGGCCCGGATGACATTCGCCGGATCGTGCCCGACGCGGCCGAGCACGGCCGCCACGCCGGCGTTGCGGTCCGGCGAACCGAGATTAAGCTTCACCGGCTGAAAGAGCGGATCCGCCTGCTGGTGCGGCAGGGCGTGCGGGTCCGGGTCGGTGCCGGGGACAAGTCCTGCCGCCAAGTCCCGCGCCGTCTCCATGGTGCGCTGGTCGCTGTCCGAGCGGAAATAGATCCGCGGCAGGTCGTCGGCCACGCGGCCGGTGAGCAGCCCCTCGTCGATCAAGCGCATCCGATAATAGGCCCCCATGAGCAGCATCTCCTGCTTGCCGTGCGGGGTGAGGATGCCGGGCGCCACAGACCAGGCGGGCCAGGGTTCCGCCGAGTATTGCCCGAGCTGCTCATTCGTGCGCAGCGGCGAACGCACGCCGTGGCGCGTCAGGATGACGACGAGCTTCAGCTCGCTGTCGGCATCGGCGGCCCGGCCCGCGGTCGCCAGCCAAGGGGCGAGCAGGAGCAGGCCGACGGCCAGGCGAATCAGGAGGTGAAAGCCCGAACTCGGGCGGCGGATGGGATTCATGGTTTTCTGGTCCGGTTGCCCTGGCCTTCCAGGCGTGGGAAATGCGGCAAAACGACGCGCCCGGGCCCGGCTTTGTCAAAGCAAACCGCTTGCTGCGGCCGCGGCGGAGCCAATAGTGGAATCTTCATGAGACACGTCTCCTCCGCCGTCCTGATGGTGGCCGCGGTGCTGCTGTCGCCGGCGTCCCGGACGGCCGCCATGGCGACCCCGGTGCGGCCGCGGCCCCAGATCGAGCATGTGGTGATCCTGATCGTGGACGGGCTGCGGCCCGACTGCGCGCTGCTGGCGGACACGCCGACGATCCATGCGATGGCGCGGACGGGCGCCTACACGTTCTGGGCGCGGACCACCTCGGTGGCGATCACGCTGCCGTCGTGCACGAGCATGCTGACGGGGGTGAGCCCGGCCAAGCACCACGTGGACTGGAACCGCGACCTGCCGGCGGGCAAGCAGGCCTACCCGGCGGTGCCGACGGTGCTGGAAATGGCCACGCGCGCGGGCTACGACACGGCGCTGGTGGCGGGGAAATCCAAGTTTGTCGCGCTCGCCCCTTCCGGCGCGGTCACGCACGTCTTCCTGCCGGCGGCGGGCGGGAAGTGCAGCGACGAGGAGGTCGCGGCCGAGGCGGCCAAGATCATCACGGCCTTCCGGCCCGCGCTGATGTGCATCCACTTTCCCGACGTGGACGTCGTCGGCCACGCGAAGGGCTGGGGCTCCCCGGAGCAGCTCGCGCAGATCGCGCGGACCGACCGCGCGATTGAGCAGGTGTTCGCCGCGCTCGAGCGCGCGGGGATGCGCGGCTCCACTGTTGTGGTGCTCTCGGCGGACCACGGCGGCGCGGGCCGGACGCACGGCGGCGAGGATCCCCGCAGCCGTCACATTCCCTGGGTCGCGGTCGGCCCCGGGGTCCGACCCGGCTACGACCTGACGCAGAACGTGCGGATCGAGGTCCGGACGGAGGACACCGGCGCGACGGCGTGCTGGCTGCTGGGCCTGCCGCTGCCGCCGTACCTTGACGGCCAGCCGGTGCGCGACGCGTTCGCCCCCGGATCGTAACCGCCCGCGGCGAGTTTCCAGCTTGTCCGCCGCGCGGCGCGGAGGATGCTGTGCTTTCTCCATGGCTGCCTATCCGCACCGCATCGTCCGGTCCTGGCTCGAGTCGCTCTCCACGGGCATTGTCGAGCTGGATCGGGACTGGAAGGAAGCGGTGCTGCCCCGGTTCACGCTCGGCGAGCAGTGTCCCGTCCCCGCCGCGCTGGCGCCGGCGCCCGGGCGGGTGACGGGCCGCGCGCACGGGTATTTCCTGAACGCCGGCGGCGGGATCACCTTCGTGTATCCCCTGGAGTTTGGCTGCGCCATCGATCCGGCGCGCGACCAGGTGTACCTGGCGGGCGACTTCAACGGCTGGCAGGCGGCGATCGGCGCGGAGGAGTGGCGGATGCAGCCGGCGGAGCTCGACGGCGAGCGCGTGCTGCAGTGGACGGGGGAGGCCGCGCGGTTCCTGGCGGGCGGGCAGCGCTTCAAGTTCGTGACCGGCGAGCACCAGTGGCTCGTGCCGCCGGACGATGCGCCGAACGTCGTGCGGGACGAGCAGGGCAACCTCAACCGCGTGCTCGACCCGGCCCGCACCGGCCGGCACCTCTGGCAGTTCGCGCTCGGCGCGCCGCTGGACCTGGCGCAGCCGCGGATGGTCATCTGGTCGGACGCCCCTGAGGTGCAGGCCGGCGTGCCGCTGGTGCCGGGAAATTTCTTTTTCGCGCTCAAGACGGACCTGCCGCTCGGCGCGCTCGTGCGCGGGTCGGCCACGGTGTTCCGGCTCTTTGCCCCGCGGGCCCGGTCGGTCACGCTCGGGCTGGGGCCGGCGGGCGGCGGGGACGCGCAGACCTTTGAGCTTGCGCGCCGGTCGGACGCGGACGGCGCGGCGGGCGTGTGGGAGGCGACGCTGAACCGCAACCTGCACGGCTGGCTGTACTGGTACCACGTGGACGGCGTGCGCGACGGCTCGGGCGGCTTCGATCCGGCGGTGCGCGTGCTCGATCCATATGCCCTGGCGGCCGTGGGGCGCGAGGGCCCGGGCATCGTGCTGGACGCGGCGTGGGTGGGGGAGGGCGACCGGCATTTCCAGCCCCCGGCCTGGCATGACCTCATCATCGCCGAGGCGCATGTCCGCGACCTGGCGGCGAACGCCCCCGTGAAGGCGACCGCGGCGGAGCGGCGCGGGTTCACCGGGCTGCGGAAGTGGGTGGAGAGCCCGGAATTCTACCTGCACCACCTCGGCGTGAACGCCGTGGAGCTGCAGCCCGTGCAGGAGTTCGATAACCGCACGACCGAGGAGTACCACTGGGGGTACATGACGAACAATTATTTCGCGCCCGCGAGCGCCTACGCCCTCGCGCCCGCGGCCGCCTCCGGCGTGCGCGAGCTGCAGGAGCTGGTGCGCGCCTGCCACCGCCGCGGCCTCGCGGTCATCCTCGACGTCGTGTTCAACCACGTCGGCGAGCCGGCGCACCTGCGGTTCATCGACCGCCTGTATTACTTCGAGCAGGATGCGGCCGGGCGGCTCGCCAACTGGAGCGGCTGCGGCAACGACCTGCGGGCGCGCGCGGCGATGGCCCGGCGCCTGATCATCGACAGCTGCCTCCACTTGATTGAGGCGTACGGCGTGGACGGCTTCCGCTTCGACCTGGCCGAGCTCCTCGGCGTCGAGGTGCTCCGCGACGTCGAGGCCGCGCTCAAGCGGGCCAAGCCCAGCGTGATCCTGCTGGCCGAGCCCTGGAGCTTCCGCGGGCACATCGCCGGCGTGCTGCGCGACACCGGCTGGGCGTCGTGGAACGACGGCTACCGGGATTTCGTCCGCGACTATGTCCGCGGCGGCGGGGGCGCGGAGCGCATGGAGTATTTCCTCAAGGGCTCGCCGTGGTTCTTCGCCAAGTGGCCGGCGCAGACCGTGAACTACACCGAGTCCCACGACGACCGGGCGTGGATCGACCTCATCACGGAGAACCCGGGCTTCGACGGCTCGAGCCCCACGGGCAACGACCGGCGCCGCACGCACCTCATGGCCGCGCTGCTGTTCATGTCGCTTGGCATCCCGATGCTCGCGGCGGGCCAGGACTTCCTGCGCTCGAAGCGCGGCGTCGGCAACACGTACCAGCGCGGCGACCTCAACGCCCTCGATTACCGCCGGCTGTACCGCTACCTCGGCACGCACGCCTACTTCGCCGGCTGGATCGCCTTCCGCCGCAGCCCGCGCGGCCGGCTGCTGCGCCAGCACTCGCGGCCGGGCGAGGGCTTCTTCCAGTTCCACGCGGCGGCGGACTCGCCGGCCTTCGCCGTGGTCTACAACGCCGACCATTCGCAGGGACCCGAGCGGCTGCTCTTCGCCGTCAATCCCACGTCCAGCGATGTCTTCCGCCGCCTGCCCGACAGCGTCACCGGCTTCACCTGGCGCCAGCTGGCCGACCACGAGGTGTTCTTCCCGGACGGCTCGTCCGCGGCCAGCCAGCCGGTCGAGGCGGAGCTGTTCGTGCCCGCGCTCGGCTGCGGCCTCTGGGCCAGCGAGGCCTGACCGGCGCGGGCGGCGCAGTTATAAGCCGCGAACGACGTTCGGTCCCGGCGTGGAATACCGGGACATAAAGGGAAAAGTCCCTTGCCAGAAAACGGGGTCGGGGCTTACTTTCACCCGGTCTGTCTTCATCATCCTTAACCTAGAAAATCCCATGGCAGTCAAAGTCGCTATCAATGGTTTCGGCCGCATCGGCCGCCTCGTATTCCGGGCCCTTGTCGAACAAGGGCTCCTCGGCACGACGCTGGACGTCGTGGCCGTCGGCGACATCGTGCCGGCGGACAACCTGGCCTATCTCCTCAAATATGACTCCTCGCAGGGCCGGTTCGCGGGCTCCGTCGACTCGAAGAAGTCCGCCCCGGACAAGGCCGACGACGACGTCCTCGTCGTCAACGGCCGCGAGATCAAGGTCGTGAGCGCGAAGACCCCGGCCGAGCTGCCGTGGGCCGCCCTCGGCGTGCAGGTGGTCATCGAGTCCACCGGCCTCTTCACCGACGCGGAGAAGGCCAAGGGCCACCTCGCCGCCGGCGCCAAGAAGGTCATCATCTCCGCGCCCGGCAAGGGCGAGGACATCACCCTCGTGCTCGGCGTGAACGACGGGAAGTATGACAAGACCAAGCATCACATCATCTCCAACGCCTCCTGCACGACCAACTGCCTGGCGCCGCTGGTCCACGTGCTGCTCAAGGAGGGCTTCGGCATCGAGGAAGGCCTCATGACGACGGTCCACTCCTACACCGCGACGCAGAAGACGGTGGACGGCCCCTCCAAGAAGGACTGGAAGGGCGGGCGCTCCGCCGCGATCAACATCATCCCGGCCAGCACCGGCGCGGCGAAGGCCGTCGGCCTCGTGTGCCCCGAGGTGAAGGGCAAGCTCACCGGCATGTCGTTCCGCGTGCCGACCCCGACGGTGTCCGTCGTCGACCTCACTGTCCGCACCGTGAAGGAGACCTCCCTCAAGGAGATCAACGCCAAGCTGAAGGCCGCCTCCGAGACCTATCTCAAGGGCATCCTCGGCTACACGGAGGACGAGGTCGTGTCGTCCGACTTCATCCACGAGAAGCTCTCGTCGATCTACGACGCCGGCTCGTCCATCGAGCTCAACAGCCGCTTCTTCAAGCTGGTGAGCTGGTATGACAACGAGTGGGGCTATTCCAACCGCGTCGTCGAGCTGACCCAGAAAATCGCCGCCAGCCTGTAAGCCCCGGCGCGCCCAAAGTAGCGAGTAGCGGGTCGCGAGTAGCGAGCATGATAATTGCTCGTTCCGCGCCTCGCTACTCGCTCTTTTTTTGTCCGCGGCCCAGTCTTTCCCTCGGTCGTTTGCCCATGGCCGATCTCCGCCCGTCGATCACCGAACTCCGAATTCCACCATGCCCAAGTTCAAATCCATCCGCGATCTCTCCCTGGCCGGCCAGCGCGTCCTCATGCGCGTCGACTTCAATGTCCCGCAGGACAAGGCGACCGGGGCGATCACCAACAACCAGCGCATCGTCGCGGCCCTGCCCACGATCCAGCACGCCCTGGCCCAGGGCGCCTCGGTGGTCCTCATGAGCCACCTCGGCCGGCCCGACGGCAAGGTCATCGCGAAATACTCGCTCGCACACGTCGCGACCGAGCTGGCCAAGCTCCTCGGCCGGCCCGTGGCGTTCGCCGCGGACTGCGTCGGGCCCGTGGCCGAGCAGGCCGCGGCCGCGCTGCAGCCCGGCCAGGTGCTGCTGCTCGAGAACCTCCGCTTTCACATCGAGGAGGAGGGCAAGATCAAGCATGAGGACGGCACCTCGGTGAAGGCCGACCCGCAGGCCGTCGCGGCCTTCCGCGCGGGGCTCTCGAAGCTCGGCGACGTCTACGTCAACGACGCCTTCGGCACCGCCCACCGCGCGCACTCCTCGATGGTCGGCATCACGCTGCCGCAGAAGGCCGCCGGCTTCCTGATGGAGGCCGAGCTGAAGGCCTTCGGCGCGGTGCTCGAGCACCCGCAGCGCCCGCTGCTCGCCATCCTCGGCGGCGCGAAGATCGCCGACAAGATCCCGCTGATCCGCAATCTGCTCGGCAAGGCCGACGAGATCATCATCGGCGGCGGCATGGCCTACACCTTCAAGAAGGTCATCGACGGCATGGCCATCGGCGAGAGCCTCTTCGACCCCGAGGGCGCCAAGATCGTGCAGCAGCTGTCCGACGAGGCCAAGGCCCGCCACGTGAAGCTGATCTTCCCCGTGGACTACGTCTGTGCCGACAAGTTCGACGCCAGCGCCAACACCCAGGCCGCGACCGACGCCACGGGCATCCCCGCCGGCTGGATGGGCCTGGACGCCGGCCCGAAGTCGATCGAGCTCTACCGCGACGCCATCCGGCGCGCCAACACCATCGTGTGGAACGGCCCCGCGGGCGTGTTCGAGTTCGACAAGTTCGCCGGCGCGACCAAGGCCATGGCCGAGGCCGTGGCCGAGGCGACCGCGCGCGGCGCAACCACCGTCGTGGGCGGCGGCGACACCGCCACGGCCGCGAAGAAATTCAAGGTGGCCGGCAAGGTCACGCACTGCTCCACTGGCGGCGGCGCCAGCCTCGAGTACCTTGAGGGCAAGGTGCTGCCCGGAGTCGCCTTCCTCGAAAACTGATTTCACCCTCCCTCCATCATGCTCCGCAAAAAACTCATCGCCGGTAACTGGAAAATGAACAAGACGCCGGCCGACGGCGCGGCCCTCGTGGCCGAGCTCGTCGCCACCGTCGGCAAGCAGACCGATGTCGACGTCGTCGTGTGCCCGCCATTCACCGCGCTCGACGCGGTGGCGAAGGTCCTCGACGGCTCGACCGTGAAGCTCGGCGCGCAGAACCTGCACCCCGAGGCCAGCGGCGCCTTCACCGGCGAGGTCTCCGCCCCGATGCTCCGCGCGCTGTTCACCACGCACGCCATCATCGGCCACAGCGAGCGCCGCAGCCTGTTCGGCGAGACGGACGCCTTCATCAACCAGAAGGTCCTCGCCGCGCTGAAGAACCAGCTCAAGCCCATCCTCTGCGTCGGCGAGTCACTCGCCGAGCGCGAGGCGGGCACCACGCTCAAGGTCGTGCAGACCCAGCTCGAGGCCGGGCTGCAGGGCGTCAGCAAGGAGCAGGCGGCCGCCCTCGTCGTCGCCTATGAGCCCGTCTGGGCGATCGGCACCGGCAAGGTGGCGACCACCGACCAGGCGCAGGAGGTGCACGCCTTCATCCGCGGGCTGCTCGTGAAGCTCTTCGCCGAGCCGGTCGCGCAGCGCGTCCGCATCCTCTACGGCGGCTCGATGAAGCCGGCGAACGCCCCCGAGCTGCTCGCGCAGAAGGACATCGACGGCGGTCTCATCGGCGGCGCCTCGCTCGAGGCCCGCAGCTTCGTGGAGCTGATCCGCGCGGCGGCGGCGATCAAGTAACCCGCCGCGGAGAGTGACGCGATTGCAGGGCGGGGGACAAACGTCCCGCGCCCAACATCCCGCGCTGAACGCTTAACGCGCCACTCGCCCTCGCCCTCGCCCTCGGGTCGGCGGGCGGCTCCCTTTGCTTTGGCGCTGGGCGTTCGTCCCCGCCCGCTTTCGGTCGGTCTCGCCTTTCATGAAGGGAGCGTTCCGGAACGCCGCAAAGGCCCGCACGGTGAGCGTCTCGAGCTCCGCGAACAGCACCGGGTCGACCGTGGTGAAGTTGAAGCATGACTTCCCCTGCATGCGCGCCCGCAGCGCCTGGGAGGCTCCCTGGAGCAGGTCGGGGCGGACATAGACGCCCATGTGATGAAAGCTCACGTACGCCTTGCCCACCTGGACCCAGGCGATCGGCAGGGGCGTCCGGTGCGTGGGATGACATCCGCCGGTGAGGCAGTAGCGGCCGGGACGGTCTTCCGCGATGGTCAGCGAGCCGACGTGCCGCGACAGGATCGCGCGCAGTCCGGCGAACACCTCGGAGTACTTTGCATCCGTCATGGGTCCCCGAATGTTGAGACGATCAACCGGCGCGTGATCGGAAACAAAGGGCCTTTGAGCGCGGAGCTGTAATCCCGCTCAGACGCCGTGCAGCGCGCACAGCGCGTGCAGCTTCTTGCGGCCGCGTTCGAGCTGCTCGCCGCGCTCCCAGTCGTAGGCATCCAGCGCAATCTCGGCCGAGATCGCGTTCGGCTTCAGGTTCAGCCGCAGGATCATTTCCTCCATGTCCTTGGGAAACGGGTGCTGCCCATGCAGCAGCAGCTCGCGGATTGGATGCTCTTTGGTGCGTTGGGTGGCCACGGGAACGACGTTAGTTTCTCCGACTTGGGCGGGATTTCAACCCCGGACATGGGGCGGGGAAATACGCACGTTACAGGTGAGCAGGCGCTATTTATTGCGCGCGGCCATGGACTCGATCAGGGCGCCCAGGAAGGCCGGGTCGCCCGGCAGGTCGGCCAGTGCGGCGCGGGCGGCGTCGGAGTGGACCTGGGCGAGCCGGCGGGACTCGGCGAGGCCATGGAGTTTTACGAAGGTGACCTTGCCGGCCTGGGCGTCCTTCCCGGCGGTCTTGCCGAGCGTGGCCGTGTCGGCGGTGGCATCCAGGACGTCGTCCACGATCTGGAAGGCCAGGCCCAGGTGCTGTCCGAGGCGGCGCAGGGTGGCCAGCGGCGCGGGTCCCGCCTCGGCGGCGAGTCCGCCCATGACCAGCGCGGCCTCGATCATGGCGGCGGTCTTGTTGCGGTGGATGAACTCGAGGTCGTCGGCCGTCGCGGTGGCGTGCTTCTCGGCCAGCACGTCCGCCATCTGGCCGCCGATAAGCCGGCGGCTGCCGGCCGCGTCGGCCAGCTCGCGGACGAGGGCGTGGGCCAGCACGGGGCGATCCGCATACGCCTCCGCAAGCAGCGCGAACGCATGGGTGAGCAGCGCGTCGCCCGCGAGCAGCGCCGTAGCCTCGTCGAACTGCCGGTGCGCCGTGGGCCGGCCGCGGCGCAGGTCGTCGTTGTCCATGCACGGCAGGTCGTCGTGGATCAGCGAGTAGGTGTGCAGGCACTCGATGGCGACCGCCGCGGCCAACGGGTCGGCCGGGGTCGATTTGGCCCCTGGCCCCTGGGCCTTGGCATTTTGTCCCGCGAGGAGCTCATGCACCGCCAGCACCAGCACGGGCCGCAGGCGCTTGCCGCCGGCCTGGAGGCTGTAGCGCATCGCCTCGTGCAGGCGGGCGGGCCGGGTGGCCGCGGGCGGCAGATGCAGGTCGAGCCCGCGCTCGACGCGGTCCACCAGGCGTTTGAGTTTGGCGGGAAAATCCATCGCCCCCTTGCGTGGGCCAAAACCGGTCCCGGCGCAATCCCCCGCATCGGCGGCCGGCCGGCGGCGCCCGTCGGCCAGAAGGGACTCGCCAACGGCGGATCTCCAAACCATAAGACCTTGGTTTTTCCGATGCCCACCTACGAGTACGCCTGCCCGAAATGCGGCCACGCCTTTGAGCTGTTCCAGTCGATGCGCGACGCGCCCGTGACCCTGTGCCCGAAGTGCAAGAAGAAGGGCGTGAAACGCCTGATCGGCGGCGGCGCGGGGCTGATCTTCAAGGGCTCGGGCTTCTACATCACCGATTACAAGGCCAAGCCCAAGGCGCCGGAGAAGTCCGGCGGCGACAAGGCCGCGTCCGCCCCCGCGGCACCGGCCGTGGCGGCCAAGTGACTTTCACCCCATGAGCAAGAAACTCGATCGCGCCCTCAACGGCCCCAGCTGGATGGAAGTCATCCTCGGGGCCTGCCTCAGCCTGGCCCTTGGCGTCGTCCTCGCGGCGGCCTACCTCGTCTTCAAGCCCGTGGTGCAGGTCAAGGAGCTCCCGAAGGAGCCCGTCGCCGACCAGGTCTACTACATCGAGGGCTCGCATGATTCCGCCAAGGCCCGCCGCGTCGCGTCCAAGCAGAAGATCTTCCTCGCGGGCGGCTCGATCGCGGTGGTCGAGGACGAGCTCAACTTCGCCGCCATGCCGCCCTCCGCCCCCGCGGGCAAGGCCCCCGGCAGCAAGGCCCCGGCCCCGGTCGCGGCCGCCGAGCCCGCCGAGGTGCTCACGCCCGGCGCGCTCAACTTCCGCCTCCACGAGGGCACCCTGCAGGTCACGGTCCCGGTGCGCGTGCGCTACGCGCTCGTCGGGCTCGACGCCACCTTCCTCGTCCAGGCGACCGGCACCTTCGAGAAGTCGGGCGACCGCTTCGTCTTCGCGCCGTCCACGCTCTACGTCGGCTCGTGCCCCATGCAGCGCCTGCCGGGCGTGAGCGGGGCCGTGGTGGGCAAGTTTCTCGGCGCGCAGCGCTTCCCGGCGGACCTCGTCGAGGCATGGGGCAAGCTGGCGGACGTCACGATCGACGGCGCCACGCTGAAGCTCTCGATGCCGCAGTCGTGAGCCGCGCGGGCGGTTAAGGACTTGCCCGGCCGCGCCGCGGCCGGGACACTCCGCGCGTGTCGAAGAAGCTCCAGAACATCGGCATCGTCTCCCTGCTGACCGTGGTGTCGCGGGTGCTGGGCCTAATGCGCGACACGCTGGCCCTGGCGATCTTCGGGACGGGCGAGTACTACTCGGCGTTCGTCACGGCCTTCAGCCTGCCGAACCTGTTCCGCCGGCTGCTGGGCGAGGGCTCGCTGACGGCGGCGTTCGTGCCCACGCTGCAGGACGAGCTGCACGAGAGCGGACGCGAGGGCGCGCTGGACCTGCTGAACAAGGTCGTGAGCTGGCTGGCGGTTGTCACCGGCGGCATGGTCCTGGTGGCGATGCTGGGCTTCAGCCAATCGCGGATGTTCGCCGGCCAGCCCGAGCGCTGGTACCTTGCCGCGGACCTCACCGCGATCCTCTTCCCGTACCTCGCGATGATCTGCCTCGCGGCCGCGCTCAACGCCACGCTGAACGTGTTTGAGCGGTTCACGGAACCGGCACTGTCGCCGATCTGGCTCAACCTGACCATGATTGCCTCGCTGGGCGGGGCCGGCTGGAACCTGGCGCACACCGAGCTGGGCCGGATGCACTGGCTCTGCGCGGGCGTGCTGGCCGGCGGGCTGCTGCAGATGCTGGTGCCGGCGGGCGTGCTGATGCGCGACGGCTGGCGGCCGCGCTTCGACCTGGGCCGGTCCCCGCGGGTGCGCGAGATCGTGGCGCTGATGGCGCCGGGCCTGTTCGGGTCCGCGATCTACCAGATCAACGTCTACATCTCGCGGCTGTTCGCCTTCTCGATCGACGAGTCCTCGGCCGCGCTGCTCTTCTCGGCGAACCGGCTGATGGAGCTGCCCATCGGCGTCTTCGCCATCGCGGTGGCCACGGTGGTCTACCCGCTGATCGCCCGGCACGCGGTGGCGCGGGACTTCGTGCACATGGCGGAGGACTACCGCAAGGGCGTGCGCCTGATCCTGATCATCAACCTGCCGGCGGCCGCCGGGCTGGCGCTGCTCAGCGAGCCGATCGTGCGGCTGCTGTTCCAGCACGGGCGCTTCGTCGCCGCCGACACGCGGGCCATGGTGCCGCTGCTCGCGCTGTTTGCCGTGGGCATGCCGTTCTTCTCGGTGGTGAGCCTGACGACGCGCGCCTTTTACGCCGTGAAGGACACGGTGACGCCGGTGAAGCTGGCGGCGCTGAGCTTCGTCGTGAACCTCGGGCTGAGCTGGTGGCTGAAGGACGTCCTCGGCGCGCCCGGCCTGGTGCTGGCCAGCACGGTGGCGATCATCATCCAAACCCTCCTGATGCAGCGGCTGCTGGTTCGCGCGCTCCCGGGCATGGAGTTCGGCGACCTCTGGCGGACCGTGGGCAAGGTCCTCGCCGCCACGGCCCTGATGAGCCTGGTCGTATTCGGCGGCTGGCACCTGCTGCGCGGCGCGCACCTCCACCAGCGCCCGACCGACCTGATCACCGTGGTGGGGATCATTCCGCTGGGCGTGGCCGTCTACGCCGCGGGGATCTGGCTGCTCCGCGTCGAGGGCCGCGATGAATTCGCCACGCTCGCCCGGCGCTACCTGCCGTTCAAGCGCTAGCCCATGAGCTCGCCCGCCGCCGTCCCGCCCGTGCTCCACGAGCCTGCCGCGCAGCGCTTCGTGGTCCAGGTGGAGGCCTTCACCGCGGTCGCGGAGTATGAGCTGGCGGACGGCCGCGTCATCTTCACCCACACCTTCGTGCCGCCGGAACTGCGGGGGCGCGGCCTGGCCGAGCGTCTCGTCCGCGCCGGGCTGGAGTGGGCGAGGGCGGAGGGCCGCCGGGTCGTGCCGCAGTGCAGCTACGTCGCGACGTTCATCCAGCGCCACGCGGAGTTCCAGCCGCTGCTGGGCTGAGACCGCGCGGCGTGGTTTGCTAATTCGTCCGGGGGCCGCTTGGCTGCGCTTCGACCATGTCGCATCTCTTCGCCCCCCTCACGCTCAGGTCCATCACGCTCCGCAACCGCATCGGCATCTCCCCGATGTGCCAGTATTCGTCCACCGACGGACTGGCCACGGACTGGCACCTCGTCCACCTCGGCGCGCGCGCCGTCGGCGGCGCGGGCCTGATCATCGCGGAGGCCACGGCGGTGTCGCCGGAGGGGCGCATCACCCCGGGCGACGCCGGCATCTGGGGCGAGGAGCACATTGAGCCGCTCAGCCGCATCACGCGTTTCCAGAAGCACCACGGGGCCGTCCCGGGCATCCAGCTGGCGCACGCCGGGCGCAAGGCCGGCGCGGCCCTGCCGTGGAACGGCGGGGCGCATCTGGCGGACGAGGCCGGCGGCTGGACGCCGCTGGCGCCGAGCCCGCTGGCGTTCGGGGGCGATCTGGGCCGCGTGCCGCGGGAGCTGACGGTGCCGGAGATCCGGCGCATCCAGGGCGATTTCGCCTTGGCGGCGAAGCGCGCGCTGGCGGCGGGCTATGAGTGGGTCGAGCTGCACTCGGCGCACGGCTACCTTTCCCATGAATTTCTATCGCCCCTCTCGAACCAGCGCACGGATGCCTATGGCGGCAGCTTTGAGAACCGCATCCGGTTCCTGCTCGAGACGACCCGGGCGGTGCGCGCTGTCTGGCCCGAAAATCTGCCGCTGACGGTGCGGCTGTCCTGCACCGACTGGACCGAGGGCGGCTGGGATGCCGACCAGTCGGTCGAGCTGGCCCGCCGGTTGAAGGCCGAGGGGGTTGACCTGCTGGACTGCAGCTCGGGCGGTGGCGTGGCCACGGCGAAGATTCCGGTGGGTCCGGGCTATCAGGTTCAGTTTGCCGAGCGCATCCGGCGCGAGGCGGGCATCGCCACGGCCGCCGTGGGGATGATCACGGAGGCCAAGCAGGCCGACGAGATCATCCGCGCGGGCCGCGCCGACCTGGTGCTGCTGGCGCGGGCGTCGCTGCGCGATGCCTACTGGCCGGCCCACGCGGCCCGCGAGCTCGGTCAGGCCCCCACGCTGCCGGCGCCGAACCAATACGCGCGCGCGTGGTGAGGCGTGTGTTGAAGACGGTTTATTACCGCGAAGCGTCCGCCCTGTGCGTGCTTGGCGTCTTTCGCGGTGAAAAACGGCCCGGCCGCTATTTCTTGCCGGAGTCCTCGATGACCTTGAGCTCGCCGATCGTGACATTGCCGGTGCGCTCATCGAGCCAGGCGGCGCCGGGTTTCAGCGGCCGGCCGAACCCGGGGGCGACGGCCTTGACCATGGGCGTCACGAGTTTCTCGAGGTACTCGCCCCACGCATCGGTCGTCGAATGCGCCCGCCACAGCAGCACGTCCGGAGTCTTGGCGGAGCGCTGGTAGCGGAAGGCCGAAATGAGCAGGTAATGCCGCGCGCCCAGGCTCCGCATCTCGTCGGAGTAGCCGGCCATCAGGGTGGAGACATCCCGCTGGCTCTCGCCGAGGATGATCATGCGCATCTCGCCGGTGTTGAGCACGCTGCGCCGGATGTAGATGGGGGCGATCGTGCCCCATTCGAGTGTGATGGTGAGGCTCGGGGGATGTTCCCGCGAGGCCAGGAGGTAGCCCTGATCGGCCAGCTTCGTGGCCAGCAAGATGAGAAGCGCATCCTCCGGCGGCTGGCGCTCGTAGTGCTTGATGATCTCGCCCCGCTCCTTGTAGCCGATGACCACCGGCACGTAGTAGGCGGGGTTCGCCGGCGTTGGCGGCGCGACCTCCTTGCCCTCCTTCGTCACGTCGACCGTGGTGATCATCAGTCGGTTGATCTCGTCGATGTTGCCGCGGAGGGAGCCGGCCAACCCGCCGACCGCGGCCAACAGTGAGAGCAGGCGCGCGGCCCGAGGAAAGGCGCCACCAAATCGGGGATACATTGACATGGTGAGGGAGGATTAGCTGCGGAAGGCAGCTAACTCTAGCCAAATTACCCGCCGCCGCAATCGGCCCGGTCGCGGGCCGAGTCCAATTTTTCCCGCGGATGACGCGGCTGGCACGGATACGGAAAGACCTCTGAAGCGGAGTGTGGCCCATCATCCATCCGTGCCATCCGCGGAAAAACAACCTCAGCTTCCCTGCAGGATCTGCGTGCGCTCCAGAGCGGTGAGCTCGCGCCACTTGCCCGGGAGCAGGTCGCCGAGCGCGAAGTCGCCGATGCGAACGCGGAGGAGGCGCAGGGTGGGATGGCCGATGGCGGCGGTCATGCGACGGACCTGGCGGTTCTTGCCCTCGATGAGCTCCAGGGCGATCCATGCGTCTGGAACGTTCTTCCGGAAGCGAATGGGTGGATCGCGCGGGGCGATGATAGGAGCGGGATCGAGCCGGCGAGCGCGGCAGGGGAGCGTGCGGTAGTCCTCGATCACCAGGCCGCCGCGTTCCAGGCGGGCGAGGGAGGCGTCGTCGGGCTCCCGCTCGACCTGGGCCCAGTATTCGCGGCGGTGGGCCTGCGCCGGGTCGAGGAGGCGCGTGTTCAGGCCAGGCTCGTCGCTTAGCAGCAGCAGGCCCTCGGAGTCGGCGTCGAGCCGGCCAAGCGCATAGACGTCGCGCGGCAGACCGAACTCCGCCAGCGTCCGCCATTTCGAGCCTGGCTCGGGGGTGAACTGGGAGAGGACGCCGTAAGGCTTGTGGAAGGCGAGCAGCACGGGGCCAGTCAGACAGTTAACGCGGACGGGCGGGAGATTTTTCTCACCGCAAAGTACGCGAAGGGCGCGAAGGCCTGATCCGGAATTTCCCGCGGATAACACGGATAAATCGGATAGGGATACCAGTCCTCCTATATCCAAGATCATCCGAGCCATCCGCGGAAATCTTCTGTTTTCGGGTGTTTCGTATGTTTCGTGGGGGCCAACATCTGGATCACAGAATCGCCTCCGCGCTTTCGTTTTTACGGGTTTCTGCGAGGGTAAGCGCAATCCCAATCATTCCATGCGTGCGATCCAGTTCACGGCGGCCAACGAAATGAAACTTGCGACCGTGCCCGATCCCGTCCCGGCGGCGGGCGAGGCGGTCGTCGCGGTCAAGGCCGCGTCGCTCAACCACCGCGATGCCTACATCAAGGCCGGCGTCTATGCCGGCGTGAAGTGGCCGTGCATCCCGGGCTCCGACGGCGCGGGGGTGGTGGCGGCGGTCGGCGCGGGCGTCGACCGCGCCTGGGTGGGACGCGAGGTGATCATCAACCCGTCGCTCGACTGGGGCGCGAATTCCGCCGCGCAGGGCCCGAAGTTCTCGATCCTCGGCCTGCCCCGCGACGGCACCCTCGCGGAGCGCGTCTGCGTGCCGGCGAGCCAGCTGGCGGGGCGTCCCGCGCATTTGTCGTGGGAGGAGGCCGCGGCCCTGCCGCTGGGCGGGCTCACGGCGTGGCGGTCGGTCGTCACCCGCGCGGCGGTGCTGCCGGGCGAACGCGTGCTGATCACGGGCATCGGCGGCGGCGTGGCGCTGCTGGCGCTGGTGTTCGCCGTGAACCACGGGGCGGAGGTCTGGGTGACGTCCAGCAGCGCGGACAAGCTCGCGCGGGCCGTCGCACTCGGCGCGAAGGACGGCGCGAACTACACGACGGCGGGCTGGGCCGCGGACCTGCTGAAGCGCTCCGGCGGCTTCCACGCGGTGATCGACAGCGCGGGCGGCGAGGGCTTCCCGGAGCTGATCGATTTGACGCTCCCGGGCGGCCGGGTGGTGAACTACGGCGCCACGCGCGGCAACCCGGCGTCGTTCACCCTGAGGAAGGTTTTCTGGCGACAGATCTCGGTGCTGGGCTCGACCATGGGCTCGCCGGCCGAGTTTGCCGCGATGACCCAGTACGTCGGCATGCACCAGCTGAAGCCCGTGGTCAGCGATGTGCTGCCCCTGGAACAGGCGGCCGAGGCCTTCGCGCTCATGGAGCGCGGAGGGCAATTCGGGAAAATCGTCCTCCGCGTGGCGCCCTGATTCCGGACTTGGTCGTGATTCCGGAATCGCCCTCGCTAATCGCTAGGCCTTCCAGGTCGCGGTGAACTGGTAGTGACCCGCGGCCAGCGTGCAGCGGCGATCGCGGACGCCGGTGATGCCGGCGGCCTTGGCGAGCGTGGTGCGGCCCTCGGTGAGCTTGGCGCCGGCGGGGACGGGGAAGGTGGCGGACGCGGTGGTGTTGGGCGGCACGATGACCTCCCATTCAAAGCGGCCAGCGCGGAGCTTCCAGCTGCTCAGGATCTCGCCGTGCACGCTCTGCAGCGTGCCGCGGGCGGAGGTCAGCTCGCCGCCGGGCTGCGGCGCGAGGAGGATGTGCTTGTAGCCGGCCTGGGCCGGGTCGACATCGACGCCCGCCACCACCGCGTAGAGCCAGGAGCCGATGGCGCCGTACGCATAGTGGTTGAACGAGTTCATGCCCTTGTCCTGGAAGCCGTTTTCCTTGGTCCAGCCGTCCCAGCGCTCCCAGATCGTGGTCGCGCCCTGCGTGACCGCGTAGAGCCAGGAAGGCCAGGCCTTCTGGTGGAGGAGCTTGTAGGCGACGTCGGTGCGGCCGAAGCGCGAGAGCACGTGCGGCAGGTAGGAGGCGCCGACGAAGCCCGTGGTGAGCTTGTTGCCGCGCTGCTCGATGTCGCGGAGCAGCTCGTTCATCAGCTTCGGACGCATCGCCTCGGGCGCCAGGTCGAACTGGAGCGTGAGCACGTAGCTCGTCTGCGTGAGCCCGGCGGCGACGCCGTCGCCGGTGAGGAAGCGCTTCTGGTAGGCGCGGCGGACGCGCTCGGTGAGCCGCTCGTAGCGCGCGGCCTCCGCGGAGCGGCCGAGGACGCGGGCCATCTTGGCGAGCAGCCCGGCGCTGTAGGCGAACATGGCGGTGCCGATCAGGTCCTTCGGCGTGTTGCCGAAGACATTGCCGCTGCCGTCGAGCGCGAGCCAGTCGCCGTAGCCGTGCCAGACCTTGGTGTCGGGATGCGAGCGGATCAGGTCCTTGGCCTTGGCCTCGAGGTAGCCGACGAAGCGGGCGAGCGCCTCGAAGTGCCGCGCGAGGAGCGCCTTGTCGCCGTAGCAGAGGTACATCGTCCACGGGCTGATCACGGCGGCGTCGGCCCAGGCGGGGCCGCCGTCGTCGCCCACGCCGTGGATGTGCGGGGCCACGGAGGGCATCTGGCCCTCGGCGCCCTGGGCGTCCACGACGTCGCGCATCCACTTGCTGAAGAAACCGGCGACGTCGCGGTTCCACGCGGCCGTGCGGGAGAAGACCTGGGCGTCGCCCATCCAGCCCAGGCGCTCGTTGCGCTGCGGGCAGTCGGTCGGGACCTCGAGGAAATTGCCGCGCTGGCCCCAGTCGATGTTGCTCTGGAGCTGGTTGATGAGGCGGTCGCTGCAGGAGAAGGTGCCGGTGCGGGGCGTGTCGCTGTGCAGCACGATGCCGGTGATGGCGTCGGGCAGCAGGGCCTCGGGCTCGGGATGGCCGCGGAGCTCGACGTAGCGGAAGCCGTGGAACGTGAACTTTGACTCCCAGGTCTCGCCGCGCGGGTCGCCGCGCAGGATGTAGTGGTCGGTCTGGCGGGCCTCGCGCAGGTTGTCCGTGTAGAGCGAGCCGTCGGGGCTGAGCATCTCGCCGAAGCGCAGGCGGATGACCTGGCCGGCGGGGCCGCGGACGTGGAGCCGGACGCGTCCGACCATGTTCTGGCCGAGGTCGAAGATCCACTTGGAGGAGGGCCAGGCCGCCGCCTTCACGGGCGGGGCGATGGGCTTGAGCTCCTGCGTGGCGCGCACGCACGGGCCCAGGGTGGGCGCGAGCTCGATGCCGGGATCCTCGCCGAGGGTGACCGGCACCCACGCGCCGTCGTCGTAGATCGGCTCGTCCCAGCCGTGCAGCTCGCGCCGCGCGTCGTGGGTCTCGCCGTTGATCAGGTCGGACTCGACGATGGCGCCGAAGGCCGTCTTCCAGGAGCTGTCGGTGGCGATGACCTGCGTGGAGCCGTCGGAGAAGGTCAGGACCAGCTGGGCGAGCAGCTGCGGACGCTCGCCGTAGTAATTGCGCTCGCGCCAGCCGAGGTGGCCGCAGTACCAGCCGTCGCCGAGGATGGCGCCCGCGGCGTTGGCGCCGGAGCGGAGGAGGCTGGTGACGTCGTAGGCCTGGTACTGGACGCGCTTCTTGTACTCCGTCCAGCCGGGCGTGAAGACGTCGGACCCGACGCGGTGGCCGTTGATGCGGAATTCGTACAGGCCGAGGGCGGTGGCGTAGAGGCGGGCGGAGACGACCTTTTTGCCGATGTTGAAAATGGTGCGGAGATAGGGGCTCGGGGCGCCGTTCTCGGGGCCGCCGGCGAGGGCGGCTCCGATCCAGCGGCCGCGCCAGTCGGCGCGCGCGAGCAGGCCGGCCTCCCAGTACGCCGGGGCGCTCTCGCTGCGGCGGTTCTTCTCGTCCCAGACCTCCACGCGCCACCAGGCGCGCTGGCGCGAGCCGAGGGCGCGGCCGCGGTAGGCGATCTGCGTGGTCGCGTCGGACTTCACCCGGCCGCTGTCCCAGAGGTTGGCGGGGCCGTGGCGCTGCGTGGAGACCACGACGCGGTAGGCCGTCTGCCGCGCGCCGCGGCGGCCGTCGGTGGCCAGCCGCCAGCTCAGGCGGGGCGTGGCGTCATGGACGCCGAGGGGATGATCGAGATGGTTGCAACGCAGCTGGACGGCGAGGGTGGGGGAGGGCATGGCAAAGGGTGCTCCAGCAAAAGCGAGGAGCCGGGAGCGAGGCAAGGGTGCGGTGCGCGAACAATCAGGCTTGGCGCGGCGGCGCGGGAGTGGGAGAACCTCGGCGACCGCATGAAGGAACTACCCCACGCGTATGTCTGCATCATGGCCGGCGGAAGCGGCGAGCGCTTCTGGCCGATGAGCCGGCAGCGCACGCCGAAGCACCTGCTGAAGCTGTTCTCCCACCGCACGCTGGTCGAGGAGACCGTGCGGCGCGTGGAGCGCGTGGTGCCGCGGGCCAACGTGTTCGTGCTCACCAACACCGTCCAGCTCGCCGCCACCCGGGCGGCGCTGGCCGAGTTGCTGCCGCCCGAGCAGATCATCGCCGAGCCCGCCAAGCGCGACACCGCGGCGGCGGCGGCGCTGGCCACGGGACTGGTGCGGGCGCGCGACCCGAAGGCGGTGATGGCGCTGCTGCCGGCGGACGCCTTCATCCGCGACGCCGCGGCCTTCGCCACGCAGCTGCGCACCGGGCTGACGCATGCGGCGCAGTCGTCGTCGCTGCTGACCTTTGCCGTGAAGCCCACGCATCCCGCGACCGGCTTCGGCTACCTCGAGGTGGGCGACCTCGTGGCCGGTGGCCACGGCTTCCGCCGGGTCGTGCGCTTCGTGGAGAAGCCCAACGCGGCCGCCGCGGCCCGGTACCTCGAACTCGGGACCTTTGCCTGGAACGCGGGCATGTTCATGTGGAGCACGGCGGCGTTTCTTGCCGAGGCGGAGCGGCACGCGCCCGCGCTGGCGGCGTTCATCCGGGAGTTTCCCGACGGGGATCCCTCGAGCTTCCTCGCGCTCCGCTTTCCGACCCTCGAGCCCCAGGTTTCCGTGGACTACGCGATCATGGAGAAGGCCGCGGCCGTGGAGACGATGCTGGCGGAGTTTGACTGGGACGATGTCGGGCTCTGGACGGCGCTGCCGGCGCACCTGCCCGCCGACGCCGCGGGCAACACCCATCGCGGCCACGTGGTGAGCACGGCCGGCGCGGCGAACAACATCGCCGTGAGCAACGGGCGCGTGATCGCGCTCGTCGGCGTCAACGACCTCGTCGTGGTCGAGACCCCGGACGCGATCCTCGTCTGTCACCGCGACAAGGTCGGCGACATCAAGCAACTGATGCCGCACCTGCCGAAGGAAGTGCTCTGAGCCGGATCGGCTATCGCGCCGCCCACGCCATGCCGCGCAGCGTGATTTCCAGCTGCTGCGGGTAGGTGGTAAACTCGGCGCAGACATGACCCATCGCGGCGAAGAAGACGCGGCCGCGGCCGTGGAGCTTCTTCCAGACGAAGGGCATGACGACCCCGTTGGTCCAGGGGGCGCTGACGGAGTGGTGGGTCGTGGTGGCGAGCACCTCGTTGCGCGGATCCACGAACATGTAGTACTGCTCGCTGCGCACCTTGAAGTCGGTCATCCCGGCCATGATCGGGTCGGACTTGTTCACGATGTTGATCGTGTACTCCTTCATGTTGTCCGGATGGGCGAGGAACTGCCCGCCCGTCATCCAGTGCCAGTCGATGTTGCCGCGGAAGGCGTCGCACATGCCCCCGTGAAAGCCCGCGAGGCCGACGCCGGACTGCACCGCGTCGACCACGTTCTTGGTCTGCTCGGGTGTCAGGCTGCCGCCCGTCCAGATCGGCACGATCAGGGACAGGGCCGCGAGGCGCGACGCGTCGTTGAAGGCGTCGAGCGAGCTCGCAACGTCGACCTTGAAGCCGCGCTCCGCGAGCTTGGCGGCGAACAGGTCGGCGCATTGTTTCGGTTCGTGGCCATCCCAGCCACCCCAGACAATGAGGGCATTTTTCATAGGGAAATCAGGCGTCGAGCTCGTTGGCGCCGAGGCCGACCGGCAGGGCCGCCGGGCGCGCGCAGGTGGTCTTGAGCAGCACGTGGCGGTTGGAGACGGACGACTTCTCGAACGACTCCATGATCTCGACGACGTGCTGCGCGAGCTGGCCGCTGGCGCGGTGCGCGCGGTCGCGGCGGAGGATCGAGTAGGCCATGTCCGCGACGCCGGCCCCGCGGCCGCGGTCGGTCGTGTGCGTGTGCGGCAGCTCGTCGTAGGTCTTGCCGTCCTTGCTGCGCAGCCGCACCGGCCCGCCGAAGCTGTTCGGGTCCGGCACCTCGAGCGTGCTCTCCGTGCCGTATAGCACGAGGCAGGGCAGCGGGTAGGGCCAGGTGTCGAAACTCATGACGAGCGTGCCCGTGCCGCCACCCGCGAAGTCGAGCGTGCCGGTGAGGTGCGTGGGCGTCTCCACCGGCACCCGCGTGCCGGCCAGGGGCTGGCTGGTGATGAGCCGCTCGGGGAACGCGGTGGAGGTCGAGCCCGCGACGCGGGTGACGGGTCCAAGGAGATTGACGAGCGCCGTGACGTAGTAGGGGCCCATGTCGAACATCGGGCCGCCGCCCTTCTGGTAGTAGAACTGCGGGCTCGGATGCCAGCTCTCGTGGCCGCGGCAGGTCATGAACGCCAGCGCGGCGACCGGACGGCCGATCGCGCCGTCGTCCACCGCCTTGCGCGCGGTTTGGATGCCGCCGCCGAGAAACGTGTCGGGCGCGCTGCCGACGAGTAGGTTTTTCTTGGCCGCCAGGGCGAGGACCTTGGCGCCGTCCTTGGAATTGAGCGCGAACGGCTTCTCGCAGTACGCGTGTTTGCCGGCCTTGAGCGCGAGGACGTTCACCTCGGCGTGGGCCTTCGGAACCGTGAGATTCACCACGACCTCAACCTCGGGGTCGTTGAGCAGGTCCTTCACCGTGGCACAGGCGCGGATCCCATATTGGGCCGCCTTGGCCTGGGCCCGGGCCGGATCCAAGTCGGCGCAAGCCACGATGTTCAGGATGTCGAATTTCTTCGAGCCAATGAAGTATGCGTCGCTGATATTGCCGCAGCCGACGATTCCGACGTTCACTTTGCGGGACATATTGGAGGACAAGCAGACGCGGATTGGCGGCAGCGCGTCAAGCGCCGGTCCTTCGCCGCCCGGTGACTTCCATGCTCCCGCGACCCGTTCACGCTGCCACCCGTTGCAAAGGGCTCACATCAGTCATTCAGGAATCGCGGCCTGCATTGTTTGGCCAAAGAGGGTGCTAACACCATGCAAGCTAGTCATATGCATTTTTGGAATTTCGCCAAAACGGACTTGAAATTCGCCTGCGGAATTATTTTTTCCGGAGCGTTACATTATCCCTCACGCTGGTGCGTGAATATCTACTAAACCATCGTCCAAAAATTCCATGAAGAACTCCAAGCAGGGTTTCACCCTCGTCGAAATCATGATCGTCGTCGTCATCATCGGCCTCCTGGCCGCCATGGCGATTCCCGCGTTCCAGAAGGTCCGCCAGTCCTCGCAGGACAAGGCCGTCCTCAACAATGCCCGGCAGCTTTCCGCCGCGGCTGACCAGTACTACCTCGAGAATGGTGTCTCGACGGTCACGCTCGGCAGCCTCGTGGGCTCCGCGAACTACGTGAAGGCGCTTAACCTCGTGGCGAACGAGACGTATCCTGACTCCTACACGCAGGGTGTGACGATCACGATCACCGGCGTCGCCGGCGTCCGCACGATCACCTACGCCCCGTAATCCGCTCGCAGATGCCAGACTTCAAGCCGTCCGCTTACCGCGGACGGCTTTTTTTGTCGCTGCGCTCAGCCGGGCTGACCGAGCTGAAAGTGGAGGGTTGAAATTTGAAAGCCGGATGCGAAGCGACCGGGCGGGCTCGTTGCTTTCAACTCTCAACCTTCAACTTTCAACTATGCGTACCGCGTTTCATGCGCGCAGCGGGTGTCCGTGTGTGAAGGGAAAAAAGCGCGGTCGCTCCGGAGGCGGATTATTTGGCTGGTGGAGCGTGAGACGGATCTGTCCGCCGAAATCGGGGAAGATCATCGCATGGCCGCCGTTGGCCGCGAAGATCGGTGCGGGGTCGAATGTCCACGGCCCGCGCAGGTCGCCGCTGGCCGACCGGGCGATGCCGGTGGCATAGCCGTCCGTCCCCCAGCTCGAGAACAGCAGGCAGAGTTCGCCATACTCCGCGCGGAAAGGAAACGCGCCGTCGGCCACGAAGCAGGGCGGCAGGCCCTCGGTCGCGCGCTGCTCCTGCCATGGCGGCGTGACCACCCACGGCGCGGCATTGACGCGGAACAGCTCGAACGCCGGTCCCGCCGCGGCGGAGAGGTCGGGCGTCAGCGGCAGCGCGGCATAGGCGCCGACGGTGGTCTGCGGCCAGTCACGGCTGAAGATCATCCAGGGCTGGCCGTCCCGCGCGACGTAGAGCGTGCCGTCGAGGCATTCCCACTCAGGCGGCGTCACCGCGAGCGGGCTGTGCGGCCGGAACGGTCCCCGTGGCGAATCGGCCACCAGCACCTGCGTACCCCGGTGATGTCCGCTTCCCTTGAAGCTCGCGAACATGAAGAACCGTCCTTGCCAGCGGTGCACCTCGGGCGCCCAGAAATCGATGCGTCCCCAGAATTCCGCCGGCGGACGGAACGCCGGGAACGGCCCCTCCCACAGGGTAAGATCGCGGCTGACATAGGTGTCGAACCCAGTCGACTCCCTCTCACGGTAAGGCGCGTGATCGGTGGTGCCGTAGAGGTAATAACAATGATCCTCCGGCACGGGCAGCACGAACGGGTCGCGGATCTGGATTTCGTCGGAGTGGAGCAGGGGCATCGCGCAGCGATGGGCTTTGCCGGTTCTCGTCGCAGGAAGCAAACTCGGGAAGGGGAAATCAGGAATTCAGGTTGCGCGCGCGGGTACGCTCCGGGAACGGGCAATCCTTCCCGCGTGATCCGCGGGAAAATCTGCACTCCGACAACTCCGGGGTCTGTCCAGCGCATCTAGCCCGAAAGCGCTACACTTGCGGATGAGCTACGCTTAACGCGGGTTAATACCAGGGAGTGATGCGGCGAAATTCACTCGGTGCACACGCGTGAGGACGATGACTGCAGGTGGTGCGAACATCGCAACTTGCGTACGTTATGCAGGGTCGGTGTGCGCCGGGGTCATGCGTTCAGCTAATGATGCGCTCACCTGTAACCAGAAATGAAAATTCTTCTGTCATACCTATAGTGTAATCCGAGAGGTGGACCGTCTTCATAGGTGGACCTGGTCGTATCCGACGATGACTCCTCATCGTTGGGCGGCGTGAGCGGGTCTTGCTTAGCAACCCGAAATTTTCCCCGCCTTGATCCACTCCACTGTGAATTGGTCCGATTTCACGGCTAATCTGGAGCCGACTTCGCCGCTGCTGACGATGCTCACGCCGGCGGAGCGGGCGGTGACGATGCATGTCCGCATGGGGCTTTCGAACAAGGAGATCGCCGCCGCGCTCGGCAAGTCGCCGGCGACGGTAAAGGCGCAGGTGGCGTCGATTCTGCGCAAACTCGACATGCCCACGCGGTGCCGGCTGATCGCGTGGCTGCACGACCAAGCCGCGGGGAGCTTCCTTTCCTGACCCTGTTTATGCCCCGCTCAACCAGCACGCTCGAACGAACCAACCGGCGTTCCGTGGCCACGGCCAAGAACCCCAATCACCACCTGTGGCTCCACGGGCGAAATTGGTGGGTCTACTGCGCCGTCAACCCGACGCACTGCACAAAGGACAAGCTGCGCCGTTCGCTGTGCACCGAGTCCGTCGAGGTGGCGCGCTTCCGCCGCGACGAGCTGTTCCGCCTGCTGCAGGCGGAGGGGATGCTCGGCCGGATCCGCGCGATGGCGCGGCCGGGCGAGACCACCTTGCGCGCAATCGAGCCCTCGCCGGGGCTCACCTGGCAGCAGCGCGTCGACCTGGCCTTGGCGACCGTCATGTCGCGCAAACCCGAATCCTCCAGCCTTTCGGCCTCCTCCGTGGAGGCCGGTCAGGGGAAGTTACAGTTGTGTTGTTAAGCGAGTCCCGCCGGTCCGGTCATTGGTGGACCGGCGGGACAAGCCCTGGCCCCGGGGCTGCGCGACACTCGTGACCCCCTCAATCGGACCCCGTTCACCCCACACGCACCATGCCTGTCCGGACCCCGTCCAAACCCCGGCCCACCGCCCAGCCGGTCACGCCGCCCGAAGACCCCGACCATCACCTCGTGCTGAACCGGGAATACTGGTGGGTTTGCTGCTCCATCAACGCCACGCCGAGGACCAAGGAGAAGCTCGGTTTCTCGCTGCGGACGAAGTGCCTGCTGACGGCGCGGCTGCGCCGCGACATTTTCCTGCACGGGCTGCATGCCGAGGGCCTTGAGGTGCGGCTGCGGCGGCAGTCGCCGGTCATGCTCTCCGCCCTCAGCCAGGTTCCCGCGGAACGCCGCGCGGTGCCGTGGCAGGACCGCGTGGCGGATGTCCTCGCCACCGCGCTGGCCGCCAACCTCGTCCCGGCTGAAACCGCCCCGGCCATGGCCTGATGCCCATGAACCGCCCGATCTGGACCGACGAACCCTGGAAGCCGCTCCCGGAATTGACCGGGGTGGTGAAGGCCGACGTCTGCGTGGTCGGGCTGGGGGGCTCGGGCCTGACCGCCGTCGAGGAGGCCAGCATGCTGGGCGCGACGGTAGTCGGGGTGGATGCCGGCGAGGTCGGCGGCCGTGCAGCCGGGGCCAACGGCGGATTCCTCCTGGGCGGGCTGGCGGATTTCTTCCACCGGCTCGTCACCCGGATCGGGCTGTCGAATGCCGCGACGATCTACCGCTGCACGCTGGAGGAGATCCACCGGCTCGCGCTGGAGTTTCCCAACCAGGTGCGCACCACCGGCTCGCTGCGCATCGCCGCCACGCCGGAGGAGGTCACGGACTGCCACGCGCACCTGGCCGCTTTGCAGTCGGCCGGATTTGATGCGCTCCGTTATGCCGGCGCCGAGGGCGAGGGGCTGTACCTGCCGATGGATGCGGTGTACCAGCCGCGGCGCTGCGTGCAGGAGCACGCCGCCCACCTGACGGAACGCGGAATCGCGCTGCATGAGGATTCCCCGGTCGTGTCCCTGAGCCCGGGCCGGGTGGTCACCCGGCGGGGCGAGGTGCACTGCCGCACCATCGTCGCCGCGGTGGACGGCGGGCTGGAGGACCTTTTCCCCGAGCTGCGATCCCGCGTGCGCACCGCCCGCCTGCAGATGCTCGCCACTGCGCCGGCGCGGGAGGTCTACTTTCCCCGGCCGGTCTACTACCGCCACGGCCACGAGTACTGGCAGCAGCTGCGCTCGGGCGAGATCGCGCTGGGCGGATTCCGCGATGTCGGCGGCGAGGGCGAATGGACCAGCAGCGGCGAGCCGGGCGGAGCCGTGCAGCAGCTGCTCGAGGATTTTCTGCGCACCCACCTCAGGGTCACCGCGCCGATCACGCACCGCTGGGCGGCGAGCGTCGCCTATACCGCGGACCGCCTGCCGGTGCTCGAGGAGGTGCGGGAGCGCATCATCGCGACCGGCGCGTACTCGGGGACGGGCAACATCACCGGGCGCCTCTGCGGTCGCGCCGCGGCCCGGATCGCCTGCCAGGTCCGCTCCGGCTGGGCCGAGCTGCTGCGCCAGGCCCGCACCTTTCCGCACTCACCCAACCTTAACTAGCACCCATGATCGCAACCCCTCCTGATTCACTCACGGCTGCGCCGGCCTTCGTGCCGCCGCCGGCCCCGGTCTATCCGCCCGAGTCCGCGCCCCGGCGGTTTCCCGACCGCTTCACGGTCAAGTCCGAGGGCAGCTTCATCTTCCTGCGCTTCGCCGAGGTCGACTGGATCGAGGCGCAGGGTGACTACGTGAAGTTTCACCTCGGGCCCAAGGGCTGCCTGGTCCGCATGACCATGAAGGTCCTCGAGCGCAGCATCGATCCCGCGCGGTTCCTCCGGATCCACCGCTCGACCTTCGTCAACCTCGACCGGATCGAGAAGATCAGCCCGTTCCGCGAGCGACACTACGCCGTCGTCCTGCGCGACGGCACCCGCCTGCGCATCAGCGGCGCCTACCGCTCCCGCGTGCGCGAGATCTACCTCAATGCCCTGAGCACCGCCCGGTTTGACGAGCCCGCCCTCGCGGCGTCCTCCTGCTGAGCCGCCTCCCATGAGGCTTCATCCCGTCTTCCATCGGCCGGACGCACCTGGCCTGTCTGCTTTGCCCCATGGATGGTAGCCATCGGGGTTGTGTAGGTATCGTGTTCGCCGCCGCCGGGCCGGACTTACCGGCGGCGGCAGAACCACGGCCCGCGTGGCCGTCTTCCATTCATGAAGTCCGCTGATCAACCGCACGAGACGCTCGGCGCCGTGGCCGTCGTCCTGCTCCTGGCCATTGCGATCGCCGCCTGGCTGTTCCACGCCGCCGACGTCTGCCGCGGCTACGCCCACGACCGCGCCCAGCCGGCCCGCGCCCACCACTCGGCGGGATTCCAATGAGCCCATGAAATGCCTCGGGCTCATCGGCGGCATCGGGTGGGAGTCCACCGCCCTCTACTACCGCCACCTCAACGAGAACATGCGCCGCCGGTTCGGCAGCCTGCATTCCGCGCGGCTGCTCGTGAACAGCCTGTCCTTCGACCCGTTGGACACGCTGGTGCGCACGAACCGCTGGAACGAGGCCGGCGCGATGCTGGCGGACGCCGCCCAGCGACTCGAACGCGCCGGCGCCGACGCCGTGGTCCTGTGCTCGAACCAGATGCACTTTGTCGCTGATGCCATCCAGGCCGCGGTCTCCATCCCGCTCCTGCACATCGGGCCGGCCATCGGGCAGTCGCTCGGGCGAACCCGCGACGATGTCGGATTGATCGGCACACGCTTCACCCTGGAGAAGGGTTTCCTGCTCGAACCGCGCCCGGATTACCCGCACTGGCACAAGCGCCGCATCCACCTTCCGGTCTCAAGCGACCGCACCCGCCTGGATGAGATCATCTTCAACGAGCTCTGCCGGGGTTTGATCCGGCCGGAGTCGGGCGAGGAGGTCCTGCGCATCGCGCGCGAGCTCCGCACCAAGGGCGCCCGCCGCGTCATCCTGGCCTCGTCCGAGCTCGCCCTCCTCGTGCCCGCCGCCGACCAGCCGGTCTGGCTGGACGACAGCACTGAACTGCACGCCGCCCACGCCGTACGCTGGGCGCTGGGCGAGGCGAGGGGGCCCGCGGACTTCAGCCGCGTGACGCTGTCGGACACGCCGGGGCTGCGCCTTGTGAAACGCTCTAAGCTGAACGCCACGGCATGAGTGCTGAGGGACACTCCCGACTCTTTCTGTGCGCCGCCATCCCGCGGATGCGCCTGACGGGCGTGCTGGCCGGGACGACGGGCCGCGACACCGGCGCGATCGAGATCGGCCAGCGGGTCTGCTGGGCGGCCTGCCTCGGGGAATTCGAGCAGGTCGAGATCTGCAACCTCACCCGCGGCAGCCGGGCGATCTGCCACGTGCGCTTCGGGGCCGAGGGCGAGCTGCGCGTCACTCCGTCCGCCGGCGCACTCATGCAGCCCGGCGACCATGTCCGCATCCGCGCCTTTGGCTGGCTGCCGGCCAAAGCCGTGGCGGGACACACCGCCATCGAGGTGACCGTGGACGAGCAGAATTCCCTTGTGGAATTTCGTCGCATGACCCCGCGCCTGCTCACGCTCGACCCCGGCACCTTTACGCCGCCGCCCGCGATCGATGTCATCGTGGACCTGGCTCGACCCCAGCCCGCCGAGGCGGTGGACTGAGAGGGTCCGCCACCGCGCGGCTCACATCCGGCACGCGCGGTCCAGCAGCTCGGCCGTGGCCGCGGGCTGGAACCACTCGGGATTGTGGTCAGCGGCCATCTCGAGCACCGGCCAGCCGCGCTGCCTTGCGCGCTCGGCCGCCCACGCAAAATCGTCCTCGGAGGCCTTCTTTCCGGGCTCCACGGTGAGAATGTAGATCCAGCGGATGCCCGCCGCCGGGGGATGCGACAGGTGCAGCACATCGGTGATCGTCCGCGCGGCTTGGGGCACGTCACGGGGGAAGGGCTTGTCCGGCTTCACCCACCACGCGGGGATGAAGCCGTCATGCGCCTTCGCCAGCAGCGCCGCGGCCTCGGTCGGACGCAGCGTGGCAATGCTGTCACCGTCGTTGGGCAGCATGGCATCGAGGTAGATCACGCGCTTGATGCGGTCGGGCACGCGGTCCGCGACTCCGGTCACGACCATGCCGCCGTAGCTGTGGCCGACGAGGATGACGTCGTGCAGGTTCTCGAAGCGGATCACGTTCACGATGTCCTCGATGTGCGTGTCGAGTCCGACCATCGGAGTCGCGAGGTGCGCTCGCTCGCCCAGCCCCGTCAGCGAGGGCCGGTAGACGGTGTAGCCGCGTGATTCCAGCAGCGGCGCGACCTTGCGGAACTGCCAGCCGCCACCCCAGGCGCCGTGGACGAACAGGATGACGGGCTTGGCCGGGGCCGGGGACGCGGACTCTGCCGCGGAAAGGATGCCGCAGGCGAGGGCGGACAGGAGAACCAGGAGGCGTTTCATGGTGGTAAAACGCCCCATTGAGCGCCTTCCACCGCGCAAGGGAAACCAATACGAGGCGTGGAGTGTCCTAAACGCGGAGTCTTCGGTTGAGCTGCGATCGCATGCTTTCCCGCGGATTACGCGATGATGGGGATTGGATCGGATTGATCCGCGCGCTGCGCGGCCCCGCAGGAAAATCCCGTGGTGGGAGTCGCTTAGGATCGGGCGGCCGGCAGGGCCGGGTCCGGCGGGACGAAGCCCTTGACGCCGCCGAGGCGCTGCCACTGGGCCTGCAGCAGGAGCAGGGCGGCCAGCGAGAGGCTGGTCAGCACCCCGCAGAACGCGAAGGCGTACCGGTAGTCCGCGACCCACTGCAGGAGTCCGCCGACCACCGGCGGCGCGATCACCAGGCCCACCATGCCGAAGATGAGGTTGGCGCTCACGAACTGCCCGTAGCGCTCCCGCGGGAGCAGCTGGGGCGACATCGCCGTGGCCGCGCCGAGGAAGGTCGCGATCGCCACCTGGTTCAGGCACCACCAGAACAGCAGCGAGTCCTTGTCGTGCACGAGGAAGAAGCACCCGAAGTACGTCGCCGCCGTGAGGAGCATGCCGATGACCGCCACGCGCATCGGATGGAAGCGGTCCACAAACACGCCCACGATGAAGAACACCGGGATCTGCACGATGAAGGTCCAGCCCTTCACCTCGCCGAACGCCTGCAGCGAAAGCCCCAGCGTCGGCGCGTAACCCGCCCGGCCGGCCTGCGTGCCGAAGAAGGCCACGTAGTTCAGCGGGACCAGCGAGGCCCAGTAGAAAAATGTCACGGCGAAGTAATTCAGGTAGAACGGATGCCGGAAGCTGGTCACGAAATACTCGCGGATCGCCCCCAGCCGCCCGCCCGGCGCGCGCGGCGGGGGCGGGGGATAGTCGCCCTCCTTCACGTTCCAGATGATGATGATGAACGCCACGGCGAAGATGAGCCCGATGATCACGTAGACGTGCACCGTGTACGCCTCCGCCCAGCCGAGCGCCCAGCGGCTGAAGGCCAGGCTGCCGACCGCGCCGACCGCGCGGTAGAGGCCGGTGAACTTGCCCATCACCTCCTGGGGAATCACGTCGGCGATGAGGCAGGCGAAGACCTGGACGATGTACGCGTTGAACAGGAGGAAGATCACGAGCCACACGCTGATCCACGCGACCGCGCAGGCGTTGGCCGACGGGGTCCCGGCCCCGAGCATCACCAGCCCGCGCTGCAGCCACGCGCCCGCGGGCTTGGCCGCGCCGAGGAAGGCGAGGCTGAGCACCACCGGCGGCGTGCCCCAGAGGAGGAAGGGCCGGCGCCGTCCGAGCCGGCTGCGGTGACGGTCGCTCTGCGTGGCGACGACGGGATACCAGAAAAAGGCGAGCGCCGAGGAGAGGCTGCCGCCGACGAGCCCGATCACCGTGTCACTTGCGCCGTTCCAGCGCAGCAGCAGCGGGGTCACGGTCTGCATCGACTCCATCAGCTGGAAGAAAAAGTCGCCCCACAGCATCCAGAACATCACCTGAAGCAGCCCGTACCGCGTGTACGTGAGCGTGCCGACCCGGTAGGTCTTGGGGCCGGGCGCCGCTGGTGCGGCCGAGGAGTCGGGGAGGGACATGCGGAAACCAGGGGACGTCAGCCGCGCCGGCCCGGCCGGAGGGTGAGCACGGTGACGAGACGGTGGCGGCGCGCCGGGGCCGAGGCGAGCGCAAGGCGGTGTATGGGGGTGTAGCTCCAGTTCACGCCGCAGGGCTCCGCCGTGCCTGCCACGGCCCAGTCGGCCGCGACGTCCAGCGTGAGCGCCCGGCCGCGGATCGAGGCGCGCCCGCCCTCGCAGCGCATCGGCAGCGGCGAGTGGAGGTAGAAGGTCACGGCCAGCGGCTCGGCGAGCTCGAACTCATCGGTGATCTCAATGCGCCCGGGGGTGGGCGAGTGCAGCCGCCGGCGGCAGGCAAGCACGGGCGGCAGCCAGGTGCGGCCCGTGTCGATCGTCGCGGTCAGGGAGGTCGCGTTGCCCCGGGCGATCCAGTCGGACGCATGCGGCGAGGGGTTCTCCTGCCCGCAGCCCGTGGGCACCGCGAGGTTGTGGGAGACCTCGCTCTTCATGAACGGGAGGTTCGCGGCGTCCTCGTATGGCACGGCCCCGCGGTCGATCGCGAACGGCTCGCCACCGGCCTCGAGGATGAACGAGCCCTTGTCGCGGTGACAGTGCCCGGCGTTCTCCATCGCGCCGACGAGGAAGAGCCGCACGCCCGCGCGGCCGAGCCGCCGGAAGCTGGAGACGGTGCCAGCCTTCGCCAGCTTGGTGAACGCGGGGAGGCTGACATCCTCCTTCGGGCAGCGCTCGGGCCCGTGGATGATCGCGAAGCAGCCGTCGAAGGTCCAATCGCGCTTCACGATCTTGCCGTGCCGCAGGCAGTCCGCCATCAGGCCCCGCCACAGGGGCGCGTCGAGCGCCGCGGCCATCATCGAGATGGCGTCCACCGCCACCGCGTCCCCGACGGTGTCCGCGATCGGGTGGTACGCGCCGGGCTCGCCGGCCGTGGAGAGGAGCGAGGCGATGTAGCGGTCCATGGTCCGCAGCTTGGGCGGCACGAGGTCTATCAGCCGTTTGCCGCGCAGGCGGGCCAGCGCCGCCAATGCGGGCAGGGTCGAGCGGAAGCTGTTCGACCAGTAGCCCACGCCCTCGTGGGTCGAGCCGTCGGCCTGGATGTAGCGGTCGATGATCTCGTACAAGTCGCGCTCGAACACGTCGATGTCCGCCATCGTGCGCGGCCATGCGCGCTGCAGCACGAGCAGCCCGAGCAGGCGCCCAAGGCCGACCATGTGATGCTGGTTGCAGTTCCACATGTACTCGTACTGAAGGAACGCCTCGCGGGCCCGGGGCAGTCCCTTCGTGGCGATGGCGTAGCGGACGAGGTGCTCGCCCGACGGCGTGAACCACGCGCCCGCCCAGTCGAGCACGAGCGCGAGCCCGGTGCAGACATGCGACTCGGGGAAGCCGCGCGTGTCCCAGGTCGAGCCGGGGAAGCTCTGCATGAAGTGCGGCGCCCAGGTGGTGGTGTGCGCGAGGCAGACCGCGACCCGCGCCGCGAAGCGCAGGCACTCCGGGTCCTGGTCAATCAGCCCGACAAACGCGCACACGGGGGCGTCGATGTGGAAGGAGCGGGTGCCGGCGTCCCGCTCGCGGGACTGGATGGACCAGACGTCGCCCGATGCGAGGAAGCGCCCGATCTGCGACTCGGGGGTGCGCCGGTCGGTCATCGCGCTGCGCGCCTGCGCGCGGAGCTGGTCCATCAGCGGACGGTAGAGCGGCGAGCGGGCCTTGCGCCGGAGCGCGACCAGCTCTTGCGCGTCGAAGAAGAAGCCGAACCGGGGAACCAGCTTGCCGCGCAAGCCCGCGGGCTGCAGCCAGCCGGCCCAGTCGGGGGTGAAGGGCGTCGGGCGCGCGAGCATTGTCCGGCGGCGCTGGACGTGCGCGCAGCCGATCCAGTAGAGCCACACCTCGTCGGCGCCGTCGCGAGTGGTTGAGACCTCGATCCGGATCCGCTCGAGGGTGCGTCCGCGGATCGGCCCCTCGTACTCGTGCGCCTTGCTGCGTCCTGGCTGGGACCTGACCACGGTGCGTTCCACGCCGTCGATCATGGCGATGACGGTCAGGAAAACATGCTTGGGGCACGCCGCGCGCACGACGAGGCGGTCCTGGCCGGCGAGGCTGACGCGCACGCGGCGCTCGAAGCTCAGGACGGGCGTCGCGCCGCGGCTTTTCGCCGCGGTTCCGGCCGGACGCTCCCAGGCGAGCGTCACCCAGCACCAGAACTGGCTGGCGCGGACCTGGTCGGGCGGCAGCGGCCCAAGCGGCGGCGGGCGTTTGCCCTTGCGTCGAGCGGTTCGGGCGGCCCGCAGCGTGTAGCGGGTAAGGGGCGAAAGGTGCTCGTCCCAGAAGGCCTCGATAATGGCCTCGGCTTCGTTCAACGGCACCGGTAACCGGGCGGGGGCAACGGCCATGGCAATCTGATGAGAGAAAACATGCCCGAAGGCAACCGCGCGCTCAGGGGCCGTGGTTAAATTTTCACCGCGAAGATCGCAAAGCGCGCGAAGGCCGATCAACCCTCCGCTTCGCCTCCGCGCCTCCGCGATCCACTCAGCCGGCATTCTTCCCACGAAGAAAACGAAGCGCGGAGATATCACTCTTCGCGTGCTTCGCGCTCTTCGGTGTGAAAATATTCAATCCGCCAGCTTTGATCGCGGAAGCGCGGCGGCGCGGAAACGAGCCCGCCGCATCCGTGTCCATCCGCGTTATCCGCGGGGAAAATTCAGCCTACGGGCTTCAGTGTGAACTTCACCGCGATGCGCAGCGTGCCGCTGCGGCCGGCTTGGCGGAGGGTGAGCACCGGCTGGGTCTCGGCCAGCTTCCAGCCGAACTGGATCAGGTCGCGGCGGCCCTGCTCGACCGCCGTGCGGCGGGGATCCTGCAGCGGCAGATGCTCGATCTTGGCCTCGACGCCCGCGGGAATCGTCAGCTCGGCCGTGGCCCGGCGGCCCTCGATGATCACGCGGTTGCCCGCGAGGCGCATCGGGAGCTGGGTCGTCCAGTGGAAGACCACGCCGCGCCCCTGTGCCACCGCCCACTCGTCGGTGATGACCAGCGTGTCGGGCGTCGGCGAGTCCCAGGAACGGTCCCAGCGCTCGTACCACCCCTCCCAGCCGCCGCGGAGGTCCATCTTGGCATGAAACTGCGTCGCGTCGCCCGTGCCGTGCGGCTTCACGTCCACGAAGATCGGGTTTTTCGGCCGCGGCCGCGCGTCGTCGCTCCAGGGCGTGAGCATGTTGTGACGCTGGCAGTGCTTGAGGAGCTCGGTGACCGGATTGGCATAGTCCACCACGCCAAAGTCGAACGCGAAGCTGTCGCCGGCGCACTCGAGCACGAAGCTGCCCTTGTCCTCGTGCTGGTGGTCGCCGCCGGCCTTGTTGCCCATGAGGAAGAGCTTCACCCACTCGGGTCCGAGCCGCCGCATCGAGCACATCATGCCGGTGTCGGTCATCTCCAGGAACGGCAGGAAGTCCGGCCCCTGGGCCGGCACCTCGCGCGCGAGCTGCAGCGCGAGCAGAAACGGCGCGGCGCCGGCGCGCTGGAGCTGCTTGCGGAAAATCGTGACCCAGTGCGACTGGGGCAGGAGCCAGGCGAGCATCGCGGCGCCCTCGCCGACGGTGATGACCGCGTCGCCGATCAGGATCATCTCCTGGCCCTCGTCGGTGGAGTAGAGCATCTCGGCCAGCCGGCCGGTGCGGAGGAGCGACGGCGCGACGAACTCGCGCGGGTCGCGCCCGCGGCTGCGCGCGTAGAGCTGCGCGCCGAGGATGGCTTGCCGCGCGGTCCAGGTGAAGTAGGTCGGGCCCTCGAGGTAGCCGCCGTCGGGGAGCAGCGCGTGGCTGATGTTTTCGGCGAGGTTCTGCCAGGCGAGGTCGGTGTGCGGCGCCACGCGCGAGACCTCGGGCTTGGCGTAGTTCTCGTGGTGCAGCGGCATCGTGCGCTCCAGCACGAGGAGGCCGTAGATGCGCGCGGGCGAGATCCACGCCATCTGGTTGGTGTGGTACATGTACTCCCACCACCACGAGGCGTGGCACATCGCGCCGTGGGCCTCGGTGGCGATGCGGCGGAGCACCAGCTCGCGGCCGAGGGGCGTGAACCACTCGCCGCACAGGTCGAGCGCCAGCGCGCAGTCCCACGTCCCGATCGCCTGCACGAACCCGCGCTGGTCCCACGCGCTGCCGCGCATGTGGGCGAAGAAGATGTCCTCCCAGTGGTCGCAGTGCACGAGGCAGAGCGCATAGCGCGCGGCGAGCCGGCACAGCTCCTTGTCGCGCCAGAGCACGCCGGCCTGCGCGGCGTTGCCGCCGTGCTGGGAGAGCATCTTGCCGATGTCGCGCTCGCGGCGGAAGACGTTCGCGCTCCAGAAATTCAGGTTCTCGCCGATCTGGGCCTCCGGATGCTCGCCGCGTGCGCGCTCGGCGACGAAGCGGAGCTCGCGCGTGACGGGCGAGTCCGCGAATTCCCGGCGCACGCCCTCGAGCTCCTCGGCCGTGACGATGATCCCGTACGTGGGGGCGAAGGTGGGCTCGAACTCGGGCGGCTGGAGATATTTGTCCCAGCTCTCGTCATATCCCTCCCACTGCCTGAGGTGGTGCTTCAACCGCTCCGAGTGCTGCAGCCCGATCCAGAGCAGCCAGCCCGAGCCGGCCTGGCGCAGCGGGCTGCGGACCTCGATCGTGAGCGCGCGGATCTCCTTCGCGCCCTTGAGCTCGACCGCCTCCTCGCGCCGCGTGGCGCCCGCGGGCGCCGAGGTGCGCTCGCGCACGCCGGCATCGGTCTCGGCGCGGATGGTCATGACGGTTTCCTCGGGGACGTTGAGACACACCAGCAGGCGGTCGTATTCCGCGCAGGGCACGGGCGACGCGTACGTGCGGTGCATGCGGTGCACGAGGCCGTCGGGCGCGGGGAGGGTCCACTGGAAGGTGATGAACGCCCAGCCCGGGACGCGGTTGACGCCGGTCGCACCGGGGGCGTCGCAGGTCCAGGCCTCCATCTCCCGGAGCTGCTTGTCGAAAAAGGTCTCGAAGATCGCCTCGGCGCTGTTGATCCGGGTGAAGTGCATGGGGAGGGGGGAGGAAATTGAACGCTCAACGTTCCACGCCGAACGTTCAACGCCCAAGTGCCGGAACAATCAGGGTGGAACCGCTAATGTTCGCGAATTTCCCGCTAATCCGATCCCAATCCGGATTGGTTGGGTTCCGAACCATTAGTGGGAATGAGCGAAAATTAGCGGTTAAAAATAACCGTCTCCTTGTTCGCGGTTTTGCGCGCGACCGTGATCACCGGTTCACTGCCGGTCTGGAACCCGCAGCACACGCGGTCGGTGCCATCCGCATGGGACAGCTCGAACTCGACGGCGCCCTGGGCGCGGTGGACCCGGACTTCCGGCACGCCGCGGGTGCGCGGGTAGGGGACGAGCAACGCGGCGAGGGTGAGCGTGGCGCTGGGCGTGGGGGTGCTCAGGACGAGGTTGTGGCTCAGCACCGTGCCGTCCGCGGCGTATTCGCCGGTGGCGGCCGTCAGCGGCTCCAGGCAGCCGAGCGCGAGCACGAGCCCGGCCGACTCGCCCTCGAAGCGCACGAGGCCCGCGGCCAGGTCGAGTGACCGGATCGGCACGCCGGAGTGGAAGTTCCACTCGAGGCCGGGCTCGTCGGCCACGACGTCGTCGAGGACCAGGAAATAATGCGGCCGGACGAACACGATGCGCCGGCGGTAGCGCGAGAGGCTCCGGTACGAGTTGCGCAGGTCGGCGTCGAGGAAGTCGCACGGCCCGCCGCAGCTCAGCTCGTTGAGCACGACCGCGTGCGCCGCATCGCGGTAGTCCTGCTCGCGGCCGCGGTGGGTGACGAGGTTGTGGTACGGCGTGCCCTTGTAGAACACGTGCGCGGGGTCCTGGTACTTGATGACGCCCGGGTCGGCCGCGAGCCGCTCGCCGAAGGCCTCGAGAATGAACTGGCCCTTGTCGTTGTGGGTGTGGTCGAAGGTCTGCGGCCCGCCCTCAAAGAGGAACAGCAGGTCGCCGTGCTCGGATCCGGTGCGGAGCGTCACGCGGTCGCAGCCCTCGAACCGGTGCGCCGGCGGCAGTTTCGGCGGGGCCGGGTCGCCGTCCACGTGGAGGATGAACTCCTTGAGTCCCGACAGCGCATAGGCGCCGGTCATGCGCTTGCCGAAGAAGTCGCTGCCGGGCGGGTTGGCCCGGTCGGCGAAGAACTTCCGCCACAGCCAGAGCGCGTGCGGGTCGTCGTAGTGCCGCGCGAAGAACAGGAGCGAGCTGTTCATGAACGCGAAGCCGATGCGCTCGATGTTGTCGCCGAGCGGGAGGAACGAGAGCCGCGTCCGCGCCAGCGAGCGGAGGTGGAGGATGTAGTCGATCGTCTTCCCGAGGTGGGCCGGCGCGTGGTCGCGCACCGCGCCGCCGCGGTGGCGGGCGATGGCCAGCAGGGCCGTGACGGTGTTGTCGGCCGTGTACTCCCAGTAGCCGGGGCCCTCGTTGGTGGCGCCGGTCGCCTTGAAATAGTTGTTCAGCATCCGCGGGAACCACTGGAGCGTGCGCTCAAGCACGGCGTCCACGTCGGGATGGCTGCGGCGCGCCACCAGCGCGGCGAACACGAGGCCGGCGACGTACACCGCGCCCTGGTTGCTGTTGAGGAGGTAGCCCTCGCCATAATAGCGGAGGTACATGTCGATCCACGGGAGCCCTTTCTCGTAGAGCCCATCCTCGACCTCGCGGCGCTCGGCGTCGGAGAGGAGCGGGTAGATGAAGTCGTAGCAGACCGCGACCGACTCGCTGGTGGCGCTTTCAATGAACGGCGCCCGATATCCGGGCAGGCCGGCGGGGATGCGGCTGGGAAAGCCTCCCTGCCAGGTCGTGCAGCGGAGTGCCGTGAACAGTCCGCGCCGCGCCGCCTGGCCGTGGCGGAGGTCGCCGGTCAGCGCATAGGCCAGCGCGCTGTACACCATGCAGCTGTTCACGTCGTACATCTGGTCCCACGGTGACACCCGCCGCTCGCAACCCTGGTTGCCGAGGTCCACGGGCAGGTAGCGCCCGGCGTACCGCTCGGGATGGTAATCGAGATGCGTGGCCGCCTCCGCGAGGATCTCGTCGGCGAGTTGCTTGCGCCGCCCGCCGCGCTTCGCCTCGTCGCGCAGCCGCAGGAAATCCTCGCGGCCGATCATCAGCCCGACGGGGAGGATGCCGGTTTCCAATGGCTCGACTCGGTCCGGCGGCGGGATGGCGGGGATGCCCCAGGCCTGTCCGATCTGCGCGGGATCCGTGCCTGTCCGCTCCAGCAGGATCCACCGGATGGACGTGGCCACCTGGACGTCGAGGGCCTCGTGGCTCTCCGTCTCGGCCTGCTCGAGCTCGAGCGTGAGGGCGGTCAGCCGCCGTCCGCGAATCTCCGCGCGGATCTCGTCGCCGCCGCCCAGCCCGCGGCGCCGGTCGATCGCGCGCACCGCGACCCCGTCAAGCTCGAGGATCAGGCTGAAGTTCGCGCGGAGATCGGTCGCGGTGAAGACGGTGACCGCCTGGTACGGCGTGAGGTCCACGTTCATCCGCCGGGTGTAGGCGGTCTGGTGACGCCGTCCGGGCTTCTGGAGATAGCGCAGGTTGGCGTACATCCACGCCACGTCCAGGGACTCCTCGCCCGCGGGCAGCAGCGCGGGGCCGGTGTGCGTCCAGTCCGCGCGGTCCCACAGCCGCGGGCTCAGGAAATTCACGACCATGTCCTCGTAGGGCGTGACCGGGACGAGCGGCGAGTCGTCGGGCCAGGTGGCACGGCCCAGTTCGAGCACGGTGCCCGCGAACGTCGCACTCACCGCCTTCAGCCGGAGGCGCCGGATGGACGCGGGCCCGGTCGGCTCGCCGATGCGGGTGAGGGATGAGAGCGTGAAGGGCAGGGTGTTCCAGCCCGCCCATTCGACGACGAAGCTCGTGTGGTAGCCGCAGGCCACGGCGGCGGCGGGCGTGGCATCGCAGTCCAGCGTGACCTCGACCAGCAGCATCGTCGCGCGGCTGGCATGCACCGGCAGCGCGAGGGCCCAGGACTTTGCCCCCGCCGGCGGTCCCGCGAGTGGCACGGTGCACTCCGCCGCTACCGCGGTGTCCCAGCGGTGGACTCCGGTCTCCTCGTCCGGCCGGAACGTGCGATAGGCAAAATCAGCGGCGGGAGAGGACGCGGAGGGGTCTCGGGTCATGGGTTGGGGGCGAAACACGGCGGCCGGTCACCGGCGGCGCACCTTATGACACTCAACCGGATTTCCCTCGCGGGCGATGCAGAAATCCCTGCGCCCGGGGTCAGTCCTAAGAAAGGACTGGGAACATTTTTTGTGTGCCTGTATCCCACTTGTCTCCCCCCGGTCAGTCTCCCTTGCCCTGATTTCTTTGCCAGGCAGGCGATCATCCGGACCAAATCCTCCATGCATCGTCCCACTGCCCGGCTCGGGTCCGCGTTGCTCCTTATCGTGGCGGTCGCCTTGGCGCCGCTCGTCCAGGCCACCTGCGGGGGCGGCGGAGGCGGGGGCCGGGGCGGGGCGGTGCCGGCATCCAACATGGGCGCCTCGCAGCCCATGATGCCCGACCTGCCTCAGGTCGACTCCCGCCTGCCCATGAGCCCGGGCATCGGCGGCAACTCCGGCAACATCTACCGCGTGCCGTGGACGCTCGCGGACCAGCGCAATGGCCTGGCCGAGATCCAGGGCGCCTCGCTGCTGGTGATCTGGTTTCCCTCCTCGATCGAGGTCGCGCGTGATTCCCGGCTGCATGGATCCAAGGTCCTCACCGCCGCCAACGAGCGCTGCGTGATCCCTGTGCTGGTGCCGGTGGACAACACCGCGCTACGCCAACACTACAAGATTGGCCCGGGCGTGGAGGCCGTGGTGCTTGCTGATCCCGACGGCACGGAGGTTCAGCGGCTCGTGAATCGGCCCCAGGAGATGCTGGGTGCTCGCGCCATGGAGCAGGCCCTACAATCGGAGCTGAGTCGGCGGGAAAAGGCGCTGCAGGCGCTGCTTGACGCCGCCTCGAAGCGGGCCAAGGCCGGCGACAAGGCCGCCGCCGATGATCTCCAGAAGGTCTGGGCCGCGCGCTGCCTGGCTCCCAGCCTCGGCAAGAAGGCCGCCAAGGCCCTCCGCAAGCTGGGCATCGAGGTGAGCCAGACCGACGTGGACCGCCTCGGGGCCGACGCGCTGGCCGACGCGGACACGGCCAATGCGCACCGCGAGGTGGAACCGCTGCTGGGCCAGGGCCTCGAGGCGGAACTCGCGGGTCATTACCGCGTGGCCGAGGGCTTCTACCGCGAGGCCGTCGAGAGCGACCCGGCCGACACGACCGCGCTCCGCTACCTGGGCGAACTTTACCGGCATCAGACGGGGGAATGGGACAAGGCCGGCCGCGTATTTCGCCAAATTCTCAGCCAGCCGTCCGACCAGATTGCCCGTGCCGTCGCCCTGCACGGCCTCGGCAAGATGACGATCCACGCCGGCAGCTACACCGCGGGCCTGCGGATGTTCCAGCAATCCATCGCCACGTATCCGCTGCCGATCACCTACCGCAACCTCGCGGTCTACTGGTTCTCCGAGGGGCAGCAGGAAAAGGCGGCCGGCTACATGCGCCAGGCCCTGGCGTTGGATCCGTACGACACCTACAACCGAATCTTTGCCGCCGTCTATCTTGCCGCCGCTGGGCACAAGGAGGAGGCGATCAAGATCGCGCAGCAGAACGAATCGGTGCTGGAGGCGAGTTACAACCTGGCCGCGATCTGGGCGCAGGTCGGGGACCGCGCGAAGGCGATGGAACTCCTTCGCCGCCACTTCACTGACTACGAGCGCTACATGGCCGTCCGCGCGATGGAAATGAAGGAAGCGCGGGAGGACTACATGTTTGCCAGCCTGCACCGCGATCCCGAGTTCCTCGAACTCACCAAGCAGGCCCGGGCCGCCTACCTGATCGGAGCCGAATGGTGCTCGCCGGACCAGCTTATCAATCAGCCGGAGGTTCAGGTGCGGATGCCCGGCGGGACCGGTCCGAATTGAGTCCGATGATGCCGCTGCATTCCGCTCCCTCGAGTGCGCACCCTGTCCCAATCACGTCCCTTTTATGTCAAAACTCCTCAAACTCGGTGTCCTCTGGATCGGCCTCCTAACGAGCGGCCTGCTGGCCGCCCCCCTGCGCGTGGCCGAGGGCCCTGTGGCCATCGACCGCGCGGCCTCGCGCGTTGAGATCTCCGTCAAGGCCACGGTCGACTCCTTTGTCGCCCGGCTCGTGAACTACGAGGCGGCCATCACCGCCGATCCCGCGACCGGCCGCGTCGGCGCCGCCCGGTTTGCCTTTCATTTTGCGGACGTGAAAACCGGCAATGACAAGCGCGACCGCGAGATGAACGAGTGGCAGCAGACGGACCATTTCCCGGACGGCGCCTTCACGCTGGCGAGCCTGGCGGACCAGGGCGGCGGCAAGTCGCTCGTGAAGGGCGCGCTCACGCTGCACGGCGTGACCCGTCCCATCGAGTTCACCGCGACGCTGCACCAGGAAGCCCGCGCGCTGACCGTGGACGGCGAGGCCGTGGTGGACACGCGGTTGTTCGGTCTGCCGGTCATCCGCAAATTTGCCCTGCTCAAGGTGGATCCCCTGGTCGTCGTGCACTTTCATCTGGTTGGCTCGGTGCCGGCGGCTTGAGCTGCCACTGATAACGCGACGCACGCGAAAATCTTGAGACCCAACATTCGTTGTGCCCGCGGACAGCACGGCATCCACGGATGATTCCTGAGGCCGTAATCCGGTATTCCGTGTCCCCCGTGTATTCCGTGGGCACCAGTCCGTGCGATTCGCAGGGATCGCACTTAACCGCGGGACACGGACGGTTCTTTCTGGCAGGCTGGCAGGCGATACCCGCCACGTGACATGCATTTCCTGTCCCTCATCCTGATCAACCTGCGCCGTCACCGGCTGCGGGCGCTGATTGGCGTGGCCGGAATCGGCTTCGGCGTGGCGGCGATGCTGGCGATCCTCGGGGTCGTCAACGGCGCGATCACGATGTTTGAGCACATCCTCTCCACCGACAGCCATTACCTGGTGATGGAGAAGAACGTCTCCGACCTCTTCTTCAGCTCGGTGAAGGACGACGAGCTGGCCGCCCTGCGCGCGCAACCGGGCGTGGCGTCGGCGCATCCGCTGCTATTCGGCATCGTCTCCTCGCCGGGCTACCCGGTGATCACGTGCTTCGGCGTGGAGGCAGACGACCCGCGCTTGGCGCACGCGGAGTGGCTGGCGGGCCAGCGCGACGACTTCGGCCGGAACCCGGGCGAGGTCTTCCTCGGCGCCCGGGCGGCCGAGTTCCTGCACGCCCACCTCGGCGACGAGCTGCCGATCGGGCCGATTCAGCTGCGGGTGGCCGGAATCCTGAAAACGGAGAACGGCTTCGAGGATGGTGGTGTGTTCCTGCCGCTGCGCGACGCGCAGGCCTACTTTCATCGCGCGGGGGTCTCGTCGGTCATCGCCGTGCAGCTGTCCGACCGCTCGACCGGCGCGCGCTTCAAGCAGGCCGTGGAGTCGGCCCAGCCGCGGCTGATCGCGCTCGAGAACCGGGAGTTCAACCAGGGCTACCACTCGTTCCGCATCCTTCAGACCACCGCGTGGGCGGTCGGGCTATGCGCGTTCCTCCTGGGCGGGCTGGGCGTCGCGAACACCATGCTGCTCTCCGTCTTCAGCCGCATCCGCGAGATCGCGGTGCTGCGCGTCTGCGGGTTCTCACACCGGCAGGTGGCGGTCCTGATCTTTGGCGAGGCGGTTGTCATCGCCGCGGCCGGACTGGTCCTGGGTTTCACCCTGGGCGCCGGCGTGCTGGCGCTGCTGCCGCGGCTGCCGCAGTTCCAGGGCTATGTGCGGGCCGACGTGGGCCCGGTCGTGCTGGCCGGCATTGCGCTCACGGCGTTGCTCACCGCGGCGGGCGGCGCGCTTTACCCGGCGTGGTACGCGGCGCGCATTCAACCGGCGGAGGCGCTGCGTTATGAGTGACACCCCGGTCCAGTTGATCCGCGCCCGGGGACTCTGGAAGGCGTACGACGGCGGCCGCGTGACGGTGCTGCGCGATGTCTCGCTCGAGGTGCAGGCCGGCGAGGTCGTGGCGCTGTGGGGCGCATCGGGCTCCGGCAAGAGCACCTTGCTGCACCTGCTGGGCGGACTCGACCTGCCGGACCAGGGCGAGCTGGAGATCTGCGGCCTGGACCCGCGGGTCGAGGCCAACCGGCTGGCACTGCGTCGCCGTCACCTGGGATTTGTCTTTCAGCTCCACAATCTCATCCCCGACCTGACCGTCGCGGAAAATCTCTGCGTCCCGGCCATGGCCGACGGCCGGCCGGCCCGGGCGACGCACGCGCGGTTGCGCGACCTTGCCGCCGCGGTGGGCATGACGGACCGGCTCGGTCATCGGATTCAGGATCTCTCGGGCGGCGAGCGTCAGCGCGTGGCCATCTGCCGCGCGCTCATGAACGGCCCGCGCCTGCTGCTGGCCGACGAGCCCACGGGCTCGCTCGACGAGGTTTCAGGAGAAACGGTTTTCAACCTGCTGAAGGACCTGGCGCGCCGGGAAGGCGTTGCCGTCGTGATGGCCACGCACGAGCGCCGGTTCGCCGACGCCTGCCACCGCCGGCTGCGGGTGCGCGATGGAAAGGTGAGCGCGGAGTGAGCGAACCGACGACAGCGCGCGCCGCGCCGACCGCCGCGGGCATTGCGGCACGGCATGCGCTGGGCTGGCTCGTGGCGGCCAATGCCGTCGGCGTCGGGCTCGCCGTGCTGCTGCTTTGGCCGGACCTCAACGACGTGCTGGGACCCCTGACCTACGGCCGGTGGGTGCCGCTCCACCTCGACTGGCAGCTCTACGGCGGGTGCGCGCTGCCGCTGGTGGCCGTGCTGCTGCAATGGTGCCTTGGCGAGCGGCCGCCCTCCGGCGTCGCCCAGGCGCGCGTGGCTGTCGGGCTGTGGTCGCTGGCACTGCTGCTCGGCGGGGTGGCCTGGCTCGGCGGCGGATCCAGCGGCAAGATGTTCCTGGAATGGCACGGCTGGACGCGTCCGCTGCTGCCGCTCGCGATGGTCGTGCTCTGGGCCGTGCTGGCCAGCCACGCCTGGCGCCGTCGCGGCGAACCCGACCGTTCGGGTCATGCCGGCCGCGCCGCCGTCCTGCTTGTGCTGCTCGCGGTGCCGGGCGTGCTGTACTGGTCCGCCGGCCGCGGCGTCTACCCGAGCGTCAATCCCGACAGCGGCGGCGCCACGGGCACGCGGCTGCTGCTCTCGACGCTCGGCATCGTGGTGATCTTCGGGCTGCTGGCGGAAATCCTCGGCCTGGCGCGGCGCCGCAGCGGGCCTTGGTTCTGGGGCTACGCCGGTTTCTCCGCGCTGGTGGGCGCGGCCATCGAGCATGGCAACGCCTCGCATCACGAGGCCGCCGAGATCCTCGGCCTCGCCACGCTGCTGGGCTGGATCCCGCTGGCCTGGTTCCATTTCACCGGCGGGCAAGGCGTCGCGGCGGCCCGGCGCTGGTGGGCCGCGGCCTATGCGTGGTGGGTGCTGCTGGTGGTGCTGGGACTCCTGAATTTCCTCCCGGGATTCTCAGAGAGGCTGAAGTTCACGAACGCGATGGTCGGACACGCGCACCTGGCCATGGCGGGACTGGTCACGAGCGCGAACCTGGCCGTGCTGCAGGAACTCGGCGCCGGGCGGCGCTTCCGCCGGTTCTGGCTCTGGCAGATCGCGTGCGCCGTCCAGATCGCGGCGCTGGCCTTCCTCGGCTGGGGCGAGCTCGGCCATGGCGCCGAGCTGTTTTACTCGGCGCCCTGGACGCAGGCGATCTACGGCCTTCGGCTGGTCGCGGGCCTGGGCATGCTGGGCGCGTCGGTGGCGTGGTGGTGTGATGCCCGCGGCGCGACGAATGAAGGGGTGGCCACATGAACGGCGGCACCAAACCGCGAACCGTGCCTGTCGTGGCGGCGATCGTTGCCATCGCGGCGACCTACGGCTATTTTCTCCTCTTCGCCGAATTTGCCTTCCTGCAGCTCGCCACCCGCGAGCTGGGCGCCGGGCTTGCGCTGTGTCTGCTGCTCGGCGTGCTGGGTGCGGGCGGAATCACGGGGAGCCTGCTCGCGGCGGGCGCGAGCGGGCTCAATCCTCGGCGCGCCCTTGCCGCGGGCTTCGGCGGGTGTGCCATGGCGGCGGCGCTGGCCACGGCCGGGGGAATGTGGCTCTGGTGGGCGGCGGCCGGCGTGGGCGTTGGGCTCGGCTGGACGACCGTTCTTCTCAGCATGCGGCTGCGCGCGAGTCTCGGGACGCGGTGGCTGGGCCGGGGCTGCGGGCTGGGCACGGGCCTGGCGTATGCGCTGAGCAATCTGCCGCCGGTGTTCGAGGCAAGGCCCGGCGTGCAGGCGGTGATCGCGCTGATGCTGGCCGGGGCCGGGCTGGCGGCGGCGGGGTTCCTGGCTGCCGACACGGTGGAGCGCGCGGATGGGCCGGATTTTTCCGGACGCGGTTGCGTGGGATGGATCGCGATTTTCCTGATGCTGGTGTGGCTCGATTCCGCCGGCTTCTACGTCCTGCAGCACACGCCTGGACTGAGGGACGTGACCTGGCAGGGCCCCTGGCGGCTTTACGGCAACGCGCTCACGCATCTGGTGGGCGCGGTGCTGGCGGGATGGGCACTCGATGCGCGCCGCTGGGGCGGCACGATCTTGGTGGCGCTGCTGCTGCTTGGGCTGGCCGACATACTGCTCGCGGGCGGGGTCGGGGGCTATGCCGGCGTGCCGTACACGCTGGGGGTGTCGGCGTATTCCGTGGCGTTGGTCTATTATCCGGCCTGGGGCGCGCGGCCGTGGCTCGCGGGCATCCTCTTCGCGGTGGCGGGGTGGGTGGGTTCGGCCCTCGGCATCGGGATGGTGCAGGACCTGCACGCCCTGCCGCTGTGGTTTGTCGCCCTCGCAGGGACAGTGATCGCGGGCCTGCTGCTGGTGCGTCGCGGCGAACTGCGCGGGACCGGCGTGCTGCTGCTGGTGGGAGGATTTTTCCTGGCGCCGCCGGCGCGGGCGGACGAGCCCTCCATCGCACGCGGCCGCGAGGTCTACATCGCGGAGGGCTGCATCAACTGTCACTCGCAGTACGTGCGGCGTGGGGTGACCGAGGACGTCGTGCGCTGGGGGCCCGCGCGGCCCCTGGCCGAGACGCTGGCGGAATCGCCGCCGCTGATCGGCATTCGCCGTCAGGGTCCCGACCTCACGAACGTGGGCAACCGGCGCTCGGCCGAGTGGCAGCGGCTCCACTTCGTGGCGCCACGCACGCTATCGCCCGGCTCCCGGATGCCGGGCTATGGGCGGTTATTTAAGGACAGTGACAGTCGCGGAGCGGACCTCGTGGCCTATTTGGATTCCCTCGGTGAAACGACGCTCGAAGTGCGTCGCGCCCAGATCGAGGCATGGCAGCCCGACGCCGCGGCACTCAGCCACCCGGACTCCGCGGCCGAGGCGCAGCGCCAGTTTGGGCGCTTGTGTGCGTCCTGTCATGGTCCCTCGGCCCGCGGCGATGGTCCACTGGCCACGCGGCTCGCGGTTCGTCCACCCGACTTTCAGCATGAGCCGTGGCGGCATCTGCGCGCGGGGGAGGCCGCGCCCGAGGTGGCCCTGGCCCGGCTGATCAAGTTCGGGGTCCCCGGCACGGCAATGGCCGGCCACGAATATCTCGATGACGCCACCGTGGTCGCGTTGGCGCGTTACGTGACGCTGCTTCACCGCTGAGCATCGCTGGCGGCGACTAACGGGTCAGCCGGTAGATCAGCAGCGCCGTGCGCTTAATCAGGTCGGGCGCGGGGGAGAGGTCGGCGGATTCGCGGGTGCTGTGGGCACCAACCCCATCCAGGCCCAAGCCGTCGAGGCCGGGGAGGGGCGGGGAGACGAAGGCGATGTCGCCGGCTCCCCGGGCGCGGGGGTCGAAGGCGGTGATCTCGCCCGTGCCGAGGTCCTGGCTGACCTGGCTGAGCTGCGCGAGCAGCGCGTAATTTTCCTCGCGCGGCGGCATCGCCGGATAGCCCTCGTCGAACGTCAGCTCGGCGGAGGTGCGCGGCAGGTGCTTCGCCACGATTGCCTGCATGCGGGCCTGCACGTCTGCGAGCTGCTCGGCGCTGACAAAGCGCAGGTCGCCCCGCACCTCCGTCCGCTGCGCGATGATGTTCGTCTTGCCCGTGAGCGTGCCACCGGTGCGCGAGAGCGCCGCCTCGGTGCCGCCGGCGATCAGGGCGGGATTGGCCGTCACGCCGTCGACCTTCCTCAGCTCGTCATGAAAGCCCTGCAGGATCCGCGCGGTCTCGTAAACCGAACCGCTGCCGTCGGCCGCCGAGAAGATGCCGGCGGAGTGACCAGTCGCACCCTGGACGACCAGGTGCCACGTGATGCTCCCGCGGCGCGCGACGGTGCCGGTCATCCCCACGGCCGACTCGAAGGCGAGCGCCAGGTCGCTGCGCGCCGCGGCCTCGCGCATGTCCCGCCGCGACACCGCCAGCGGGCTGCCGGCCGCCTCCTCGTCCCCGGAAAACACCACGATGATCTGGGTCCCCTCAAGCGCGCCCGAGGCCGCCAGCGCCCGGAGCGCCTCAAGGATCACCACATCGCCGCCCTTCATGTCGGACACGCCCGAGCCGTGGGCGACATTGCCCTCGCGGCGCCAGGTCCCGCCCGGGAACACCGTGTCGAGGTGGCCGATCAGCAGCACGCGCCGGCCCTGCTTGCCCCGGTGCTCCGCCACGAGATGCCCGGCCCGGCCGGTTTCCGGCGGCAGCGGCACGAACCGGCTCTCGAAGCCCAGCGCGGCAAAGCGGCTGCGGAAAAACTCCCCCATCTCCCGCACGCCGGGGAGATTTTCCGTCGCGCTGTCGATGCGCACGGCGGCCTCGAGGTCCGCCGCGAAGTCCGCCCGGTGCGCATCCACGTAAGCCACGATCTTCTGCTCGTCCGGCGTCAGCGGCGCGGCATGGACGGGGATGGCGGCCAGGGTCAGCAGCGCGACAAAGCAGGGCAGGCCGGAAAATCGCATGCGCCAATCCGGACACAATCCAAGGTGCGCGGGAAGATTAAACCTCGAGTGCGGCCTCGAGATGACGGCTGGCGGAGCGCAGGACCTCGAGCCGCGCGAAGCGCTTGTTGTCGGCGGGCACCAGCCGCCACGGGGCATTGGCCGTGTCGGTGAGGGCGAGCATGTCGCCCACCGCGATCTCGTACGCGCCCCGCTTCCGGCGGTTGCGCCAGTCCTCCTCATTCATCTTGTGGCGCTTGTGGGGTGTCGATTCGCGCTCGCGGAACCGACGCAGCTGCTCCGCATGGGACACGTGCAGCCAGAATTTCAGCACGATCGTGCCATGATCGGTGAGCTCCCGCTCGAAGTCGTTGATCTCCGCGAACGCGCGCCGCCACTCCTCCGGGCGGCAGAAACCCTCGAGCCGCTCCACCAGCACGCGACCGTACCAGGAGCGGTCGAAGATCGTCATGCGCCCGTTGCGGGGGATGTCCCGCCAGAACCGCCAGAGGTAGTGGGCGTGCTTTTCCTCGGGCGTCGGCTTGGCGACCGGGATGACGCGGTAGTCCCGCGGGTCGATGGCGCTGGTGAGCCGGCGGATCGCACCGCCCTTGCCGGCGGCATCCCAGCCTTCGAAGGCCAGGACGATGGAGCGGTCGGCCGCGAGGGTCGCGCGCACGGCGCGGCTCAGGCGCCCCAGCCATTTTTCCCGGAGCGAGTCGTAGTCCTTCTCGGAAAGATCCTGATCGAGCGGCAGGGCATGCAGCCGGCGCAGGCCGGAGGGACGGAGCGGCTCGACCGCCGTCCTGCCCGTCGGCTGCTTCAGACGGGCAAAGCGCTGCTGCTGCCGGCGAAACTGGGCGAGGAGCAGCTGGCCGACCCGCAGGTCGCGCGTGCGTTCATCCTCCGCGTCAATGACCGTCCAGCGGGCACCGTGGCGGTGCGTCTTTTCCCGGATCAGCCGCGCGGTGCGGTCGAGGCGGTCGTAATTGCGGTGGTGCTGCCAATCCTCCTCGGTCACGCGCCAGGCCGTGGCCGGGTCGGCGCGCAGCGTGCGCAGGCGCCGGCCCTGGGCGGACTTGGACAGGTGGAGCCAGACCTTGACGATCAGGGTGCCGCCATCGGCCAGGAGCTTCTCAAAATGGCGGATGCGCTCGGATTCCTCGGCGATATGGTGAAGGGCGCGCGCGCTGCGCGCCTCCTCCCGCAGAGTCTCGGTGTACCAGGAACCGGCATAGAGGCCGATCCGGCCGATGCCGGGCAGGCTGCGCCAAAAGCGCCATTGGTGCGGATGGGCGCGCTCGTTGTCGGTCGGGGCGTGGTACGAAAATGTCTCCACTCCGCGCGGATCGAGCCATTCGGCCAGGGTGTTGAGCAGGTTGCCGCGGCCGGCACCTTCGGGGCCGGCCAGGATCAGGAGCACCTTGAAGGGGGCCTGCTTCAGCTCCAATTGCAGTTGCACCAACTGCGCGCGCAGCACCCGGGCCCGGGCCTGATAGGTTCGCTTGGACAGCCGCTGCTTCGCCTTTGCCATGCAGCGCGACGCTGCCGTCCGGGATGGCAAAGTCGAGCAGCGGAACGCACAGGAAGGGCCCGGACAGGTTACAAACGTGTGACAATCCCGGCGCTCGGCTCACGACGCGCGTTGACGCCTTGCGCTCCGGGGTCCCGCCGTTTGTCTCGGCGTCCAACCTCCCTTCCATGCCCAAACCAACGCCCAACCACGAAAACCAGCTCATGCAGCGCGTGCATCGCGAATTGATCGACGACTACGACGAGGAGCTGGAGATGGAGCGCGAGGACTGGGAGCGGATCGAGCCCGGCCAGGAAACTCGTCCCGTGGAGGCCGATGCGTCCCGGGCGACGCGCAACCAGTATTTCCGGGAGCTGTTCCGCCTGCAGGGCGAGCTGGTGAAGATGCATGACTGGATTGTGGCCAGCGGCCACCGCATGGTGATTGTGTTCGAGGGCCGCGACGCGGCGGGCAAGGGCGGCGTGATCAAGCGCATCACCCAGCGGCTCAATCCGCGCGTGGCCCGGGTGGCCGCGCTGCCGGCCCCCTCCAATCGCGAAAAGACCCAGTGGTTCTTCCAGCGCTATGTGGCGCACCTGCCGGCCGCCGGGGAGATGGTGCTCTTCGACCGCAGTTGGTACAATCGCGCCGGGGTCGAGCGCGTGATGGGCTTCTGCACGGACGCGGAATACGAGGAGTTCTTCCGCTCGGTGCCCGAGTTCGAGAAGATGCTCGTCCGTTCCGGCATCCAGGTGATCAAGTACTGGTTCTCCATCCCCGACGAGGAACAGGAGTTCCGGTTTCGCTGCCGGATCAACGATCCCCTCAAGCAGTGGAAGCTCAGCCCCATGGACCTGGAATCGCGCAAGCGCTGGGAACTCTACACCAAGGCCAAGGAAATCATGTTCGAGCGCACGCACATTCCCGAGGCCCGCTGGTGGGTGGTGCAGGGTGCCGACAAGAAGAAAGCCCGGCTCAACTGCATCCGTCACCTGCTCTCACAGGTGAAATATGGCGAGATCGAGCACCCGGCGATCGAATTGCCGCCGCGCGTCCATCATCCGGACTACCGGCGCGAGCCGGTGCGTCCCGAGATGATCATCCCGGAAGTTTACTGAGCGTTGGGCGGAGTCAGCGACTCGGGCGTGGAGACGGTGGGGACCGCGGCCGGTTCCACTCGCGGGAGTGGGGCCGCCGGTCGCGGCGCCTTCGCCGCGGGCTTGGTCTTGGCCGCGGCCGGCTGGCGCTTGGCCCGACGAGGGGCGAGGGAAGCGAGTTCGGCCTTCAGGCCCTTCACCACCTTGCGGAGCTTCTTGGCGTTCCGCTTGGCATCCTTGAGCTTCTGCTTGGCGGTCCGGTAACTCAGCTTGGCCAGCTTGGCGGCCTTCTTTGCCGCATCGGCTTGCTTCTGGGCCGCGGCAATCTGGGCGTGGAGTTCGTTGGCGCGAGATTGGGACGTGGATTTCTTGGTCATGTTCAGGGAACTGCTTCCGATACATAGACTGGACCTGGGGGGTGGCAGCAACCTTCCTAATGTTACATTATTTGAGCAGGCGGTGGGGTCCCTGTCCGCCCGCGGGCGTAGTTTTTCCCAATCGTAACTGGGCCCCACTCGACAGGATCGTCGCGCCGCATTTCGATCGCGCGGCTCAACTGGATGACCCCCAGACCATTCCATGAATCGATGGCACCTAGCTGGATTCCTTGCTCTGGCGGTCCGTGCGACCGCGGAACCAACCTTGGCTGAGGCCGATCAGCTTTATCGGGCCCGGCGATTCGCCGAGGCCGAGACGGCGTATCGAAAGCTGGAAGCGGCTGACCCGCAACGCCCCGAGATCGCCTATGGGCTGGGAAAGGTGGAGATCGCCCGGGGTGAATCGAACATGGCCGTGGGTTGCCTGCAACGGGCCGTGGCCCTGGTCCCGGGGCGGTCGGACTATTTTCTGTGGCTGGGCAATGGCTATGCCTGGCAGGCGGCAGGGGCCCCGCTGCGGGAAAAGATCGGACTGGGTCGCAAATGCCTCGCAGCCTACGATCGTGCCTTGGAGCTAGATCCGGAAAACCTGCAGGCGCATATTGGTCGGATGAATGTCTATCGCCATGTACCCGCGATCTGGGGCGGCGGCATGACCCGGGCATTTGCCGAGGCTGCAGAGATTGGCCGGCACAATCCCGAGCGCGGCGCCTTCGCCCTCGCGGAGCTGCACGCACAAGAGCGGGATTTTCCCCGGGCTTTTGCAATTCTGGACATGCTGCTCGCACGCAATCCACGGAATTTTGCCGTGAACTGCGCCTACGGACGCTGGGCTTTGGCCAGCGGCATGCGGCTCAACCAAGGGGAGTCATGCCTGCAGCGCTGCATGGAACTGACTCCGACGGAGGACGATGAAGGTCACGAGAGCATCCAGTGGTATCTGGGGCAAATCTTCGAGGCCCGCCACGACCATGTGGCGGCCCGTGTTGCCTACCAACAGTGTCTCCGGATTCATCCTGATTTCGGCCAGGCGCGCGAGGCTTTGGAGAGGCTAAAGCCGGCGCGTGTCGTGCAAATCGAACCGGAGCGCGTGGGCCGATTGGAAAGTGCTCCCTTCCCCGCCTCGGTGAGGGAGTGAACCGCAACCCCCGGCGCCTGATCGGACCTCCGTGCGCCGGATTTACCTGATTGGCGCCTTACCGCCATCCGGTTGTCGCGCCGGTCTGGCACAATGCCAGTGCATGTCATTGACCAGCCGTCGTAAGATCCCGTGTAGCACTTCGATTCTCACCCCTGGCGACCGCCTCCTGATCGAGGCACTCTCGCGCGGATTAGGTAAGGGTCACCGTGAGATTGATCTGCTGGCCCTGCGGATAGCCCGCAGACTGGCCATCCGCAGGCCAGCGCCTCTGGTTTAGATGCACCGCGGGGACGCGAAGCTTAACCGAAAGTTATAGGCCCAAGCTGGACGAGTACTTTCATCGGACAAATTATGAAACGGATTGCTCGTCCAGCACGTCGAACCTTAGTTGCCCGCATGCTGCGCGATTTTGAGCGTCATCAGGCGAGGCTGCCTGCGGCGGCCTATCGGCAAGACAAGTATCAGCACTACGGTGCGTTTGTTCGCTGTAAAATCCTGGCTCAGCTGGCGGACCAGATGCCGCCGGGACCCAGGCGGGAGGCGATGCTGGCCGACCTGTCGCGGAGCGCGCGCGAAGCATTAGAGTTGAGGCAGAAAGCGCTGGGCACACTGCCCGTTTAGCACGCGCATTGCCGCCAGGGCGGCAATGTCTGAGACCCGCTCGATGCGGGCACGAGCCGGCGCCGTCCGGGGAGGCAGCGGTGGCCCTGCGATTGTTACAAATGCGGCCCGGAATGTTACGATTTAGGCTGTGGCCTAAGGTCCTGTGTCACGTGGCCGATACGGCATGCACCATTATACAATGAGTGTGCGCTCTTCAGGCCAGGGTACCCTTTACGGTCGGCTCCAATTCGCGTTCGTGATTGGCGGCTTGTTTTGCCTGGCGCTGTGCGTGGCCGCGGTCGTGGTGCTGGCTCGGGTCGAGCGAGGGGTCACGGGCCTCGCCAGCGAAGTGTCATCGGAGGCCGCGCCGGCCGCCGACCTGATGCGCGGGGCCAACCGGGTGGCGCTCGCCGTCTCGAGCTACCTGCGCACGCATGGTCCCGCCGAGCGGAAGGTCGCGCTGGATGCGTTCAGGGTCACCGAGCAGCAGTTCCACGGGGTGGAGGCGGCGATGGCCCGGCGGTCCGATGGCGAGAATACCCGGAGGCTCGTGGCGCGCACGCTGCCGCTGCTCGCCGCGTGGCGCACCGCCTTTGAAGACACTGCCGCACATTTTCAAATGGTCGACCGCTCGCTGCGGGGCCTGGCCGCCCAGAGTTCACTCCTGAACACATTGCTCACGCAGCTGGCAACCGACGACGGCACGGCCATCCCGGGCGTGCGCACATCCGACCACCGCCAGCGCATGGAGGTCGCGTTGGGCGGCATCGGCGAGATCCAGAATCTCGTCCTGTCCGCCTCCGTGTCATCGGACGCCATCTACCTGGACAAGGCCGTGGCTTGCCAGGCGGCGCTGGTGAAGTCGCTGGGCGAGCTGGTCACGGCCACGGCGCCGTCGGACCTGCACGATTTCATCGACGAGGTGCAGTCCAAGACCAAGGACCTGCGCGACGAACTCGCCAACCTGCGGACGGGAATCGCGGGCCGGGATGAGGCGCAGGTGCGGATGCTCGTGGCGGGGGATCACATGCTCAGCGAGCTGGATCCGATCGGGCCGCGGGTGATGACGCAGACGGTGGCCACGGCGGCCAACTCCAGCGCGCGCCTGCACGCCACGGTGGTGGCGCTGGCGATCGCGGCGGTGGGGCTGCCCCTGCTGGGGGTGCTGGCCGGGCGACGGCTGGCGCGGGGCATTGTCCGGCATCTGGCGCCCATTGCCCATCGCGTGAGCGCCGCGGCGGTCACGACCGCCGAGCAGACCCGCAGCGCGGACAGCGATGCGTCGGCGCTCGCGGCGGCGGCGGAGGAGCAGGCCTCGGCGCTGGCCCAACTCAATTCCAACGCGGCGGACGTTTCGCAGGCAACCGATACCAATCTGACGCACCTGCGGGAAGCGGCGAAGCTGGCCGAGCATACCAGCTCCTGTGCCAACCATGGCGGCCAAAGCATGGAGGGCATGAGCCGGGCCATGCGGGACATCAGCCAGTGCAGCGAGCGGATTCGGTTGGCCGTGACGGCCATCGATGAAATTGCCTTCCAGACCAACCTGCTGGCCCTGAACGCGGCGGTCGAGGCGGCCCGCGCGGGCGAGGAGGGGCGGGGATTTGCCGTGGTGGCGGAGGAAGTGCGCCAGCTGGCGCGTCGCAGCGCGGACTCGGCCCGGGAAACCGCGGAGATCGTGGCCACGGCCCAGAAAGCGACAGGCCGCGGCGTCGAGACGGTGGATCGGGTGGGGCGAGAGTTCCAGACGATCACCCGTGAACTCGAGCGTCTCCGGACGCATGTGGACGAGACCACCGAGGCCTCCCAGCGCCAGACTCAGGACATGGCGGCGGTCGCCGCCACCTTGCGCGAGCTCGGTTCGGCCACTGGCGGGGCCGCCGAGCAGGCGGCCCGCGGCGCCTCCATCGCGGCCGCGCTTCATGAGCAGGCAACACGGCTTGAGGTGGATGCGACCGAACTTGCCCGGTTCCTGAGCATCGGGGCCAGGCCCCCTCAGCCGGCCGCGGCGCCGGATTTCGAGCCGGGCGCGGAGCTTGTGGCGGCGAGGACGGAATCCCTCTCGCCAGCGACCGGCTGAGTGATCCGTAGCGCGTGGTTGCCGTCGGACTCCGGCTTGGCCTGGCTTCAACCGGCCAGGGCCAGAATCGGGGCGCAGACCTCGGCCAGCCGCGTCACGGAAAAGGGTTTGGCGATCACTGGCACGCCCCAGGTCGCAATTTGTCCCTCCAGGCCGGCATCGCCGGCATGGCCCGTGATGAAGGTCACCCGGCGGCATTGCTCGGGAAAGTCCTCCAGCATGCGCGCATAGAGTTCCACGCCGTTCATCTCCGGCATGCGAATGTCCGAGATGACCAGCTGATAGCGATGGCGACCGAGCGCCGCCAGCCCCTCGGCCCCATTGGCGGCCAGGTCCACATGGCAGCCGAACCGCATGCGCAACGCCTCCTGCACCAAGCAGCGGATGACGTGCTCGTCGTCGATGACCAGCGCCCGCATGGAGCGGGCGGACAGCCGGATGGGCGCCGACGCCTCCAACTCGCCGGGTGCGTCGAGGGCCGCGTCGGCCGGCGCCTGCGGCAGGGTGACGGTGAAGCGCGCCCCGGCCCCCGGCTGGCTCTCCACGCGGATCTGCCCGGCGAACTGCCGGATGATGCCGGAGCAGATGCTGAGCCCGAGCCCGGTGCCGCGGGCGGCGCTTTTCGTCGTAAAGAAAGGGTCGAAGATGCGCCCGATGATTTCGGGAGCGATGCCCGGGCCGTTGTCCTCCACCACCAGGCAGATTTCATCGTCCGGGCCGCGGACCTCGATCGAAAGCAGGTTGCCGGTCCGGCCGTCCATGGCCTGCAGCGCGTTCAGGACCAGATTGAGCACGACCTGCTTGAGCTGCCCAGTGTCGGCGAAGACCCAGAGCGGCCCGGCCGGAAGCGTGAGATGCAGCTGGCATTTCGTCTCGCGCAGCTGGAACCGCAGCATCCGGAGGGTCTGCCGCACCACGTCGGCGGCATCCACGGCATGCAGCGCGGGCACGGCGGGCTTGGCCAGCTGCAGGAGCTGGCTGATGATCTCCGCGGCCTCGCTCACCGACTGGGTGATGGTCTCCAGGTAGCCCCGGGCGTGCGGACCAACCTCGGTGGTGAGCAACTCGGCAAAGCCCCGCACCGGCGTGAGCTTGTTGTTCAGCTCATGCGCAATGCCACCCACGAGGGTGTCGAGCAGGGCCTGCTTTTCCTGCTGGCGCATGTTGCCCTCCAGCGCGCGCTGCTCCGTGACGTCATCAAGGCAGGCGCAGATCTGGCCCGTCTCCCGGATCCAGCCCATGGAGCAGCGGATCTGCCGCGCTCCAATCGCGGGGAGGTTGAACAGGTATTCGCGCGTGGTCGGAGGCATGGAACCCGTCGCCTGCGACTCAAGCAGCGCCAGAAAACGCGCGCGATCGCGTTCCGCCACCAGCGGGACAATGGACCGGCGGTCGCTCGGCTGAATCCGCTGGCCGAGGAGGTCATCCAGGCGGTGATTGTGCTCGTGGATGCCACCGTGCGAGTCCAGCAGCGCGATGCCGAGGGTGTGGCTGTCGAACAGGCCCAGGTAGAGCCCCTGCGACTGGCGCAGCGCATGGTTGACCTGGAAGAGCTCGAGATTTTGTCGGCGCTGCGCCTCGTGCTGCTGCGTGAGCGCCTCCACCTGCTCCCGGACCAGTCGGCTCTGCAACTGGGCAAGCGTCTCGATGCGGATCAGGCCCAGCAGGCGATGCTCCGCGTCGATCAGGATGACATCATGGCAGAAATGCTCGCCTTGGCGCGAGAGGGCCTGGTCCATGACCTGCCGCAGCGGGACCTCCCGTGGGATGATGATCGGCATCGGTGTCTGGGCGGCCTCCACCGGCTGCTGGCTGTATAGGGCAAACCCGAACCGGGAACCCATGATGAAGCCCAGCTGGCTGCGGGCGCACAGCCCTACGACCCGGCCCTCCCGCACCACGGCCATGAAATCCACGTCGCGCCGCCCGAACTCGCGGTGGGCGAGTTCCAAGGGCGTGTCGGCCTCCACCGACCAGGCGTGGTGCACGAGCGACTCGAGCTCGATCGTCTCCGCGTTCAGCGGGGCGGGAACCGATCGCAGGAATTCCTGCTGCGGCGCTGCCGGGAGCGGGCGGGGGGAGGGCACCGGCACAAGAGTAGTCATAGGCTTGGCTGACGTTCGGTATCGTCTGCGGACACTTGAGCGGGAGGCCAGCCTCCCACGTGAAGAATCGGCAACTTCACGGCGGGCGCGCGCCCCCGCCGCTCGCGGCGCCGGCAATGTTACGTCATGGTTACGACCGTCGGTTCTGATTGTCACGATGCGCGCGGCGCGTCTTTCGTGGTTGCGCCATAAACGACCGATGAAAATCAACCTCTTCGACAAGGATCAGGACTACACCACGATGCCGGCCGGCGGGATGGTCTTTCGCGAGGGCGATGCGGCCGACTGCATGTATGCGCTCATCGGTGGCGCCGTGGAGATCGTCATCCGCGACCGGGTCGTGGAGACCGTCGTCGCCGGCGGCGTGTTCGGCGAAATGGCCCTCATTGAGGAGCTCCCGCGCAACGCGACCGCGCGGGTCACGGCGGAGGCGAAGCTCGTGCGCATCGACCGGCGCCGGTTCCTGTTTCTCGTCCAGCAGAACCCGTTCTTCGCGCTCCAGCTGATGACCATCATGGCGGGACGGCTCCGGCGGATGGATCAGTTTCTCTGAACGTGGCGCGTGGGGCGCGAGGCATACCACTGGCGTGGCAGGATTGCCGAACCCGGTGCGGCAGGGAGCAAGCGTGCGACCTGCATTGCGCGGCCGCGCCGGCCGCGTCACGACGAAGTGAATCTGCCGTGGCTTGGAGGTTATTTGCTTGGGAAATTTCAGGCGGCTTTCAGGTTGGCCGGCTACCTTTCTGACTCCCTGGTTGACTGATATTCGCGTGAAAATCCTTTGGCTGCTCCTCGGTTTGACGATTCTGGGCCCGGCGCTGCGCGCGGACGACGACGCGACGGAAGGCCGCGTCACGGGCCGCGTCTTCGACCCGGGCAGTGGCCAGCCGGTGGAACTGGTGGCGGTCAAGCTCAGGCCGGTGGCGGGCAGCACGGCCGTGCGCGCGGCGGTGACGGATGCCAAGGGGCATTTTGTCGTGGAGCACGTGCCGTTCGGGCGCTACCAGGCGATGTACGCGACGGTTGGCGCCGAGCCTCAACTGACGCCAGCCTTCACGGTGGATGCTGCGCATCGCCGGTGCGACCTCGGCCGGCTGGCGCTGGCCGTCGGGCCGGTCCGCATGGCCAAGTTCGAAGTGACCGCCCAGCGGGAAATGATGGCGAACACGATCGACCGCAAAGTCTACGTCGTGGGCAAGGACCTCCAGAGCGCGACCGGAGTGGCCAGCGATCTCCTGCAGCACATCCCGTCCGTGGACGTCGACATCGAGGGCAATGTCAGCCTGCGCGGCAACGACAGCGTCCTGATCCTCATCAACGGGAAACCCTCGGCGCTCATGAACGCGGCCAACCGGGCGACCTCGCTGGACATGATGCCGGCCGACGCCATCGAGAAGATCGAGGTCATCACCAATCCCTCGGCGAAGTACAAGCCGGACGGGACCGCGGGCATCATCAACATCACCCTCAAGCGCCAGCCCGACTCCGGCCAGGCGGGGAGCATCCGGGCCAACGTGGGCAACGACGGTCGGTCCAATCTCGCCGTCAACCTCCACCGCCAGCTGGGCCGACTGCACCTGTTTGGCGGACTCAACGTGCGCCAGGATGCCCGGCTCCGCTACACCCACGAGAATCGCAGCCACTTCGACAGCACCGCCAACGCGGTCGTCGGCACCGAGCAGACCTTGGTGGAGAACATGCGCCCGCTGACCCGGCTTGCGCAGCTGGGTTCGGAGTATCAGCTCAGCGACGCCACCAAGGTCGGGGCCACGGCGGACTACAACTATCGGACTTTTTTCCGCACCTCGACGACGGGCAACCTCTCGCGCACCGCCGGGCTGGCGGTGGGGGATTACGACCGCGACCGGGCCGATGACGAGTGGCAGAAGACGCTCTCCCTCGGCGCCACGGTCCAGCACACGTTCGACCGCGAGGGGCAGGAGCTGGACGTGGAGGTGAAGCACGAGCGGCACCAGGAACTCGAGGCCAACCACTATGTGAACGTGTACCGCCTGCCGGCCGCACCCTCCACGCAGGACTACACGAGCATCAATCCCACCGACACCACCGCCACCCTCAGCGCCGATTACACGCAGCCGATGGACGGCGGGGCCAAGCTGGACGCGGGCTATGCGCTGGAGCTGGGCAAGACGGACATGGATTACCGCGGCGGTTACGTTGACCCGGTGACCGCCGCCGCGACGAATGATCCGACCCGGACCAATCGCTTCATTTACCGGGACCACCTCCACGCCATCTACGGCACCTATCGCCGCTCGTTCGGCTCGTTCGGCGTGCTCGCCGGTCTTCGGCTGGAGAATACCGCGATCGTGACCAACCAGGCGACCGTGCAGCAGGTGGACAAGACCGATTATCTCCGGCTCTACCCGAGCCTGCACCTCAGCTACAACCTGACCGAGGCGGACCAGCTTCAACTGAACTTCAGCCATCGCATCCACCGGCCCGACAGCGAGGACTTGAACCCGTTTCCGCAGTACCAGGACCCCTACAATCTGCGCGAGGGCAATCCCCGCCTGCTGCCCGAGGACACGAATTCCCTCGAGGCCGGCATCCAGCACAAGGAGGGCGACACCACCTACCTGGCGACGCTCTATTACCGCCAGACCTATCATGCCTTCACGATGATCACGCGCTACATTGACAGCGTGACGCTCCTGACCACCTACGAGAATCTTGCGACCAACCGCTCGGGTGGCCTCGAGCTCGCGGCGAACGGCGACTTGGGGCACCAGATCTCGGTCAACGGCAGCGCCAACGCCTTCTACAGCGAGATCGATGCCTCCAACCTGGGATTCGATACCCCCAAGTCCGCGATCACCTGGAGCACCAAGCTCAACGCGAGCTGGCACGCGACAAAGGATGACCTGGTCCAGTTCAACACCTCCTACTTTGGGAAGCGGCTCACGCCGCAGGGCTACCGCCGGCCGATGTTCATCGCGAACATCGGCCTGCGGCACGAGCTCTCCGATCGGAAGACGGCGTTTGTGCTCACGATCTCGGATGTGCTCAATTCGCTCGAGGAGCGGACGGTCATCGACACGCCGAACCTGCACGACGAGATCACCCGCCGGCGGAGTTCCCGCATCATCTACGTCGGCGTGATCTACAACTTCGGCAAGCCCGCCAAGAAAAAGAAGGACGATTCGATACAGTTCGACGACAAGCTGTGACTCCAGGCACGGCGGGGCGGGCAGGGGATCACCGCGGGGTGACGAGACCCCGCAAGGGTGAGACTGGGGCAAAAGGGACTGGACGGAAGCCTCGGATCCTAAGCGATCGTCACCGCAGCGTTCAGGTTGCGTTAAGGTTGGGTCGGTAATGATCCCAAACCCCATGACGACTCCGCCTGTCACCGCCCCCCCGCAACCTTGGCTACTGCGTTTCCGCGTAGGCCCGCTGCCGGGCTGGCTCTATTTGATTTTGCTGGCCCTGATTTTCGCCGCGTCGCTGGTGGGACGCCTGCCGGCCGACATCATCGGGGGCTTCGCCGCCATCATGCTGATTGGCTGCCAGCGACGTGGCCCGCGTGGAGGACCGCACCTTCATCTGCAGCCAGTCGCAGGACGCCGCGGGGCCGACCAACAACTGGGTCAACCCGTATGAGATGAAGAAGCAGCTGCGCGAATTGTTCGCGGGCTGCATGCGGGGCCGGACGATGTACGTGCTGCCCTACAGCATGGGGCCGCTGGGCTCCCCGATGTCACAGATCGGGGTGCAGCTGACCGATTCGGCCTACGCGGTGGTCAACATGCGCATCATGGCGCGAGTCGGCCGCGCCGTGTTCAAGCTCATCGACCAGGACTTCAAGCGCGTCGTCCCGTGCGTGCACTCCGTCGGCCTGCCGCTGGCGCGCGGGCAGAAGGACGTCCCCTGGCCGTGCAACAAGGAGAAGTACATCGTGCATTTCCCCGAGACCCGCGAGATCTGGAGCTACGGCTCGGGCTATGGCGGCAACGCGCTGCTGGGCAAGAAGTGCTTCGCGCTGCGCATCGCGAGCGCGATGGCGCGCGACGAGGGCTGGATGGCCGAGCACATGCTCATCCTCGGGGTCGAGAACCCGCAGGGGAAAAAGATCTATGTCGCCGCGGCCTTCCCGAGCGCGTGCGGCAAGACGAACTTCGCCATGCTCATCCCGCCGGCGCCGTTCCGGAAGCAGGGCTGGAAGGTGACCACGGTCGGCGACGACATCGCGTGGATCAAGCCCGACGCCAACGGGCGCCTGCGCGCCATCAATCCCGAGGCGGGCTTCTTCGGCGTCGCCCCCGGCACGGGCGAGCGCACGAATCCGAACGCCATGCGCACGCTCGCGAAGAACACGATCTTCACCAACTGCGCGCTGACCGACGACGGCGGCGTGTGGTGGGAGGGCATGACCGACTCCGCGCCGGCCCACGCGCTCGACTGGCAGGGGCGGGACTGGACGCCCGAGACCGCGCTCCAGACCGGGGCGAAGGCCGCGCACCCCAATGCGCGCTTCACCGCGCCGGCGCGGCAATGCCCGACCATGGACCCGGCCTGGGAGTCGTCCGAGGGCGTCCCGATCAGCGCATTCATCTTCGGCGGCCGCCGCGCCACGACCATGCCGCTCGTCTACCAGGCGTTCAACTGGAGCAGCGGCGTGTACGTCGGCGCCACCATGGGCTCGGAGATGACCGCCGCGGCCGCGGGCAAGGTCGGCCAGGTGCGCCGCGACCCGATGGCCATGCTGCCGTTCTGCGGCTACCACATGGGCGACTACTTCCGTCACTGGATCAACATGCAGCGGCGGCTCAGCGAGACGCCCCGCATCTTCCACGTGAACTGGTTCCGCAAGGACCAGGACGGCAACTTCCTGTGGCCGGGCTACGGCGAGAACATGCGCGTGCTGAAGTGGGTCTTCGACCGGGTCCGTGGCGGCGGCCGGGCCAAGGAGACTCCGATCGGCTGGGTGCCGCGCCACAAGGACATCGACTGGACCGGGCTCGACTTCCCGAAGGCCCAGTTCGAGGCCCTGCAGGAATTCGACCGCAAGGCCTGGCGCAGCGAGGTGCTCGGACACGAGGAGCTTTTCCTCGACCTGCACTCACACCTGCCGAAGGAGCTGATGTTTGAGCGCGAGCTGCTGATTTGCCGGATGTAGCCGCGCTCAGTGCAGCTTTCGCTCCGACACCACAATGCCGTCGTCGTCGGAGTAAACCCAGTCGCCCGGACGAAATGTCGTATCGCCGAAGGTGACCGGCACGTCCACGGCGCCGGTCGCGAGCTTGGCACTCTTGCGCGGGTTGGAGCCCAGCGCCTTGATGCCGAGCTCGATCCGGGCAAGGGCCGCGACGTCGCGGACTGCGCCGTGCAGGATCACGCCGCTCCAGCCGTTTGCCGCACCGAGGGCGGCAAGTTGGTCGCCCAGCAACGCGGTGCGCAGCGACCCACCGCCGTCAACCACCAGCACGGCTCCCAGGCCCGGGGTGGAGAGCAGCGACCGGACCTGGGCATTGTCCTCACGGGTGCGCAGCGTGCGCACTGGGCCGTGAAAAGCGCGGCGCGCGCCGTACTGATGGAACTGGGTGGTGCAGCTTTGCAGACCGGCATCCGCCCGGTCCATGAGGTCCGCAGTGGCAATGTTCATAGGGGCACCTTGCTTTGTAGGCGCGCCGCGCTTGGCCGCAAGCGGCGGGTAGCGGGTCTGGCTGGAGGAGTTGCAGCGCCTGGCTGGGGCTCGGCCCGTCTTCGCTCGCTGAACGCGAGCTTCGACGCGGCAGTCTTCTGGCCGCTTTCGCGGCGGCGAAGACTGGTGGCAAGGCCCGGAATCGAACCGGGGACACAAGGATTTTCAGTCCTCTGCTCTACCAACTGAGCTACCTTGCCCCAAGCGGAAGGGCGAACAAAGGGTGGAGGGGGTCCATCGTCAACGGGAAATTCCGGCCGAATTCGGCGCGGGTTTTTGCGCCGGCCGCGCCATCCGGCGGGCTCCGCAACTCCGGCAATGTCCCTCGCTTGAGTCGTTTTCCGGGCTTCCCGGGGCAACGGCCCAATTGATGCCCGGGTATTGGCAAGATATGCGGAGCGATCGCGGCCTCTTTTTGGCATCCTCACGGCTGCCGCCGGTCATTTCCGGTGGCTCCTCCCATGCCCAGCACCGTTCCTCCCAAAGAATACATCACCTGTGATGCCAACGAAGCGGTCGCCTCGGTCGCCTACCGGCTCAATGAGCTGGTCGCGATCTATCCGATCACGCCTTCCTCGACCATGGCCGAGGTGGCCGACGAGTGGGCCGCGCTCGGCAAGCCCAACCTGTGGGGCCAGGTGCCCAGGGTGGTGGAAATGCAGTCGGAGGGCGGCGTCGCCGGCGCTGTCCACGGCGGCCTCCTCGGCGGAGCCCTGACCACGACGTTCACCGCGTCGCAGGGCCTGCTGCTGATGATTCCCAACCTTTACAAAATCGCGGGCGAGCTGCTGCCGTTCACGATGCATGTCAGCGCCCGCGCCCTGGCCGCGCAGGGGCTCTCCATCTTCGGCGACCACCAGGACGTCATGGCGTGCCGCGCCACGGGCTGCGCGCTGCTCTGCAGCAACTCGCCGCAGGAGGCCCACGACCTCGCCCTCATCGCCACCGCCGCCAGCTACCGCTCGCGCGTGCCGTTCATCCACTTCTTCGACGGCTTCCGCACCTCCCACGAGGTCCAGAAGCTCGCGCTGCTGTCCGACGGGCAGCTGCGCGCGGTGATCGACGAGGCCGACCTGGCCTCGTTCCGCGCGCGGGCGATGACGCCCGACAAGCCGACCCTCCGCGGCACGGCGCAGAACCCCGACGTCTACTTCCAGGGCCGCGAGGCGGTGAACCGCTTCTACAATTCGCTGCCGGAGGTCGTGCAGGGGATCATGGACAAGTTCGCGGCCGCCACCGGTCGCCAGTACCGGCTGTTCGACTATCACGGGCATCCGGCGGCGGAGCGCGTGATTGTCGCGATGGGCAGCGGCGTCGAGACCGCGATCGAGACCGCCGACTGGCTCAACGCCCACGGCGAGAAGGTCGGCGTGGTCGCGGTGCGGCTGTTCCTGCCGTTCGACGGCAAGTCCTTCCTCGCGGCGCTGCCGAAGACGGTCAAGGCCCTCGCCGTGCTCGACCGCACGAAGGAGCCCGGCTCCCTCGGCGAGCCGCTCTACCTCAACGTCCTCGGCGCCCTCGCCGAGGGCCGCTCGCCGCTCGCCGGGTCCGCCCGGATCGTCGGCGGCCGCTACGGCCTCGGCTCGAAGGAGTTCACGCCCGGCATGGTCCGCGCCGTGTTCGAGCACATCGGCCAGTGGGAGCCCAGGAACCACTTCACCGTCGGCATCCTCGATGATGTCACGGGCACCTCGCTGAAGTACGACGCCGACTTCGACCTCGAGGGCGCCGACGTCCGCCGCTGCGTGTTTGTCGGCCTCGGCGCCGACGGCACCGTCGGCGCGAACAAGAACTCGATCAAGATCATCGGCGAGCAGACCGAGAACTTCGCCCAGGGCTACTTCGTGTACGACTCCAAGAAGTCGGGCTCGATGACGACCTCGCACCTGCGCTTCGGCCCGCGGCCCATCCGCGCGCCGTACCTCATCCGCCGCGCCGACTTCGTCGCGTGCAGCCAGTTCAACTTCGTCGGCCGCACCGACGTCCTGGGCTACGCCGCCCCCGGCGCCACCGTGCTGCTCAACTCGCCGTACTCGGCCGAGGAGACCTGGCAGAAGCTCCCGCGCGACTGGCAGGCCCAGCTCATCGCGAAGAAGCTCAAGCTCTACGTCATCGACGCCACGCAGGTCTCGCAGGCGAGCGGCATGGGCCGGCGCACGAACACCGTGCTCCAGACCTGCTTCTTCGCCCTCTCCGGCGTGCTCCCGCCCGACGAGGCCATCGCGCAGATCAAGAAGGCCATCGCCAAGACCTACGGCAAGAAGGGCGAGCAGATCGTGAAGATGAACTACGCCGCGGTGGACGCCGCCCTCGCCGGGCTGCACGCCGTGACGATCCCCGCCAAGGTCGACACCGCCGCGATCGTGACGGTCCCGCCGACCTACCAGGGCGCGCCGCAGTTCGTGCAGCAGGTCACGGCCAGGCTGCTCGCCAACGAGGGCGACCTGATGCCGGTGAGCGCCATGCCGCTCGACGGCTGCTGGCCCACGGGCACCGCGCGCTTCGAGAAGCGCAACATCGCGCTCGAGGTGCCGGCGTGGGATGCGAACATCTGCATCCAGTGCAACAAGTGCGTGATGGTGTGCCCGCACGCCGCCATCCGCGCCAAGTTCATCGAGCCGGCCGCCCTGGCCGGGGCGCCGGACACATTCACCACGGCGGCGTTCCGGTCCACGGAGTTCCCGGGCCAGCGCTACGTGCTCAAGGTCGCGCCCGAGGACTGCACCGGCTGCTCGCTGTGCGTGCAGGTCTGCCCGGCGAAGGACAAGTCCAACCCGCGCCACAAGGCGATCGACATGGTGTCGCAGCCCCCGCGGCTCGAGGCCGACCGCGCGAACTGGGAATTCTTCATGCGGCTGCCGGACCCGGACCGCGCGCGACTCGACCTCTCCGCGGTCAAGGGCACGCAGTTCCTCGCCCCGCTGTTCGAGTTCTCCGGCGCCTGCGCCGGCTGCGGCGAGACGCCGTACCTCAAGCTGCTCACCCAGCTCTTCGGCGACCGGCTCCTGATCGCCAACGCGACCGGCTGCTCGTCCATCTACGGCGGCAACCTGCCGACCACGCCCTACTGCAGCAATGCCGACGGCCGCGGTCCGGCCTGGGCGAACTCGCTGTTCGAGGACAACGCGGAGTTCGGGCTCGGCCTGCACCTCGCGGTCGAGCAGCGCGCCCGCACGGCGCGCGAGCTCGTCACCAAGCTGGCGGCCCGGATCAGTCCGGACGCCGCCACCGCGCTCCTGCAGGCGGACCAGACCACCGAGGCCGGCATCGCCGAGCAGCGGAAGCGGGTCCTGGCCCTGCGCGAGTCGCTGAAGGGGGTCGCCGGCCCGGACGCCGCGCGCCTGCTGGCGCTGGCGGACGACCTGGTGAAGAAGACGGTCTGGATCATCGGCGGCGATGGCTGGGCCTACGACATCGGCTACGGCGGCCTCGACCACGTCCTCGCCTCCGGCGCGAACGTCAAGGTCCTGGTCCTCGACACCGAGGTCTACTCCAACACCGGCGGCCAGTCCTCCAAGTCCACCCCGATGGCGGCGGTGGCCAAGTTCGCGGCCGGTGGCAAGTCCGTCGCGAAGAAGGACCTCGGCCTGATGGCCATGCAGTACGGTCACGTCTATGTCGCCCGCGTCGCCTTCGGCGCCAAGGACGGCCAGACCGTGGCGGCGCTGCGCGAGGCCGAGGCCTACCAGGGCCCGGCGCTGGTCATCGCCTACTCGCACTGCATCGCGCACGGCTACCCGCTCAACCTCGGGCTGGAGCAGCAGAAGCTGGCGGTCGATTCCGGCTACTGGCCGCTGCTGCGCTACGATCCGCGGCTGGTGGCGCAGGGGGAGGTCGGGCTCCGGCTCGACTCCGCCGCGCCGAAGGTCGAGCTCGCCAAGTTCATGGCGAACGAGACGCGCTTCGGCATCCTGAAGAATGTCGCCCCGCAGCGCGCCAGCGAACTCGCCACCAAGGCCCAGGCCCAGGTGTTGGAGCACTACGCGCTCTACCAGCACCTCGCCACGCCGACGCCTCCGGCGCCCGCGGCCGGAAATGGCCACACTCCGGCGGCTCCGGCCGCGCCGGCCGCTCCGGCCACACCGGCGGCGGCTCCCGCGCCGGTGAAGTAACGGGTTGGAAAACCCAAACGCCCAAGCCCAAACGCCAACAATATCCGGACGCCGGACGATTAACGCCCCAGCTCAGCCAACCCTGACCGTTAGTCGTTCGGCGCTCCCTCCACCTTCCGAAATCACCACCGAACCCGATCTCCGAGCCTCGCGCTCCGATCTCCGAAAACCGTCCCCAACCCCGCAATCGTCATGGATCTTTCAACCACCTATCTCGGCCTCAAGCTGGCCAATCCCCTGGTCGTCGGCGCCTCGCCGCTCAGCGACCACACCCACGTGGCGCGGCAGCTCCAGGATGCCGGCGCCGGCGCGATCGTCATGCGCTCGCTCTTCGAGGAGCAGATCGACGCCGAGCAGCGCGCCCTCCGCCACCACGTCGAGACCCCGGCCGAGAGCAATCCCGAGGCCACGTCGTTCTTCCCGAACTTCACCGAGTACCAGCTCGTGCCCGACCACTACCTGCGCCAGATCGAGGACCTGAAGCGCGCGCTCACCATCCCGGTGATCGCCTCGCTGAACGGCTTCCGTCCGGGCGGCTGGACCGAGTACGCGCGGCGCTGTGAGCAGGCCGGCGCCGACGCCATCGAGCTCAACCTCTACCAGCTGGCCACCGATCCCACGGTCGCCGCCAACCAGCTGGAGGCCGACATGCTTGAGACGGTCGGCCTGGTCATCGGCAGCGTGAAGATTCCCGTCGCCGTGAAGCTCTCGCCCTTCCACACCGCCCCCGCGCACTTCGCGCTGGAGCTCGAGAAGATCGGCGCGCGCGGCATCGTGCTCTTCAACCGGTTTTACCAGCCCGACTTCAACATCGAGGAGCTGGAGGTCGCGCCGCAGCTCAAGCTCTCCGACTCGTCCGAGCTGCTGCTCCGCCTCCGCTGGCTCGCGGTGCTCTCGCCGCACGTCAAGGGCTCCCTCGCCGCCTCCGGCGGCGTCCATAGCACCCGCGACGCCGTCAAAGCCCTGCTCGCCGGCGCGCACACCGTCCAGGTCGTGTCCGTGCTGCTGAAGAACGGCCCGCGGCTCCTGACGTCCCTGCTCACCGGCCTGCGGTCCTGGATGGACGAGCACGGCTACACCTCGGTGGACGAGTTCCGCGGCGCGATGAACCTCGCGCGCTGCCCGGATCCGGGCGCCTACGAGCGGGCCAACTACCAGAAGATCCTGCAGAGCTGGAGGGTCTGAGCCTAGTTTGAAGGGACGAGCGCCTCACGCCCACGCCAAGACCCAATCCGCCTCCGACAGTTAAGCATCAAGCCTTCAACGTTCCAACCGATCTCCGAACTGCGAGCTTCGAGCCCCGACCTCCTCATTCCAACTCCCCGGCGCCCCGCGCCGACAGTCCTGAACCCCATGGACCAACCCATCACACCGCGGATTGACCCGAAGCACAACTGGTCGCGGATTCCCCGTGTCGGCCCGCCCAAGCGGACCGCGGAGGAGCGGGCGGCGGACTTTGAGGAGATCTACGGGACCTACGACGAGGCGACGGTGCGGGAGCAGGCAAGCCGGTGCATCCAGTGCCCCAACGCGCTCTGCATGCAGGGCTGTCCGCTCGCCAACCGGATCCCGGAGTGGCTCGCGCTGGCGGCCCAGGGCAGCTTCCTCGAGGCCGCGGCGGTGTCGCGGAGCACGAGCAACCTGCCCGAGATCTGCTCGCGCGTCTGTCCGCAGGAGCGCCTCTGCGAGGGCGCCTGCATCCTCAACGCCAAGGGCGACCCCGTGGCCATCGGCGCCGTCGAGCGCTTCATCAACGACTATGCCCTGAACCGCGGCGCGGTGGACACGACGCCGGTCATGCCGAACGGCTTCCGCGTCGCCGTCATCGGCTCCGGCCCCGGCGGCATGGCCTGCGCCGACGAGCTGATCCAGCTCGGCTACGCCGTTACCGTCTATGAGTCCATGCTCATCCCGGGCGGCCTGCTGGTGAACGGCATCCCGGCCTTCAAGCTGGAGAAGCACCTCGTCGAGCGGCGCATCGAGCTGCTCGTGCGGCGTGGCGTGAAGTTCGAGCTGGGCGTCAAGGTGGGCTGGGACATCTCCCTCTCGCACCTGCGCCGGCAGTTCGACGCGGTCTTCCTCGCCGTCGGCGCGCAGAAGCCGAAGGCGCTCGACATCCCCGGCGGGCAGATGGCCGGGGTGGTGGATGCCCTGCCATTCCTGATCCAAAAGAACGTCACTTCGCCCCTGGTGGACCTGCCCAAGGTGGACGTCACCGGCAAGCGCGTCGCCGTCCTCGGCGGCGGCGACACGGCGATGGACTGCCTGCGCACCGCGCTGCGCTGCGGCGCGCGGGAAGCGGCCTGCCTCTACCGCCGCGACCTCGCCAACATGCCCGGCAGCCGCAAGGAGTACGTCAACGCCCTCGAGGAGGGCGCGCGCTTCGAGTTTCTCACCAACCCGGTCGAGCTGATCGCCGGGCCCGACGGCGGCGTCGCCGCGGTCCGCTGCGTGCGCATGGAGCTCGGCGCGGCCGACGCGTCCGGCCGCCGCAAGCCGCGCCCGGTGCCGGGCTCGGAGTTCACCGTCGCGGCGGACCTCGTGCTCGTGGCCTACGGCTTCGACTCCGTGCCCTTCCCGGCCGGCAGCGACTTCGCGAGCCTCGCGGTGGAGGAGTGGGGCACCTTCAAGGTCGACCGCTCCCAGATGACCAGCGAGCCCGGCGTGTTCGCCGGCGGCGACGACGTCCGCGGCCCGAGCCTCGTGGTCCACGCCGTCCGCGACGGCCGCCGCGCCGCCCAGGGCATCGATCGTTACCTGCAGGCCTCCAAGGCGAAGTAGATCCCGCGAGCGCGGTGCGGCCAGTGAGACGGCGGACCGTGCACGAAACGCTCCCGGGAAAGTAGGAAAACTAAATACATCCGCCTTTCGGGCTATGCGCTTGCCCGTGACGCACCCGGTTGTGGCAGCTTGCCGGATGTGCCGCTCCGCAGCCTAGCCGTCGACTTCAACAGCTTCTTCGCCTCCTGCGAGCAGCAGGAGAACCCGAGGCTGCGCGGCCGGCCGATCGGGGTGGTTCCGGTGATGGCGGAGACGACCTGCATCATTGCCGCGAGCTACGCGGCCAAGGCGAAGGGCGTGAAGGTCGGCACGGGCATCCCGGATGCGCGGCAGCTCTGCCCGGGCATCGAGTTCGTCGAGGCGCGGCCGCGGCTCTACATCGACATCCACCACCGGCTGCTCGAGGCCATCGAGGCGTGCATCCATGTCTCCGAGGTGCGCTCGATTGACGAGGTGGAGTGCGAACTGACCGAGACCTTTGCCCCGCGGGAGAAGGCCCTGTCCGTGGCGCGGCAGATCAAGGCCACCGTCGCCCGGCGGATCGGCCCCTTCCTCACGTGCTCCATCGGGATCGCCCCGAACTGGATGCTGGCGAAAATGGCGACGGACATGCAGAAGCCCGACGGCCTGGTGGTCCTGGACGATCCGGACATCCCCCAGCGGCTGCTCGGGCTGGAACTGCAGGATTTCCTGGGCATCGGTCCGCACATGGACGCGCGGCTCCGGGCCCGCGGCATCGACACCGCCGCCAAGCTCTACGCCGCCACCAAGGCCGAGCTGCGCGGCATCTGGGGCAGCGTGGAGGGCGAGCGCATGTACGGCCGGATGCGCGGCGAGCACATTCCGACGCCGGTGGAGCGGAACAAGACGGTGGGGCACTCCCACGTCCTGCCGCCCGCGCTGCGCAGCCAGGCCAAGGCCCTCGCGGTCCTGCACCGCCTGCTGCAGAAGGCCGCCATGCGCCTGCGCAGCATCGGGCACTACGCCGGCGGGCTGGTGGTGTTTGTCGGCTACCGGGACGAGGCCCGGTGGAGCGACGAGCTCCGGTTCAACGAGACGCAGGACACCCTGGCGCTCACGCACGCCCTGAACCAGATGTGGGCGCGGCGTCCCCGGGACGTCCGTCACCGCCAGCCGATCCAGGTCGGGATCATCCTCACACGCCTGCTCGAGATGACCGGCCACACCCTCGACCTGTTCGACCAGCCCAGCCAGGAGGCGCGCGAGCGGCTGGATCACGCGGTGGACACCCTCAACCAGACCTTCGGCCACGGCTCGGTCTTCTTCGGCGGGGCGTTCGGCGTGACCGGGAACGCGCCGATGCGCATCTCGTACACCTGCATCCCCAAGCCCGAGCTGGAGGAGATCGACGAGAAGCGAAACCGCCGGCTGCGCGGCCCGCAGGTGGACCAGTGACCGTTCGCGGATGGGTGGGTCACCACGAAAGACACAAAACCCACGAAAACGCAGAGGGAGCCCAAACGGGGTGCCCTCGGACCACACGGACCACACGGAAATGCTGAGAGCGTGCGCCCCGGTTCGTGGAATTCGCGGGTTTGCGGTGACCTGGGTCGGAACTGGGCTTCCGTGTGGCCCGTGGGCACCCGCTGGTAATGTTACACGAGCGAAAGCAACACCGACGGGAACAGGCCGAGCAGCACGATCAGGGCGGCGGCGACGATCAACGTGACGGCGGCGACAGCGGGCACCTGGACGGGCGTCGCGGCCGCGGTGGGCCGGGCCACCAGGGCCTGTTTCAGGATCATCAGGTAATAGTACAGGGCCACGGCGCTGAGGGCGATGGCGAGCAGGGCCAGCCAGCCGGCGGGGGAGGCGACGCCGCCCAGCTGGAGCGCGGAGGCGAAGACGGCGAACTTACCGAAGAAGCCCGCGAGCGGCGGGATTCCGGCCAGCGAGAGCACGAAGATGAACAGGCAGCCGGCCAGCAGCGGCGAGCGCTTGTACAGGCCGGCGAGGTCGGTCAGCTCCTGGGCCGGGCCGTGGCGCTCGAGCACCGCGAGGACGCCGAACGCGCCCGCGGTCGCAACGCCGTAGGTCGCGGCATAATAGAACAGCGGGCCCGGGCCGGACTGGCCCGCGCCGATCAGGCCGAGCAGCAGCGCGCCGGCGTGGGCGATGGCGGAGTAGGCGAGCAGCCGGCGGACGTTGTGCTGCGCCAGCGCGGCGAAGTTGCCGAGGAGCAGCGAGGCGGCGGAGAGCAGCGCCACGATGGTGAGCCAGCCGGGATAGCTCTGGTGGTAGGTGAACTGGCCCGCGACGGTGCCGAGGCCGGACCAGAGCAGGCGCCAGAACAGCGCGAAGCCGGCGAGCTTGGAGGCCGAGGCGATCAACGCGGCCGAGGCCGTCGGGGCGCCCTGGTAGGCGTCGGGCGCCCAGAGGTGGAACGGCGCCGCGGCCGCCTTGAAGCCGAAGGCCACGAGCACCATCACCAGCGCCACCGCGAGCAGCGGGCTCATCGGCTGGTAGGCCAGCGCGTGGGAGATCTCGGGGAACGCGATCGAGCCGGTCAGCCCGTAGAGCAGGCTGAAGCCGAAGAGCAGGAACGCCGCGGAGACCGCGCCGAGCAGGAAATATTTCAGGGCCGCCTCGGCCGACTCGGGCCGGGCCTTGTCGTAGCCCGCGAGCACATAGAGCGAGAGGCTGGCCAGCTCCAGCGCGAGGAAGCCGAGCAGCAGCTGCTGGGCGGCGGCCATCTGGAGGAAGCCGACCGCGGCGAACAGGATCAGCGCCACGTACTCGGCCGGCTGCCGGCTGACCGGCGCGGCCGAGGCCACGCCGAGCGTCAGGAGCACCAGCACCAGCACGCCGCCGCGCACGGCGACCGCGAGCGGGTCGAGCATCAGCGCGCCGCCGAAGACCGGGCCCGTGGCGCCGACGGCCACGTCGACCGCGAGCGCAGCCAGCACGCCCAGGCCGCCGAGGAAGGTCGCGAGCACCAGGCGCTGCGCCTGGGTGCGGTGGCGTCCGACCACGAGGTCGAAGCCGAGGACAAGGAGGGCCGAGACGACGAGGACGGTCTCGGGCGCGGCCGCGTGGAACAGGTCGGCGTAGAGCGAGTTCATGGCGTGCCTTTCCGGATCACGGCCTGGAAGAGCGGCGACTGCAGGGCGGGGTTGATCCAGTCGAGGAGCAGGTCAGGCTTGAGTCCGATCAGCACGCTGGTCGCGAGCAGCAGCCCCGCGCCGAGCTTTTCCGGCAGGCTGATGGGGGCGAGCGGGTGGGCGTCGGCGCCGTGCTCCGCCGGCGCGGACTCGCCGGTGGACCCGAAGAACGCGAGCTGGATGGCGCGCAGGGTGAAGGCGGCGGCCACCAGCACGCCGAACGCGGCGACCAGGGCCCAGACGCGGGAGGACGCCCAGGTGCCGACGAGGATCGTCAGCTCGGCGGGGAAGCCGCTGAAGCCCGGCAGGCCCATCGAGGCGATGCCGGCCAGGACAAACGTCACGGCCGCGAACGGCAGCAGCCGGTGCAGCGGCATCCGCTGCAGGTCGGCCAGTTGGCGCGTGTGGGTGCGGTCGTAGACCATGCGGCCGACGACGGCGAAGAGCAGCCCGGCGATCACGCCGTGGGAGAACATCTGGAGCACCGCGCCGCTCACGGCCCGGGCGTTGGCGGCCGCAAGGCCGAGCATCACGAAGCCCATGTGGCTCACGCTCGAGTAGCCGATGACAAACTTGAAGTCGTCCTGGACCAGCGCGATGAGCCCGGCGTAGACGATGCCGATGACCGCGAGCCAGCCGATGATCGGCTGCCAGTAGAGGAAGCCCTCGGGGAACAGCGGCAGCGCCACGCGCAGGCAGCCGTAGGCGCCGAGCTTCATGACGACGCCGGCCAGCAGCATGGAGGCGGCGGTCGGGGCGGCGACGTGGCCGGTCGGGGCCCAGGTGTGCAGCGGGAACAGGCCGGCGAGGGTCGCGAAGCCGAAGAAGACCAGGGCGAAGATGACGATCACCTCGCCGCGCGGCAGGGTGGAGGCGGCCCGGGCCAGCTCGCCGAGCGCGAAGCCGTGGGCGCCGCCCGCGGCGTAGGTCCAGAGTAGCCCGGCCAGCACCAGCGCGCTGCCCGCGAACGAGTAGAGCGCGAGCTTCATCGCGCCGTACTCGCGGCGCGTCGAGCCCCAGTTCGCGATCAGGAAATACTTCGGCACGATCGCGATCTCGTAGAACACGAAGAAAAGGAACGCGTCCGCGCTGAGGAAGACGCCATACACGCCGCCGATCAGGGTGAGGTAGAGCGCGAAGAACTCGCCGACCCGCTCCTCGATGTTCCAGGAGAAGAGCACGCCGGCCGTCGCCGCGAGTCCGGTCAGCACGACAAGCGTCAGGCTGATGCCGTCGGCCGCGAGGTGGTAGCGGATGCCGAGGGAGTCGATCCACGGGATGTCCACCAGCGTCTGCACGCCCGGGCCGGGGACGAAGCTGACGGCGGCGAAGAGGGCGAGGACGAGGCCCGTGACGGCGGTGACCAGCGCGATGCCGCGGGCGAGGGCGGCGGAGCGCGCGCCCGCGAACAGCACGAGCAGGGCGCCGGCGAAGGCCGTGTAGAGGGTCCAGGGCAGCGCGTTCATGGGAGCGTCAGGGGGGTGACCCACGCGGTGACGAGGGGGTTGATCAGGCCGGTGAGCAGGTGCGGGAGCACGCCAAAGAGGAACATCAGGGCCACCAGCGGGAGGAAGGTCAGGAGCTCACCGCGGTCGAGGTCCGGGAAGGATCCGGCGGCCGCGCCGGCGCGCGGGCCGTGGAAGACCCGTTGCCAGAAGGTGAGCAGGAACAGCGCGGTGGCCAGCAGGCCAAGGGTGGCGATCGCGGCGGTGCCGGGCGCGAGGCCGAACACGCCGCGGAAGATGAGGAACTCGCCGACGAAGCCGTTGAGTCCGGGCAGGCCGAGCGAGGAGAACATCGCGATGCCGCACAGCCCGGCGAACACCGGGGCGGCCGTGCGCACGCCGCCGAAGTCGTTCAGCCCGCGGCGGCCGCCGCTGCGGCGCTCGAGCACGCCGACGCCGTAGAACAGCGCGGCGGCGGAGAGGCCGTGGTTGAACAGCTGGAGTACCGTGCCGCTCAGCGCGGAAACTGCGGCCGGTCCGCCCGGCGTCGTCCCGGCGGCCACGGCGAAGAGGGCGAGCAGGCAGTAGCTGAGGTGGTTGACCGAGGAGTAGGCGACCATGCGCTTCAGGTCGGTCTGCCGCATCGCGGCGAACGCCCCGAGGACCACGCCGCCGAGCGCGAGCCAGAGCAGCGGGCCGGCGCAGGCGTGGAGCTGCGCGGGAAAGATCGGCCAGAGGACGCGGAGGAAGCCGTAGACGCCCATCTTGGACATCACGCCGGTGAGGAACATCGACACGCCGGTCGGCGCCTCGGCGTACGCCGGGGGCAGCCAGGTGTGGAAAGGGAAGAGCGGCACCTTGACCGCCAGGCCGGCGAACACGCCGAGGAACACGGCCAGGACCGCCTTGGGCCCGAGCAGGACCGCCAGCTGGCCCGCCGCGCCGAGCTTCGCCAGCGCGGAGAAGTCGAGCGTGCCGGTCACGGCGTAGAGCGCCGCGAAGCCCAGCAGCATGAACGCGCTGCCCGCGATGGTGTAGACGACGAACTGGTAGGCCGCGCGGCCCGCGCCGGGGCCGCCCCACAGCTTGATGAGGAAGAAGGCCGGCACGAGGCTCAGCTCCCAGAAGATGAACCAGTGAAAGAAATCCAAGGCCAGGAACACGCCGAGCGCGCTGCCCTGGAGCACGAGGAACAGCAGGCCGAGCAGGCGGACATCCCGCGCGCCCCGCGCCGCCGCGGCCAGCGCGAGCGGGGAGACGATGCCGGTGAGCAGCACGAGCAGGAGGCTGAGGCCGTCGAGGCCGAGGCGGTAGTTGACGTGCAACGCGCGGATCCAGGCGTGCTGCTCCGCGAACTGGTAGCCGACCACGGCCGGGTTGAAGCCGGCGAGGACGACGAGGCCCAGGACGAGGGTCGTGAGGCTGCAGGCGAGCGCGAAGCCGCGCGCGGCGCGGTCGGACAGGCCCGGCAGCGCCGCGAGGGCGAGGGCGCCGGCCCACGGGAGGAACACGAGCAGGGAGAGCAGGGGCAGGTCGTTCATCGGGCACCTCCCCAGACAAGCAGCAGCGCGAGGATGGCGAAGGCGATGGCGACGGTCCGCATGTAGCCGTGGGCCCGGCCGGTCTGCGCCCGCGAGTAGCGCTGGCCGGCGCCGCGGAGGCTCTCGCTCACGGTGTCGAAGCCGCCATTGAGCCCCTCCTCGTCAAAGTCGCGGTTCGCGCCGCCGCCGAACTCGCCGAGGCGGGCCAGCACCGTGACCGCGCCGCCCCAGACCCAGCGGTCGAAAAAGGCCGCGAGCGTCGCGAGCCCTGCGCTGAGGCGGAATACCGTGGCGGCATAAAGCTCGTCGAACTTGAGCCGCGCGCCGAGGAAGGCGAAGGTCCGCGGCGCCGCCGCCTCGAGCGGGTCGGCCGCCGTGGCGTCGGTGCGCGGGCGCCGCCCGTAGATCGTCCACCCGAGGCCGAGACCGGCGCCGACGAGGACGATGGACAGCAGCATCAGGCCGCCGCCCTCAAAGAGATGCTCCATGCTGGAGTGGAGCGGGGTGCCGCTCAGTCGCGCCTGCAGCCAGGGGCAGGCCGGCGTGCCGGCGAAGCCGAGGAGGACGGAGCCGAGGGCGAGGAGGACCAGCGGGACGGTCATCGTGGCCGGGCTCTCGTGGGCGTGCGCGGCGTGCTCCGAGCGCGGCGCGCCGAGGAAGGTCTCGGCCAGCAGGCGGGTCATGTAGAACGCGGTGAGCACCACGGCGATCAGGCCGGCGTACAGCGGCAGGGAGGAGACCTCCCACTCGTGCGCGGCGTGGAGGATGGCCTCCTTGCTCCAGAAGCCCGAGAAGAGGAACGGCACGCCGGAGAGGGCCATCATGCCGATGGCGAAGGTGGCGAACGTGACCTTCAGCTTCGGCCGCAGTCCGCCGAGCTGGCGGATGTCCTGCTCGTGGTGCGCGGCGTGGATGACCGAGCCGGCGCCGAGGAAGAGCAGGGCCTTGAAGAAGGCATGCGTGAGCAGGTGGAAGATCGCGGCGACCCAGGAGCCGACGCCGAGCGCGAGCATCATGTAGCCGAGCTGGGAGACGGTGGAGAAGGCGAGGACGCGCTTGATGTCGTTCTGGGCGACCGCGATCACGGCGCCGAGCAGCGCGGTGATGGCGCCGATGAAGGCCACGACGGTCAGGGCGTGCAGCGGGATGTGCGCCAGGGCCTGGTCGGCGGTCATGAGCGGGTAGACGCGGGCGACGAGGAACACGCCGGCGGCGACCATGGTGGCGGCATGGATGAGGGCGGACACCGGGGTCGGGCCCTCCATGGCGTCGGGAAGCCAGACGTGCAGCGGGAACTGGCCGGACTTGCCGACCGCGCCGCAGAAGAGCAGGAGGCCGATGGCGGTGGAGACCGCGAGGCCGCCGGCGGTGACGTGCAGCGCGAGCTGCGAGAGGACGGCCGGCTCGAGGCAGCCGCGGCCGCCGTCAAAGAAGAGGAGCGTGTTGGCGTCGTGCTGCAGCCAGAGGATGCCGAGCAGGAAGCCGAGGTCGCCGATGCGTGTCGTGATGAACGCCTTCTTGGCGGCGGCGGCGGCCGAGGGCTTGTGGAACCAGAAGCCGATGAGCAGGTACGAGGCGAGCCCGACCAGCTCCCAGCACACGAACAGGAGCAGGAGGCTGTTCGCCACGAGCAGCCCGAGCATCGCGGCGGCGAAGAGGCTGAGGAAGCAGAAGAACCGCGCGAAGTTCTCGTCCTCCTTCATGTAGCCGGTGCTGAAGATGAAGATCAGCAGGCCGACGAAGGTGACCATCACGCACATGAAGCCGGTGAGCGGGTCGAGCAGCCAGCCGAGGCGCATCACGCCGTCGCCGAGGCCGAACCACGTGAAGTTCGCCACCTGGTGCTCCGCGGGGGCGGCCAGCGCGCCGGCCAGCGCCGCGCACGAGAGCAGGAACGAGCCGCCCATGCCCGCCAGCGCCGCGCCGGCCGCCAGCGCCCGGCCGCGGCGGGGTGTCAATGCGCCGATCGCCGCTGCCAGCAGGGGCAGAGCGGGGATGAGCCAGAGGTACTGGGCGGGGAGGGTCATGTTTGGCGTTGGGCGGCGGGGCTGATTTGAAAACTTAAAAATCAACCCCGCAGCGAATTCACTTCCTGGAGTCGGATATTCTTCCGGTGCCGGTACACCGCGATGACCAGCGCGAGTCCCACCGCGGCCTCCGCGGCGGCGACGGCGATGGAGAAGAGGACGAAGACGACGCCGGTGGCGGCCGGACCGCCGCCGAAGCGCCAGAAGGCGATGAAGTTCAGGTTGGCCGCGTTGAGCATCAGCTCGATGCCCAGCAGCACGAGGATCGCGTTGCCGCGGGTGAGGGCGGCGGCGAGGCCGATGCAGAAGAGGCCCGAGGAGAGCAGGAGGCAGAGGTGGAGCGGGCTCATGGCTGGTCCTCCGGGCGCTCGGCCGGGGCGGGCGCGGCGATGATGATGGCGCCGAGCAGGGCGACGGTGAGGATCACGCCGACCACGAGCAGCGACGCCGCGTGCGGGCCGGCCAACAGGGCGCCGAGGTCCTTGACGGTGAGGTTGGGCGCATGGCTGCGTCCGCCCGTGATGCGCGTGGCCAGCACGGCCGTGAGCAGCACCGAGGCGACCATCGCGGCGGCCATGAGGCCCGAGGCGATGCGCAGGACGGTGGGCGCGGGCAGCGGCAGGTCGACGTCGCGCGACGGGCGCGTGAGCAGGACCGCGAAGAGCACCACCATCGAGATGGCCCCGACGTAGACGAGGATCTGGGCGAAGGCGATGAACTCGGCCCCGGCCCAGAGGTAGAAGGCGGCGATGCCCGCCCAGCTCAGCACCAGCAGCAGCGCGCTGTGGATCAGGTTGCGCAGCATCATGGCCACGGCGGCGGACGCCAGGGTCAGGCAGGCGATGATGAGGAACGGGAAAAGCACGGGGAAATTTACGAGTTACGAGTTACGATTTTCGATTGTGAGCGAAATGTGGGACGAAGCGCTGGATCGGGAACGGGTCTGTGGATGGGATTGGGGCGGCCGGGAAAATCGTAAATCGTAACTCGTAACTCGTAAATTACCTCAGGTCGCGTAGCGGTAGGTGCGCGGGGCGACGCCGGCGGTGAGGCGGCGACCGAGGAGGAGGAAGGGAACGACCACGAGGGCGACGGCGACGGCCCAGCGGACGAGCTGGAGCGGGCCGGACCAGCCGGCGGTCAGGAACCAGAAGGCGGCGGTGCCGAGATTGATGAGCGCGAGCGGCACGAGGAACTTCCACGCGAGGCGCGTGAGCTGGTCCATGCGCAGGCGCGGCAGCGTGGCGCGGATCCAGATGAAGCCGAAGAGGAGGGCGAGCAGCTTGGCGCCGAACCAGGCGTAGGACGGGATGAACTCGAGGAACGCGCACGGGGCCTGCCAGCCGCCGAGGAAGAGGGTGACGGCCATGCCGCTCAGGGCGCACATGCCGAAGTACTCGGCCATGAAGAAGAGGGCGTACTTGAAGCCCGAGTATTCCGTGAGGTGGCCGGCGATCAGCTCGCTCTCGGCCTCGGGCAGGTCGAAGGGCGAGCGGTTGGATTCGGCCAGGGCGGCGATCATGAAGATCACGAACCCGGCGAAGCCCCACGGCGTGAGCACGTGCCAGTGCGGGAGGAACCCGAGGGTCCAGCCGCCCTGCGCGGTCACGATCTCGGTGGTGGAGAGCGTGCCGGCGAGCATGATCACCGGGACGAACGAGAGCAGCAGGGGCAGCTCGTAGCTGATGAGCTGCGCAAGCGCGCGCATGGCGGCGAGCAGCGAGTACTTGTTGCGGCTGGCCCAGCCGGCCATGAACACGGCCAGCTCGGTCGCGGCGCCCGCGGCGAAGAAGTAGAGGACGGCGGAGTCGAGCTCGACCGGGACGAGCAGCCGTCCGAAGGGCAGCACGGCGAAACCCATCAGCGAGAGGGCGACCAGCACGACGGGGGCGAGGTAATGGAGGACCGCGTCGGCCTCGCGCGGGACGATGTCCTCCTTGGTGAGCGCCTTGACCGCGTCGGCGAACGGCTGGAGCAGCCCGAACCAGCCCGTGCGGTTGGGACCCGGGCGGTTCTGGATCCGGCCGAGCAGCTTGCGCTCGGCGAGCGTGAGATAGGCGAAGAGCAGGCCGAAGACCGCGAGGAGGGCCGCGATGGTGATGAGCCCGGAGACGATCCAGCGCAGCGACTCGGGCAGGTAGCCGAGCAGGCCGTCGCGGAGGACCACGGGCAGGCGCTCGAGCAGGGCGTTTGCCCCGGAGGCGGCGGAGAGGGGCAGGGCGGCGCTCATGGCTGGGCGCCTTCCGCCGGCGGCTTGGCGGCTCCGCCTTCGCCCTGTGGGCTTCGGCGCGATTCGTCCGGCAGTTTCGCTGCCGGCGAAGGTGCAGCCGGCTTGGGCGGCAGCGCGGCCTTCGCGGCGGCGGCGGCCTTGGCCTTTTCCTCGGCGGCCTTGCGCTCAGCGGCGAGGCGGCCGTCCACCTCGGCGGCCTCGGTCGGGCGGATCTGGTGGTAGTAGGCGTTGGACTTGGCCAGCTGCTCACGGTTCAGCAGCAGGTCGCCGTAGCGGCCGGGCGTGGCGACCTCGTAGACCTGGTCCATCTTGATCGAGTCAAACGGGCAGACCTCGACGCAGATCTGGCAGCTCATGCACACCGAGGTGTCGATGGCGAAGACGGTCGGGTAAATCTGCAGCTTGCCCGCGGCGTCGGGCTTCTTGTCCTTGCTCTTCTCGATGTAGATGCACTGCGGCGGGCACTCCTTCTCGCAGATCTGGCAGGCCACGCAGCGGAGCGTGCCCATGGGGTCGTCCGCGCTCTCGCTGACCAGGAAAGGGAAATTGCGGTACGCCTCCGGCAGCGGCGGCTTCACCTCCGGGTACTCGACCGTGGTGTAGCGCGCCGGGTCGTGGTAACTGCCCACGAGGTTCTTCGCGGTGACCGCGAGTCCTTTGATTAAGCCGGTGCCGAGCATGGTGGGGAAGAGGTCAGGAGTCAGATGTCAGAGGTCAGATGTCAGAGGTCAGAAATTGGAGGTCAGATGTCTGAGTACGGTCGAATGATTTGGGGCTGGGTTGGTCTGACTTCTGATCTCTGAGTGCTGATGTCTTGCTGGGTTAGCGGTCCACTTCGCCGAGGACGATGTCGACGGAGCCGAGGATGATCACGGCGTCGGCCACCGTGTGGCCGAGGCACATGTCCTCGAGGATGGTGAGGTTGATGAACGACGGCGGGCGCACGCGGTAGCGGTACGGGTTGGGGCCGCCGTCGGAAATGAGGTAGAAGCCGATCTCGCCCTTGGGGCCCTCGATGCGGCCGTAGGCCTCGCCGGCCTTTGGCCGGAAGCCGCGGAGCTTCGCCTTCGGGTCCATGACCGGGCCGCCGGGCAGCCCGGCCAGCGCCTGCTGCAGGATCCGGATCGACTCGCGCATCTCGAGGATGCGGATCATGTACCGGTCGTAGGTGTCGCCGTGCGCGCCGACGGGCACGCGGAACTCGAAGCGGGGATAGACGCCGTAGCCGTCAACCTTGCGCAGGTCGTGGCCGACGCCGGTGGCGCGGAGCATGGGGCCGGCCACGCCGGCGCTGACGGCGAGGGCGGGGTCGAGGCGGCCGACGCCCTGCGTGCGGGCCATGAGGATCTCGTTGCCGGTGAGCAGCGCCTCGAACTCGTCGAGGAACGCGGAGTAGCCGTCCACCAGCCGCTGCGCGCCCGCGAGCCACTCGGCCGGCGGGTCCACCCGGCAGCCGCCGAAGCGCTGGTAATTGCACATCATCCGGGAGCCGCTCAGCGACTCGAAGAGGTCGAGGATCTTTTCGCGCTCGCGGAACGCGTACATGAGCGGCGTGCCGCTGCACCCGCAGTCCTGCATGAGGAAGCCCGCGAGGCAGGTGTGGTTGAGCAGGCGGGTGAGCTCGGCGAGGATGACGCGGACGTACTCGGCGCGCTCCGGGACGGCGAGGCCGGCGAGCTTCTCGACGGCGAGCGCGTAGGCCCAGTTGTTCGACATCGAGTTCAGGTAGTCGAGGCGGTCCGTGTACGGCATCGACGCCAGGTAGGTGGTGTTCTCCCCGAGCTTCTCGTGGTTGCGGTGGAGGTAGCCGAACACGGGCTTGAGCTTCACGATCGTCTCGCCGTCGAGGGTGACGATCATGCGGAAGACGCCGTGCGTGGACGGGTGGTGCGGCCCCATCGAGACCTCGAGCAGGTCGCCGTGGAACTCGTCGTGCACCGCGCGGACATGCGCGCCGCCAATCTCCGGGGTCAGGCTCATGGCTTGGCCTCCTTGGCGGGCTCGGCGGCCGGCTTCTCGGGATAATGCTTCTTGGCCTTGGCCAGGACGTCGCCGTGGGGCGTCGGCTCCCACTCGTAGTCGTCGGGCTCGGCGTAGTCGCGGCGCATCGGGTGGTCCTTGAACCCGTCCCACATCAGGATGCGGCGCAGGTCGGGATGTCCCTCGAAGGTCACGCCGAAAAGGTCAAACACCTCGCGCTCCTGGAACTCGCAGCTGCGCCAGACCGGGGTGAGCGATGGCACGGCGACGGCGTCGGCGCGGTTGCCGGTGCGCAGGCGGAGGATGATCGGCCCCTGGCGGAGGGCGAGGGAGTAGAGGTGGTAGACGACCTCAAGGTAGCCGGGCTCGCGGCGCTTGGTGGTCTGGGCGACGACCTTCGGCGGGCCGCCGGCGGGGTCGGGGACGGTGACCTTGGTGGTCTCGGTGATCTCCTTTTCCGGCCAGTCGATGCCGGTGACGTTGGAGCACTGGTCAAACTTCAGCGCCGGCTCGTCGCGGAGGTACAGGGCGATCTCGCGGGCGTGGGCGTGGTCCAGCAGCAGCGAGTGCTGGGCGGACGGGGAGGGGTTGGAAATCACCGTGACGGACGCGCCGGGGAAGCGGGCGAGCAGGCGGTCGCGGAGCTGTTCGACGGTTTCCATGGCGCGGTCAGGCTTTGTCCGGTCGGACCAGCGAGGGCGGGGGCGTCCACACGGCGGGATTCTGGGGCGGCTCGAGGTCGTGCGCGCCGAACTCGGGGACGGGGCAGTCGCACTCGATGTCCGACCGCAGGTGGCGCGGGGCGTCGGGGCCGGTAATGGCCTGGCCCGAGATCTTGGCCTGGAGCTGGACGAGGCCGTGCAGCAGCGCCTCGGGGCGAGGCGGGCAGCCTGGGATGTAGATGTCGACCGGGATGAACCGGTCGATGCCCTTGAGCACGTTGTAGCCCTGCTTGAACGGCCCGCCGGAGATGGCGCAGGCGCCCATGGCGATGCAGTACTTGGGCTCGGGCATCTGGTTCCAGAGGCGGACGACCTGGGGGGCCATCTTCTTGGTGACAGTGCCGGAGACGATGAGCAGGTCGGCCTGGCGGGGCGACGGGCGGAAGACCTCGGAGCCAAAGCGGGCGATGTCGTAACGGGCCATTGAGGCGGCGATCATCTCGATCGCGCAGCAGGCGAGGCCGAAGTTGAGCGGCCAGACGGAGTGGCTGCGGCCCCAGTTGTAGAGCTCCTCGAGGCTGGTCAGCAGGATGCCGTGCCGCCGCAGCTCGTCGCGTTCTTCCTGGGAGATGGCGGGGGCGGCGTCGCTCATGTCATTTCCACTCCAGGTGGCCGCGGTGCCAGGCCCAGACGAGGCCCTCGGCCAGCAGGAGGATGAAGGCGAGCATGGCCAGCAGTGCACCGGCAGGCAAGGCGGTGAAGGTGACGGCAAAGGGCAGGAGGAACAGCACCTCGACGTCGAAAATCAGGAAGAGGATGGCGTAAAGGTAATAGTGGGCCTTGAACTGGATCCAGGAGTCGCCGGTTGACTCGAGGCCGCACTCGTAGACGTCGTTCTTCACCCGGCTCGGCTTGCCGGGCTGGAAAAAGCGAAACCAGGCCTGCGCGACCGCCAGCATCACCAGGGGAAACGCGAGCGCGACCCCGAGAAACAGGGCGAGAAACGCGTAAGGGTGGGCATTCATGCGAAGATAGGGGCGTGGGCGTGGAGATTTACAATTGGGGCGCCCGGGCCGGGCTCAATGGCGAACCTCTCCTGTTTTTTGCCGAAGGCTGCGCATTAATTGCCGCCGGCCAAGGAGGGGGTCGGAACGTGTAAATGCCATGCTCCCTTTTTCGACGATGCCGCGGGCCGTGGCAAGGGCTGTTGTGACCTAGTCCGGCCAGTGTCACGGCGGGCGTGACACCGGCCCGGGCGTCACAGGAAACGTGACCTGGGCGCTGGGCGGGGGTCAGGGCCGGAGCAGGTCGCGCATCTCGGCCAGCGAGAGCCTGGCCGCGGCGGCGTCGCTGGCCTCAAGCACGTCGGCCAGCAGGGCGCGCTTGGCGTCCTGGAGCCCGAGGACCTTCTCCTCGACCGTGCCGGCAGCGATGAGCCGGTAGCTGGTGACGAGCCGGGTCTGGCCGATGCGGTGCGCGCGGTCGGTCGCCTGGGCCTCGGCGGCGGGATTCCACCATGGGTCGAAGTGGATGACCGTGTCGGCGGCGGTCAGGTTGAGTCCGGTGCCGCCGGCCTTGAGCGAGATCAGGAACACCGGAATGTCCGCCGTGCCCTGGAACCGATCCACCTCGGCCTGCCGGGCACGGGGCGTCATTGAGCCGTCAAGATAGCAGAACGCCGTGCCCTGGGCCTCGAGCTCTGCCATCAACAGGGCGAGGAGGGAGGTGAACTGCGAGAACACGAGCACGCGATGGCCGTCGTCCACCACCTCGGCCAGCAGTTCCCGGAAGGCGTCGAGCTTGGCCGAGTCGGCAAAGGCCTCCGCCGGATCCCCCGCGGGCGCCACCAGCCGCGGGTCGCAGCAGACCTGGCGCAGCCGCAGGAGCTGGGTGAGGGCGGCGAACTGCAGCCGGGACTCCGCGGCGCCGCCGGCGGCGAGGTCGAGCAGCTCGCGCTCGCCGCGCTGCTGGAACTCGCGGTAGAGCGCGGCCTGGGCCGGCCCGAGTTCGCACCAGACGGTCTGCTCGATCTTGGGCGGAAGCTCCGGGGCGACGGCGGCCTTGGTGCGGCGGAGCAGGTACGGCGCGGCCTGGGCGCGGAGGCGCTGGTCGAACCACGCGCGCTCCTCGCCGCGGACCCCCGCCGGGACCGGCGTGAGGTAGCCCGGGAGGAGGAATTCAAAGAGCGAGCGGAGATCCTCGAGCGAGTTCTCCAGCGGCGTGCCGGTGAGCAGGAAGCGGCTGGTCGCGCGCAGCGACCGGAGCGCCGCGGCGTTCTGCGAACGGCGGTTCTTGATGTGCTGCGCCTCGTCGGCAACGACGGTCAGGAAGGCGACCTCCGCAAACAGCTCCCGGTCCCGGGCGAGGGTGCCGTACGAGGTGATGACGAGGTCGTGGCCCGCCACCACCTCCGCCGTCGCGAGCCGCCGGGCGCCATGATGCGCGAAGACCCGCAGGCCCGGTGTGAACCGTGCCGCCTCGCGCCGCCAGTTTTCCACCAGCGAGGCGGGGCAGACCACGAGGGAAGCGGTGGGGGAGTTGAAAGTTGAAGGTTGATGGTTGAAAGACCGGCTCTCCGCGGGCGCCTCGGCCCGGTCTTTCAACTCGCTACCTTCAACTTTCAACGGCGCGCGCAGCGCGCTCAGCAGCGCCAGTGCCTGCAGCGTCTTCCCCAGGCCCATCTCGTCGGCGAGGATGCCGCCGAGGCGGTGCTGGTGCAGGTGCCAGAGCCAGGCGGCGCCGAGGCGCTGGTAGGGACGCAGCTGGGCGTCGAGCGCGGGATCCATCGGCGCCGGCGTGAGGGTGGAGAGGTTGCGCAGCGCGGCGCTGCGCTCGCGCCAGGCGGCGGGCGGCTGGAAGTCGGGCGAGAGCGTCTCGATGATCTCCTGGGCCTCGGCCGCGCGCGCGGCGGGCACGCGCTGCGTGCGGCGGGTGGCGAGGCTGGCGTTCGGCTCGCCGGCGAGGGCGCGCTGGGCGGCCGCGAGGCGGTCGAGCTGGCCGGCGTCGAGCAGGTAGACCTGACCTCCGGCCTCGATGTAGTGGCGGTTGGAGGCGACGGCGCCGCGGACCACTGCGTCGTCGGCCGCGCCCGCGCGCACGCCGAGCGTCACCTCGAAGCCGTCGCCGTCCTCCCGGGCGCTGCAGGCGATCTCGGCCGGGAGCAGGTGGGCCGTGCGCTGCTCGAAGCCCGCGGTGAACTGCGCGTCGAGGCCGGTGCGGAGGCGCGCGCCATGCGCGGCGAGGAAGTTGAGCGTCTTGTGCCGGTCGCGCAGCCACCAGCGGCGGTTGGAGGGCTCGAGCACGAAGCCATGCAACTTCAGCAGCTCCAGCGCGGCGGCATAGGCGGGGTGCTCCCGGGACGGCAGCGTGATGGCGAGGAAATGCTCGCTACCGTCCACCGTCATCGGCTCGGCCGGGGTTCCGGCGGACCGCCGCGGCGCGGACGCCGGCCGGGGAGTGGGCGGCGCTAGGGTCGGGGCCGGAGCGGCCGGCTCGTTCAGGTGTTCCGAGACACCGCGCAGGAGCGGGCCGATCCAGGGCAGGGGAACGTCGGGCCGGCTGACAAGCGCGAAGACGGGCTGGCCGCGAAGGGCGGCGAGGAGTTCGCGCAGCTGGGCCCGGGTGAGCTGGAGGAAGAACGGCGGCTGGGCGGCGGGTCCGAGCCAGCGTTGGAGCAGGGCGAGCGCGGGCAGGATTTCCGGCGCCGGGTCGGCGCCGGGTGTCAGCTCCACCTTCACGGCGACCGCGTCGCGGGGCGCGGCGGCGGCGAGGTTGGGCGGAAGGAGGAGACGAAGCATGTTGCGGTGCCGAATGTTTCCGGGAATAAACCGGCCCCGACGCAACTCTGAAAACCTGCATGAGCTCCGAAGTCTTCACCCAACTGGTCGATGCGCACTACGCGGCGCTCTACCGGTTTGCGCTCAGCCTGGCCAAGCGGCCGGAGGACGCGGGGGACCTCGTGCAGCAAACCTTCTTCATCTGGGCGACCAAGGGCCACGGCCTCCGCGAGGCGGCGAAGGCGAAGTCCTGGCTCTTCACCACGCTCTACCGGGAATTCCTCCACGGCCGGCGCCGCGACGCGCGGGCGATGTCGCTGGAGGACCTGCCGCCGGGCGAGTCGGACGTCGCCGCGGAGGACGTGGACCGCGCGGCGCGGATGGACGCGGCGGCGGTGGTGGCGGCGCTGCAGGAGGTGGACGAGGTGTTCCGGGCGCCGCTGACGCTCTTCTACCTCGAGGAGCTTTCCTATGCGGAGATTGCCGAGACGCTCGAGGTGCCGATCGGCACGGTGATGTCGCGGCTGTCCCGCGGCAAGGCCCAGCTCCGCGCCGCGCTGGCGCGCGAGGCGGGGGCCAAGGGCAAGGTCGTGCCGTTCGACGGCGCGCAAGGGAGGAAACAAGCATGAGCAACGACGAGGCGAAGTTTCTGCTGGGGGCCTACCGGGCGAACGGCCGCGATGCCGGTGACGCGCGGTTCGGCCCGGCGCTGGCACAGGCCCAGGCCGACCCGGCGCTGGGCGCGTGGTTCGCGCGCGCCCAGGCCCACGATGCCGCGATGGCGGCGAAGCTCCGGCAGGTGACGCCCCCGGCCGGGCTGCGCGAGGCCATCCTCGCCGGCGCCCGCGCCAGCGCTCGTCCCGCCCGGCGCTGGCCCACGCCCGCGTCCTGGCTGGCCCTCGCGGCCGGATTCGCCGTGCTGCTCACGGCCACGCTCGCCCTCTGGCCCGGCCGCGCGTCGGCCGAGTCCGAGCGCCTGGCCGCCTTTGCCATTTCCGACACCGCCAACGAGCTCCACGGCTCCCACGGCGGCGCCGCCGGGGCGCTGCAGGCGTCCCTAAGCCGCCCCGACGCCCATCTGGCCGCCGGGCTGGCGGCGGACATCGCAACGCTGCGCGCGACGGGCTGCCGCACGGTGAGCTTTGCGGGCCACGACCTCGTGGAAGTCTGCTTCCAGCGCGATGGCCACTGGTTCCACTGCTACATCGGCCGGCGGGCGGATTTTCCCGCGCTGCCGTCCGGCCCGGTGTTCACCGAGCGCGCGCGCTTTGCCGCGGCCGGCTGGACCGACGCCGGCCACTATGTCGTGATCGTGAGCGAGGCCGGCCTCGACGCGATCAAGCACCTGCTCTGAGGCCGGCCGGCCGCGCAAAAGCTCGCGCCCCGGGCGCGGTGGGCTTTGGGTCGGCGCCGCCCTGCCATGAGTCCGCCCCGTCCACCGCCCCCGACCGCCGAGCAGCGCCGCCTCGACGAGGACGCCCGCCGCGAGGGGAACTGGAAGCGCTGGGGCCCGTACCTCGCCGAGCGCCAGTGGGGCACGGTGCGCGAGGACTACTCGGCGGACGGCCAGGCCTGGGACTACTTCCCCCACGACCACGCACGCAGCCGCGCCTACCGTTGGGGTGAGGACGGCCTCCTCGGGCTCACCGACCGCGAGTGCCGCCTCTGCTTCGCCGTGGCGCTGTGGAACGGCCGCGACCCGATCCTCAAGGAGCGGCTGTTCGGGCTGAGCGGGCCGGAGGGCAACCACGGCGAGGACGTGAAGGAGTGCTATTTCTACCTCGACGCGACGCCGACGCACGCCTGGCAGCGCGCGCTGTACAAATACCCGCAGGCGGAATTTCCCTACGAGCGACTGCGCGAGGAGAACCGCCGCCGCGGGCGCGGCGAGCCGGAGTTCGAGCTGCTCGACACCGGCGTGTTCGATGACGGGCGCTACTTCGACGTGTTCGTGGAATACGCGAAGGCCGGGCCGAACGACCTGCTCATCCAGCTCACCGTCGCCAACCGCGGCCCGGATCCCGCGCCGCTGCACGTGCTGCCGACGCTCTGGTTCCGCAACACCTGGTCCTGGGGCCGCGAGCCCGGGCCCAAGCCGGAGCTCCGGGCCGACGGGCCCGGCTGCGTGCGGTGCGACCACCCGACGCTCGGCCGCTTCCGGTGGGAGAGCGAGCCCGGGTCCGACGGCCGCCGCGCCCCGCTGCTGTTCACGGAGAATGAAACCAACACGCAGCGGCTCTTCGGCTCGCCGAACGCCTCGCCGTACGTGAAGGACGCGTTCCATGCCTGCGTCGTGGAGGGCCGGGCCGACGCCGTGAACCCGGCTCAGGTTGGCACCAAGTGCGCGGCGCACCACGCCCTCATGCTCGCGCCCGGCGAGGAGCGCGTGCTGCGGTTGCGCCTCTATGCCGAGGCTGAGAAGCCGGCGGCGGTGTTCGGTCCCGGCTTCGCGCAGGTGTGCGCGGCGCGCCTGGCGGAGGCCGACGAATTTCATGCCGCGCTGCCCGCGGGACGGCCGCGGTCCGAGCCCGACGCGCCCCGGGCGGCGGGTCCGCGGCTGACGGCGCCGCCGGGCGAGGTGGCGCTCGTCACACGCCAGGCTTACGCCGGCCTGCTCTGGTCAAAGCAGTTTTACCACTACGTGGTGAAGGACTGGCTGGAGGGCGATCCCGCCACGCCGGCGCCGCCCGCCGGGCGCCGCGCGGGCCGCAACCACGACTGGCCGCAGGTGCACGCCCGCGACGTCCTCGCGCTGCCCGACAAGTGGGAATATCCCTGGTTCGCGGCGTGGGACTCGGCGTTCCAGATGCTTCCGTTCGCGCGCCTCGACCCCGCGTTTGCGAAGGACCAGCTCAACCTCCTGCTCCGCGAGTGGTACCTGCACCCGAGCGGACAGCTGCCGGCGTACGAGTGGAATTTCTCCGACGTGAACCCGCCGGTGCACGCCTGGGCCTGCTGGCGCGTGTACAAGCTCACCGGCCGGCGCGGCGCGCGCGACCGGTCGTTCCTCGCGCGGGTGTTCCAGAAGCTCCTCCTCAACTTCACCTGGTGGGTGAACCGCGAGGACCCGGCGGGCCGGCACCTGTTCAGCGGCGGCTTCCTCGGGCTGGACAACATCGGGGTGTTCGACCGCTCCAAGCCCCTGCCCACGGGCGGCACGCTGGCGCAGGCGGACGGGACGGCCTGGATGGCATTCTACTGCGGCACGATGCTGTCGATGGCGCTCGAGCTGGCGGAGGGCGACCCGGTTTACGAGGACATCGCGTCGAAGTTCTTCGAGCACTTCGTCGCGATCGCGGACGCGATGAACACCCTCGGCGGCACCGGGCTGTGGCATGAGGCGGACGGCTTCTATTACGACCAGCTCTGGCTGGGGGACCAGGCCGTGCCGCTGCGGCTGCGGTCGGCGGTGGGGATCATCCCGCTGTTCGCGGCCGAGCTGATCAGCGAGGAGCGCCTGCAGCGGCTGCCGGGCTTCGCGAAGCGCACGCGGTGGTTTCTCGAGCACCGCCGTGACCTCGCGGGCCAGATCACGTACCTGGCGCAGCAGGGCGGGCGCGGGCACTACCTGCTGGCGATCCCGTCGCGGGCGCGGCTGGAGCGCGTGCTGCGCTACGTGCTCGATGAGGCGGAGTTCCTGTCCGCGCACGGCGTGCGCTCGCTCTCGCGCGCCTACCAGGCGCAGCCGTTCACGCTGCGCGCGGCGGGGACGGAGTGGCAGGTCGGGTATGTGCCGGGCGACGCGGACAGCGCGCTGTTCGGCGGCAATTCCAACTGGCGCGGGCCGGTGTGGTTCCCGGTGAACTATCTCCTGATCGAGGCGCTCGAGCGCTATCACCTGTTCTACGGCGACGAGTTCACGATGGAATTTCCCACCGGCAGCGGCCGGCGGCTGAACCTCGCGCAGATCGCGCGCGAGCTGGCGCGGCGGCTCGTCGGCCTGTTCCTCCCGAACGGCGGCGGCCGCCGTCCGGCCCTGGGGATGGAGCCCCGGTTCGTGCACGATCCGCACTGGCAGGGCCTGCTTTGGTTCCACGAGTACTTCCACGGCGAGACCGGGCAGGGACTTGGGGCGAGCCACCAGACCGGCTGGACGGCGTTGGTCACCAGGCTGATGGAGGATTTCGAGCAGGAGTGCGTTTTGCACGACGGGCGTGGTTCCGTCTAAATCCCGCGAATACTTTTCGCCGCCGGCGAACCGCGGCGGAGGGGTTGGGTCACGACGGCCGTGAACACGACCATCTCCTTCCTCAAGACCTGGCATGCGCGGCTGCTGACGGCCGCCGTCCTGCTGGTGACCCTGACCCCGGCGACCCTTCGCGCCACTGAGCGCTGGGAGACGCTGGAGGCCATCCACTGGATCGAGAATCCCTACGACACCAGCCGTCCCGGCCCGTGCGGCGAGCTCGGCGCGTACCAGTTCCGCGAGCGGACCTGGCGGATGCACACCACCTTGCCCTTCGCGCAGGCGACGGACCGGCGGTTGTCGGACGCCGTGGCGATCCGCCACTATGAATGGCTCAAGTCCGGCCTGGCCCACGCGGGCATCGAGGTGAGCCCGTACACGATCGGGCTGGCGTGGAACGGCGGCCTGACGGCCGTGGTGCGCGGGGCGGTGCGTCCTTCAACCCGCGACTACGCGGAGCGAGTGCGCAACATCGCGGGGCACCTCCGCGAGGCGCAGCTGGCGTCGCGCTAGGGCTCCTACTCGAGGAACGAGGCCTGCTTGGGCGCCTTGGCGGCGCGCTTGGCGGCTTCTTCCTCGGGCGTGGCGTTGAGGTGGCGCGGGGGCTTGGCGGCCTTCTGTGCCACCGCGGCCTCGCGGTCGGCCACGATGCGGTCGCAGATCTGGTGGACGTGCATGCGGAGCCACTGCGTGGTGCTGCTGCCGACGGTGTAGTCGGCCGGCCCGTAATGGTCGATGCGCCCGGTCTGGCGCAGGCGGTCGTTCTGGGCGAACTCAGCGGCCTCGTCCGGGTTGTACACGGCGTAGGCGCGGCCGCCGCCGCCCTTGACGACGGAGAAGCTCGGGACGTCGCTCGGGCCGTCGGCGACGTAGATCATGTTCGGGAAGGGGATGCGGCGGTCCTCGGCGTTCATCCGCGCGTTCACATCGATCGCTGGGTTCTTGTTCGTGCCCTTGTTGATCTCGTAGATGGCGCGGGTCTTGGTCGTGTTGTCGATCACGAGCCCGATCTGGGCGATCTCCGCCTCGGCGCTGAGGGAGAGTTCCTTCTGGCCGAGGAAACCCGGCTGCAGTGGGTTCTCGATGAACTCGCAGGCCCAGATGCCGTCCACGTGGCCGGCGATCGCGCTGCCGCGGATCATCTCGGCGATGCCGGTGCTGACGATATAGTGCTCGAGGGAAATCTCGTGCTTCAGGTACTCGGGCTTCTCGCGGACGAAGGCCTGGGCACGCTCGAAGAACTCCGGCAGGCCCGCGTAAAATTTAATTTCGCCTCCGCATTCGCGCAGGATCTTGTTGTTCAGCCCCTTCATCGGGCCGGCCAGCGTGTAGGTCAGCAGGTGGTTCAGGTAGCTGATCTCGGGGGAGAGGTGGTAGCCGCGCTGCCGGTAATGCTCGGTCAGCTTGTTGGTCTCGTTCCAGAACTGGGCCTCGTCGATCCCGTAGCGCCGGAACAGGGGCGCCTGCATGTAGCCCGGGATAAGAGTCTTGTCGAAGTCCCAGATGCAGGCGATGATGTTTTGGGTGAAAAGCGTCGTGGCCATTGCTGAACAGCCTCGCTAGGCGGATCCGCCTAGCGGGGGTCGGGCGGCAGCGAAGCCGCTCCGCCCGGCCCACGCAATTCGCAAATCAGCCCGTCCGCCCGCCGGTCACTTAACTTCTTAATGGATCAACTGCCCGAAATCTTCCCGTTTGAGCGCCGCCGCGACGAACTCGACGCGCAGATGGCCGAGCCGTCGTTCTATGCGAACCCGCGGAAGGCCGCGGAGGTGTCCCGCGAGCAGCAGAAGCTCCAGCAGCTGATCTCCGACCACCGCGAGCACGCGCGCCTCGAGCGCGAGCTGGCCGAGGCCTCGGCGCTGCTGAAGGATCCGGCGGGCGACGCCGACCTCAAGGAGCTGGCCGCGGCCGAGGTGCCCGAGCTCCAGCGCCGCCGCGAGCAGCTGCGGCAGGCCGTGCTGCTGGCGATGATCCCGCCGGAGCCGACCGACTCGCGCAACACCGTCATGGAAATCCGCGCCGGCACCGGCGGCGACGAGGCCAGCCTGTTCGCCGCCGAGCTCTACCGGATGTACGCGAAGTACGCCGACAACCGCGGCTGGAAGGTCCAGCCCATGAGCAGCAGCGAGAGCGAGCGCGGCGGCTTCAAGGAGGTCATCTTCCTCATCACCGGCTCCGAGGTCTACCGCCAGCTCAAGTTCGAGAGCGGCGTGCACCGCGTGCAGCGCGTGCCCGTGACCGAGGCCAACGGGCGCATCCACACCTCGACCGTGACGGTCGCAGTGCTGCCCGAGGCCGAGGAGGTGGACGTGCAGATCGACCCGCAGGACCTCGAGATCACCGTCAGCCGCGCCAGCGGCCCCGGCGGGCAGGGCGTCAACACCACCGACTCCGCCGTGCAAATCCTGCACAAGCCCACCGGCCTGATCGTGAGCTGCGCGGACGAGCGCTCGCAGCTGAAGAACAAGGCGCGGGCGATGACGGTGCTGCGCTCGCGGCTGCTGCAGCAGCGCGAGGAGGAGGAGCACGCGAAGTACGCCGCGGAGCGCCGGAGCCAGATCGGCTCGGGCGACCGCAGCGAGCGCATCCGGACCTACAATTTCCCGCAGAACCGGCTGACTGATCACCGCATCGGGCTCACGCTCTACAACCTGCCGCAGGTGATGGAGGGTGGCATCGCGCCCATCATCGCCGCGCTGCAGAAGGCCGACTACGAGGAGAAGCTCGCGGCGCTCACGGGTCAGGCCTACGCGCCGCCCCGGCCACGGGGCGAGGACGACTGACATGCTCACCGTCCTGGAGGTCATCAAGAAGACCACGGAGTTTTTCGCCGCGAAGGGCCTCGACTCGCCGCGGCTCAACGCGGAGCTGCTGGTGGGCCACGCGCTGGGCCTGAAGCGCATGCAGCTCTACCTGAACTTCGAGCGGCCGCTGAGCGCGGCCGAGCTCGAGCTGATCCGGCCGCTGGTGCGCCGCCGCGGCCAGCGGGAGCCGGTGCAATACGTCCTCGGCGAGACCGAGTTCTTCGGCCTGAGGCTGAAGGTGGACCGCCGCGCGCTGATCCCGCGGCCCGAGACGGAGCGACTGGTGGAGATCCTCTCGGCGCGCCCGGCGCCCGGCGCGATTCTGGACCTGGGCACGGGCTCCGGCGCGATCGCCCTCGCGCTGGCGAAGCATTTTCCGGAGTCGCGGGTGACGGCCGTGGACGCGAGTCCCGAGGCGCTGGCGCTGGCGCGGGAGAACACGGCGGCCTCCGGGCTGGAGGGACGGGTCACGCTGGTGGCGTCCAACTGGTTTTCCGCGCTGCCGGCGGACGCGCGGTATGACCTGATCGTGGCCAATCCCCCATATTTGTCCGCGACTGAGACCGCCGCGACGACGCCCGAGGTGCGCGGCTTCGAACCCGTGCAGGCGCTGACGGCCGGCGACGACGGCCTGGCGGACCTGCGGACTATCCTCGCGGCTGCGCCAACCTTTCTGGCCCCGGGAGGGACCGTCGCGCTGGAGACCGGGATCGCCCATCACGCCGCGCTGGCGGAAGCGGCCACGGCCGCCGGCTTCACGCGCACGGAATCCCTGCAGGACCTGACAGGCCGCGACCGCTATTTCCTAGCGGGGATTTGAGAGGAGAGACCACTAATGGGATTTCACCAACGGTGAAATCTGTTTAATGCGGCGGCGGCTGATAGCCTCCGCTATCTCAGCGGGTCTGCTGATCGCAGACTGCAGCCCGCGATCAGCGGGCCCCATACAACTGCGCAGGCAATCAGCCGAAGCCACTCCATGAAGATTTCACCGTTGGTGAAATCCCATGAGCGGTCCCCCAACTCCCGGCCGCGTTCAGCCCTTCCGGTCGAGGGCGGCGGTGAGGGGCGCGTGGGTGGCGGCGGCGAACTGCTTTTCCTTGCCGAGGGCGACGGCGTCGTTCACGACGCGCAGGCTTTCGCGGAGGAACACATCCACCTTGGCGTAGGCCTCGGTGTCCGTGCTCATCTCGGTCTCGTCGTCCTCGCCGTCGAGGTCCGGGGCGCCGGTGGCGTCGGTCTTCTTGGGGGCCTTGAGCTTCGGTGCCGGCGCGGGTCCGAGGCGATATTCACGATAGGGATACTCGTGCTTGGCGAGCTGCAGCTTCTCGGCCTCCAGCTGCTTCTTGAAGGCCTCGTCCTCCACCTTCTGGGCGCGGCGGGCGTCAAGGTTGAGCGAGACGGTCTTCTGGTCCTGGCGCTGCTTGAACCAGTCGATGTTGCGGCGGAGGTAAAGGAATTCGTCGAGTTTGGCCTGGCGGGCGGCACTGGCCTCGCGGAGCGGCTGGAGCACCTTGGTGTCGAGCGGGTGACCCTCGAAGAGGCTGGACGGGATCTCGTCCCAGGCCAGCGCGTGCGGCAGGGAGCCCTCGCCGATCGGCAGGAACTCGTCGATCGACGGCAGCACGATGTCCGGCACGACGCCCTTGAGCTGGGTGGAGGAGCCGTTGGGCAGGTAATACTTCTGGATCGTGAACTTCACGGCGCCGGTCTTGACCGGCGTGTGGGCGAGCTGCGGCAGGAGCGTCCGCATCTCGACCACGTTCTGGACGGAGCCCTTGCCGTGGGTGGAGGTGTCGCCGATGACGATGGCGCGGCCGTAGTTCTGGAGGGCGCCGGTGACGATCTCGGAGGCGGAGGCGCTGAAGCGGTCGACGAGCACGGCGAGCGGGCCGTCGTAGGCCACGCCGCGGTTGGTGTCGCTGTCCACCTGGATCTCGCCCGTGTAGTTCTTCACCTGGACGACGGGGCCCTGGCTGATGAACAGGCCGGCGAGGTCGATGGCCTCGGTGAGGAAGCCGCCGCCGTTGTGGCGCAGGTCGAGGACGAGGCCCTGGATGCCGGCGCCCTTGAGCTGGCTGATGAGGTTGGCGACGTCCTTGCTGGCGCTCTGCTGGTTGGCGGCGCTGTCGGTCTCGGCCGGGCCGTAGAAGGAGGGCAGGGTGATGACCCCGATCGGCACGTTCTGGCCGTCGGCGCCGGGCACCTGGAACACCGCGGCATGGGCGCGGGCGTCGTTGAGCTTCACGACGTCGCGGGTGAGCGTGACCTGCTTGCGGGCGCTGGTGTCGATCGCGTCGACCGGCTGGATGGTGAGGGTGACCTGCGTGCCCTTGGCGCCGCGGATGCGCTCGACGATGCGGCGCAGCTTCATGCCGATGACCTCGATCGGCTCGGTGTCGGGCTGGGCGACGGACAGGATCTTGTCGCCCGGCTTGATCTGCTTGCTCAGGTCCGCGGGACCGCCCGGCACGATCTCCTTCACGGTGCAGTAGTCGTCCTCGACGCTGAGCACGGCGCCGATGCCGATGAGCTCGAGCTTCATCTGGATGCCGAAGTCCTCGTAGGACTCGGCGGAGAAGTAGGTGGAGTGGGGGTCGTAGAGCCGCGCGACGTTGGAAAGGAAGAGCTCGGCGACCTCGTTGCCCTCGATCTCGTCGAGGTTCTTGAGCATGCGCTCGTAGCGCTTACGGACGGCCAGCTTGGCGTCGGCGACGGGCTTCTTGTTCATGAGCTCGGCGATGAGCTCGAACTTGAGGCGCTGGCGCCAGAGCTCGTCCGCGGCGGCGGCGTTGGCGGGCCAGTCGGCCTTGGTGCGGTCGAAGCGGTAGGTGTCGTGGCCGGAGAGGTCGATGTCCTTCTTCAGCTCGTCGAAGATCCAGTTGATGCGGGCCTGGGCGCGCGTCTCGTAGGTGGCGTAGATGTCGTAGGCGGCGTCGATGTTGCCCAGGCCGCTGAGGTTCCAGTAGACGTTTTTCCCGAAGCGGGCGTTGAAGACGACCTTGTCGCTGTTGAGGAAGAACAGCCGCTGGCCGTCGAGGTCGGCCATGAAGTTGGGGATGACCTCCGCGTAGTCCGTGCTCGTGACGGCGTCGCGGTTGTAGTGGGCCTGCTCGAGTAGCTGGACCAGCGTGCGCGCCTCGACGGTGAGGGTGGGCGTGCTGGTGAACTTCTGGTCAACCCGGGCGAGGAGCGCGGCGGCCGAGACACTCAGCAGGACGGCGCCGAGGGCCAGCCGCCGGAAGGGAGTAAAGCGCATCATGGAAGGTATAAGAACGTCGGAATAGGCAAATGTTTCACTACGGGGACGGAAAGGTGCGCGAGCCCGGGGCTAGCGGCGGCTGAGCAGATCCTTGGCCTCGTCGAGGATCCGCTTCTCCTCGGCGCTGAGCGCGCCGAAACCCTGGCTGTTGATCTTGTCCAGGATGCGGTCCACCTCGGCGCGGAGGCCCTCGCGGCCGCCGACGTTGACCTGGTAGGCGGCGGGGGCCGCCTTCGCGTCTTTCTTGGCCCAGCGCGGCAGCTCGATGTCGGACCGGCGGAACGGCAGCCGCCAGTGGCCCTCGTGGACATAGCGGAAGTAGAACCAGCCCGCCGCCATGCCGCCGAGGTGGGCGGAGTGCGCAAAGCCGAACGGGGAGGGGGCACCCATCACCTCGTAGAAGAGGCAGCCGGTCAGGTCGACCAGCACCGCTGCGATGGCCACGTGCTTGGGCTTGAGCGTGACCGGCAGGATGAAGAGCAGGAGAAACGTCACCGGCTGGTGCGGGTAGAAGCACGCGTAGGTGATGAACAGGCCGAAGACCCCGGCCGAGGCGCCGATCAGGACGCCGCCCAGGTGCCAGTTCGCGGCCGCCCAGACCACGCCGCCCAGCAGCACGGCGGCGGCGTAGAGCCCCAGGAAACGGCTCGGCCCGAGCACCGGCAGCAGCACGCGGCCGAGAAAATAGAGCCCGATGACGTTCGAGAGGATGTGCAGCAGGTTGCCCGGGTCGTGGAGAAAGCTGTAGGTGAGGAGGGTCCAGACCCGGCCGGAATGGAGGGCGCCGACCGACAGGCCGAAGAAGTGCTCCGCCGCGCCTGGGGCCTCAAACACCCGGGAGGTCACGATTTGCAGCACGAATCCGGCGACGACCGCCGAGATCAGCCACGCGAGGACGGAGGTCCTTTCGCGGGGATAGGGATCGTGCATGTACGGACGGTCGGATAGCATGGGCAGGGCATGATGGAAGGGCGGGTCCCAAATACAAGCCGCCACCCGAGAATTTGCGGCGGCCGGACCGATCCGCGGGCGTGCGAGCAGACCCGCTTGACAGCGGTTTTATTTACTCTTTGGTCGGGCGAACCATGGCCAACAAAGCTGACAAATGGGCCCAGAACGCCGCCGGCAAATTCTACGTCGACCAGCAATGCATCGACTGTGACCTCTGCCGCGAGACTGCGCCCGGATTCTTCACGCGTCACGACGAGGGCGGTTACTCCTTCGTCCACAAGCAGCCCACCACTGAGGAAGAAATCGCCCAGTGCATGGAGGCGCTCGAGGGCTGCCCCGTCGAGGCCATCGGCAACGACGGCGAGGAATAAGCCCCGCCCGCGTTTCACCCTCCACCCGGCCCGCGCGGCCGGGTTTTTGTTTTCCGCCGCCGGGCGTCCCGCCCGCCTTGTTAAGGCATTTCTGAATATCTGCTAACTTGGGCTTGTTTTCCATGCGGGGCTGGATACCGGTTCGGGCCATGAACCTCCGTTCGGCCGCCGCCGGCCTGCTGCTCGCCGTCAGCCTTTCCGCGCAAACCACCCCCGTGAGCCTCCCCGAGGTCACGGTCTATTCGCCCCGCGTGGCGAACCAGGCCCCGGCCGGCGCCTTCGCCATGCCGGTCTCGGCGCTGCGCTACGAGCCGCAGGTGGACATCCAGGCCCGCAACCTCACCGAGGCCCAGTCTGACGTGACGATCCGCGGCGGCATCTTTGAGAACACCGGCTTCCGGATCGGCGCGGTCGCGATCAGCGACCCGCAGACCGGCCACTACTTGGCCGAGCTGCCCATCGCACCCGCGATGCTCGGCGCGCCCGCCATCCTCACCGGCGCGGACCATGCCGCGCTGGCGTTCAACTCCACCGTCGGCGCCGTGGCCTACGGCTGGCGGCCGGTGCGCACGACCGGCGCGGTCGCGGTGGCGGCCGGGGAGTACGGGCTCGACCGGCAGGAATTCTACCAGGGCTACGCGAGCGACGCGGTGGTCCTCGGCCGGCACGTGGCCGCGGACGTGGACTGGGCGCGCTCGGAGTCGAACGGCTCGGTGCCGTTCGGCGACAGCGCGTTCAACCGTCTCAACGGCCGCCTCCAGTTCTCCGACGCGAACTCGCAGACGGACCTGTTCGCCGGCTACCAGGCGAAGGTCTTCGGGTGGCCGAACCTCTACACCCCGTTCAACTCGGATGAGTCCGAGCACCTCCAGACCGTGTTGCTGGCCCTCAACCACCGCGTGGACCTCGGCGGTGGCGACTTCCTCGAGGCGGGCGCCTATCACCGGCGCAACAAGGACGACTACGCGTTCAACCGCTTCGCCCCGATCGGGGCGATCCACCCGTACCAGCACACCACCTGGGAAAGCGGCGCCGCACTCGGAGGCCGCCGGGACGTGGGGGCGGCCGTGCTCAATTTTCATGGGGAGATCCTGACCGACGAGCTCCGTTCGACGTCGCTGACCGCCGGCCGCTACCACGCGCGCACCCTGAGCAAGCTCGCCCTCGTGCCGGAGCGGACCTGGGTGCTGGACGACGGCGCGCGGCTGGTGGTGAAGGCCGGCGCCACCTACGACCACTCGGACCACAACGGCTCGGCGGTCTCGCCCGTGATCGAGCTCGCGCGGGAGCAGGCCGCCGCCCCGGTCGCGCGTGTCTACCTCAGCTACGCCACGAGCACGCAGCTGCCCAGCTACACGGCGCTGAACTCCAGCGCGACCGCGGGGCTTTTCCGCGGCAACCCCAACCTCGGCCGCGAGACCAGCCACAATCTCGAGCTTGGCGCCAGCGGCGCGGCGGCAGGGTGGGTCGCGCAGGCGGCGGTGTTTTACCGGCGCGACGACAACCTCGTGGACTGGACCTTCCGCCAGGGCGTGATCGCCCGGACGGCCAGCGCGGTGGACGTCGCGACGACCGGCGCGGAGTTCGTGGCGCGGCGCTCGTGGAGCGCGTGCGACCTCGTGCTCGGCTACACCGTGCTGGGCAAGTCGCCCGATTATCATGGCGCGGTGGTGGACGCCAGTTTCTACGCCCTGAACTACGCCCGCCAGCGGCTGACCGCGGCGGTGGTGGCGCGGCTCGGGCACGAGTGGACGCTGCGCCTCGACAACGCGGCGCGCATGCAGGCGGGAAACCTCCTCCGGGTCACCGGCGGCAACGACGCCCTCATCAGCTCGCTGGGCCTGTCCTACCGGCCCGCTGCGCTGCCGGGGATCGAGTTCACCGTGCAGGCCGACAACCTCTGGAACTCCGCCTTCCAGGAAGTGCCCGCCGTGCCGGCCTCGCGCCGCCAGTTCGCGGTGGGGGCGGCGTACGCGTGGTGACGCTTGCGCCGGGTCGGCGTTGACGTTCTCGTGGGCGTCCGCCCATGGCCTCGCATCCCTTCCTCGATTCCGCCTTCCACATTCTCTGGTCGCAGCTCACGGCCGCGCAGGTCCAGCCCGACATCACATTGGCGCTGCAGCGGGCGGAGGCCGCGGTGGCCGCGGTCGCGGCGCGCGATCTCGCGCAGCTGACCTATGAGAACACCTTCCTTGCCCTGGAGCAGGCGACCGAGGAGCTGACCACCGCCTGGGGCAAGGTCACGCATCTCCAGTCCGTCGCCGACTCTCCGGCGCTGCGCGAGGCGCACAACGCCCTGCTGCCGCAGGTGTCGGCGTTCTACGCCAAGATTCCGCTCAACGCGGAGCTCTGGCGCCGGCTGCGCGCCGTGGCCGAGTCCCCCGCGGGTCGCGCGCTGACGGGCATCCACCGCCGCTACGTGGACGAGACCGTGGCCGAGTTCCGGCTGGCGGGCGCGGACCTCCCGGCGGAGCGGCGGGCGCGGGTCGAGGCCCTGCAGAGCGAGCTGGCGCAGCTGACCCAGAAATATTCCGAGCACGTCCTCGACGCCACCAACGCCTGGCAGCTGGTCGTCACGGACGAGTCCCGCCTCGCCGGGCTGTCGGCCCACGCGCTCGCGGCGGCGCGCCAGAGCGCGGAGGCCAGGGGCCTCGCGGGCTGGCGGTTCACGCTGCACATGCCCTCGCAGGAGCCGTTCATGACCTACGTGGCGGAGGACGACCTCCGCCGCCAGATGTGGACGGCGGCGGTGGCGGTGGGCGCGCAGGCGCCGCACGACAACACGCCGCTGGTCGGCCGCATCCTCGCGTTGCGCGCCGAGAAGGCGTCGCTGCTGGGCAAGGCGCACTTTGCGGACCTCGTGACCGAGCGACGCATGGCCAAGAGCGGGGCGAAGGCGCTGGCGTTCATCGAGGACCTGCAGCGCCGCGCGGCCGGGGCGTTTGCGCGCGAGGCACGCGAGCTGGAGGAGTTCAAGGCCGGGCAGACCGGCCGACCGGCGGCGCGGCTGGCCCCGTGGGAGACCGCGTACTGGGCCGAGAAGCTGCGGCAGGCGCGGCATGCGTTCGACGAGGAGGTGCTGCGGCCTTATTTTCCGATGGACCGCGTCATTGCCGGCATGTTCGAGCTGGCCACGCGCGTGTTCGGCCTGCGCATCACCGAGCGGGCCGGGGAGGCCGAGGCCTGGCACCCGGAGGTGAAGTACTATGACATGCTCGACGCGCGCGGGCGGCACGTCGGGTCGTTTTATGCCGACTGGCACCCGCGGGAGTCGAAGCGGGGCGGGGCGTGGATGGGTTATCTTGTGACCGGCGGCCCGCGGCCCGACGGCACGCGGGCGCCGCACCTCGGGCTGATCTGCGGCAACCTCACGCCGCCGATGGCCGGCCGGCCGGCCCTGCTCAAGCATCGCGAGGTCGAGACCATCTTCCACGAGTTCGGGCACCTGCTGCACCACCTCCTCGGCGAGGTGGAGATCAAGTCGCTCAATGGCGTGAACGTTGCCTGGGACTTCGTCGAACTGCCCTCGCAGATCATGGAGAACTGGTGCTGGGAGCGCGCGAGCCTCGACCTGTTCGCGCGGCACCACGAGACCGGGGCGGCGATCCCGGAGGATCTATTCCAGAAGATGGTCGGCGCGCGGAATTTCCGCTCGGCGTCGGCCACGATGCGGCAGGTGGCATTCGCGAAGATGGACCTCGCGCTCCACATCCGCGCGGCCGAGTTGGCCGGCGCGGCGGACCTCGAGCCGGTGGCGCGCGGCCTGGTGGCGGACTGTCTGACGCCGACGGAGCCGCCGTCTCCGACGGTGCTCAAGCGGTTCACGCACCTCTTTTCGGACCCGGTCGGTTACGCGGCGGGCTACTATTCCTACAAGTGGGCCGAAGTGCTGGATGCCGATGCCTTCACGCGCTTTCGGCGGGAGGGCGTGTTCAGCGCGGAGGTCGGCGCGGACTTTGTCCGGTGCGTTTTGAGCCGCGGCAACTCCGCGGACCCCATGGAACTCTACCGCGCCTTCATGGGCCGGGAGCCCGATCTTTCAGCGCTGCTCGTGCGCGCAGGATTGACGGCGGCGTGATGGCGCGAAAGAAATTCCCCCTTTCCTCATTCCACCCCACACCACCACATGATCATCGCCGACATTGCCAAGATCCCCGGTCGCACCTTTCCCGCCCGCCGCATGGGCCGAGGCTTGGTGGGTCAGCTGGGCCAGCCCATCGCCGCCAAGGGCTTCACCATGGGCTACGTGGTCCTCGAGCCGAACGGCGGCCAGGTGCCCTGGCACAACCAGGAGCAGGAGGAGATCTACATGATCCTCCAGGGCCGCGGCGAGATCTGCGTGGGCACGGAGCGCTCCGAGATCACGGCTGGGCAGTGCGTGTTCATGCCCCCGACCCAGTTTCACCAGCTGACGAACATCGGCGACACGCCCCTGCACATGATGTATGTCTACTGCCCGGGCGGCGATGTCGCCCACTGGCGGCAGGAACTCGACGGCACGCTCCCGCCCGCGGGCGTCGGCCCCACGCCGCCGCTCCCGGCCGGCGCGCAGCCGCAGCACATCAAGAAATAATGCGGTCCAGCCCGCACGAACCCCGGAATCTTTCCCCTACCAAATGACTACCCACAAAGTCGGCATCATCATGAACGGCGTCACGGGACGCATGGGCACGAACCAGCATCTCCTGCGCTCGATCAAGGCCATCATCGACCAGGGCGGCATCAAGCTCGGCGAGGGCGAGGTGATCATGCCGGACCCGATCCTGGTCGGCCGCAGCGAGCCCAAGCTCGCCGCGCTGGCCGCCCGCGCGGGCGTGAAGCGCTACACCACGAATCTCGACAGCGCCCTGGCCGACCCGGCGAACCAGGTCTACTTCGACGCCACCCTCACCGGGCAGCGCCCCGTCGGCGTCCGCAAGGCCATCGCCGCGAAGAAACACATCTACTGTGAGAAGCCCACCGCGACCACCTCCGCCGAGGCGCTGGCGCTCTCCCGCGAGGTGACCGCCGCCGGCCTCAAGAACGGCGTGGTCCAGGACAAGCTCTGGCTCCCCGGCCTGCTCAAGCTGAAGTACCTCATCGACACCGGATTCTTCGGAAAAATCCTCTCGGTCCGCGGCGAGTTCGGCTACTGGGTCTTCACCGGTGAGCACGAGAAGCTCCAGCGCCCGTCGTGGAACTACCGCAAGGAGGAGGACGGCGGCATCATCGTGGACATGCTCTGCCACTGGCAGTACGTGATCCAGAATCTCTTCGGCGAGGTGAAGTCGCTCTCGTGCCTTGGCGCCACGCACATCCCGCAGCGCTGGGACGAGGCCGGCAAGCCCTACAAGTGCACGGCCGACGACGCGGCGTACGCGACGTTCGAGCTCAAGAACGGCGTCATCTGCCACTTCAACTCCTCCTGGACCGTGCGCGTCCGCCGCGACGATCTCCTGACGCTCCAGGTCGACGGCACCGAGGGCTCCGCGGTGGCCGGCCTCCGCAACTGCGTCGTGCAGCACGGCTCCATGACGCCCCGCGCGGTGTGGAACCCCGACATCGACAGCCCGATCAAGTTCTTCGACGGCTGGGTCACGCAGCCGACCAACGACGTGTTCGACAACGCGTTCAAGGTGCAGTGGGAGCTCTTCCTCAGGCACGTGGTCAAGGGCGATCCGTTCCCGTGGAACCTCCTGCAGGGCGCGAAGGGCGTGCAGCTGGCCGAGCTCGGGCTGAAGTCCTGGGCCGAGCGGCGCTGGCTCGACGTGCCGAAGTTGGACTGAGGAGTGGAATTTCCCGGGTTGTTTCCATCGGCGCGATATGCACTGGCAAATCGCGCATTTTGCTTAAGTTGAGGGGCCGGCCCACACCGGCCCGCAAACTGTCCGAATTCGATCCGGCTCACGACTCCAACCGATTCCTCCCATGACACCCATCCTCGCCTTCGTCTTCCTCCCGCCGGGGGCCTTCATGCTGCTGTTCGTGCTGGTCTTCATCCTGGCGATTTACGCGCAGATCCGCGTGTCCCACGCCTACAGCAAGAACGCCCAGATCCCGTCGCGCGGCCAGATCTCCGGCCGCGAGGCCGCCGCCGCGGTCATGGCGCACGCGGGCATCACGGACGTGGAGATCACCGAGACCGAGGGGCACCTCACCGACCATTACGACCCGATGCACAAGCGCCTGGTGCTCTCCTCGGAGAATTACCACGGCACCAGCCTCGCGGCGCTGGGCGTCGCCGCCCACGAGGCGGGCCACGCCATCCAGCACAAGGAGGGCTACGCGATGCTCAACGTGCGCATGCTCCTGATTCCCGCCACGCAGATAGTCTCGGGCATCCTGCCGTTCCTGATCCTAGCCAGCTGGTTCCTCGTGCGCGGCCTTACCGGCGTGGTGCTCGATGTGGCCATCATCTGCTACGCGGTCCTCTCCCTGTTCCAGCTCGTCACGCTCCCCGTCGAGTTCGACGCCAGCCGTCGCGCCAAGGTGCAGCTCGTCGAGCTCGGCATCCTGGACCAGGACGAGATGCCTGGCGTGAACGAGACGCTCAACGCCGCCGCGCTGACCTACGTCGCGGCCTTCGTGAGCGCGCTGCTGAACCTGCTCTACCTGCTCTCACGCCGCGACTGAGGCGGCGGCGGGGTTCGCCTCCGCTTGCCAAGGCCGGTGCCGGACTTTACGGGGTAGGGTGGCTGCCCGCTGCGGAAGAACGGCCGTTGCCTTTGGCTGCGGGCCGCCGTTGCTTTTTAGGCGTCAGGTTCGGAGAGGTGGCAGAGTGGTCTATCGCGGCGGTCTTGAAAACCGCTGAGCCGCAAGGCTCCGGGGGTTCGAATCCCTCCCTCTCCGCCATCCTTCGCTCTGCGAGCTTCGGATGGCACGGCCATCCACTGACTACTGGGGACGTAGCGGGTGTGACCACGTCGCAGCGAAGGATGCCCTCCGAAGCTTTAGCGAAGGAGGGCCTTCCGCTTTGGATCCAGCCCGCTCACTTCGCACTGCGAGCCAGGCCTGCCAGAATTTTCCCGCGGCTCATTCTCCTTCGCCCAAAAATTATGGGCGCACACGACTTGAAATTCGCAATTCACCGGCAATTCCCGATACTGGAAAATCGGTAGTCGAAGCTATGGACAAGCGGGGAAGAACATTCATCAGAGGGAGCGAATGGACCTCGAAGCCCTTCCCGATTTTCTTCTCCCACCCCTGCTGGCGCTCACGGTTTTTGCCGGCGTCTTGCTCATGGCGGGGGCGACCCTGCAGGCGCGGGTTCGGCACCTCCTGGACGGGATGCTGCCCGGTTCCGATGAGTTGAAATGCTGCCGCCGCCAACTGCAGCAGGCAGTCGAGGCCGGCGGGCTGGCGCCCTTCGTCTGGGATGCGCGGTCGAGGGAGTTTGCGGGTCCACCGACACTGCCACAGCTGCTGGAGGCCGGCGGCCTGGAGGCCTGGGGACGGTTGGGCGGCTCCGGTTTTCATGTGCGGCGGATTCATCGGGAAGACCGCGGGGCCTGGATCGCCGCCCTGCGCCGGGTTCGCCGCACCGGGCGCCTCGACCACCGCGTGCGATATGTGCGCCGGGACGGCGGGATTCTGCATGTCGTGGTGCGCGCCGAACTGGAGTTTGACCGGCGCGGCGAGCCGACCCGGCTGGTCGGGATCTGCCGCGAGCTCGCGGGGGAGGGCGGCGGCCGCCGGAGACCGCCCGAGCGGATGAGCGAGTTGCCCCACCTGGGGGAGATGGCCGCGGCCCTGGGACACGAGCTGCGGCAGCCGCTCATGGCGATCCAGTACAGCGCCCGCACCGCGCAGTCCTACCTGGCCGCGCTGCCCACCACGCGGGCAAAGGTAGCCGAGCTGGTGACCGACATCACCCGCCAGTGCGAGCAGGCCGAGGCGATCATCCATCGCGTCCATGCCCGCACGCGGAGCGAGAGGGTACCGCTCCAGCCGGTCTGCCTCAACGCCATCGTTCGCGAAACACTGCGCGACCTGCAGGCCAGCGCGGCGCTGGGCGGGGCTGAGGTCGCGCTCGAGCTGGGCGCAGGACTGCCCGCCGTGCAGGGCGATGCCGTGCAGCTGCGGCAGGTGCTCACCAATCTCGCCACGAATGCCGCGGAGGCGATGTCCGGTCTGCCGCGGCGTGACCGCCGGCTGGTCATCCGAACCCACGCCGCGGACCCCGACGAGGTCCAGCTGACGGTGAGCGACAACGGGCCGGGCCTGTCCCGGGAGGTTGGCGAGAAGCTCTTCCTCCCTTTTGTCACGTCCAAGCCCGGTGGACTCGGGCTGGGGCTTTGCATCTGCCGCTCCATTGTTGCCGCGCACGACGGCAGCATCTCCGGAGAGAACAAGGCCGACGGACCCGGTGCCTGCTTCCAGGTCAGCCTGCCCGCCTGGGAATGGGCCGCGTCGCACCCCGCCGATCTTGATGAAGCCCATGCCCACCATCTACGTGGTTGACGACGACCCCCGCGCGCTGAAGGCGGTGCGGCAGATCCTGGAGACCGCCCAGTTCGAGGTGCGGGCCTACGACTCTGCGCGGCGTTTCCTGGCCCACTACGATCCGGCGCGCCCTGGCTGCATCGTGTGCGACTTCGCGATGCCGCAGGTGGACGGCTTCGGACTGCAGCGGACGTTGCGCCGCCGCGGGGTTCGCAGCCCGCTGATTTTCCTGAGCGGGCAGGGCACGGTGCCGCGGTCCGTGCGGGCCATCAAGGAGGGCGCGCAGGATTTCCTGACCAAGCCGGTCATGCCCGCGGCGCTGCTCCAGGCCGTCCGGGCGGCGGTGCGCCGGGATGCGGCGCTCCGTGAGGCCGAGGCGCGCTTCTCCGACCTGACCCAGCGCGAGCGGAGCGTGATCCAGGGCGTCGCGGGCGGGAAGCTCAACAAGCAGATCGCCGGCGACCTGGGCGTGACCGAGCGCACCATCAAGTTCCACCGCTCGAATCTCATGCGGAAATTGGCGCTCACGACCCAGGCCGCACTCGTGCGGCTCGCGCTCCAGGCCGGGCTGGGCCCGGCAAATTTGCCCGGCCCGGCGGAAAGTGCGAGCGCATGATCACCGCCCAAGCCACCGCCGCGCACCGGCGGATTACCATTGCGCCGCCGCGGGGCCGGCGTTCATTTCGACGGCGCTTTGATGGCCCCATTCCCCAGCGCGCACCGGGTGCAAATCGCACCGGCAATTCACCTATGATCAGCCGGTATTTTGGGTTCTACTCGACCCACCTCTACCTGCCCGGGTCCGCGCTCTCCCGCAAGGTGCGGCGCTTCCTGGGCCGGATTCGCGGCAAGCAGAGCCGGTTTCTCCAGCAGGCGCGCCTGCCGCAGGTGTCCTGGCGCGAATGCACCCGTCCGCGCGCGATCCGCCTGTGGGAGCACCGAAAGGAAAACGGCAACGTGCGCATCAGCGAGCTCGGCGTCCTGGCCAACCTCGCCCGCAACTGCGCGCCGGGCGCGAACCTGTTCGAGATCGGGACCTTTGACGGCCGCACCACGCTCAACCTCGCGCTGAATGCGCCCGACGGCTGCCAGGTCCACACGCTCGACCTGCCGCCCGAGATGGCGACGAAGTTCGCGATCGCGGAGGGCGAGCGTCACATGGTCGACAAGCCGCGCTCCGGCGCGCGCTGCGAGAAATACCGGGAGCGTGAGCCGGAAAGGATCGGCCGCATCCACCAGCTCTACGGCGACTCCGCGACTTTTGACTACACGCCTTACCGCGACTCCTGCGCACTGGTGTTCGTGGACGGCTCGCATGCCTACGAGTATGCGCTGTCCGACACGCGCGCCGCGCTGAGCATGGTGACCAAGGGTGGCGTGATCGTCTGGCACGACTACGGCATCTGGGAGGGCGTCAACCGCGCCCTGGAGGAGCTCGAGGCCAAGGAGCATCTCGGCCTGCGTAACATCCGCGGCACCAGCCTCGTGTTCTGGCGCCGGGAAAACTGACCGACCGCACGGCCGGCATGGACATGGCAGGGGAGCAGCCGGCGGAGCGCCCGGTCGCGGCCGGCGTGGCCGAATTCCAGGGCGAGTACGGGGCCTATTCCTTTTCGGAAAAGCTCCTCCAGAAAATCTGGCTCCGCGGCGCCTTCGACCGCGCGGCGCTGACCACTTCCGACGGCGTCCGCGTCCGCGTCCATCACCCCGGCCGGTGGAATTTGCTCGGTGGCCCGGATTTCAAGGACGCGCGCCTGAGGCTGGGCGATGGGCCGGAGCTGACCGGCGACATCGAGCTCCACCTGCACGCGAAGGATTGGGCCGTCCACGGCCATGCGTCCGACCCGGCGTATGATCGCGTCATCCTGCACGTCGTGCTGTTTCCGCCCGACCCCGGGCAGTGCACGCGGGCGCGCGATGGCCGCGAACTCCCGGTCGTCGCGCTGCTGCCGCTGCTGCACCACGACCTCGAGCAGTTCGCCGCGGAGGAGGCGGTCGAGGCGCTGGCCAACCGGCCGGCGTCGCGCCTGCTGGCCGAGTTCGCGCCGCTGTCCCCGGAGGAGTGCGCCGCGCGGCTGCGTCGGCATGCCCGGGCGCGCTGGGAGCAGAAGGTCCGGTTTGCGCGACTTCGCGTGGACCGCCTGGGCTGGACGGCGGCCTGTCATCACGCGGCGCTGGAGATCCTCGGCTACCGCTTCAACCGCGCCCCGATGCTGCGCCTCGCCGCCGCCTGGCCTCTGGATCAGTGGGAGAGGGGAGGAGTCGAGGTATCGATGTTGGCGGACGGGGAGATGTGGAACCGACAGGGGGTGCGTCCTGCGAATCTGCCCGCGCGACGCCTGGGCCAGTACGCCGCGTGGGTGAGGGCGGTGCCCGACTGGACCGGGCGGCTCGTCCGGATCGGTTGCGGGCTGCCCGTGGGATCACTCGGCCCGGCCGCGGGAGCCGCGCGCCGGACGCACGGCTTGGCCGACTGGCGCCGGCGGCTGGCGGGCGAGGTTTGCGGCGGTGTGCTGGGCGGTCCGCGGCTGGACACGCTCGTGTGCGATGGGTTTCTCCCGCTGATCGCGGCGGAGTCGGGCCGCGATCTGGGCGGGCTGTGGCAGCATTGGTATCCGGGAGACCTCCCGCCATCGCTCATGCTGGCATTGCGGGAACTGGGCCTGGCCGGCGGACGCGCGCAGCCGGCCGCACATGGACCGGGGCAGGGATTGCTGGGTTGGCTGCTGGATCAGGAGCTGTCGGATGGCCGATCCGGGGCGGGATGAAAAATCGCGGCTGGTCATTTCTTGCGGTGCCATTCCGACCAAGGGGGCACAGGGGCTTGACAATAATTGGAGCGACTCGGTAAATTGACCGACTCAAACACCTTCACTTTCGTGAAAGTGGGCCCTGCGGCCCGCTTTTTTTTTCCCTTAATACCAACCTCTTATGAGCAGCGAAATTCTTTCAGTCCTGGAATACATGGAGAAGGAGAAAGGTATTCCTCGTGCCGACATGATCGCCACGATCGCAAATGCGCTGAAAACTGCGGCGCAGAAGGGAGTTAATTCGGGTCAGGAGCTCAAGATCGACATCAACCCGAAGAATGGCCAGCTCCATGCCTGGTCGCTGCTCAAGGTGGTTGATTCCGTGAGCAATCCCAAGGCGGAGATCCACATTGAGAAGGCCCACGTCATCAAGCCGGGCGCCGTGCTGGGCGAAATCCTTGAGAAGGAGATCGATCCCTCGACCCTCGGCCGCATTGCCGCGCAGACGGCCCGCCAGGCCGTGATGCAGCGCCTGCGGCAGTTCGAGAAGGACCGCATTTACGACGACTTCAAGGACCAGGTCGGCAACATCGTCACCGGCACCGTCCGCCGCCGCGAGCGCAACGACCTCTACGTCGACCTCGGCAAGGCCGAGGCCGTCATGCCCGGCAAGGAGCAGGTCCCCGGCGAGGAATACCAGCCCGGCGAGCGCATCCGCTGCCTGCTGCTCTCCATCGACTCCACGCCCCGCGGCCCCGAGATCATCCTCACCCGCGCCAGCCCGAAGTTCGTCCGCCGGCTCTTCGAGCTCGAGGTCACCGAGATCGCCGACGGCACCGTCAAGATCGAGGCCTTCGCCCGCGAGCCCGGCTACCGCACCAAGATCGCCGTCACGAGCACCGACCCGAAGGTCGATCCCGTCGGCGCCTGCGTCGGCGCGCGCGGCGCGCGCGTGAAGACGATCGTCCGCGAGCTGGGCGGTGAGAAGATCGACATCATCCGCTATTTTGCCGACCCGAAGGAGATGATCATCGAGGCCTTCAAGCCGGCCGTGCCGCGCGAGATCACCATCGACGACAAGAACCACCGGATCGTGCTCAAGGTCGCGACCGACGACCTCGCCATCGCGATCGGCCGCAAGGGCCAGAACGCGCGGCTCACCTCCCGCCTTATCGGCTGGCGCCTTGACATCGAGGAGTTCCACGCCGCCGGCGACGATCCGCGCGGCAACGCCCTCGCGCTCCTCTTCAAGACCTACGAGTTTGACGCGGCCATCGCTGGCCGGCTCGTGGACATGGGCATCAATTCTCCCGGCGCCTTCGAGGGCGTCGAGGCCGACGACCTCGTCGGTGCCGGCTTTACGCCGGAGGAAGCCCAGGGTATCATTGCGCGCGTCACGCAGAAATAATCCCGACGTCATTCCGCCAATCAACTGATGAGCATCCGCATCCACGAACTCGCCAAGCGCCATAACATGGAGGGCAAGGACATGCTGGCCCGGCTCAAGCAGCGCGGCTACGTGTCGGCGGACACCAAGTCGGTTTCGAGTACGGTCAGCAAAATCTATGAGGAGGAGATCGACAAGGAGTTCGCCGCCAAGGCCGTGGCCACTCCCGCCCCGGCCGCGCCGGCGCCCGTCACGACCCCCATCCTCACCGAGGCGCCCAAGCTGAAGATGCCCGCGGGCGTGTTCGTGAAGTCGGCCCAGGACATCGTGCGTGAGCGCGAGGCCAAGGCCGCCGCCCTCAAGCCCGCGCCGCTCGCGCCGCCGCCGCCCCCGCGCAACGCCCCGCTGCCGTCGACGCGTCCCAGCATCGTCACCCCGCCACCCGCGCCGCGCCCCGCTTCGCCGGCCCCGGCCCCCGTGCCGGTGTCCCGTCCCGCCTCCTCGCCCGTTCTCCCGCCGCCGATCCCCGTCGCCAAGCCCTCGCCGCCGCCGCTGCCCCCGCGCGTGGCGCCGCCCGCGCCGCCGGTCGCGCCGCCGCTGCCCGGCTC
>CAIJZY010000006.1 GCA_903825285.1 uncultured Opitutia bacterium | reverse complement strand
CGCGGGTGTTGAAGACGGATTCCTTCGTCAGCCAGCCCTTGCGCGCGGAGTTGATGCCGGCCCGCACGTGCTCGAGGCCGGTCGTCTCGTGCGCATCGGGGTTGATGGATGTGATCAATCCCTTCTCCGCCGCCTTGCGCCAGAGGCGCCAGTCCATGTCGAGCCGCCACGGGCTCGCGTTGAGCTCGATGATCACGCCGTGCGCGATCGCCGCGTCGATGACCTTGCCCGCGTCGATGCGGTAGCCCTCGCGGCGCAGCAGCAGCCGGCCGGTGAGGTGGCCCAGCATGGTCGTGTGGGGATGCTCCACCGCCCGGATCACCCGCGCGGTCATCACGTGCTCCTCCTGCGCGAACGCGCTGTGCACGGACGCCACCACGTAGTCGAGGCGGGCCAGCACGGCGTCGTCGTAGTCGAGCCGGCCGTCGGGCAGGATGTCGCACTCGACGCCGGCAAACACGTGCGTCTTGAACCGCGGGGAGGCATTCAGCGCGCGAATCTCCTCCACCTGCTTCAACAGCCGCTCCTCGCTGAGCCCGTTGGCCTGGAAACTGGACTTTGAGTGGTCGGCAATCCCGAGGTACTCCCAGCCGAGCGCCTCGGCCGCGGCCGCCATCTCGGCCAGCGTGTTCCGGCCGTCCGACGCGGTGGTGTGGTTGTGAAACGCCCCGCGCAGGTCCGACCGCTCGACCAGCCGAGGCAGCTCGCCCAGCTCCGCCGCCTCAATTTCGCCCAGGCCCTCGCGCAGCTCGGGCGGGATGAAACGCAGGCCGAGGGCTGCAAAAAGGTCTTTCTCACTCTCGATCGCGGGCCCGGACCGCTTGGTCGCGCGGGCCGCCTCCGCCTTGGCCTTCGCCGTCCCCTCGCCCTCCGCCGGCACGAGGCCCCACTCGCTGAGGCTCAGGCCGCGCGTGAGCGCGCGCTGGCGCATCTGGACGTTATGATCCTTCGAGCCGGTGAAATGGTGCAGCGCGAACACGAACTGGTCGTCGGGCACGATGCGGAGGTCGGCCTGCAGGCCGCTCTCGAAGCGCACGCTGGCCTTGGTCTCGCCGCGCGCCGTGACCTCCTTCACGCCCGGCAGCGCCGTGAACCAGGCCACGACGGGCTCGGCCGCGGCGGCGGCCACGATGAAGTCCAGGTCGCCCACCGTCTCCATGCCGCGCCGGAGGCTGCCGGCCGCCTCCACCCGGACGACCCCGGGCAGCTTCCGCAGCCCGGCGACGATGGGGGCCGCGATCTCGTGCGCATCCCACCACAGGTGCCGCCGGCCGTAGGCCTCGCGGTTGCGGATGCCCGCGAGGAGCTTTTCCTGCGTCTTCTCGCCAAATCCGTCCAGCGCCGCCACGCGGCCGTCGGTGCAGGCCTGGGTCAGCGCCGCGAGGTCCGCGATGCCGAGCTTGTCGTGCAACGCGCGGATCTTCTTCGGCCCCAGCCCGGGGATCTGCAGCATCTCCACCAGGCCCGGCTCGATCGAGGCCTTGAGCTTGTCGAAGAACACCAGCCGGCCAGTGGTGTGAAGCTCGGTGATCTTCTGCGCCAACGCCTCGCCGATGCCCTTGACCGTCTCCAGCTGCTCCTCCGCGATCAGGCGCGCCAGCTCGGCCTCCTCAATCGCCTCCAGCGCGCGCGCGCCGGTCTGATAGGCGCGGATCTTGAAGGGGTTCTCGCCCTTCAGCTCCAGCAGCGTGCCGATCTCGGCCAGCACGTCGGCGATCTCGTTCTTCGTCATGCAGCGTCCCAAGCTTTGGGGCCTTCACGCCGAGCGCAAGTCCCGGCGGCGGTTCGCAAGTTCAGTCTGGAGCTTCGCCCCGGGAACCGAGAACCTAGCCCCGCCGCACCCATGCCCTTCCTCCACACCCGCACCGTCCGCCTGGCCGACACCGACGCGGCCGGGGTCGTGTTCTTCGCCCGCACGCTCGCGCTCTGCCACGAGGCCTACGAGGAGGCGCTCGCCCAGGCCGGCTTGGACCTGAAGCAGTTTCTCGGCACCGCCGACGTGATCGTGCCGATCGCGAAGAGCGAGGCCGAGTACTTGCGTCCGCTGCATTGCGGCGACCGGCTGAAGATCAGCGTCACGCCGTCGCGGCTCTCGCCGGCGTCGTTCGCGGTGGCCTTCGAAATCACGAAGGTCGGCCCGACCGACAAGCTCGCCGCCCGCGTCCGCACCGAGCACGTCGCCACATCCCTCGCCCAACGCGCCCGCATTCCGCTGCCGCCGGCCCTGGCGTCGTGGGTGGACGCTTGAGGGCAAGCCGCTTCTCGGCCGGTCCGGGCCAGTGACCCCGCTTACCGGTGACCGGCCTCAGTCGAAGAGATAGCCCCCGACGACTCGCCCGTCACAGACGAGGAGTTTCAGGGTGTAGACCGCGGGCGCGCCACCCGGCATCCGGTCAGCGTAAGGATCATGGTCCAGCGGCCGTCCGTCGCGATGATAGTGCGTGAGGGTTGGCTCGGGCGGCAGCACAAAACTGTCCTCTCCTGGATTCGGCACATACCGGGTGTAGGTCCACTCCTCCATCGTCGCGGCCGCGGAACGGTCCTTGGCCGGGGACACCCCCGCGACCGTTGGGCCGGAGACGTTGGCGGACGGAAGACCCACCTGGGCGGGTTTGCCCAGCGCCAGATAGACCATGTCCGTCGTGAATCCGACCTTGACCCGACCGGCCTTGATCAACTGCTGCTGCCTCGGGGTCAGTGACGCGAAGACCGCGGATTTTTCCTGAATCCGGGCACTCTGCGTCGAAACGCATCCCGCCGCCAGCAGGACAGCGGCGACCAGAGAAATGCTGAACGGGTGTATCTTCACGCGGCAGCCTCTCACCCAGAATGCACAGAATGCGCCGAATGACAAGAAACGGGGCGTCACGGAATGCTGCCACCGTGTGGCCGCGCACGCTCCACCCTCACTCCGTCGAGCCCACGGCCGCGAGCAGGGCCGCCCGGTTCAATTTTCCCTGGGCGTTGCGGGGCCACGGGTCAACGGCAAGCAGCCGCTTCGGACGCTTGTAGGCCGCCAGGCCCGCCAGTGCCGCCGCCACGCGGGCCGCGTCGGGCGCTGGTTCACGGCGCGGATGGCAGGCCACCACGACCTGACCCCACTCGGGATCAGGCACGCCCATCACCGCGACGTCGGAAAATTCACCACTGGCCCGCAGCGCCGATTCGACCTCAAGGGGCTGCACTTTTTTCCCGCCGGTGATGATCACCGCATCCCTCCGGCCGAGCAGGTGGAGATGCCCGCGCTCATCGAGGCGGCCGAGATCCTCGGTGACGAAGGGTTCCTCATAGCGCTCGTCCGGGAAATACCCGCGAAACACGGACGCGCCGCCGATGGTCACGCGTCCCTCACCCTCAATCGCCAGCCGCGCATGGGGCAGCGCCGGGCCGCTGCTGCGCTCGCCCGCCAGAAATTCCTCCGGCCGCAGGGCCGCCACCATGGCCGAGGTCTCGGTCATGCCGTAGCTGAGCGACACGGGCAGCCGGGCCGCCGCCGCCTGGTCCGCCAGCTCGGGCCAGGTCGGGCCGCCGCCGAGGAGGATGATCCGGAACCGCCGCAGCCACGTCACCGCGTCCGGCGAGGCCAGCAGCCGCTGCAGCTGCGTCGGCACGAGCGAGAGCACCCAGTCGCCGGCGCCCAACTCCGGCCGGTGTCCCGCCTCCAGCTCCTTCCAGGTCCAGCCCACGTAATGCCCGCCCGTTGCCGCGCAGCGCACGCGCGCCATGAGCCCGCTCACGTGATGCGGCGGCAGCACGCCGACCGCATTCACGCGGTCGAGCCCGAAGTGGGCGCCAAAGCCCGCGGCCGCGGCCGTGAGCGTGCGCTCGTCGTGGCGCGCAAACCGCACGCCGCCGCTCGTGCCGCCGGTCGGGACGCAGAGCCAGCCGGAGTCGATCTTCGATTCACGAGTTACGATTTCGGATTTTTGCAGCGCGGCGACCGTTTCGCGGTCGCGCGCACCCCAGGCCGGGTCGGTGAGAAAGGTGAAGCCGCCATGCTCCTCCGCACAGCCGGTGCCGCGGAGCAGCGCGATCAGCTCAGCGCGTTCCATACGTCCTCCGGATTGATGCGCTCGATGTCCTCGCGGCGCAGGAACGGCCCGGCGTGCGGTCCGTCGCAGCGGCTGTCCACGAACATCGGCCACACGCCGAAGCCCAGCGCGCGGCGCGGGCCGGTCCACGCCCAGGCCGCCCGCAGCGCCGCCTGGGCGCCCACCGCGGTTTCCAGGGCCGACGAGAACACCACCGCGGCCCGCGCCTGCGCCAGCCGCTGCAGGCCCGCCGCGACGTCGCCCCACAGGGCCGGCTTCACCACGTACACGCCGGGCCAGCCGGCGCCGAGCCAGCGCTCCAGGTCCTTCTCCCCGACCAGCGATTCATCCAGCGCCAGCGGCGTGGGATAATCCGCGGCCAGCCCGAGCAGCAGGTCGGACGCCCCGGGTGCGTCCGGGGCGATGGGCTGCTCCAGAAATTCGATCGGGCGTTCCGCGCAGCGCTCAAGCCAGCGCTCGGCCTGGCGGCGGTCCCACGCCCCATTCGCGTCGAGCCGCAGCTTCGCGCCCGGCGGCAGCGCCGCGCAGACGTCGTCGAGCAGGCCCAGCTCGTCCGCCACGGTCGCCACGCCCACCTTCCACTTGAACACGCGGAAACCCGCCTCCCCCTTCGTCGCCGCCACGCCTGGCGCCGCCCGGCCCGCCGGGAGAAGCGCGGCGACGCCCAGCGGGGAGGGATCGGCCGGCGGCGGGGCCACGGGCGCCCGCGCGGCGGCCAGCGCGTTCCGCAGGCAGCCGAGTTCGGCCGGCACGGCGTCCAGCCGGTCGTCGGGGACGTGCTCGCCCAGGTCGCGGCAGGCGGCCTCCACCTCGTCCACGGTCTCCGTCCCGAACCACGGGATCGGCGCCGCCTCCCCGTAGCCGGCCACCCCGGCCGCGGAGGTCAGGCGCACCAGCACGCCCTCGCGCTCGCCCCAGGGGCCGTGCGCGGTGCGCAGCGGCAGCCGGAAGGCCAGGCGGTAGCGGCGGAACTCGAGCCGGTGGATCACGCCCGCAGCGTCGCACAGCCGGCGCGCCGCGCGCAAACCTGACTTTCTGTTTGCGCTTCCCGCGGGGGCGCCTACTTCGTTCATGGCAACCGTATGACCAAGGTTGCCACGCCCTCCGCCTCGAGCAAAGCCGACCTGTCCGCCGCCGCGGCGAAGTCGGATGCCGAGTTCTACCTGCCGGCCGACGCCTTTTTCCGCGCCAGCCTCCCGACCGGCCTCACGTTCGACGACGTGTCGCTCGCCACGCTCTACTCGGAGATCCTGCCGAGGGACGCCGACACGGCCACCGCCCTGTCCGACTCGCTGCGGCTCCAGATCCCCGTGATCTCGTCCGACATGGACACCGTGACCGAGTCGCGCATGGCCATCGCCATGGCGCTGAACGGCGGCCTCGGCCTGATCCACTACAACATGCCGGCCAAGGACCAGGTGAAGGAAGTGGCCCGCGTGAAGCGCCACATCCACGGGTTGATCCAGGACCCGATCACCGTCACGCCGGACCAGCTGATCGGCGACGTCCTCGCCATGATCGAGACCAAGCGCTTCGCGTTCTCCACCTTCCCCGTGGTCGACGCCGCCGGCAAGCTCGTCGGCCTGCTCTCGGGCAACGTGGTCAAGGAGCGCTACAAGTCCAAGGCCGTCGCCGCCGTGATGACGCCGCGCACCCAGCTCATCACCGAGAAGGAGAGCGCCGTCGCCAAGGACCCGATCCGCGCCGCCGACCAGTTCTTCTCCGCCAACGTCGGGCTCAACAAGATGCTCGTCGTGGATCCCGCCGGCCATCTCCGCGGGCTCGTCACCATCTCCGACGTCGAGAAGATCACCAGTGAGGCCAAGTCCCGCCGCAAGCCGGCCCGCGACGCGCAGTTCCGCCTCGTGGTCGGCGCCGCGCTCTCCACCGTGCGCAAGCCCGACGGCTCGCTCGACCGTGACACGATCCTCGCCCATGTCGGCCATCTCGTGGACGAGCACGTCGACGCCGTCGCCGTCTCGACCGCCCACGGCCACACCGCCGGCGTGGGCGACGTGGTCAAGCTGGTGCGCCAGGCCTTCCCCGACCTCACCCTCATCGCCGGCAACGTCACCAGCGCGGCCGGCGTGGCCTTCCTCGCCGGCTGCGGCGCCAATGCCATCAAGATCGGCCAGGGCCCCGGCTCCATCTGCACCACGCGCATCGTCGCGGGCGTCGGCATCCCGCAGCTCACCGCCCTCTATGTCGCCAGCACCGCGGCCCGCCGGCACGGCGTGCGGCTCATCGCCGACGGCGGCATCACCAAGTCCGGCGACATCGTCAAGGCCCTCACCCTCTCCGACGCCGTCATCTGCGGCGGACTGCTCGCCGGCTGCCGCGAGGCCCCGGGCGAGATCATGGAGATCGGCGGCAAGGTTTACAAACAGTACCGCGGCATGGGCAGCCTCTCGGCCATGAAGGCCGGCAGCGCCGCGCGGTACGGGCACGACAAGCAGGACAACACCCGCAAGGTCGCCGCCGAGGGCATCGAGGCCCTCAAGGAGGTCTCCGGCTCCGTTGACGAGGTCCTCGGCAGCCTGATCGGCGGCGTGCAGTCCGGCATGGGCTACCTCGGCGCCGCCACCCTCCCCGAGCTGCGGGCCAAGGCCCGCTACATCCACGTCAGCGCCGCCGGCCAGAAGGAAGCCGCGCCGCACGACGTGGTCGAGGTGACCACCCGCAAGGGTTGACGACGGTCAGCGCCGGGCCGCGTCGGGCCCGCGCCAGTCGCCGCCGGCGGCCTTGAGCAAAGCAATGCTGGCGTTGAGCCGGCGGCCCTGGAGCTGCACGGCGGTGCGCTCGGCCTGCAGTTGCGTCGCCTGGGCGGTCACGACCTCGAGGTACGCGATCGTGCCGGCCTTGTACTGGTTGAGTGTGATCGTGGCGGACTGGCGCGCGGCCGTGACCGCCTCGTCCTGCGTCGCCGCCTCCTGCGTGAGCAGCGCGGCGGCCGCGAGGTTGTCCTCCACCTCCTGGAAGGCGGCCAGGACGGTCTGGCGGTAGTTGCCGAGGCTCTCCTCGTACGCGGCGCGCGCGCCCGCCACCTGGGCACTGGTCCGGCCCGCGTTGAACAGGGGCAGCAGCGCGGATCCGCCCGCCGCCCAGAGCTCGTTGGGCGCGGTGAACAGGTGCGGGAACCGGGAACCCTCGTAGCCGAGGGAGCCCGAGAGCGACAGCACCGGGAAGTAGCCGCCCTTGGCGACGCCGATGCCGGCGCAGGCGGCGGCGAGCCGGCGCTCCGCGGCCGCGATGTCGGGCCGGCGCTCCAGCTGCTCGGAGGGGATCAGCTCCGGCACGGGCGGCACCGTCGCGGTGAGGTCGGCCGGGGCCAGCGCAAAGCTCGCCGGGACCTGCCCGAGCAGCAGGGCGAGCGCGTGCTCCAGCTGCGCGCGCTGGAGGCGCAGGTCGATCGCCTGGGCCTGCGCGGTCTTGAGCTGGGTCTCGGCCGCCGCGACATCCGCCCGCGTGTCCACGCCCTGGGCATAGCGGTTCCGCGTCATCTTCAGGGTGCGCGCGTAGGCCTCCACCGTCCGGTCATAGAGGCGCTGCTGCGTGTCGGCCACGCGGAGCGAGAAATAGGTCTGGGCCACGGCGGCATGCAGGCTGAGGCGAACCGACTCCAGGTCGGCGGCGCTGGCGGCGGCGCCAGCCCGGCCGGCCTCCGCGCTGCGCCGCACGCTGCCCCAGAGGTCAAACTCCCACGCGGCCGTCAGGCCGGCGGCCGCCGTGTTGGTGACGCTCGTGGGTGCGCCGCCGTGGTTCGCGGCGCGGCTCCGGTTGGCGGACGCGTCGGCGCTGAGCGAGGGATAAAGCGCGGAACTGGCAATGGTGGCGGCGGCCTGGGCCTGGCGGTACTGCGCCTCGGCCACGTGCAGCGTGTTGCTCGTCAGCTCGACGCGGTCCTCCAGCCCGTTGAGCACGGGATCCCCGAACGCCTCCCACCACTTGCCGCGCGGCAGCTCCGCCGCCGGGGCGGCGGGCTTCCAGTCGGCGGCTTCCTTGAAGGCCGGGGCGTCCAGCGCGGGGCGTTGATAGTCGGGCCCGACGGCGCAGGCGGCCAGCCCGAGCAGGGCGAGGCTGGCCAGCGAGGTGGAAAGCAGCGGAATTTTCATGGGAGAGAGGGCTGGGTGGACGGTGTGGGGAGGGCCGGCGGGCGGAGGCGCGCCCACCCGCGGCGGCGCCAGGCCTCCAGCCGCTCCATGTAGAGATAGACCACCGGCGTGGTGTAGAGGGTCAGGACCTGGCTCACGATCAGCCCGCCCACGATGGCGATGCCGAGCGGCTGCCGCAGCTCCGCCCCGTCGCCGTGCCCGAACGCGAGCGGCACCGCCCCGAACAGCGCGGCCAGGGTCGTCATGAGGATCGGGCGGAAGCGCAGCACGCAGGCCCGGTAGATCGCGTCCTGCGCCCCGAGCCCGTGCTCGCGGCGCTGCGTGATGGCGAAGTCGATCATGAGGATCGCGTTCTTCTTCACGATGCCGATGAGGAGGATCACGCCGATGAGGGCGATGATGGTGAAGTCCGTGCGGGTCGCCAGGAGCGCGAGCAGCGCGCCGACGCCGGCGGAGGGCAGCGTGGAGATGATCGTCAGCGGGTGGATCAGGCTCTCATAGAGGATGCCGAGCACGAGGTAGACGGCCACGAGGGCGGCGAGGATCAGGAGCGGCTGGTTCTCGAGCGAGGACTTGAAGGCCTGCGCGGTGCCCTGAAAGCTGCCGTGGATCGAGGCCGGCACGCCGATGCGGGCCAGGGCCAGCTCGACGGCGCGCGCGGCGTCGGACAGCGAGCCGCCGGGCGGCAGGTTGAAGGAAACGGTGGTGGCGACGAACTGGCCCTGGTGGGAAACCGCCAGCGAGGTGTTGGTGGATGCCCAATGCGCGAAGGCGGCCAGGGGCACCATGGCGCCCGTGTTTGAGGCCACGTAGGTTTGGTCCAGCTCAGTCGGGTGCTGCCAGTAGCTCGGCGCGACCTCCATCACGACATGGTACTGGTTCAGCGGGTTGTAGATGGTGGAGACCTGGCGCTGGCCGAACAGGTCGTTGAGCGTGGAGTCGAGCTGCGCCATGCTCACGCCAAGGCGAGTGGCCGCGTTGCGGTCCACGCTCAGCGAAGTCTGCAGGCCGAGGTCCTGCTGGTCCGTGCTCACGTCCACGATCTGGGGCACGGCGCTGAGCGCCTGGCGGATCTTCGGCTCCCACGCCCGCAGTTCGGCGAGGTCGTCGCCGCTGAGGGTGTACTGGTACTGGGCGTTGGCACTGCGGCTGCCGACGCGGACGTCCTGGGCCGCCTGCAGGAACAGCGTGGCACCCGGCACGTGCGCCAGCGCCCGTCGCATCCGCGCGATCACGAGGTCGGCGGAGATCCGGCGCTGGGCGATGGGCTTCAGCATCACGAAGAAGAAGGCACTGTTGCGCTGGCCGCCGCCCGTGAAGGCCACGACATGGTCCACGGCGGGATCGGCCCGGATGATCGCCACATAGCTGGCCAGCTTCTGCTTCATCGCCTGAAACGAGATGCTCTGGTCCGCGACCAGGTTGCCCATGACGCGCCCGGTGTCCTGCTGCGGCATGAAGCCCTTCGGCACGATGATGTACAGGTAGACGTTGAGCGCGACGGTGGCCACGAGCGTCGCGAGCATGAAGCGGCTGTGCCGCAGCGCCCACTGGAGCGTCCGCTCGTAAAACTGCAGCAGGCGCGCGAACAGGCGCTCGACGGCCAGCGACCAGCGCCCGGGCCGGTCCTCGCCCGCGGGCCGCAGGACGCGCGCACACATCATGGGCGTCGCAGTCAGCGAGATCACGAGCGAGACCAGGATCGCCGCGGACAGTGTGACGGCGAACTCGCGGAAGAGGCGGCCGATGATGCCGCCCATGAGGAGGATCGGCACGAACACGGCGATGAGCGAGATGCTCATGGAGACGACGGTGAACCCCACCTCGCGCGCGCCCTGCAGGGCCGCGTCCGCCGGGGTCATGCCGTCCTCGATGTGCCGCGAGACGTTCTCCAGCACGACCACGGCGTCGTCCACCACGAAGCCCGTGGCGATGGTGAGGGCCATCAGCGAGAGGTTGTCCAGGCTGTACCCGCAGAGGTACATGATGCCGAAGGTGCCGATCAGCGAGACCGGCACCACGATGGCGGGAATCACGGCGGCGCGCCAGCGGCGCAGGAAAAGGAACACGACCATGATCACCAGCGCGATGGCGAGCACCAGCGTGGTCTCGACGCCGCGGAGCGAGGCCCGGATCGTGGTCGTGGTGTCCGTGGCGATGCCCAGGTTGATCGCCGCCGGGATCGACGCCCGCAGCATGGGCAGCAGCGCCTTCACGTGGTCCACGGTCTCGATGACATTTGCCCCGGGCTGGCGGCGGATGAGCAGGAGGACGGCCGGCTGCCCGTCGGCGAGGCCCTCGTTGCGCAGGTCCTGCACCGAGTCGACGACGGTGGCGACGTCGCCCAGGCGCACGGCCGAGCCGTTGCGGTAGGCCACGATGATCGGTCGGTACTCCCGGGCCTTTTTGGCCTGGTCGTTCGCGTACACCTGCCAGTGGTGCTCGTCGCCGTCCAACGCCCCCTTCGGCCGGTTGCCATTGGTCGTCGCAATCGCCGCGCGCACCGCCGCCGTGCCGATCCCGTAGCGGTTGAGCGCCGTGGGATTGAGCTCAACCCGCACCGCGGGGAGCGAGCTGCCGCCGACCACGACCTGGCCGACGCCCTGCACCTGCGACAGCGACTGCGCGAGGATGGTGGAGGCCGAGTCGTACATCTGCCCCTGCGAGAGCGTGCTCGACGTGAGGCTCAGAATCATGATCGGGGCATCCGCCGGGTTGGCCTTCCGGTAGTTCGGGTTGCTCGGCAGGCCGGTCGGCAGCAGGCTCCGCGCGGCGTTGATCGCGGCCTGCACGTCCCGCGCCGCGCCGTCAATGTCCCGGCTCAGGTCGAACTGCAGGTTGATGTTGGTCGAGCCGAGCGAACTGGAGGAGGTCATCTCCGTCACGCCCGCGATGCGCCCGAGCGACCGCTCCAGCGGCGTGGCCACGGTGGCCGCCATGGTCTCCGGGCTGGCCCCGGGCAGGCCGGCGGACACCGAGATCGTCGGGTAGTCCACCTGCGGCAGCGGCGAAACCGGCAGCAGGCTATACGCGAGCAGGCCGGCCATGGCGACACCCACGGTGAGCAGCGTCGTGGCCACGGGCCGGCGGATGAAGGGCGCGGAAAGGCTCATGGCACCGCGACGGCCCCCTTCTCCGCCCGGCGGTGGTGCATCCGGCGGGAGAGGCGGTCAAAGTACAGGTAGATGACGGGGGTCGTGAAGAGCGTGAGCACCTGGCTGAAGATAAGTCCGCCCACCATCGTGATGCCGAGCGGGTGGCGCAGCTCGGAGCCGACGCCCGTGCCGAGCATCAGCGGCAGCGCGCCCAGCAGCGCCGCCAGCGTGGTCATCAGGATCGGGCGGAAGCGCAGCAGGCAGGCCTGGTAGATCGCCTCCTCCGGGGACTTCCCCTCGTCGCGCTCGGCCTGCAGCGCGAAGTCGATCATCATGATCGCGTTCTTCTTCACGATGCCGATGAGCAGGATGATGCCGATGATGGCGATCATGCCGAGGTCGGTGCGGGCCAGCTGCAGCGCCAGCAGCGCCCCCACGCCCGCGGACGGCAGCGTGGACAGGATCGTGATGGGATGGATGTAGCTTTCGTAGAGGACGCCGAGGACGATGTACATCGTCACGATCGCCGCGAGGATCAGGAAGAGCGTGTTGGTCAGCGAGGCGCCGAAGGCCAGCGCGGCGCCCTCGAAGCCCACCCGCACGCTCGCCGGCACGCCCAGCGTCTGGGCGCGGTCCTGGATGGCCTTGACCGCGTCGCCGAGCGAGTAGCCGGGCGCGAGGTTGAAGGAGATGGTCGCGGCCGGGAACTGGGCCACATGGTTGACCGCGAGCGGCGCCCGCCGCTCGCTGACCTGCGCCACGGCGGACAGCCGCACCTGCGCGCCGGTACTGGAGGTCACGTAGATGTTGTCGAGCGCGGCCAGGCCGCGCTGCAGCTCCGGCGGCGCCTCGAGCACGACGCGGTACTGGTTGGACTGGGTGAAGATCGTCGAGACGAGGCGCTGGCCGAAGGCGTTGTAGAGGGCGTTGTCGATCGCGGCCACCGTGACGCCGAGGCGCGCGGCCGTGTCGCGGTCGATTTCCAGGTACGCCTGCAGGCCGTCGTTCTGGAGGTCGCTCGCGACGTCGGCCAGGGCGGGAAGCTGGCCGAGCCCCTCCACGAGTCGGTTGACCCACAGCGCCAGCTCGTCCGGGTCCGCCGCCTCGACGCTGAACTGGTACTGCGTGCGGCTCACCGTGCTCTCGATCGAGAGGTCCTGCACCGGCTGGAGGTAGAGCCGGATGCCCGGCACCACCGCAAGCCGGGGCTGGAGGCGCCGGATGACCTCGCTCGCGCTGCTCTTCCGCTCGTGCTGCGGCTTCAGGTTGATGAGGAACCGCCCGCTGTTGAGCGTGGCGTTGATCCCGTCCACGCCGATGAAGGAGGACAGGCTCGCGACATCCTCGTCCGCGAGGAGCACGCGGGCCAGCGCCTGCTGGCGCAGCCCCATGGCCCGGAACGAGACCGACTGCGGGGCCTCCGAGATGCCCTGGATGGCGCCGGTGTCCTGCACCGGGAAAAAACCCTTGGGACTGGCGACGTAGAGCACGCCGGTGAGCAGCAGGACGGCGATGGCCACCGCGAGGGTCAGGCCCTGGCGCTGCAGCACCCACCGCAGCATGGTGGCGTAGCGCGCGATCACGCCGTCGATGAACGCCCCGCTGGCGCGGTAGAACCTCCCCTGCTCCGCCTCCGGCGTGTGGTGCAGCAGCTTCGCGCACATCATCGGGGTCAGGGTCAGGGAGACCACGGCCGAGATCAGGATCGAGACGGCCAGCGTGATCGCGAACTCGCGGAACAGGCGGCCCACGACGTCGCCCATGAAGAGCAGCGGGATCAGCACCGCGATCAGCGACACCGTGAGGGAGATGATGGTGAAGCCGATCTGCTCGGCGCCCTTCAGCGCCGCCTCGAGCGGGGTCGCCCCCTCCTCCAGGTAGCGGGCGATGTTCTCGATCATCACGATCGCGTCGTCGACGACGAAGCCCGTGGCGATGGTCAGCGCCATCAGCGTGAGGTTGTTGATGCTGAACCCGGCCAGGTACATCACGCCGAAGGTGCCGACCAGCGAGAGCGGCACGGCCACGCCGGGGATGATCGTGGCGGGGACGTTGCGCAGGAAAAGGAACACGACCATCACCACCAGCGCGACGGCGATGAAAAGCTCGACCTGCACGTCCTCGACCGAGGCGCGGATCGTCACGGTGCGGTCGGTCAGCGGGGTCACCGTCACGGCGGCGGGCAGGCCGGCCTGCAGCTGGGGCAGCAGGGCGTTGATGCGGTCCACCACCTCGATGACGTTCGCGCCGGGCTGACGCTGGATGTTCAGGATGATCGCGGCGCCCGAGTTGGCCCAGGCGGCCAGCTGGACGTTCTCCGCGCCGTTCACGATCTGGGCCACGTCCTTGAGCCGCACCGGCGCGCCGCTGCGGTACGCGATGATCAGGTTCTCGTAGTCGGCCACGGACTTGAGCTGGTCGTTGGCGTCAATGGTGGAGGCGCGCGTCGGACCGTCGAAGCTGCCCTTGGCCTGGTTGACGTTGGCGGCGCCGATCGCCGTGCGCACGTCGTCGAGCGTCAGCCCGCGCGCGGACAGCGCCCGGGGATCAGCCTGCACGCGCACCGCGGGCCGCTGGCCGCCGCTGATGCTGACGAGACCCACGCCAGGGATCTGGGAGAGCTTCTGCGCGAGCCGGGTGTCGACCAGGTCCTCGACCCGCGGCAGCGGCATCGTGGTGGACGTGATGCCGAGCGTGAGGATGGGCGCGTCGGCGGGGTTAACCTTGTTGTAGATCGGCGGGGTCGGCAGGTCGGTCGGCAGCAGGTTCGAGGCGGCGTTGATCGCGGCCTGCACCTCCTGCTCGGCCACGTCGAGGGTGAGGTCGAGGCTGAAGGTCAGCGTGATCATCGACGCTCCGCCGGAGCTGGTGGACGCCATGCGGCTGAGGCCGGGCATCTGCCCGAACTGGCGCTCCAGCGGCGCGGTGATGGACGACGTGATCACGTCGGGACTCGCGCCGGGATAAAGCGTGACGACCTGGATGGTCGGGTAGTCGACCTGCGGCAGCGCCGAGATCGGCAGCAGCCGGTACGCGAACGCGCCGGCCAGCAGGATGGCGACCATGAACAGCGAGGTCGCGACCGGCCGGAGGATGAAGGGTTTGGACGGATTCACGGGGGCGGCGCGGCCAGACTCACTGCCCCGTGGGGCGGGCGCTGCCGTCCGGCCGCTTGCCGGACCAGGCCCGCTTCGTCGTCCCCGCCGCGGCGGGGGTGCCGCCGGCCTCGCGGCCGACGAGCTCGACGGTCGAGCCTTCCCGGAGCTTGTCCACGCCATCGACCACCACGAGCTCGCCCGGGGCGAGGCCCTTGGAGATTGAAATCAGGCCGCGGTCGGACGGACCGACCTCGACCTTTCGCAGCGCCACCTTCTTGTCGGCGCCCACCACGTAGACGTAGGTGCCCACCGTGCCGTGCTGCACCGCGGCGGTGGACACGGCCGGGACGGCCTCGAGGCGATCCACCACCAGCTGGACGTTCACAAACTGATTGGGAAACAGCGCGTCGTCCGCGTTCGGGAACACCGCCCGCAGCCGCACCGTGCCCGTCGCGGGATCCACCTGGTTGTCCATCGTCATGAGCTTGCCCGCGGCCAGCTTCGTGCGCCCGTCCCGGTCGTACGCGTCCACCACCATCTCATCCCCGTCGGCGAGGTTCTTCAGCACCGCCTGGACCGAGTCCTGCGGGATGGCGAACAGCACGGTGATCGGGCGGAGCTGGGTGATGACGGCGATGCCGTTGGCGTCGGAGGAGTGGACGATGTTGCCCTCGTCCACCGCGCGCAGACCGATGCGGCCGCCGAGCGGCGCCGTGATGTGCGCGTAGGCGAGCTGCAGCGCCGCGCTCTCAACCTGGGCCTGGTCCACCTTGAGGGCGGCCTCGTACTGGCGGACCAGCGCGGCCTGCGTCACGACCTGCTGCTCGGCCACGGAGTCCTCCGCCAGCAGCGTCTGGAAGCGCTGCAGGTCCACGCGGGCGTTCTCCAGCAGCGCGGTGTCCTTGGCGAGCTGCGCCGCGGCCTGCATTTTCTGGACCTGGAAGGGGCGCGGATCGAGGTCGGCGATGGGCGCCCCGGCCTCGACGGTCTGGCCCTCCTTGAAATAGATCTTGTCCAGCGCGCCATCCACGCGGCTGCGGAGGGTCACGGTGCGGACGGGCGTGACGGTCCCGAGCGCGACGAGGGTCACGTTGAGGTCGGCCCGCCGGACCGCCTCGGCGGTCACCGGCATCGCGCCGAATCCGGCGCCGCGGCCCGCCGCGGCGGTGGCGCCGGCGCGGGAGCGGCCCACGATCCAGTAGCCCAGGGCCAGCACCACGGCGGCCACGATCACCCAGCGGAGCCAGGGGCGCCCGGCCGGCGGCGTCGGTTCGGCCTGGGGCGCGGCGGCTGCGGCGAGTTTTCCCCCGCCGGAGCCGGCGGAAGGTTCGGGTCGTTTATTCATGTCCATGGGTCGAATTCCGCAGGATAGGTGACCGGGTGAATGGGCACAAGCGGTGAGTACGGGAGAGACGTTGAAGGCCGTGGTTTGGTGACCGGGGACCACGCCAAAGTTTCCGGTCCCGCGCGACGCCGCCGCGTCATCCGGCCGGTTTAATCTTGCCCACCGGCGGCCGCTCGCGTTTTAGCTGTTCGGCAACCGGGGATCAGCCTCTGGCTGCCACTGACCGCATGTCCCTCCCCGCGTTCCGCAGCCAGCTCATCGCCGACGTCGGCATTTCCCTCGGTGACGAGGGCAAGGGCCGCCTGATCCCCGAGGTCGCCAACGAACTCCGCGGCACCCGTGCCCCGGTGTCCGTGGTGCTCAAGGTCAATGGCGGCGCCAACTCCGGCCACACCGCCGGCGGCATCAAGCTCAACCTCCTGCCCGCCGGCGTCGTCGTCCGGGATGCGGCCCACCTCTGCATCGGCAGCGGCGTCGTCGCCGACCCGCGCAAGATCTGGTGGGAGACCCGCCCGCTCGAGCAGAAGGGCCACGCCGTGCTTTCCCGGCTGTTGATCGACGAGCGCGCGATGGTGTCGGACCTGACCCACCGCCTGCTCGACCTGGCGTGGGAGGACTACCGCACGCACGTCCTGGCCGAGGAGCCGCGCGGCTCCACCGGCCGCGGGATCACCCCCGCCTACCTCGACGAGGTCGGCCAGTGGCAGATCACCTATTCCGACTTCCTCGCCGGCCCGAACTACTTCGCCCGCAAGCTCGCCCAGCGCGCCGACCGCGCCCTGCGCACGATCCAGCACGTCTGCCGGGTCAGCCCCGAGACCTTTGCCGGGTTCTTCGACAAGCTTGGCGCCGCCGAGCTCCGCGCCAACGCCGAGGCCGTCGAGCTCGGCGTGTTCGGCCCGGAGGAGTTCGACTTCACCCGCTTCCGCGGCGCCGACCCGTTCACGCTCAACCTTGAGGCGGTCACCGCGGCCTACTGGCAGGCCGGCACCGCCCTCGCGCCGAACATCGGCGAGGTCCGCGAGCTCATCCTCCGCGAGCTGCAGGCCGGCCGCACCATCATCGGCGAGTTCGGCCAGGCCTACTGGCTCGACAAGCGCCACGGCTACTCGCCCAACGTCACCGCCTCCCACACCTCCACGCCGGAGTTCTTCGAGAGCGCGGGCATCCCGGTCCAGCGCATCCACACCTTCGGCGTCGCCAAGGCCTACGACACCAAGGTCGGCACGCACACGTTCCTCACGCGGATGGACGACGCCCACCCGCTGGCCGCGAAGCTCAAGCTGCTCGAGTTCGGCACCAGCACCGGCCGCCAGCGCATGGTCGGCTGGTTCGACGCCGTGGAAAAGGGCGACGCCCTCCGCTACGGTGGCGGCCAGGACCTGATGATCAACAAGGCCGACGCGCTGACCTTCGCGGGCGCGTGGCACGGCGACCTGCAGATCTGCACCGCCTACGAGGACGCCGGCGGCCGCCGCTACGCGCACGTGCCGCGCAACGAGGCCGTGCGCCGAACCCTGCGGCCGGTCTACTCGCTGCATCCCGGCTGGGCCGAGGACATCTCCACCGTCCGCCGCTTCGCCGACCTGCCGCCGAACGCGCGGCGGTACGTGGCCGCGATGATGAAGTCCACCCTCGACGTCGCCTATGCCGGCGCCGCCTGGCCCGCCGCCGCCGACCTGCCCAATCTCCGCTACCTCGGGGTCGGCCCGGAGCCGTCGCAGATCATCAAGGACGTCCCGGCCACGCCGGACCTGATCCGGCTGGCCCAGGGCTGAGTCAGGCGCCCGGCCGCACCGCGGGCAGGACGGGCCCGAGCCGCGCCATCGCCTCGCCCAGCAGATAGATCGAGCCCGTCACCACCAGCGTGTCGCCGGGTCCGCCCGCCGTGCAGGTGCCGGCCGCGGGGAACAGCCCGTCGAGCGTGGCTCGGACCACCCGGCCCTGGAAATCGGCCGGCACGAGCGATTCCAGCTCGGCGTGCGTGCAGGCCCGCGCCTGGTTGGGCACCACGAGGTGCACCTCGCGCGCGTAGCGGCAGATCGTCGCGAGCAGCGGCTGCGCCCGGGCCAGGCCCAGCGCCGCGGTGATCACGACCGGCGCGCGGCCGGTCTCGGCCACGAGATGCTCGAGGTTGGTGGCGAGCACGCTGGCGCCCTCCGGGTTGTGCGAGGAGTCGAGGATCGCGAGCCGCCCGCCCACCGTCACGCGCTGCCAGCGCCCGGGCCAGTCCACGTGGCGCAGCCCCTGCGCGATGGCGGCATCGGTCACGCGCCACTTCGCCGGCAGGGCCCGCGCGGCCAGCGTGGCGGTCGCCGCGTTCCACCGCTGGTAGTCGCCCTCGAGATTGGTGGCCGGGTAGTCCTCGAGCCGCTCGCCGAATTCCTCCGCCACCGAGCGCAGCGGGGCCCCCCGCTCCGCCGCCACCGCGCGGATCACCGCCTCGGCCTCCGCCGGCATGCGGCCGATCACCACGGGGCGGCCGGGCTTGATGATGCCCGCCTTCTCCCGCGCGATCGCGGGCAGGCCGTCGCCGAGGTACTCGCAGTGGTCGAGCCCGATGGAGGTGATCACGCTCACCTCCGGGTCCACGATGTTGGTCGCGTCGAGCCGCCCGCCCAGGCCGGTCTCGATCACGCCGATGTCGCAGCGGCGCCGCGTGAACTCGAGGAACGCCATGGCCGTCACGTACTCGAAGAAGCTCGGCCGCTCGTCGGGCTGCGCGTGCTCGATGCGCGCGGCGACGGGCACCAGCTCGCGCGTGTAGGCCAGCAGCTCCGGCAGGGTCAGCATGCGCCGGTCCACCTGCACGCGCTCCCCGAGGTTGACGAGGTGCGGCGAGGTGTAGAGCCCGGTGCGCCAGCCCGCGCCGTGGAGGATGGCGTCGAGCATGGCGGCGACGGAGCCCTTGCCGTTGGTGCCGGCGACGTGGACGACCGGCAGGGACCGCTCCGGATGCCCGAGCTCCGCCGCGAGTCGGCGCATGCGCTCGATGCCGTACTTGCCCCCCGCCGGCTTGAGGCCGTAGAGGAACTCCGTCACCGCCGTGTATTCGGCCGGACCGGGGGCGGACATGGCGGGCGCGGGTGCGCTCAGGCCTTGGGCGCCGCGGGCGCCGGGTTCAGCCGCTTGACATGCAGCGCCTGCAGGAGGTCGCGGATGCGGTCGCGGAGTTCGAGCCGGCTCACAATCTGGTCGATCAGCCCGTGCCGGAGCAGGAACTCCGCGGTCTGGAAGCCGGCGGGCAGGGTCTGCTTGGTCGTGTCCTTGATCACGCGCGGGCCGGCGAAGCCGATCAGCGCGCCGGGCTCGGCGAGGATCACGTCGCCCAGCGTCGCATAGCTCGCGGAGACGCCGCCGGTGGTCGGGTGCGTGAGCACCGAGATGTAGGGCAAGCCGGCGGCGGCCAGCCGGCCGAGCGCCGCGCTGGTCTTCGCCATCTGCATGAGCGAGAGGATGCCCTCCTGCATGCGCGCGCCGCCCGAGGTGCTGAAGATGATGCAGGGGCAGCGCTGCGCGAGCGCGGTCTCGATGGCCCGGGTGATGCGCTCGCCCGCGGCCGAGCCGAGGGTGCCGCCGCAGAACCGGAAATCCATCACCGCCAGCGCCACCGGGATGCCGTGGATCTTGCCCGTGCCGCAGACCACGGCCTCGGACAGGCCGCTGTCCTTCTCGTATTTCTTGATGCGCGCGGGATACGGCGCGGAGTCCACGAAGCCGAGCGGGTCGGCCGAGCGCACCTGGTCGTCGGTCTCCTTGAACTTGCCTTCGTCCACCAGCCGGGCGATGCGCTCCCGGGCGCCAATTGGGAAGTGGTGGCCGCTCTTCGGCACGACCATCTGGTTGTCCTCGATCTCCTTGGTGAAGATCGACTCACCGGTCACCGGGTCCTTCGTGTAGAGCCCGTGCGGGATCTCCTTCTTGCGGGTGCGGCGGACCGTGTAGGTCGGTTTGTCGAAATGGGACATGAAAGGGGTTAGCCGTGGCCGAGGGTGACGACGTCGAGGTTCAGGCAGCCCGCGCGACGGAGCACGTGGGCGCAGCTGTTGAGGGTGGAACCGGTGGTAAAGACATCATCAACCAGGACTAGATGCTGCGCGCGATACAAGCCAGCGCCCCGGGCGAGTGCAAAGGCATTTTTGAGGTTCTCCCGGCGGGCCCGGCGGTCATGACGGGTCTGCGTCTCCGTGTCCACCACGCGCCGCAGGAGCGGCACCACGCGGGCGCCCCCGCCCGCCGCGCGCGCCAGCTCCGCCGCCAGCAGCGCGCTCTGGTTGAAGTCGCGCTCGCGCTCCTTGCGCGGGTGGAGCGGCACGGGCACCAGCACCGCGCCGCGTGCCAGCTCCAGCACCGGCGCCGAGCGGCGGAACAGCTCGCGGAGGTCGGGCAGCACGTGCAGGCCGCCGTGGTACTTGAGCTCGTGCACCAGCGCGCGGGCCGGGCCGCGCAGCAGGACGGCGGTCCGGCCCTCGCGGTAGGCCGGCACCAGGTCCGTGCAATGCGGGCACAGGCGCTCGCCCTCGACCTGGCCGGCAAACGGGTGCCCGCACGCCGGGCAGTGCGGGGGCGCCACCCACCGCAGCTGCCGCTCGCAGCGCGCGCACACGTGCCGCAGGCCGTCCGCGCCCGTGCGCTCAACCAGGCCGCGGCACTGCACGCAGGTGGGCGGGAACACGGCGTCCCCCAGCCCGCGCACGAGCTGCGCGAGGCCGGACGTCACGGATAAGACACCTTCACCAGGAACAGGCCCTGCGGCGGCGCCGTCTGCACCACGGCGGGACGCTCCCGGCCGGCGAGGATCGCGCGCATTTGGGCCGGCGTGACCTTCCCCTCGCCCACGCTCACGAGCGCCCCCACGAGGCTGCGTACCATCTTGTAGATGAAGCCGTCGGCCTCCGCGATGATCCGCAGCGTGCGCCCGCGGCGCCGGACCTCGAGGCGCCGGAGATGCCGCACCGTGTCCTCGCGTTCGGTGCCGTTGAGGGCCGTGAACGCCCGGAAGTCATGCCGGCCGCGCAGCACCGCCGCCGCGGCCTGCATCGCGGCGACGTCCAGCGCCCGGAACACCTGCCAGCAATAGAGGCGGTCGAACGGCTCCGCGGCCCCGAGCTGGATCCGGTACTCGTAGAGCTTGCCCGTGGCCTGGAACCGCGAGTGGAAGTCCGCCGCCACAGGCCGGGCGCTCCGGATCTGGATCGCCGGCGGCAGGCCCATGCGGAAAGCCGCGAGGAGCTTGCCAGGGCCGTGCGGCCAGGCCGCATCGAAATGGAACACCTGTCCGCGCGCGTGCACGCCGGAGTCGGTGCGGCCGCTGCCGTGGATCCGCACCGGCTGCCCGAAGATCTGCGCCAGCCGCCTCTCGATCGCGTCCTGCACGCTGTCCGCGCGCACCTGGCTCTGCCAGCCGGCGAAGCCCGTGCCATCGTAGGCACAGACGCATTTCCAGCGTTGGATACGGGGCGAGGTTGCTTTCACGAGGTCGTGACCGGGCATTGATCGCGGAAGCGCGGTGCAGCGGAAGCCCGGAGGCGGATCTGAGATCGGCCACTCCTCCGCGCTTCCGCTCCTCTGCGCTTTCGCGATGTAACGATCCACTTCATGCGTGATCCGCGATGGGCGGCGGCAGTTTCTGGTCCAGGAAATCCTGCAGGATCAGGGTCGCGGCGCGCGAGTCGATCAGGCCGCTGGCCCGCACCTCGCGGCGCTTGGCCTTGGGAATGGTCGACTCCGCCTCGTAGCTCGTGAGCCGCTCGTCCACGAGGTGCACCGGCAGCCCCAGCTCGCGCCGGAGCCGCTCGGCCAGCGCCTCCGCCTCCTTGGCCTTCGGGCCGGCCGTGTCGTCCATGTTGAGCGGGTAGCCCAGCACCAGGTCGGTCGCGCGGCGCTGCGCGATCACAGCCATGAGCGCCGCCCAGCGCTGCTCGGGCGCGGCCTCCACGATCGCCGGCAACGGCGTCGCCACCCCGAGCTCGTCGCCGAAGCTGAGTCCGATCCGCCGGGTGCCGTAGTCGATGCCGAGGCAGCGCATGGCCCGAGTCTCGCCACCGCGCCGCGCCGGGCGCAAATGCATTTGCGGGCTGAGTGAAAAACGATCTTTGATTGCAGTGCCGCCCCTGGCGGCTCCCACCATGAATGCCCCCGAGTGTCCCCTCGAAGTCACGCCCGAGGAAGCCTGTGCGCTGGTGAAGGCCCATCCGGGCCAGTGCCTCATCCTCGACGTGCGCGAGCCGCACGAGCTTGAGATCTGCCGCGTGGCCGGGTCCGACTCCGTGCCCATGGGCCAGGTCCCGGCGCTGCTTACGACGCTGCCGCGCGACCGCCACCTGCTGGTCCTCTGCCACCACGGCGGCCGCAGCCGCCGGGTCACGCAGTTTCTCCGCGCGCAGGGCTTCACCACCGTCACCAACATCGCCGGCGGCATCGAGGCCTGGGCCTGCCAGGTCGACCCGAAACTGGCGCGGTACTGAGCGGCGCGGCCGCGGGCTCAGCGGTCGGCCGGGAAGACGCGCAGCTCGGGATGACGCGCGCCATAGGCGCGGATATACTCGGCGAAGGCCGCCTTCACGCGGGTAGTCACCGTGTCGCCGCCCACGCGGAAGCGGGTGGCGTCGATCGCAGCGACGGGCGTCACGTCCTTGGTCGTCGACAGCAGGAAGCACTCGTCGTGGCGGGCGAAGTCCTCCGGCCGGATGACCGCCTCGCGCGCGGGCACGCCGGCGGCGGGCGCCACGGCCGCGAGCAGCAGCTCGCGCGTGATGCCGCCGAGGATGCCGGCGGCCAGGGGCGGCGTGACGATCTCGCCGCCGCGGACGAAGGCGAGGTTCGACACCGCGGCCTCCGTGACCTCGCCGGCCTGGTTGAGGATCACCACCTCGTCCGCGCCGCGCGCCCGCGCCTCGCGCAGGCAGAGGATGTTGTTGAGGTAATTGCCGGTCTTCCACGCCGGGTTGAGCGCGCCGGGCGGGTTGCGGTGCAGGGTCGTGGCCAGCGAGAGCCGCAGGCCCTGCCGCAGCACCTCCGGGCGGTGCGCCGGGTTCGACTGCACCAGCAGCACGTAGTCCGCGCGGTCGGCCAGCGCGACGTCGAGGCCGATGGGGCCGCCGCCGCGCGTGATCTGCAGTCGCAGGTAGAGGTCGTCCGTGCCGCCCGCCGCCTGGCGGTACGCGGCCACCGTGCGCTGGATCTCGTCCCGCGCCGCCGCGGCGGAGAGGGGCAGCGTGAAGTGCAGCGCGGCGGCCGACTGTTCCAGCCGCCGCCAATGCTCCTCCCAGGCGAAGACCACGCCGTCGTAGGTCCGCCACACCTCGTAGATCGCGTCGCCGTAGAGGAAGCCCCGGTTCAGTGGCGCGATCGACGCCTCGCGGGCGTCGTGCTGCCGGCCGTTGGTGCACGCCTGGATATAGTGGGACGCCATGAGGGAGCCAGCCAACCGGATCGGGCGGCGCTGACAAATAAAAAGCCCCCGCCCGAAACCGGGCGGGGGCGAAAAAACGCGGCGGATTACTTGCGGGCCTTCACCAGGCCCAGCTCCTTCTTGATGTTCTGCACGCTGGGAAGCGAGATGCCCACGGACTTGGCGATCTCCGCGCCGGTCTTGCCGGCGGCGGCGAGCGACTTCACCTGGGCCTTCGTCTCGGCGGTGATCACGGCGCGCTTGCGGCGCTTGCCGCCGGCCTTCTTCTTGGCCGCCGGGACGCGGCGCTTGCCGCCGCTGGCCGCCTTCACGGCCTGCACGAAGGCCTGCACGGTGCCAAAGCCGTACTTGGCGGGCAAGCCGGCCAGTTCGCGCGCCAACTGCGTCGCAATGGATTTCTCGAGCTCGGCCATCTTGGCCTGCGTCGCCTTGAGTTGTTTGATTTTGTCTGTAACCATACAGCTATATTTATACGCACAACGAACTATAGCAAGCCATGGTATAGCGAATAATAGCTATAATCTTGCGAATATTCCTATAGATTCTGATGTTAAATCCTGCCCCGCCGGAACCTTGCGGGACCGCAGCCGGCGTAGCGCTTGAAGACCCGGCTGAAGTGGTGCCGGTTGGCAAAACCCACGGCTTCGGCCACTTGCTCGATGGAGTCCTCGGAGAAGGCCAGGTGCCGGCAGGCCTCCCGGATCCGGCACTCCGCCACGAACGCCGCGGGCGTGCGGCCGGTGCTGGCCTTGAACCACCGGATGAAGGCCTCCTCGCTCAGGCCGACCTCGGCGGCCAGGCGCCGGTTGGTGATCTCGCCCCCGAGTGCGTGCTGGATCCAGCCGAACAGCCGGCGCAGCCGCAGCGGGATCGTCTCAAAGCGCTCGGGCCCCGCCTCCGCGAACACCAGGTGCAGCAGCGCCGCCCCCACCCGGCCCGCCCGGGCCGCATCCCGCTGCGCGATGGCGCGCCGCAGCTCCCGGGCGACCGTGCGCACCACGGGCCCGACCGGGACCTCCAGGACGCCCGCCGCCGCTGAAGTCAGGGATAGATACAAGGAGAAGTGCACCCACAGGTGGCCGGCCCCGGACCGGCTGCCGCAGTCGAAGGTCACGCCGTCGGGCACCAGCACCATGCGGTCCGGCGCCAGCGCGTGCCGCCGGCCCTGCGACTCGATCCACGCGCCCGCCTTGTAACCGTGGTACAGCCGCCAGAAGGGGCTCCGCACGCCCTGGTGGCTCCAGTGCGGGCCGATCCGCAGCGCGCCGCACTCGTGCAGCTGGAAGCTGTCGCCGGCCTCGCCCGCCGGCGGCTTCACGCCATGGGCGGTAAACGGGTCATGCCAGAGCCGAAGGTCAGTTTTAGGCACAAAACATCCGGTTCCAGGTATTGCCCCGGGGCAAGCCCAAATGCTATCGTGGACCCATGAGCCCCCTTGTCGCCGACACCCCGTCCGCCGGCGCGACCCGCCGCGTCCTGATCACGCCCGAGTCCAAGCAGAAGCCGCTCATCGTGGACCTGCTGAACGACTGGCAGTACCTGGAGAAGTCCATGCACCGGCTGATCTGCGCCTGGGGCCGGGACATCGCGCCGTGGTTCGACAAGAGCGCCATCCACCGCCACGTCTGGGACCAGGCCGAGTGCGTGCGCCGGCTCCGTGAGCGCGTCGCCCAGTTTCCCGGCGGCAAGCCCGACGCCCCCGTCTCCTCGCGCCTCGAGCGGATGGCCAACACCGTGCTCCTCGCGCCCACCTACCAGGATGCGCTCGACGGCATCTACGAGCTGCTGCTGAAGGCCCTGATCACCGCGTATGGCGAGTACTCCCGCCAGGCCCACCCGATCCACGACGCGCCGACCATCGCGCTGCTGCACGAGATCAACCAGATCAAGAGCCAGGAGTTTCTCTGGTACCGCGACTTCCGCCGGCGCCACCCGCACACGACCGACGCGGCCTACCGCACCGCGGTGGAGCAGGCCATTGCCGACTGCGAGGGGTTTCACGCCGCGCTGCCGCTGGCGAACGACGACGAGGGCGCGCAGCCCGCGGGCGTGCGGACGGATTTCAAATACGCCAAGTTCAGCGCGCGGGACGTCCCCCTCCGCCCGCCCTACGAGTTCACGGACTATGTCCGGGTCGATTTCGCCACCAGCGTCGAGGCCCGCCGGCTGTTCTGGGGCTTCGGGTACATGATGGAGAAGAACCTGCCCGACGACCAGCTGTGCTGGATCTACGACGGGCACTACCTGCCCTGGGAGTGGCACCACGACATCTCGCGCCACCTCTGGGACGAGTCCCGTCACGGCGACTCCGGCTACTCGCGCCTCCGCGATTTCGGCATCGATTTCTGCGACACCGGCTTCCCGGGCTACGACCAGGGCGAGCGGATCAAGACCCTCGAGGCCGCCGCGCAGCGCGAGGGCATCACGCTCGACGCGGCCTTCCGTGACTACGCCCGCATCCTGGACCCAATCCGCGCCGAGCACATCTCCCGGGCGCAGCTCTACGAGCATGTCTTCATGATCGGCATGGTGGCGGAAACGGGCCACTTCATCGTCAAGCAGGAGGGCTACTCGGACTTCAAGGAGGGCCAGGACCTCGAGTCTGCCGAGATGATGCTCTTCGACATCATCGACGAGACGGCCCACGTCCAGTACGCGCACAAGTGGCTGCCCCTGCTCGGGGAGGTCTGCGGCGTGGACAACTCCAACTACCGCGAGCGCGGGGCCACCATCCGCGCCGAGTACCAGCAGCGGCAGAACGACGCCGTCGCCGTCCTCGCGAAGAACCTCAGCCGCACGCCGGGCGACCCGAAGTTCGATTTCTACAACGACCTGCTCGGCCGGATTCGCCGCGTGCGGCCGCTCGCCAATGCCGCCACCTGTCCGCCGCGTTCGCCGAAGCCGATGTAACCCCGCGGCGGGGGTAAACATAGGCCAGATGGCCAATTCGACTTGCGCGCGGACCCGCAGCCCAACTTGATACGCCCCGCATGGCCCGGATTCCACTCGAGGACAATTTCAACGATGTCATCAACAAGGCCCAGCGCGGCCTGAAGATTTCCGACGAGGATCTGGCCAAGCGCGCCGAGGTGACGGTCGAGGACCTGGTCGCGGTCAAGGGCGGCAAGCCGCTCATCGCCGTGCTGCGCCGCGTGGCGCGGCACCTGCACCTGGGCCCGGACGCGCTCGAGGCGCTGGCGGAGAAGGCCTGGTATCCCCAGCAGCCCAACTTCCCGACGGGCTTCGCGGCGTTCAACACGACGTTCGAGGACATGACGGTGAACAGCTACCTGGTGTGGGACTCGCGCTCGAAGCTGGCGGCGACGTTCGACACCGGCGCCAACGCTCAGGCGATGATCGACACGATCAACGCCGAGAAGCTGAAGGTGCTGTACGCGTTCATCACCCACACGCACGACGACCACATCGCCGACCTCGCGAACCTCGTCGCCGCGACGCAGGCGGAGGTCTGGGCCGGCGAGCTGGAGCCGGTGAATTTCCCCGGCGCGAAGACGTTCAAGGAGAACGCGCACTTCCACCTTGGCCAGCTCGCGATCAAGACCCTGTTCACCTGGGGCCACTCCCCGGGCATGACCAGCTTCTACATCACCGGCCTCAGCTGGCCGCTCGCGGTCGTCGGCGACTCGATCTTCGCCAGCTCGATGGGCGGCAGCCCGACGCACTACGCCGAGCAGTACAAGCACAACCGCGAGAAGCTCCTGCCGCTGCCCAACGACACCGTGCTCGCCTGCGGCCACGGCCCGCTCACCACGCTCGGCCAGGAGAAGCGGCACAATCCCTTTTTCACGACCCGCTAACCTTACAACCCACCCCACCCTCATGTCCCAGAACATTGCCTTCGTCGGAGTCGGCCGCATGGGCGCCAACATGGCGCGCCGCCTCAAGGAAACCGGTTATGCCGTGACGGCCGTCTTCGACGTCCACGCGCCCGCCGCCGCCGAGCTCGCAAAGGAGATCGGCGCCAAGCACGTCACCAAGCTCGCGGATGTCACCGCGGCCGCCGACGTCATCTTCACCGTCGTCACCGATGACGCCGCCCAGCTCGGCGTGTTCGCCGAGAGCGGCGACTCCCTGCTGGTGAACGCCAGGGGCAAGGTCTTCGTCAACTGCGCCACGATCACGCCCAAGACCCACGTCGAGGTCGAGCGCCGCGCCCGGAAGGCCGGCGCCGTCACGCTCGAGGGCTGCATGGCCTCGTCCATCCCGCAGGCCCGCAACGGCACGCTCTATCTCATGTGCGGCGGCGACAAGGCCACCTTCGACCAGGTGAAGCCGATCCTGGAGAAGCTCAGCACGGCGCTCCGCTACATCGGCACCACCGGCCAGGCCGCGCAGGTCAAAGCGCTCGTCAACATGGTCATGAACATCAACACCGCCGGCCTCGCCGAGGGCCTCGGCCTCGGCGCCGCGCTCGGGCTCGACCTGAACATGCTGCGCGAGGTGTTCCTCCAGACCGGCGCCAACTCGCAGGTGCTGAAGACCGACGGCGAGGACATGCAGAACCGCGACCACTCCTGCTTCTTCTCCGGCGCGCACGCCGCGAAGGACAGCGGCATCGCCGCGCAGCTCGGCGCCGACGTCGGCCTCAACCTCCCGCTCGCCAAGGCGACCAAGGCCCAGTTCGACCAGATGGTTAAGCTCGGCCTCGGCGGCCTCGACAAGTCCGGCATCGCCGAGCTCACGTTCAAGGGCCGCCACGGCTGAGGCAACTTACGATTTACGAGTTACGATTTACGATTGGACTCCAGCACGCGCTTCGCGAGTGCCCGGTTTGAAGATCGCAGGCGTAACTCGTGTCTTTGTCCCCTCCAACGGCCCCAGCCAACTTCGAGAACATCGCAACTCGGACGTCGTCTATCATGCCTCTCCCCGCCACCACCCTCTTCCGAAATCGTAATTCGTAACTCGTAAATTCCCCATGTCTTCCATCGCCCACATCGCCAACCTCTGGTCCCTCGTCAACCACCCCTCCGCCGCCAAGCAGTGGTCGCTGGAGAAAAAGATCAAGGCCTGCGCCGACGCCGGCTTCGATGGCATCACCACCGGGCTCACGCCCGAGCATCGCCGCCTCGCCGAGAAACACGGCCTCCAGCACCTGCTCGGCTTCGTCTCCACCTCCTCGGGCGACCCGAAGGACTTCGCCGCCCGCATCCGCTCGCAGAAGGAGGCCGGCGCCGTGCAGATCAACGTCCAGCTCGACGACCATGACACCCCGCCCGCCGTCGCCACCAAGCACTGGATCCAGATGCTGCGCGAGGCCGAGAAGATCGGCGGCGTGGTGCTGTCCCTCGAGGTCCACCGCGACTGCTGCACCGAGACGCCGGAAAAGACCTACGAGATCGCGGAGCGGTTCCAGAAGGCCACCGGCGAGATGATCAAGATCAACTTCGACTTCTCCCACCTCGCCGTGGTGAAGCACCTCGGGCCGGGCAACTACGTGGACCGCCTGCTCGACCACCCCAAGCTCGTGCAGAACTCCGACCAGTCGCACTGCCGCCCGTTCAACGGTCACCACTGCCAGGTGCCCGTGACGTACCGCGGCAAGCTCACCGACGAGGCCAAGAGCTACCTCGCGTTCTGCGTCGCGCTCTTCAAGTGCTGGAAATCCGCGCCGAAGAACAAGCACCGCACGCTGTTCGTCTGCCCCGAGATGGGGCCGTGCCACGAGGGCGGCGCCGGCTACAACATCACCGGGCTGCCGCCCGCGTGGACCGATGCCGTGGTGCTGCGCGCCGAGCTGGACAAGGCCTGGAAACGGGCCTGAGCATTCCCTCCGGCCGCGGTCCCCTCCGGTCCGCGGCCCCACCGGCCATGTCCCGCCCCACCCTGCTCCTTGCCGCCCTGGCCGCCGTGGTGCTGACCGGCCTGAGGGCGCAGATGCCCGCGGGGCAGGTCCTGCTCTATGCCGAGCCGAATTTCCGCGGCGAGGCGCTCGCGGTGCCCGCGGGCACCGCGCTCGACAACCTCGCCTACGTGCAGGACAGCCGCGGCCGCTCGTGGAACGATCGCATCGTCTCGGTGCGCGTCGAGGGGCCGGTCGTGCTGGTGGCGTTTGAGCACGCGTATTTCCGGGGCGCGCAGGCCACCTTCACGCGCCCCGCGGGCGACCTGGCGGCCTTCTCCCTCGGCAGCCGCGGCGGCGACGACTGGGCCCGGCGGATCTCCTCGGTGCAGGTCGCGCCCATCCACCCGGCCGCGCCGGTTTTCCTGCGCTGGGAGCGCCGCGACGCCGAGCGCGCCGTGCGGTCCGCCTACCGCGACATCCTCGGCCGCGACCCGGACCGCGACGGCCTGCGGAACTATGTGGACCGGCTGATCGCCGCGGGCTGGACCGAGGACCGCCTGCGCGACGAGCTCCGGCGCAGTCCCGAGTTCCGCTCCCGCGACGTCGAGGCCATTGTCCGGCGGATCTACCGCGAGGTCCTGGGCCGCGACCCCGACCCCTCCGGCGTGGCCACCTACACGCGCCGGCTGCAGGGCGGCATGACCGAGGCCGAGCTGCGCGCCGACCTCCGCCGCAGCGGCGAGCGCGCGCAGAACGAGGCCCGGTCGGCCATCACGCGCGCCTACCGTGACATTCTCCGCCGCGATCCCGACGCCGCCGGGCTCGCCCACTACCTGCAGCAGATGCTGGAGCGCGGCTGGGACGAGGGCCGCGTCCGCGAGGCGCTGCGCCAGAGCGACGAGTACCGGAAGCTGCCGCACCGCTAGGCGGCGGCGGGTGGTTTTATTTTACCGCGAAGAGCGCGAAGCACGCGAAGACTAGGCCGGGCCGCAATTCGCCTGACGCCGGTCAATCCCCTCGTCGCGGGCTTGGCGCGCCTCGCGGTCAGTCCGGCTCAGGAATATTTCGCGGCCAGCGAGCGGCCCTCGCGGGCGCTGCGGTCGGCGAGGTCGAGGATGTGGATGGGCCGGCGCGACCACTCCGGGGTGATCACCAGCGGCTCGCCCTGGGTCAGGTGCGCGGCGATGTTCGCGTAGTATTTCTCCCACTGCACCGGGGGATTCCGGCCCTTGGTCACGATCGTGGCGTCGCCGTCGCGGACCGTGATCTCGTGGTTGTCGTAGTCCCACCAGAAGGAGCCCTTGGTGCCCGTGACCTCGACCATCCCGCGCTTCGGGTTGGCATCGAGGTTGGTGACGCAGAGGGTCGCCCACACGCCGTTCTTGAACCGCACCACGGCGAAGCCCTCGTCCTCGACGGTGTCCGCGCCCCACTTCGACTGCGCGGCCCAGAAGCCGCGCTTGGCGAAGCCCGTGACCTCGGAAATCTCGGCGTTCACGATCTGCAGCGTGTACTCGAGGACATGGACGCCCCAGTCGTAGAGGACGCCGCCGGAAATGGACTTGCTGGAGCGCCACCAGTCGCCCGGCTTGCCCCACTGGCCCATGTGGCCCTCGACACGGACCACGTCGCCGATCATGCCCGAGCGGATGACCTCCAGGGCCTTGAGGATCGAGCCGTCCCAGTGGCGGTTGTGGAACGTCGACACCATGACGTTGGCCTTTTTCGCCGCCGCGATCATCGCGTCGCACTCCTCGGTCGTGATCGCGAACGGCTTCTCGCAGACCACGTGGCGTCCGGCGTTCAGGCACTGCAGCGCGAGCGGCGCGTGGGTGTTGTGCGGCGTGATGAGCACGACGAGATTCACGTCGGACTTCGCCAGCATCTCGTCCACCCTCGCGTAGGTCTGGATCCCCGGGAACTCCTGCGCCGCGACGGCCACGCGCGCCGCATCCGGCTCCGCCACGGCCCGCGGCGTCATCCCCGCCTTCTGCATGTCCTGCAGGTGCATGCGCCCCATGTTAAAGGCGCCACCGTAGCCGATGACGCCGACCTTGATTTCGTTCGCGTGGGAGAAGCGGGGTTTCATCACGTGAATGGCTAAGGCCATTCGCGCGAGTTGAAAGTTGAAAGTGAAAGCTGACGATTGAATCGACTGGCCGGTCGTCTTCGCCGGCACTAGCATACCGGCTCCTTCCGCCGGTATTATTCAGAGTCCACTCCCCCAAGGCCTTTCAACTTTCAGCTTTCAACTCCCCCCATGACCAAGCGCGACGTTGTCCGCCGGATCCTCGCCCATCAGCCGCCCCCCTATGTGCCCTGGGCGTTCGGCTTCACCCTCGAGGCCAAGCTGAAGCTGGAGCAGCATTACCACTCGACTGATCTCGACCGGCTCCTGCACAGCCACCTGGTCTGGGCCGGCAACCCCGCGGGCAGCTTCGTGGACCTGGGCCGCGACCATTTCCGCGATCCGTTTGGCGTGGTGTGGGACCGCAGCGTGGACAAGGACATCGGCCAGGTCGTTGACCCGCAGCTGAGCAGCCCCTCGCTCGCCGGGTACAAATTCCCGGATCCGACCGCCGGCATCTTCTTCGATGAGATCCCCGCAATGCTGGCGCACCAGCCCGACTGCTACCGCGTGTTCCCCATCGGGTTCTCGCTCTATGAGCGCGCCTGGACCCTGCGCGGCATGGAGAACCTGATGATGGACTTTATCGAGAACCCGGGCTTCGTCCGCGAGCTGCTGCACGCCATCGCCGACTACAACATCACGCAGGTGCGGCACGCCCTGACCCACTACGACATCGACGGCGTGTACTTCGGCGACGACTGGGGCCAGCAGCACGGCCTGCAGATGGGGCCGGACCTGTGGCACGAGTTCATCGAGCCCGAGCTCGTGCGCATGTACGCGACCGTGCGCTCGGCGGGGAAGCATGTCTTCATCCACTCGTGCGGCGACGTGGACGAGCTGTTCGACTCGCTGGTGGCGGACGGCGTGAACTGCTTCAATCCCTTCCAGCCCGAGGTCATGGACGTGGCCGCGCTGATCCCGCGCTACCACGGCCGGCTCGCCTTCCACGGCGGGCTCTCGACCCAGCGCACGCTGCCGTACGGCACGACGGCGGATGTCCGCGCGGAGACGCGGCGCCTGATCGAGCTCGGCCGCAACGGCGGCTACATCCTCGCCCCCGCCCACGCGGTGGAGGGCGACGTCCCGCTCGAGAACATGCTCGCGTTCATTGACGAGACGCTGGCGCAGCCGGGCTTCAAGGCCTGAGCGGCGGCAGCTAGATTTCAGCACTTGCGGCGGCGTTTTTTTTCCTGCAACGTGCGCGGCCTTGTTTGGGGCGCGGTAGCCAAGTGGTAAGGCCGAGGTCTGCAAAACCTCTATGCGCCGGTTCGATTCCGGCCCGCGCCTCCACGCATCGCGATGCGATGCGTGCCCCGCCGTAGCCCAGCGGGCGAAGGAGGGCCGCATATGCGATATTCCCCTGCTACTCCCTGGGACCGGTTTCGCTGCTCGTCGTGTTTGCACTCGCAAACATGAAAGACCGCTACCGCCTCACTCGCCGTGGCAGCCGCGGTGGCACGTTCTACTGCGTGGACACCGCGCCTGCGCTCACCTCTGACAGGCAGTGAGCCCAGTAGCGTCCACCCTCCTTCGCGCCGCGGGTGCGGAGCTTACTTCTTCCGCACCCGGTAGTCGGAAAAGGCGACCTCGACATTGAACGGCTCCTTGTTGTAGGTGCCGGCCAGATGCAGCTTGCTCGGCAGGAGCAGGCCGCCCGCCAGTTCATAGGAGATTTGAATGTCAAGGGTCGTGGTATTGGCGCTGCCGTTCCCGACATAGAGTGCCTGGTAACCGTCGAGCAGCAGGCCTTGCGGACTGGCGACGAAATGAGGGTGCAGCGTGCTCGTAAAGCCGGGATCCACGACGCTGACCTCAGTGACGATGGCATCCTTGCCCAGGGTCGTGGTCACGCGGGATTTATCCTCCTTGTAGGTCAGCCGGTACCCTTCGTCGAGGTGGGCAAGTTCATAGTCGGAGGCCGGGTCGGGCAGCGGGGGAGTGAGCATGAAGGTGGACCAGGTCGAAAAGAAGCCCGTGACCATCTGTTCCATGCCGGCGTAGATCTGGTTCAGGCCGGCTTGCTGCTTCTCGCTGACGGCTCCGACCTCACCCCCGTGGGTGATCCGAACCGAGTTGTCCTCGCTCTGGACCATCTTGAACCAGATCTTCTGCAGCAGCTTCAGGCCTTGGGCCGTCGCCTCAGGGGTCTGTCCCTTGAGGGCCAGCGTCCAGTCGGGTGTGAGCGAGGCCTCAAAGGTGACGAGGCCTTTCTCGCGCAGGTTGCTGTACGGTTTCTGCGCCCGGACGAGGAACTGCTGATCCGACGCGCTGGCGGCGCCATAAGCGCCGGAGCACGCCAGCAGCAACGCAGCGCAGCTGGCGGCGCGAAACACACGGAGAATGATGGAGGAGAATTTCATGGGGCACAGGTTGGGGTAGCACTCGGGCAGCGCAATAAGTACGGGATCAGGGGAAAATGCGAGACTGGCCGCCGCCGTGCGCGGCCAGGGGTGGTGACTTTGCCGGTGGTTGATCCGGTTAGCGGCCAACGAGCACGGCCGCGATCCGACCCCAGGTCGGCGTGAGCGCCGCATAGACGCCGGCCACGTAGAGGACGACCAACGCGGCGTAGCCCAGGGCGAGCGGACGATCGAGCCGGCGCAGCAGGAGCGAGCGCACGAGGAGAAACGCCGCCCCGAGGATGAACGGCCCCCCGTAGAGCCCCCACCACGTGTTTTCGCCCAAGAGCTTCGAGACAAAATCGGTCCGGGCGGTGGCGCCGGAGATCACGGCCAGGGTCGCCAGCACCATCATCGCCCGGTGGGCCTCCAGGTTCGTCTTGCGGAAGGAGAGCCCGAGGAGGACGAAGCCGGTGAAGGCGAGCATCTCCGTGAACATGGGCAGCATGAACTGCGGATAGCTCATGCCAAAAATGGGCATGCTGCCCCGGAGCCGGACGCTGACCACGGCCACGATGGGCCCGCTGACTGCGACCACGGCCCCCACGATCGCGGCGCCCCACCCCAATTTCATGTGCAGGAGCTTGTTATTCGTTCCGATCAGCACGGATTGGACGAAGAACAGGATCACCCAGACGGTGAGGCTCAGGCCGTGCACGAGCACGGTCCCCAGCACGGCGGATGGCACCTTGTTGCCATCAAAGCCTCTCCCCTCGAGGTAAAAGTGCTGAAAGCCGGCGATGAGAAAAAACAGGAGGATGAACGCGGCCACGCTGTAGAACCAGCGGTCCCGCTGAATGCGCTGCTGGGGAGCTGCAAACGCTCCGTCGGAAGCTTCGGTTAATGATGACATGGGGTATGGGTTTCAGGCTAAAGAAAGATGACGCGACGAATCCAAGATCATGGGGAGGTGCCGCGGGTGAAGCCTCCGCGCCGATGTGAGAGTGAGACCGGCCGATCAGGCCGACCAGCGCGCAGCCGCGGGCACACGTCGTGTCGTGGTGGACGGTATGCACGGTTTGGGGTAGTTCCGCTCGCACGAGGTCGGGCCGAAGGAAAACGAAAAAGCTGAATCCGCGCGGTGGGATTCAGCAGGTTCTGGGGTGGCTTGTTAGTGGCAATTGAGCTCGCCGCTTACGAGCCAAAACATACTCGTCCGGCTGGCGAAGTTCCAGCGTTCGAGAGTCGATGGCTCCAGCAGCAGATGGCTCATGTCCCCAGAACTCGCCTGACGAAAAACATTGCCGCATCCAATCCCCGGGCTGGACCTGCCTCGGGCAATGATGTGCCGCCACTGATCTCGCCACGGAGCCCATGGAGAAACAATCTAGCCCGACAGCCCGACCCGTTTGACGATCCCGCCGCCATGACTTCCCTCCCGAGTCCCGAGCCACCCGCCAAAATGCCGCCGCGCTCGGCGCTCGTGGCCGACCTTCCGGCGGCGGTCCAGTGGCTCGCGGCCGAGGCGCACCGCGTGATTCGCGCCTCGGCCGTGCCGATGCATGACGGCACCCTCGCCTTCCCGCCGCAGGTCGGCATCGGCTACGATGCCTTCTGGCTGCGCGATTATGCCTACGCGCTGGAGGGATCCCTGACATCGTTCACCAACGAGGAACTTTCCGCCGCCTGCCGCGTGTTCATACGGGCCCTGCGCGGGGATGGCGCAGCCGTGGACTGCGTGCGCTTGAACGGCACGCCGATCTATCAGCCCGGCTACGGCACGATGGGCCGCGAGCCTGTGTTGGATGGGCCCCCGTTCACCGTCAGCGTGGCCTGGCAGACGTACCAGCGCACGCAGGACCGCACGCTGTTGCGCATGATCCTCGATCCGCTGGTCGGGACGATGCGCTCCATGCCGCGCAACCCGGCCAACGGGCTGGCCCATATTTCGTCGCCGGACGAGCGCTGTGCCTACGGTTTCACCGACAGCATTCCCAAGTCGGGCGACGAGCTCTTTTGCTCCCTGCTGCTGGTGCAGGCCTCGCGTCAACTGGCCGACTTGCTCGAGGCCGGTGACCGCGCCGCGGATGCTCGGTCGTGGCGGCAGGAGGCCGAGCGCATTTCCGCAAGTGTGCGGCGCGCCTTCTGGGATGAATCAGCGGGATTGTTCCGCGCCACGACCGGGACCTGCAACGTCCCGGACATCTGGGGCTCGGCCTTCGCCGTGTGGCTGGACGTGGCGACGAAGGAGCAGGCGCAGCGGATCGCGCTCTATTTCAAGGAGCATTACGACGAACTCGTCCTGCACGGCCAGCTCCGCCACACGCCGGGCTTCCTGGATTGGAACGGCCAGCGGACGGCGGCCAACAGTGGCGTGTACCAATCCGGCGGCTTCTGGGGCACGCCCGTGGGTTGGTTCGTGTATGCGCTGGATCTGGCGGACCCGGCCCTGGCCGATCGCACGGTCGTGGACATGGTGCGCTTCTTCCAGGTTCACGGTGCGTGCGAATGGATCAACCGCGAAGGCCAGTGCCAGCTCCCTGGCTACACCGCCAGCGCCGCGCTCCCGCTGGCCGGCATCCGCGCGATGCTCAGTTGCCGCGGAGGCCGGTAGTAGAGGGCCCGTCTGGCGAGGAAACCTGTCTTGTTTGCCGATTCTAAACTTCACCCGACGGCGATCCTTCTGTCCAAGCCGCCCCCAGTCTCGCTGGTGCAGCGGAGTTAGTCAGGGGTGCGCCTCAGGCGCCGGAGCATGGCGGATTGGCAGTCCATCCGCGGGCAGCACGTCCATCTCGGCAAATACGCCCAGCAGGTGGTCCTTGGCATCAAACGAAATCCATACGCGCGCCACGGACTGTTCCCGGTGCAGTTCATTGTTCTTGTCATCGATCGGCATCAGCAGCTCGAACATGCCGAGGGTAATGGCGTCCATGAGGATGCAGCCACCCGCGGCAGCGTAGTCCCCTTTGAGCGGGCGCTTGAACGGATATAGGCGATAGACGACCTCATCATTTGGCCGCCAGGTGCGGAGCGGTTCACCGAGCAGTCGGGCAGCATCCGCACTGGTCGAGCCTACCTTCAAGACCGACAACGGGGTGGCCGGCGCAGTCCGAGTTGATTCCACCACCAGACAACCACCCAGCGGTGTCATGCAGGCCGCCACCAAAAGGAGTTTCAGCACCGGGAGAGTTGAACGACGGGGCATGGAGTTAGTGCGCGACCTTCGGAATGATTTCCTCGGGCATCCGATAGAGGAGGCGATAGCGCTCGAGGATGCCATCGGCCGTGAAGACGAGGATCAATTGGGCCGTGGGCGACGCGTCCGGGCGGCCCGCCAGCATGGAGCCGGAATTGTCCCGCTGCAGCTGCAGGCACTGCAAGTCGTCAAACCAGAGCAGGTAGATGAGCATCCGCCCGGCATCGTGCTCGCTGGCCGGCTCGCCAAACCGGGCGCGTATCTCCCGTGCGCTGGTCCGGCCTTCCTGCAGCAGCGGGAAGCGCTGCCGCACCTCGGCCGCGGTGGCCTGCCGCGAGGTCGGCGGGGCCGGCGCAACGAAGCAGGCGGTCCCGCCCATGACCGCGAGCCCAGCGGTGATCCCCGTCAGGACACGAACCGGGCCGGACGATCTGGACCAGCGACTCATGTTGGATTGCGGCTGGTGCTTGCCGTCGTGGAAGGAGTGGGCGGCACCTCGGGCTTAAGCTCGGGACGGTTCTTTTCGTCCAGCTTCGGGTATTGCTGGGGATGGAGCCAGGCGTCGAGTGATGCCCGCCAGTCTGGTGTGCCGGACCAGCGATACTCCCCGGCGAGCCGGACCACGCTCAGCAATTGGCCGGAGGCATTGAAACGAAAGACCACGAAATGCTCCGTGCCCTCCTTGTTCACATAGACGGGTGGAATGGGTGGAAAATAGGAAACGGCGAAGAGTCCCATCCGGCTGCTGGTCCAATGATAGGCCCAGATCGCATCGTCCTCAAAACGGTACTCCGGTGCGCCCAGCTGCAGGGCGATATCCGCGCGACTGGAGGTCATGGGCTGGGACGCCGCGACATTCGCGGGCACCGTGTAGCGATCGCTCACAATCTCGCCATGCGGCACCGGCACCACCAGGCAGCCGCAGGAAAATCCGCCCGCCAGCGCGGCCACACTACACACGCCAAAGTGCAGAACTCCGGAGTGAGACATCGGGGATTGGGGACTGCCCATAGTATAGGCCGCACCGCCGCGGGATGCTCTGCATATCTTGCCTTATTGATCCTGTGCCGCACGACCCGCGCGAGGTCCTGCGGTTCGCCTGGCAAATTACCCGCCTGCTATTGCGCGCGCTCGATGATGACCGGCTGCAGGAACGTGTGCCAATGGCCCCAGTTGACCTTCGGTTCATCGCTGTAGGCATAGCCCAGCAGCGGGCGCTGGCCGGTAGGGAGATGGCCTTCCGGCGTGCCGGAGAGGCCCGCGTTGTGGCACCAGGCCTTCACGTTCTCCGTCAGCTTGGCCGGCGGACCAAATCGCAGGCCATCCGCTGACGTGCGGTAAACGACGTGGGCCTCCGGCCCCATGCGGCTCGCGGTGGAAATGGAGATGAACAACTTCAGATCGTCGGAATATTTCACGTCCGCCGAGTCCTCCTCGGCCACGCGGTCGAACGCGACTCCGCGTCGCTGCAGGTGCGCCGGCCAGTCGGGGTCGTTCGCCGGTGCGGTCGCGACGCGCGTCTGGTTGCTGAGCGGGCCGGCGGGGTTCTTGGTCACCCACCACGTGTAATAAACATACAAGGTTGAGTCCTTGACGACAAAGCTCGGCTCGCCGGCGCCCCAGGCCTCGGCGGGTGTTGTAAACTCGATGATCGGCGCCGGGGCGTCGCCCCAGCCCTGGCCGTTCCACTTCTCGAACGGCCCGGTCGGCGAACGCGCGCGCGACACGAAGACGCAATTTCGATTGCCCGGCTCGTTGTCCACGCTGGTCACGCCGAGGTAATACCAGTCGCCAATATGCACCACGGCCGGATCACACACGGAACAGCGGTCACGCGAGCCGACGGTCGGACGCAGCACGACGGACTCAGGCCCCCAGGTTTTTCCACCATCGGGCGAATGCTTGTACCGGATCCAATCCCATTGCCCGGTTCCGTCATCGGCCTTGCCACCCGGCGAGGCCAACCAGACGTCCAGCGAACCGTCGGAATTCTGGATCAGCGCCGGGCCATAGCGGTAGCCATAGGCTTCCTTCCCTGGGGCGAAAATCACCCAGCCGGGCAAGGCGGACAGTCGAACCGCAGGTGCAGCCGCGGAAGGCTCCGCCGACATCGCCGCGTGGCAAAGTCCGCAGGCCACAACGGCTCTCCCCAAGGCTCGGGAAATAGATCCCCGCTTCAACAGATGATGCATCACTCTCTATCGTGAATTCACTTCGCCCGAATGAGGCAAGGAATCCTTCCGCCGGCCGACGGATCAATACCTGGCCTAGCTCCGAATCGCGGTGGGCCGCACCTTGATGCCTTCCGGAACTTGGTAGTCCACCTGAAGCTGACCGCCGACGCGCCGCCATTTCACGTGGATGTCACCCTGCGGCGCGGGCACGGTGCCCTCGGCCCAATCGAGTCCCGCTGATTGCGGCGCAATCTCTACCTCGCTCCAGCCCGCGGCCACCGGCCGGACACCGAGAATGTACGCCGGCAGCTGCACCACCGGCATCGCGGACCAGCCGTGGCAGTGGCTGGTGTTGGTGTCCTCGACGAAGTGCTCACTGAAAGTGCCACTGCGGGAAATCGGAATCCAATTGTCCCGCAGATACGCGAGCGCCGCCTCCCCGCGACCGTGCTCGAACAGGACCTGCGTCAGCAGCGCGCCCGCACTGGGCGTGCCGATCGGCACGAGTCCGCCGGTCTGGCACTTGAAGCCCGGCCGCAGGCGGAAGTCGCCGCCCTTGCGGGGCAGGAGCGTTTTCCCATCGAGGATCTTGTCGAGCAAGAGCGGGGTTTCGGAGCCACTCGTCAGGCCAGCCCAGATGGCCATGACGTTGGCCAGTTGGCTGCGGACGGCGCTGGGCTGATCGTCGTAGAGGGCATCGACAAAGAGCCCGTCGGACTCCGACCAGAATTTCCGCCGGCACGTGACGGCAAGTTCATCGGCCTGTTCTTCAAACTGGCGGGCGCAGTCGGCGTAGCCGAGCGACCGGGCAAGCCGGGCGGTGGCTCGCTGGGCCTGGAGATACAGCGCGTTGTTGCACGAGGAAACGCCGCCAAAATCCATCGCTGACCAGTCAAGGAACGTACCCCAGCCCGGCCATTTCTCGTTCACGAGCCCGTCGGGCGTCGTGAATTTCCGGATCAGCTCGAATTGTTTCAGGAGTGTGGGAAAAAGCGCCACGCAAGCTTCGCGGTCGCCGCTGTGCAGGTGATACTCCGCAGCTGTCAGCACGGCGCCAAGGGTATAGCTCACGAGCATGGGCTCGCTGTCGGTGGGAACAAAGCCCTTGATGGCGCCCGCGAGCACTCCCTCGCGGCAAACATTCTGGGCGAAGAGAAACAGGCAGCGGCGCCAGAGCTCGGTGGTCCCAAAGCCGTAGCTGGCGCAGCGGGCCTCGATCGCGAAATCCATCCACAGCACCCGCTCCCGCGAGGGACAATCCACGAACGTGTCCAGCATGCAAAGCCGGGTGGTGTCCAGGCCGACCTGGTAAAGACGATCAAGGCGCGCATCCGAGCACCGGAAACGTCCCTGCCGCGTGAGCGGAAAAACGCGTTCGTCCACCCGAGCGCCGACCAGCGTGAGTCCTCCCCTGCCCGCCTCCACGTCCACGAGCAGGTAGCGGAAGCCGCGGGCCCCGTAAATTTGCCACGTCGTCTGGCCTTCGTGCAGGAAGGCGCGATCGGCGAAATGCACGTAGGTGCGCCGCGGATTGGGCAGGCCGCGCGCGTCCAGGACTTCGTCGTAGCCCAGGTCCACCCTCTGGCCGGCGCACGCCCCGGCAAACTCGAGACGCACGTGGCCGGTGACCTCGCGACCAAAATCCAGCGTCACATACTGGCCCTCTGCGCCCGGCGCGAGGACGAGCGGAAAATCTTCGGCCAATGTCGGGGTGGGCCGACGGATCCGGGCGGCCATCTCGACCGCCGGAGTGAGGTCGCGCTCGGCCCCGCTGATGGGACCGGCCTGGAAGTGTCCCTGCCCTGCGAACTTTTTCGCGGCAAGCGTCGTGGTGGCAAGTAGCGGAATATCGCGCGGAATCAGTCGCGGCCATGCGCGGCATCCGGCCGGGCCGATGACCTCCGCCGCGGGCCAGTCCGAGTCGTCGAATTCCAAGGCCGTCCAACCCCGTGGGATTTTCCCGTGGTCGCAGACTTCATAAAACCCGAAATGGGACATCATGCAGGGCAGGTCCGGCTGGTAGGCGGCGGCCGGCAGGGTTTTCCAGGTCGCATCCGAAACCACCGGTGCACCCTGCGGAGACACAAGGTGCACGAACAACCCCGGCCGTGACTGCATGGCCGTGGCGCAGGGCTGGCCGAGATGGTGGACCAGCACGGCGACCACATGTCGGCCGGCGCCGACCCTGACCGCGTGCGTGTCGAATGACTTGTAGGCCATGTCCGCCGGCGCCGTGCCGCGGTCGAGCAGTTTCCCGTCAACGTGCAGCTCGTAGGTGGTGTCGGCCGCGACGTGCAGGACCAGTGGTCCGGCGGCGGTGAAGGTCCGGCGAAAATAGGCGTAGCTGTTGCGCGGGTTGAGCCCGGCGGCTGCAGGCACCCAAATCCATGAACCCGCCAAGTTGGAGACCGGCGGGCGCGGGCACAGGGCATCGGCAGACGCAGCGGGAGCGAACACCTCCATGGCTGTTCGTAACGCGATCCGGGCGGTTTGGAAAGTGCAGAGGAAAATGGGTGCCGTCACGGTCACCGCGCGGCGCGAGTGCAGTGCACCACTCGGCGCAAAAAAACCCGCGCCCGCGATGAGCGGGGCGGGCTGGAATTCGAGAATTCCCGGAACGGCGCCGAGGGCTTACTTGAGCACAAGCTCCTGCACCAACTCCGAGCCGAGCACCTCGCGCATCTTCTCGCGGTCAATGGAGGCCTCGTTCGCCTTCTGGCGAGTGCCCCAAAACTTCGCGTCAATCGCCGCCGTGCGTGCATCCATGTTGTCCAGTGCGGCCATGTTCTTGTAGGTCACGCACAGGATCAGATCGGCCTCGTGCGGGTTGCGGGCCCGCGTCGCGTAGACTTGGGCGTCCAGGATGATGCCGGCCTTCTTGTATTCTTCGTTCAGCTTCTTCCAGTCGTTCGCGAGCCAGCTCATATAGGCGTCGAACATGCCAGCCTTGATCTTGATGTAGCTCAGTTCGCAGACCGGGCCCTCGCTATAGGGGACTTCGTCCTTGGCGGTTGCGACGAGGGATGTGGCGGCCAGCATGAGACCGACGAACAGCAGCTTTGGAATCAGACTTTTCATGGGGGTAGTGTTGCTCTCCTGACTTAGGTTCAACGCGGACGGCGGGATGCCCTCAGCGTGTACATTCTTATAGTCCTCATGCGCCATGCTTATGTCAATTAGCCGTGGAGAACTTGCCTAAGGTGCTGGCGAGAATCAATCGGCGCAACGGGCCTGACTGGCCGTCCTCATTCAACGGCAACAGTAGCACTCACCAGCCGCGGGACTGCGACCTGCGGAGAGCCCACGGCCGAAGTCCCCAAGGTCTCGGCCAAACCCCATTCGTATCAGGGGAAGAAATACTCGTCCGTCCAGCCGGTTTTCTTCGTCGTGCTGGCGCGGCGGCGATCCGAGGCGCCGGCGTGCTTCTCGCCCATCAGCCGGACCACCTCGGCCAAGGCCGCGGTCTTCTTCGGGCCATCGGGCATGTGCTCAACCTCCTGCAGCTTGGCCTGACAGAAGATCATCGCACGGGTCTGATAGTCCCGCCGCGGGTCGGACCGATGCCGCCGCTCCACCATTCCCGGCGGCAACTGTCCCGAATTGCTCTGTTCGACATGAGTTTCGGTTTGCATGGACCGAGCATAATTTTCGCGCCGTCCGGGAACGAGATGTATCATTACCCACCTAATTTCACTAATACACCATTCGTGTTTTGCTAACGTCCGCCGGCGGGGAACTTTCATCCTGCACCCGGACAAGCGCCTTGGGGCGAGCGGGTTCGACACCCCGCTCGCGCGGACCGCCGCCAGTCCGCTCGCCCATGATTTCACTCCCGACCGCGCCGGGACCTGAAAATTTAATTTTCGCCGGCGGCGGAATTCACCGTCTCGATGGCGTCCTTGACCCGCTGCGCGAAGCAATGCAGCGCGGCCAGCGCGGCGGCCCGGTCCTGCGCGTGGGGCAGCTGCTCGAGGTGCGCGTTCAACTGCTCCAGCCCGGTCACAACGGCCCGCGTCAATACATCCTTCCGGCGCTCCGGGTGGGTGACCGTGGGCTCCGATGTTTTCAAAACGTGTTTGTGCAGCATGGAATGAATATACTCCGTCGCCGAATTCTCGCCAGTAGTGATAGTACCTATCGGCCGCGCCAAGGTTGGCTTCAGCCAATTTCCACGAGGTACCGTTCGTTCAGAGCGTGCGCCGAATATTCTCGGGGAACGCGCGGATTCATGGATTGAGCATTCTGTTGCAGCGGCGCAAAAGCGAGCTTGTGAGGTCGCACGCGCTCAGTTTCCTAAGCCGCACAGTGGGTCCTGTCCTTACGGTTTTTACCCGCCTCTCCATCATGCTACGCTCCCACTTCGCGCCCGTTTCCCGCGCCCCCTTCTTACTCGGTCCACACCGTCAACTGGCCATCGACCGATGATTTCATTTCTCGCGTACTGGTGGCGCCGTTTTTCGCCCAAGACTATGGTGTGCCACTTCTTCGCGGAGATTGTCCGCAGCCTATCTCCCGGCATTTGCTTTGTGCTGGGACTGGGGGTTGTGAGCGCGACGATCGTCGCGCTCCTACCAGTGGCGCCGCACGACGGCCTCCAAATCTGGGTCGGCGACGGCAACCACGCCATGCTGTACCGCGCCCTGGCGCCCGAGTGGAACCGCCGACATCCTGATCTGCCGCTCAGGGTGTCGCTGATCGTCGGTCCCGCCCTCCAGAGCCGCATGCTCTCGGGATTTTATTCCGGGACCCCTGTAGCCGATCTCATTGAGGTCGAACGCGGCCAGATCGGCCAGGTCTTCGCGGGACCGCTGGAGGACATTGGCTTCGCGGATCTTTCCGACCGACTCGCTCAAGAGGGATTGCTTGCCAAGATCAACACCTCCTCCTTCAGCCCCTGGACTTCCCGCGGGCACATCTTTGGCCTGCCGCACGATGTCCATCCGGTGATGCTCATTTACCGTGCCGACCTGGTCGAGGCCGCGGGCATTGACGTGGGCCAGATCGAGACCTGGGCGGACTATTTCCGCCTGATGCGACCGCTGCTAAAGGATCTGGATGGCGACGGTTATATCGACCGCTATCCGCTGACCGTCTCGCTGACCAATCCCTTCTTCAGCGAGATTTTCCTCCTGCAGGGCGGCGGAGGTTATTTCGACCCGGCCGGACATCCTACGCTCAACTCGGCCACCAATGTCCGCATCCTCGCCCAACTTGGGGGTTGGTACGCCGGACCGGACCGGATGATCGGCGACGTCAACATGTACACCGGATCAGGCCTGCGGCAGCTGGGGGAAGGCTACGCCATCGCGCTCCCGGGCGCGGACTGGTACCTCGGCTCTCTCTCGGTCTCGCTGCCGAAGATGGCGGGCAAATTCAAGATCATGCCTCTGCCCGCCTGGGCAAAGGGCGGGCGGCGCACCTCGGTGAACGGCGGCACGATGCTTGGCATCACGAAGGCGTCCAAGCATCCCGAGGCCGCCTGGGAACTGGCCAAGTACCTGTATTTCTCGCCGGTCATGGCCCGGCGGTTGTTCGAGCTCACGCACATTGTCTCCCCAATGAAGACCAACTGGTCGCAGACCTACTACGACCAGCCAGATCCATATTACTCGGGCCAGCCGGTCGGGCGCATGTGCCTGCAGCAGGCGCCCGACGTGCCCACGCGGCCGGCGTCGCCCTACTTCAGCAGCGCGATTCAGCTGGTGAACAGCGCGCTGAACCAGCTCATGCAGGTCGCGGACCGCTCGGCCACGTCCGATCCGGCCAAGCTGGAGCCGGATGCCCGGCGGCTCCTCGACCAGGCCCAGCGGGATCTGGTGGCGCAGATGAACCGCAATGTTTTCCTTGCCGGCGCGAAGCCATGAAATCCTGCCGCCCGCACTCGCCCTGGACCCCGTGGCTGTTTCTCGCGCCCTTTTTGGCGCTGTTCAGCGCGTTCATCGCCTGGCCGCTGCTGCGTTCGCTCATCCTCGCGTTTGAGCAGACCTTCGGGCCCCGCACGGTCACGTATGTCGGCCTCTTGAATTTCCGTTTCATGCTCCACGACCCGATGTTCTGGGTCGCCGTCCGCAACACCGCGCTCTTCGCGTTTGGCACCCTGGTCATTCAGGTCCCGGCCGCCCTCGCCCTCGCCCTGCTGCTCAACCGTCCCGCCCTGCGCGGCCGGGCGCTGTTTCGCCTCGTGTTTTTCTCCCCGACCATCGTCGGCACCGTCTTCGTGGGCGTCATTTTCAGCGTCTTGCTCGAGCGGCGCACGGGTCTCGTCAACACGCTGCTCCACGGCCTCATTCGTTCGTGGAATCCCGACTTTGCCTGGGTCGACGGGTTCGTCATGCCGTCACTCATCCTGGCGTCGCTGTGGCTCTCGGTCGGCTTCAACATGGCCTACCTGCTCGCCGCCCTGCAGAATGTCCCGTCCGACCAGCTCGACGCGGCCAGCATCGACGGCGCGAACGCCTGGCAGCGCTTCTGGCACGTGACCTTCCCCGCGATCCAGCCCGTGCTCAACATTCTCGTCCTGCTCACCCTCGTGGGCTCGTTCCAGCTGTTCGACCTGCCCTTCATTCTTTACGCCGACAGCTTCGGCAACGGGCCCAACAACGCCGCCCTCTCAATCGTCACCTATCTCTATCAGACTGGGTTCCGCAGCGGCGACCTGGGTTATGCCAGCGCGATCGGCTGGGTGCTCACGCTCGTCCTGGTCGCCGCGGCCCTGCTGCACCGCCGGCTCTCGCGCCATGAGGAGGCCGGCTCATGAGCCCCCTCTCCCGCCTGCCGAAATTCACCGGCCGGATCCTCGTGACCGCCATGCTGCTCGCCGCCGCGGCCCTGACCCTGCTGCCGTTCCTCTGGATGATCTGCGCTTCGGTCAAGACCCCCCAGGACTACTACACGTCCCAGTTCCTGCCCGGGGGCGACGGATTACTGGGCGTGGCTTGGGAGCGGCTGACCCTCGGCAACTTCGCGCGCCTGTTTCGGGAGCAGCCGGTGGCCCGGGCCGTCATCAACTCCGTGATGCTGTCGTCCCTCTGCAGCGTCCTCTGCACCCTGTGCTGCGCGGCCGGCGGCTATGCACTGAGCAAGTTCACCTTTCGCGGCCAGCGCACCGTGACCGTCGTCATCCTCGCCACCGTGGTCCTCCCGCCCGTGCTGCTGCTGGGCCCGGCCTTCGAAACCCTCTACCACCTCGGCCTGCTCGACACCTACGCCGGATTCATCCTGCCGACCCTCGCCCCGGCCTTCGGCCTCTACCTCTTTCGGCAGGCCATGCTGAACAGCGTGCCGTCCGAGATCATCGAGTCGGCCCGCATCGACGGCTGCGGGGAGACGCGGATCTTCTTCCAAATCGTCTTGCCCCTCGTGCGGCCCATGCTCGGCGCGTTCCTGATCATCAGCTTCATCGGGACCTGGAATAACTTCATCACGCCCCAAGTCATCCTCCAGGACCCCGAGCGCCATCCCCTCTCGGTCGCAATCTTCCACCTGCGCGGGCTCTACGGGGCGGACTACGGGATGATCATGGCCGCGACCCTGATCTCCATCGCCCCGGTCATGGCCCTCTTCCTGTTCCTCCAGCGCGAGTTCATCGCCGGCCTCACCAGCGGCGCGGTGAAGGGCTGAGGCGCGGCGGGTTCAGCAAATTCCGGCGGTCGAAAGATCCTGCACGTTTGCAGGGAAGATTCTGAACGCCCGGCCCGGCCTTTGCGCCTAAGCTGCGACCACCCCACCCGCCCCGGCACCCCGGAGGCAGCCTTTCCTGAACCTACCATGAAACTCCCCGAAGAAAATCACGGCGCCGCCGCCCCGTCCCCAATCACGCCCCACAGCCTCGCCGGCCAGCGCGAGGCCGCCGCCGAGCGGCGCGCGCGCTACCCGTACCGCTTCCCGACCGACCGCCGCCAGCTGGGCGGCAAGTTCACCGTCAAGGAGAACAGCCGCCGGCTGCTCCGCTTCTTCTATCTCGAGCGCCGCCTGATGCACGCGCTGGGGTCCTGGACGCTCTCGATCCCCGAGTACGAGGTGAAGCTCGAGACCGGGCGCCACATCTTCTACCACGCCGACGCCGCGCGCTTCCTGCGCGAGCGCCTCACCGAGCAGGAAATGCGGCCGCCGGCGGTCGACGCCCACCGCGACGCGGAGATCGACCGCTTCATCGACGAGATGCTGAGCGCGCAGTCCGCCGCCGAGCTGCTCGTCGGCGTCCACCAGGTCCTCGGCCGCGCCCTCGCGACCGCCTACCGGCACCACATCGACGACACCGACCAGGTCACCGATGTCCCGACCATCCGCTGCCTCCGCCGCATCCTCACCGACTACGAGCCGATGCTCGAGTGGGCCGACGCCGCGGTCGAGGCCTACGTGGCGGGCGGCGAGGAGGAGGCCGGCCTCGCCACCTGGCGCTGGCACCTCACCCGCCTGCTGGCCGCCATCGGCGGCGTCACCGGCGCCGACCCGCGCGGCGAGGCGCCCGCGCCGCTGCGGATTGACACCAAGCCGTATGAGCGCGGCACCGTGCCGCTGCGCGACGTGCGCTTCGACACCTTCCGGCACACCGGCGACTACGAGAAGGCCGACGGCGCGACGCGCTACGACAAGGACTCCTACGAGGCCCTGCGCCTGCGGTTCATCCGCACCCAGCGCGACGAGGTCGATGCCATCGAGGCCTTCGGCACGTTCGTGTGGGACATCCGTTTCAAGGACTTCAATGCGGAGTACGACCTCGCCCGCATCACCTGGGACGAGGCCCGCCACACCGAGATCGGCCACCGCGCCATGCTCGCGTCGGGCTACGACCCCTACGAGCTGCGCAACCGCCTCACCAGCTCCACCTGCCGCGGCCCGATGGAGCCCGCGTACGCCATGGCGGAGATCAACCTCTTCGGCGAGGTCGGCGTCCTCAAGACCATCAACGAACTCATCGACACCGCCGCCGCGCGCAACGACGAGCTGCTCCGCCACATCTCCGACTACATCCGCGCCGACGAGCGCACGCATGTCCGCAAGGGCACGCGGATCATCGAGGTGATGACCCAGCTCGACGCCAAGAGCCTTGAGCTCCGCACCCGCGAGCTGTTCACCGAGTGCCTGGTGAGCCTCGGCGCCATCAAGAAGGAAATCGACATGCAGACCCTCAGCCGCGAGGAGATCGAGCATCTCGTCGGGGAGTAGGCCGGACGTACTCCCAACGCCGAACGTCCCACGCCCAGCATCGAAGTAATTCCCGTGCGCGGCGTCGCCGCGCGCTAGAAAGTACTTCGACGTTGGGCGTGCGGCGTTGAAGGTTTGGCGTTCGTCTGGAGCCTGGCCGGCGTCGCCTTTCCCGCCCCGTCGCGCGCCCGGCAGGCCAACGCGACGCTTGCGGCGCCGGGCGTTTCGCCCTTACTCGGCGGGACTCATGGGCACCACCGTTTTCACCATCGCCAACCAGAAGGGCGGCGTCGGCAAGACCACCACGGCGGTCAACCTCGCCGCCGCGCTGGCCGAGAAGAAGATCCACACGCTCCTGATCGACCTTGACCCCCAGGCCAACGCGACCAGCGCGATCGGCATCGAGAAGCAGGCGGGCCGCAGCCTCTACGGCCCGCTCCACGGCGAGGGCTCGGCCATCGAGATGATCACGCCGACCGCCTACGAGCACCTCGCCCTCATCCCGAGCGAGGAGGACCTCGCCGCCGCCGAGATCGAGCTCGCGCAGATGGAGAACTACCTGATGAAGCTGCGCGCCGTGCTCGAGCCGCTGCGCGCCTCCAACGGCTACCGCGCCATCATCATCGACTGCCCGCCGGCCCTCGGCATGCTGTCGATGAACAGCCTCGCCGCGGCCGACCAGCTCCTGATCACCCTCCAGTGCGAGTACATGGCCCTCGAGGGCCTCGGCCAGATCCTGCGCAACGTGGACCGGCTCAAGTCGGCCCACGTAAACGACGGCCTCAACCTCGGCGGCATTGTCATGACCATGTTCGACGGCCGCACCAACCTCGCCAAGCAAGTCGTCGACGAGGTCCGGCAGCACCTGCCCGAGAAGATCTTCAACACCGTCATCCCCCGCACCGTGCGGCTCAGCGAGGCCCCCAGCTTCGGCAAGCCCATCTTCGCCTACGATCCCCACGGGCCCGGCGCGCTGGCATACCGGAACCTGGCGAAGGAAGTCATCGAGCGCTTCGGGCTGCAAAGCAGCGCGTAGCGCGTAGCGCGCCTCACGCCAGCGCACGATCGGGAACCTACCCGCCACCCGCTCCTCGCTTCCTTCTGCAGTGAACAAATACTTCCACGCCTTTCTCCTCGGGCTGCAGAGCAACCTGGTCTACCGCTGGAATTTCGCCGTGCGGGGGTTCTTCTCGATGTTTCACCTCACGGTGGTCTTCATCCTCTGGGGCGCCGCCTATACCGGGAACCACAGCATCGGCGGGTTCAGCTTCGCGCAGACCCTCACGTACTTCCTCGTGATGCTGGTCATGCAGTTCTTCGTCGGCGCGTTCAACGAGGACTACCAGATCAGCGAGGAAATCCGGAACGGGCTGATCAACCAGTTCCTCCTGAAGCCGATCAATTATTTCCTCTACCGGTTCAGCATCTTCATCGCCGCGCGGCTCGTCACCGGCCTGCTGATCCTCATTCCGCTGGCCATCACGATCCCGCTGCTGCGGGATTACCTCACGCTGCCGACCGAGATGTGGCGCATCCCGCTCGGCCTCGTCGCCATGGCGCAGTCGGCGCTGATCCAGTTCAGCATCGCCTACTGCTTCGGCATGCTGACGTTCTGGTTCCTGGAGATCCAGGGCTTCGTCATCCTCTCGATGGCGGTGGAATCCATCCTCGGCGGCCAGATGTTCCCGCTCGACCTGCTCCCGGCCGGCGTCTTCCGCGTCGCCCAGTTCCTGCCCTTCTACTATCAGACGTATTTTCCCGTCGCGATCTTCACCGGCCGCATCTCCGCGTCCGGCGCGATCGCCCAGGGACTCGTCATCCAGCTGTTCTGGGTGGTGACCCTCCTCACCGTCAACCAGGTGCTCTGGACCCGCGGCCTGCGCCGCCACACCGCGGTCGGAGGCTGAGCGGCCGTAGCGAGTCGTGGGTCGCGTGCAGCGAGCATCCCAACCAAGATTTCGATCTTTCCACGGCACCGTTCTTCCGCTCGCGAATTCCTGCTTTCCCTGCCAACTACCCACGACTCGCCATCCGCATCCTGCTACTCACTACTCACTACCCGCTACCCGCTACTCGCTACTTCCGCCCTCGCATGACCCGCTACCTCCAGATCTGGCTCGCCAGCGCGCGCTACTCGATCGTGCGGACGATGATGTTCCGCTTCGACTTCTTCCTCTGGGCGATGGTCGAGCTGTTCTGGATGAGCGTGAACCTGCTGATGATCGGGGTGATCTACACGCAGACCAAATCCATCGCGGGCTGGAGCATGTACGAGATGCTGCTGCTCGTGGGCACCTCGCTGCTCGTGCAGCGGTTCCTCATGGGTTTCTTCTGGAGCAGCATCTTCGAGATGGGCCGCAACATCCGCAGCGGCTACTTCGACTTCTTCCTGGCCCAGCCCGGCAACATCCTGTTCATGGCCACGACGCGGAAGCTGGACCCCGACGGGCTGGTGAACTCCTTCGTCGCGATGGGCGTGGTCGCCTACGCCGCGCACAAGCTTGGCCTGCACCCCTCGGCCCTGGACCTCGTGCTCTACGCGCTGATGATCCTCTGCGGCCTCGTCATCCACTACAGCATGCTGGTGATCTCGGTCTCCCTCGCCTTCTGGATCACGAGCGCGCAGGGCGTCGAGGGCATCTATTTCACGCTGACGGAATTCTCGCGGCTGCCCCGCGAGGCCTTCCGCGGTCTCGCCAGCCTCGCCTTCGTGTGGCTGCTGCCGGTGGTGGTGGTCAGCAACGCCCCGGCCCAGACCATCCTGCACGGCTTTCAGCCGATCTGGGCGCTCGCGCTGGTCGGCGCCGCGGCCCTCTGGTTCAGTGCCGCCCTCGTCGTCTTCCACCTCGGTCTTCGTCGCTACAACAGCGCCAGCTCATGAGCCCCGATCTCGTCCAGCTTCAGCAGCGGCTCGCCCACCCTTTCCGCGACCCGGCCCTCCTCGAGACGGCCGTCACGCACCCGTCCTGGCTGCAGGACCACCCGGGTGAGCCCGCGAGCAACCAGCGCCTGGAATTTCTCGGCGACGCCGTGCTGCAGCTCGTGCTCACGGAGGCCCTGTTCCAGCTCTATCCCGACGACCGCGAGGGCGTGCTCACGCGCCGTCGTGCCTCACTCACCAAGGGGACATTCCTGGTCGAACTGGCCCGTGAGCTCGGGCTTGAGTCGTGCCTGCGGCTCGGTGCCAGCGAGGAGGCGGGCGGCGGGCGCACGCGCGCCTCGGCGCTCGAGGACGCGCTCGAGGCCGTGTTCGGCGCGCTCTATCTCGACAGCGACCTGGCCACGACCCGCCGCGTCATCCTCGCCCTCTACGGGCCACTGCCGGACCGGCTCGCCCGCCAGGCTGCCGACAACCCGAAGGGGCGGCTGCAGGAGCTGGTGCAGCCCCGGCACGGCAACGACGCGCTTCACTACGAAGTGACGCGGGTCGAGGGTGCCGACCACGCCCGAGCCTACCAGGTCACCGTGCGCCTGCTGGACCGCCCGCTGGGCACCGGCCGGGGCACCTCAAAGAAACTTGCCGAGGAGGCCGCGGCGCTCGCGGCGCTGGCGACGCTCAAGTCCGGGGCGTGACCGCGGCAGGCGCCGCATTGCGCCTTGGCCTCCGCTGGTTTCCGCGCTTCCGTTGGCCTCCGTCCCGTCCATGCCTCCCGTCCTCCCGCGTTCCAAGCTCACCGGCGTCTGCCCGCCCGCCCGGGGCGCGGTGCTTGCCGAGCTGCTGCGCCGGCATCCCGCGCCGGTCTGGCTGATCGTGGCCGAGGACCTCAAGACCGCCGAGCACCTCGCCGAGGACACCGCCTTCTTCCACCAGGCCGGCGGGAATCCGCGGCCCCTCCACCCGCTGGTGTTTCCCGAGTCCATGGCCGACAGCCGCGACATGCGCGAGGCGTTCGCGGCGTCGAGCGACCGGCTGACGGTGCTCTCCCGCCTGCGCGCCACGCGCGCGCTCGGCGCGGCGCCCGACACGCTCCTGGTCGTCACCACCCCCGCGGCGCTCCTGCAGCCCGTGCCCGCGCTCGAGGAGTTCTCCACCCGCGAGCTCACGCTCCGCCGCGGCCAGGCGCAGCCCTTCACCGGCCTGCTGGAGCAGCTTCGCCAGCTCGACTACGACTCCGAGGCCGTCTGCGAGGCGCCCGGACACTATGCGATCCGCGGCGGGATCATTGACGTCTATCCGGTCACCGCGAACCAGCCGTACCGGCTCGATTTCTTCGGCGACGTCCTTGAGGAGATCCGCGAGTTCGACCCCGTGACACAGCGCTCGGGCGCTGGCGTCGAGCAAATCACGCTCTCCGCCTCGCCGCGAGTGAAGCTCGCCGCCTCCGCGACCGGGCTGGCCGACTATCTTTCCACGGCGACGCAGCTGGCCTTCGTGGAGCCGGCGGCCCTCGACGAGGAGTTCAGCGCCTTCACCCGCGAGGGGGCCGACGGCCTGGCGCCGCTGCTTGCGCGCTGCGCCGCGCTTCACGGCGTGGGCGATCTCGACGAGGCCAGCGCACTGTTCGAGAGCGGCACGGAGGAAGCCACCTGGAACACCGAGAGCCTGAGCCATCACCGCAGTTATCCGGAGGACGCCCTGGTCGCCCAGGAGCGCCTGCAAGTCGAGGAGGAGGCCCGGCAGCGGTTCCTGCGTCAGGTCGCCGCCTGGCGCCGCGAAGGCTACGCCGTGGACGTCGTGGCGGCCAAGGAGGGCGAGACCCAGCGCATCCAGGAGATCCTGGCGGAGGACTCCGCCCTCAAGGTCATCCGACCGCGCTTCCTCCGCGGCACGCTGAACGAGGGTTTCCGCATCACCTTCGGCGCGGGCCAGCCCGCGCTGGCCTGGCCGACCCTCCCCGCCGGCGCGGCCGGGCTGGTGGTCGTCACGGAGACCGAAATCTTCGGCCGCCAGCGGGCGCGGCGGCCGGTGCTCAACCCGCGCGCGCTGGCCCAGCGCGCACAGATCGACCAGCTCCTCGACTTTTCCGAGCTCGTGGAGGGCGACTTCGTGGTGCACCTGCAGCACGGCATCGCGCTCTACCGCGGGCTCACCAAGCTCGACACCGCCCAGGGCCTGCGCGAGGTCATCTCGCTGGAGTTCGACGACCACGTCACCCTGCACGTGCCGCTGCAGGAGTCGCACCTCATCAGCCGCTACGTCGGCCTCAGCAAGACGCGCCCGCAGCTCGGCCGCATCGGCTCCGGCCGGTGGGAGAAGGCCCGGCAGGCCGCCGAGCGCGCCACCATCGACCTTGCCGCCGAGCTGCTGCGCATCCACGCCGCGCGCGAGGCGCAGCCGGGCCACGCGTTCGCGGCGGACACGACCTGGCAGAAGGAGTTCGAGGCGTCGTTCCCCTTCACCGAGACGCGCGACCAGCTCCGGGCGATCCAGGAGGCCAAGGCCGACATGGAGCGCACCCGGCCGATGGACCGGCTGATCTGCGGCGACGTCGGCTTCGGCAAGACCGAGGTCGCGATCCGCGCCGCCTTCAAGGCCGTGCAGGGCGGCCGGCAGGTCGCCGTGCTCGTGCCGACGACCGTGCTCGCCCAGCAGCATCTCAACACCTTCCGCGAGCGCATGGCCGGCTACCCCGTCGCGGTCGAGATGCTCAGCCGGTTTCGCACGCGGGCCGAGCAGGCCCGGATCCTCACCGCCGCCGCCGCGGGGCACGTCGACATCCTCATCGGCACGCACCGCCTGCTCCAGGCCGACGTGAGGTTCCGGGACCTCGGGCTGGTCGTGATCGACGAGGAGCAGCGCTTCGGTGTGAAGCACAAGGAGCGCTTCAAGGCGATGCGCGCCACGGTGGACGTGCTCTCGATGAGCGCCACGCCGATCCCGCGGACGCTCTACATGGCGCTCACCGGCGCGCGCGACCTGAGCGTGATCGAGACGGCGCCGACCAACCGCCATCCGATCCAGACCATCGTCAAGACCTACGACGAGAAGAGCGTGGTGGATGCCGTGCACCACGAGATCCGCCGCGGCGGCCAGGTGTTCTACCTCCACAACCGCGTCCAGACCATCGAACTCGTCGCCGCGCGGCTCCGCGAGATGCTCCCGACGCTCACGGTGGGCGTGGGCCATGGCCAGATGGAGGCCGCCGAGCTGGAGCGGGTCATGACCGAGTTCGTTGCCGGCCGCTACCAGGTGCTGGTGTGCACGACCATCATCGAGAGCGGCCTCGATATCCCGAACTGCAACACGATCATCATCGAGGGCGCCGACCGCTTCGGCCTGTCGCAGCTGTACCAGCTCCGCGGCCGCGTGGGCCGGTTCAAGCACCAGGCCTACGCCTATCTCCTGCTCCACCGCCACACCCGGCTGCTCGATGTCGCAAGGCAGCGGCTCACCGCCATGCGCCAGCACAACCAGCTCGGCGCCGGCTTCCGCATCGCGATGCGGGACCTGGAACTGCGCGGTGCCGGCAACCTCCTCGGCGCCGAGCAGAGCGGCCACATTGTCGGTGTCGGCTTCGAGCTTTACTGCCAGCTCCTGCGCCAGTCCGTTGCCCGGCTCAAGGGCGAGAAGACCGCCGCGGCCATCCGGGCCAATGTAAAACTCGACTTTGTGTTCGTCGGCGAAGGCTCCGGCCGCTCCTCCAACCCCACCCGGGGTCGTCATGAGGACGGCTACACCGCCCTCAAGGACGCCGAGGATGAGGCGAACGGTGCCGAGATTCCGATGATCCAGGCCAGGATTCCGCTCAATTACGTCGGCGAAACCCGTCTGCGCATCGATTTCTATCGCAAACTGGCCCTGGCCGACACGTTGGGCGTGTTGAAGCAGATCGAATCGGACCTGCGAGACCGTTTTGGCAAGTTTGGCGACGAGGTGAAGGCGCTCCTGCTGGTCACGGAAATCCGTATTCGGGCGGAACAAAAGGGGATAGGTTCCGTCGAAACCGAGTCCAGCCGCTTGAAGTGCCTGCGGACCAGCGGTCGCCGCGATGACTGGGTGCAGGTTGGCACCCGGTTTCCAAGGTTGACCGCCCCCCGGCCCCTTCTACGGTTGCGGGAAATCGCCTCGTTTCTGAATAATTTGCCCAATCCATGATGTCTGGCCGCCGCCTTGCCTTTGCCCTGATTGCCACCGCCCTCGCGACTCTGGGTCGCGCGGAGATGGTGGACAACCTAAACCTCCGTTTTGCCAATGGCATCGCCGCGATCGCGGAGGACAAGGTGATCACCGTGGATGACGTCCGCCGGGAAATTTCCCCCCTGATCCCGCAGCTGCAGCGCGAGGCGCGCAGCGAGAAGGAATTCAACGAGAAGCTGGAGTCGCTCCAGGACGACGTCATCCAGCAGCTGATCGACCGCGTGCTGATCGTGAAGGAATTCCGGAAGGACGACAAAAAGCACATCCCGGCCAGCTTCATCGACAATCGCATCGCCGACATCCAGGCCGAGCAGTTCGACAATGACCGCTCGAAGTTCCTCGCCTACCTGCGCTCGCGAAACACGACGCTCCAGGATTACCGCCGCGAGGTGGAGGAGGACGTCATTTACAGCTACATGCGCAACCAGCAGCGCAAGTCCACGAGCCTGGTCAGCCCGGTGCGGATCGAGACCTTCTACAAGGAGAACAAGGACCGGTTCTACCAGGAGGACGGCGTCCACCTGCGCCTCATCCAGTTCACCCGCAGCAACGGCGAGAATGACAGCGAGCTCCTCGCCAAGGCCCAGAACGTGATCGCGCGCCTCAATGGCGGCGAGAAGTTCGACGACCTCGCCAAGGAATTCAGCCAGGACTCCCGTCGCGCCAAGGGCGGCGACTGGGGCTGGCAGAAGCGCTCCGACCTGAAGCCCGCCTTCAGCGATCCCCTCTTTGCCCTCAAGAAGGGCGAGACCACCGCCCCCGTGCTCACGCCCGAGGGCTGCTTCCTCCTGCACGTGGACGACCGCAAGTACGCCGGCATCCAGTCCCTCGACGATGTCCGCGACCAGATCGAGCGCATCCTCGTGCAGCAGATGGCGCAGGTCAGCCAGGAGCGCTGGCTCGAGCGCCTCCGCCGCAACGGGTACGTGAAGCACTACTGAGCGTAGGCACGAAACTCGAGGCACGAAATCCGAGAGGATTTCAGCTTCAAGCCGTGGCACGCACCAAGCCTTGGGGTTTGGCGCTTACCCTCGAATTTCGTGCTTTGTCGTTCGAATTTCGAACCGCTCACGCCTTGCGCGTGAGCTTCTCGAGCGGGACCTTGGCATTCGGGCAGGAGTCGATCCACACGCCCTGCGGGCGCGCCCACTCCACGGCATTGGCAATGACGCGGCGGACATTCTTGTCGTGGTACGTCGGGTAGGTCTCGTGGCCGGGACGGAAATAGAAGATCTTGCCGTTGCCCCGCGTCCAGCAGCAGCCGCTGCGGAACACTTCCCCGCCCTCGAACCAGGAGATGAACACCTGCTCATCGGGCGCCGGGATCGCAAAGGGTTCGCCGTACATCTCCTCCTGCGGCAGCTCGAAATACTTGTCGATGCCCCGCGCGATCGGGTGACCCGGGTTGCACACCCACAGGCGCTCGCGCTCGTCCGCCTCGCGCCAGGTCAGCGAGCACGTCGTGCCCAGGAGCCGCTTGAAGATCTTCGAGTAATGGCCCGAGTGCAGCACCACAAGGCCCATGCCCTCCAAAACGCGCTTCTGCACCCGGTCGACCACCTTGTCGTTGACCTGGTCGTGGGCCATGTGCCCCCACCAGACCAGGACATCCGTCGCCGCCAGCCGCTCCTCGGTGAGGCCGTGCTCCGGCTCCTGCAGCGTGGCGGTGGTCACGCTGGACCCGGCCAGCAGCTCCCGGACCCCCTCGGCAATGGTCGCGTGCATACCCCGGGGATAGATCGCGCTGACCTTGGCGTTGCGGTGCTCATGGACGTTTTCGCCCCAGACAACCACTTGGAGTGTTTTCATGGTGAGAGTACGGAGGATTGGCAGCTTTGGAAAAGCTGTCCAAGCCAAACGCATGGCCGGCCCTCCCGATTATTCCTCCCCCCAACCGGCTGCGCGAGATGGCGGCGGACGAGCGTCCGCAGGAGCGGCTCGAGCGCCACGGCGCCGGCGCGCTGAGCGACACAGAGCTGCTCGCGCTGCTGCTGCGCAACGGCACGCAGGGCCAGGACGTGATGACGCTGGCCACGCGGCTGCTGGCCGAGGCCGGCTCGCTGGCGGGCCTGCTGGCGTGGCGCGAGGCGGAGTTCCGCCAGTTCAAGGGCATCGGCCGCGTGAAGGCGCTGCAGCTTGTCGCCGGCATGGAACTCGCCCGCCGCGTGGTGCGCGAGCAGGGAGCCGTCCTGCCCCAGCTCAATCGCGCCGACCTCATCGCCGCGCACCTTGAGCCACTCGCCCTCGGGCTGGAGGTGGAGAAGTTCTGGGTGCTCTGCCTGAACCGGAAGCACCGCCTGCTCAAGCGCGTGGAGGTCACCTCCGGCACCGCCACCGCCGCCCTGGCCCATCCCCGGGAGGTGTTCCGCGCCGCGGTCCGGGAGGGCGCGGCCTGCGTCGTCTGCGCGCACAACCACCCCAGCGGCGACCCCTCCCCCAGCACGGCCGACCTCCAGATCACGCGCCAGCTCCGGGAGGCGGCCAAGGTGGTCGATATCGACCTCGTGGACCACGTCGTGCTCGGCCGGGCGGCCATGGACCCGGCAGGAAAGGGCTTTTTCAGCTTCCGCGAGGCCGGACTGCTCTAGGCACCGGGCGGGTTGGATTTAGCCACTAAGCCCACGAAGGCTTCGCGCATTGGTCGGGCTGCATGCATGCGTCCTGGGTCATCGCGGAAGCGCGGAGGGGCGGAAACGCGGATTTCGGTGCAGTTTCCCGGTATTTGCGCTCCTCCCTGTTTCCGCGATGGCGCATCCGCTATTGACCCCGAAGGGTCTCCAAGCCGGCCCCCCCGGGGGGGCCGCCGGCGGCGGGGAGAGTGGTGGTAGGACCTGGATTCGAACCAGGGAAGGCGTTAGCCAGCAGATTTACAGTCTGCCCTCGTTGGCCACTTGAGTATCCTACCAAAAAGAGCGCGCAAACTCTCGACTCACCCAGCCAAGTTCAAGGTTTTTTTCACCGCCGCCTTGCCTCCTTGACGCCGCCGGGATGTGTTGGAGCCCACGCCTATGGTCGCGAACGTGAAAGAGTGGCTGGCGGACTTCCTCGCCCAGGGCCTCGTGGCGAACTTCACCACCCTGGCCGGGTTCATCCTGGCCCTCTTCGTCCTCGCGCGGCTCATGAGCCAAAAAAAGGCCCCGGCGAACACGTTTGCCTGGCTGCTGGTCATCATCCTCGTCCCCTACGTCGGCGTCCCGCTTTACCTCCTCCTCGGCGGCCGCAAGCTGCGCCGGCTCGCCGCGCGCAAGACCCCGCTCGCGCCGACGCTCCCCGGCCAGCCGGGCGCGCCGTCGTTCTACGCCCACTGGCCCGTCGCCCAGACGATCATGGCCGCCGGCGCCGGGACCCCCGTGGCCGGCAACCGCCTGCGGCTCCTGACCACCGGCGAGGAGATCTACGACGAGCTGGAACGCCGCATCCAAGGCGCCCGGCACACCATCCACATCACCACGTTCATCCTCGGCCGTGACGATACCGGCCGTCGCATCGTCCGCCTGCTTGCCGAGCGGGCCCGGGCCGGCGTCAAGGTGCGCCTGCTGCTCGACTCGGTCGGATCCATGTTCATCGGCGGGAATTTCCTCGCCCCCCTGCGCCAGGCGGGCGGCGAGGTCATCCGGTTCATGCCCGTGCTGCCCTTCACCTCGCGCGGCTCGGCCAACCTCCGCAATCACCGGAAAATCGCCGTCTTCGACCACACCGCGGCGATCATCGGCGGGCATAACCTCGCCGAGGAGTACATGGGACCCCTGCCGTACCGGAAGCGGTTCAATGACCTTGGCGCCCTGGTCGAGGGACCCGCCGCCCTGCTGCTCCACGAGGTGTTTGTCGCCGACTGGAGCTTTGCCAGCCGCCGGCCGCCGGGACCGCTGCGCGCCCCCGCATCTGAGGCCGCCGCCTCCGTCTGCGGCGACGCCGAGCTGCAGGTGGTCGCCAGCGGGCCCGACGTCCCAGGCGACCCGCTCTACGAGGGCATCATCTCCATGATCCAGGAGGCCGAGGAGAGCATCTGGATCGTCACGCCCTACTTCATCCCCGACGACGTCCTGCTGCGCTCGCTGATCGTCAAGGCCCGCGCCGGCCGCGCCGTGACACTGGTCCTGCCGGCGCGCTCCAACCACCCCGTCACGGACTTCGCCCGCCGCCACTACGTGCGCGAGCTGCGGCAGGCCGGCGGCCGGGTGATGCTCTTCGGCGCGGGCATGATGCACAGCAAGGCGCTGATCGTGGACGACCGCATCGGCCTGCTCGGCTCGGCCAATTTCGACCTCCGCAGCCTGTTCGTGAACTTTGAGATCGGCCTGGTGGTGCACTCCGAGGCCGAGGTGCGCGCGATCAAGGCCTGGGCCGAGTCGCTGCTGCACCACTGCCGGGAGCTGCGCACCGACCCGACCAAGCGCCAGCGGCTGCCGGCGCGGATCATGGAGGACTTCAGCCGCCTCCTGGCCCCGCTGCTCTAGTCCGGCTCAGGCGGGCATCGCGCTCGCCTGGTCCAGCAGCTCGAACGCCAGCCGGATCTCCGCGCGGATCTCCGCCAGGGCGGCCCGGGCATGCACGATCTGCACGTCGGTTTTCTCCGCGTACTCGGCCTTCAGCACTGTCCAGCGGTCGCCCAGCTGGTGGAGCTTGGTGCGCGAGTCCTGGAGCAACTGGCGGGTGCGGGTGGAAAGGGGCGACACCTGGCAGGCCAGGCGTTCCTCGAGGCGGCGGCGGACCTCCACCAGCTGGAACAGGAGGACCTTCTCCTCGGTCACCCGGCGGAGATCGCTGGCGAGCCCGAGCTTCGCGAGCGTCCAGATCGTCCACTTCGTCGGGTCCCACTGCCACCACTTCACGCCGTTGCGGTAGTCGTGCTGGAACTCGTGGTGATAATTATGGTAGCCCTCGCCGAACGTGAAGATCGCCATCAGCGCGCTGTCGCGGGCGCTGCAGCGGTCGGAATAGGGCTGCCGGCCGAGGGTGTGGCAGAGCGAGTTGATGAAAAAGGTCATGTGCTGGACCGCGACCACCCGGGCCACGCCCGCCAGCAGGAGGCCGCCGAGCGCGCCGAGCCACCCGGCATGCAGGTAGCCCAGGATCATCGGCACCACGAAGCCAACCGTCACGGCGATGAGGACGTAATACTGCTCCTGCAGCACCACGAGGCGGTCGCGGCGCAGGTCGGTGATGTTGTCCCACGGCGGCTCGGGCTCGAGGCGGAACAGGATCCAGCCGATGTGCGCGTGCCAGAAACCCTTGGAGATGTCGTAGGGATCGTTGTCGCTGTCCACGTGCTTGTGGTGCCGGCGGTGGTCGGACACCCACGCCATCACGCTGTTTTCAAAGGCGGCCGCGCCGAACAGCAGCGTCAGCAGCCGCACCGGCGAGCGGGCCTCGAAGGCCTTGTGCGCGAACAGGCGGTGGTAGCCCAGCGTGATGCTGAGGCCCGTGGCGATGAAGAAGCCCAGGAACATGCTTACCTGGAACCAATCCACGCCGAAGCGCCAGAGGTAGTACGGGACCGCAGTGCAGGTCAAAAACGCCGTCCCCATGAGGAAGGCGCTGTTGGTCCAATTAATCCGGGAGGAGGGAAGTCGGAAGGGCACGATGGCCGGTACGATGCTGGCGGCCACTCCGCTGGGCGAGTGCAAACTCCGAAAAATTAGCGTCGTAACTTCACCTGTGGCCCGACCCCGCGACGGGGCCGGGCGGTTGAAAGTTGAGGGTTGAAGGTTGAAAGACGCGGAACCCAAACCGTGGTGCGGCCGCAGGTCCGCCGCTTTCAACTTTCAACCTTAAACTAACAACAGGCCCCGCCCCGTCACACTGCGTGGGCCGCGATGAAATCCTGGATCGGGCCCTTCGCGGCGCGCAGCCGGTGCTTCACCACGGGACGCGACTTGAGCGCCTCGAGCGCGGGATGCGTCGGCTCAATCCCGATCGCCGCGCGAATCGTCTCGGGAAACTTCGCCGGGCTCGCCGTCGCCAGCACCACACGCGATCGACCTGGCGTCAGGTCCTTGAAGGCGCACGCCGTGTGCGGGTCCGTCACGTAGCCATAATCCCGATGCACGCGGCGGATGATGCCGGGGATCTCCGCGTCGTCGCAGCGCGACGCCGTGAAGCCGGCATGATCCCAGTCGGAAAAACGGCAGGCGCCCGTGGCCCGGAACTGTTCCATGACCGCCCGCACCCGGGCCGGGTCGCGGCCGACGCGGTAATAGAGGAAGCGCTCGAAGTTCGACGCGACCTGGATGTCCATCGAGGGCGCCAGGCTCGGCTTCACGTCCGCCACGCGATACTCTCCGGTGGTGAACAGCCGGTAGAGGATGTCGTTCTGGTTGGTGGCGATCCGGAAGCCGCCGATCGGCACGCCCATCTGCTGGAGCAGCCACCCGGCGAGCACATTGCCAAAGTTGCCGGTGGGCACCACGAACTCGACGTCCGCCCGCTCCGCCGCCGGCAACCGCAGCCAGGCGTAAAGGTAGTACACGCACTGGGCCAGGACGCGCGCGAGGTTGATCGAGTTGACCGCCGAGAGCCGGTGGGCGGTGCGGAAGGCCTGGTCGCCGAAGACCTCCTTCAGCGCCGCCTGGGCGTCATCAAAGGTGCCTTCGACCGCCAGCGCATAGACGTTGTCCGCCCCCGTGCACGCCATCTGCCGCTCCTGCAGCGGCGACACGCGGCCGTCGGGATAGAGGATGAAGATCGCGGTGCCCGGCCGGCCCAGCAGGCCGTGGATCGCGGCCGCGCCGGTGTCGCCGGAGGTGGCGCCGAGGACATTGATGGTCTCGCCGCGGTCGCGGCACTGCTGGCCGTACAGCTGGCCGAGGAGCTGGAGGGCAAAGTCCTTGAACGCGAGCGTGGGGCCGTGGAACAGCTCCAGCACCTGCAGGCCGGGCGCCAGCGGGCGCAGCGGCGCGATGGCCGGGTCCTCGAAGCCGCGGTACGACTGGTCCACGAGCGGGCGCAGGGTCGCCGCCGGGAGATCGGTCGCGAAGACCCGCATGAACTCAAAGCAGAGGTCCGCGTAGCCCAGCCCGGCCCACCCCGCCAGCCGGCCGGAGAGGTCCGGCAGCGTCTCGGGCAGGAACAGCCCGCCATCGGGCGCCAGGCCCGTCGCCACGGCATCGCGGAAGCCGAGCGGCGGGGTCTGGCCGCGGGTGGAGATGAACTTCATAGATGTCAGAGGCTAGAGATCAGAGGTCAGGACCTGCATACTTAAACTGGGCGCTTGGTGAGGAAGGTGGCGGGTGCGTTCATCATGCTGCCCAGCATTCGGCCCACTTCGAGCAGAAGTGCACGAATGACCGCCACCTGCGCCTCCGTGCAGTAGCCATGGGCACACGCGTTGATCAGCCAGTGCTCGGTCTCGTGGGCCTCGGCATCCGCATCCACCAGCTTGGCCACAAACGCGGCCTCATAGCGACGCTTGCCCCAGGCCTCGGCAATCTTGGCGCCGATCGCGCGCGAGGAGCGGCGGACCTGATCGGTGAGGGCATATCGCTCCTCCGGCGGAAAGGCTTTGGGGAGCCGAAAGACTTCCAGCGCCACGCGATGGGATTTCTGCCAGACGATCAACTCGGTGAAGTGACGAATTGCCGTGGGCGGACGGCGCGGTGGCTGGCTGACCTCTGGCATCTGAGCTCTGACCTCTAAACGCGGCCGCGCTCAGACCTTGTCGAGGTTGAACGCCGCGTGCGCGACGCGGGCGGCCTCGTCGGCGCGGTCAAGGTCGAGGACGATGGAGATCTTGATCTCGGACGTGCTGATCAGCTCGATGTTGATGCCCGAGTCGGCCAGCGCCTGGAACAGCGTGGCGGCGACGCCGGAGTGGGTCTTCATGCCGACGCCGACGACGGAGAGCTTCGCGATGTGCTCGTGCACCGACACCTGGCCGCCGCCGATTGCCTCGAGCACCGGCTCGAGGGCGCGGACCGCGCGGGAAGTCTCGGTCTGGGGCACCGTGAAGGTGAGGTTCGCCACGCCCTGGCGGCCGACGTTCTGGACGATCATGTCGACGTTCACGTTGGCGTCCGCCAGCGAGCGGAACACGCGGGCGGCGGAGCCGGGTTTGTCGCGGATGTTGCTGACGATGATCTTGGCCTGGTCCTTGTCGACGGCAACGCCGCGGACGACGACCTTCTCCATGTAGGCGACTTCTTCTTTCACGATGGTTCCTGGGTTGTGGTTAAAGGAGGAGCGGACCTCGAACACGACGTTGTACTTCTTCGCGAACTCGACGGAGCGGGTCTGCATGACCTTGCTGCCCGAGGAGGCGAGCTCGAGCATCTCGTCGTAGGAGATCTCGTCGAGCTTGTGCGCCGTCTTCACCACGCGCGGGTCGGCGGTGTAGACGCCGTCGACGTCGGTGTAGATCTCGCACTTGTCGGCCTTGATGGCGGCGGCGAGCGCGATCGCGGTGAGGTCGGAGCCGCCGCGGCCGAGGGTGGTGATGTGGCCCTCCTCGTTGATGCCCTGGAAGCCCGCGACGATGACGACCTTGCCGGCCTTGAGGTCCTTGATCACCGGCTGGGCGTTGATCGTCTTGATCTTGGCCTTGGTGTGGACCTTGTCGGTGAAGATGCCGGCCTGCGCGCCGGTGTAGCTCACGGCGGCGACGCCGATGCCGTGCAGCGCCATCGCGGTCAGCGCGATCGTCTCCTGCTCCCCGGTGGCGAGGAGCATGTCGAGCTCGCGCTCGCTCGGGAACTCGCACACCGCCTTGGCCCGGGCGATCAGCTCGTTGGTGACGCCGGAGCGGGCGGAGACCACGACGACGAGCTCGTGGCCCTCGTCGCGCGAGGCCTTGATCCGCTCGGCGACCTTCTTGATGCGTTCGACGTCACCCACCGAGGTGCCGCCATATTTTTGGACGATGCGTGGCATGGTCGAGAGGGTCAGTCGGCGAAGTCGCCGATCCGGAGGAGCAGCGGCGGCTCCAGCACGCACGGGAGGCGGGTCAGCTTCGCGAGCGTGCCGCGGAGCGCGTGCTCGTCGCTCCAGTGGGTGGTGAGCACCAGCGAGGCCGCGCCGGCGGGCTCCTGGGCGCTCTGGATGACGCTGGCGATGCTGACGCGCCGGGCCGCCATGACGGCCGCGATCTGGGCGAGCACGCCCGGCTCGTCGCTCACCGTCATGCGCAGGTAGTACCGGCAGCGGATGTGCTCGGGAGGCGCCAGCCGGCAGGGCCGGGCCGCCGACTCCGGCCGGCTGGACCGGCGGGCGGTGATGAACGCGCGCCGGTCGTTCTTGAGGAGCGAGACGGCATCCACCAGGTCGCTGATCACCGCGCTGGCCGTGGCATCCTGCCCCGCGCCGCGGCCGATGTAGAGGGTCGTGCCGGCCACGTCGCCGCGGACCGAGACGGCGTTGAAGACGCCGCTGACCTTCGCGACGACGTGGCTCTCGGGCAGCAGCGTCGGGTGCACGCGCACGCTGAGCTCGTCGGTCGCAAAGTCGCGCGCGATCACCGCCAGCAGCTTGATGCCGTAGCCGAGCGCGGAGGCGTGCTTGAAGTCGTCGGGCGTGATCCGGTCGATGCCCTCGACGATCATCTGCTCCGGCTTCACCCAGGTGTGGTGCGCGAGGTACGCCAGCACGGCGGCCTTGTGCGCGGTATCCCAGCCCTGGACGTCGAGCGACTCGTCGGCCTCGGCGTAGCCCAGCCGCTTGGCCTCGCCCAGGACGGACGTGTAGGGGGCGTCCTGCTCCTCCATCTGGGTGAGGATGTAATTGCAGGTGCCGTTGAGGATGCCGTAGATCAGCGGGAAGCGGTTCGCGACCAGGCCCTCGCGCAGGGCCTTGATGATCGGGATGCCGCCGGCGACGCTGGCCTCGAAGAGGAAGTGGCCGCCGTGGCGGCGGGCGGTGGCGAAGAGCTCCGCGCCATGGGCGCAGATCAGGGCCTTGTTGGCCGAGACCACGACCTTGCCGCAGGCCAGCGCGGCCAGCGTGATGTCGCGCGCCAGCGTGGTGCCGCCAATCAGCTCGCAGACGATGTCGATGTTCGGGTCGGTGGCCACCTCCAGCGGGTCGGTCGTGAGCTTCGACGCCGGCACCTTCACGCCCCGGCGCTTGCGCAGGTCGCGCACCGAGGCGCGCGTGAGCTCGAGCTTCACGCCCAGCCGGGCCTCCAGCTCGGGCCGGACGCGCGAGAGATGCTTCCACACTCCCTGCCCCACCGTGCCGAGGCCGCAGACGCCGATGCGGATGACCGTGACGGGGCTCATGGCGAGGGGTGCGCCGGCTTCTGGCCGATCTTGCTCTCGGTGCCCGCGAGCAGCCGGGAGATGTTGGCGCGGTGACGGACGATGACAAAGACCGTCACGGCGGCGGAGGAAAGCAGGAGGACCAGAGGCACGCGGAGCACCGCGGCCGTGACGGTCAGACCCACCGCCGCCAACATCGAGGCCAGCGAAACATAGCGCGTGGCGGCCACAGTCAGGCCCCAGACCACCGCGGCCGCGAGGACGCCTATCGGGAAGAGCACCAGGAAGCCGCCCGCGGCCGTGGCCACGCTCTTGCCGCCGCGGAACCCGGTGAAGCACGAGAACGCATGGCCCACCAGCGCGCCCAGCAACCCGACCAGCCCGACCACCTGCCAGTCGGCATGGAAGAGGCTCGGGGAGGCCGCCGCCGCGCCCTTGGCCGCGTCGAGGAACAGCACGAGGAAGCCCGGGCCGTTGCCGAGCACGCGGCGGACATTGGTCGCGCCGGAGCTCCGGCTGCCCACCTCGAAGATGTTCACGCCCTTGGCCCGCGCCACGAGGTACCCGAAGGGCAGCGAGCCCAGGAGGTATCCAACCACGCCGGCGAGAAGGAGGGAGAGGAGCATGCGGGGCTAGAGCTGGGCGAACTTCGCCAGTTTGATCGCGGGGTGCGACTTCAATTCCTTGCGGGCCGCCGCGCTCGGCTCGCTGTCGAGGTTGATCACCATCAGCGCCGTCTCGCCCGGCCGCTGGCGGCTCAGGGACATGTTCGCGATGTTGACCTTGTCCTTGCCCAGCAGGGTGCCGACGTAGCCGATCATGCCGGGCTCGTCGTGGTTCTCGATGATCAGCAGCTTGCCGTGCGCCTCGGCCTCGACCTCGCGGCCGTTGAGCTCGACCAGCCGTGGCCGCGCCGTCTTGCCCAGGAGCGTGCCCCGGGCGGAGTGCACCGAGCCGTCGCCCGCCACCGCCTCCACCGCGATCAGCTCGGTGTAGTCGGTGTCGTCGGTGGACTTCACCACGTCGAGCTTCACGCCCAGGCGCTGGAGCATGAGCGGCGCGTTGACGAAATTGACGGAGTCACCGCTGATGCGGCGCAGCCAGCCGCGCTGGATCGAGCGGGTGACGGCGGTGACGTCGAGGTCGATCATCTTGCCCCAGTAGGTGATCCTCAGGGACGCGACCTGCGGCGGCGCGACCTGCTGCACCAGCGTGCCGAGCTTCTCGCCGAGGTCGAGGTAGGGTCCCAGGATCTTCAGCCCCGCGGCGTCGATGCTGGGCATGTTGACGGCGTTGCGGATGATACCGCCCGCGAGGACGTCGCAGATCTGCTCGGCAATCTCCAGGCCGACCGCGTCCTGCGCCTCGGCCGTCGAGGCGCCGAGGTGCGGCGTGAGGACGACGTTGGGGAGCGTCCGGAGCTCGCTGTCCTTCGCCAGCGGCTCCGTCTCAAACACGTCGAGCCCGGCCCCGGCGACCTGCCCGGACTTGAGCGCCGCGATCAGGGCGGACTCCTTGATGATCCCGCCGCGGGCACAGTTGAACAGGCGGACGCCCCGTTTGCACTTCGCGAGCGCCGCCTCGTCGATGAGGTACTGCGTCGCATCCGTCAGCGGCATGTGGACCGTGATGTAGTCCGCCTGGGCCAGCAGCTCGTCCAGCGCCACGGCCTCGACCTGCATCGCCTTGGCCCGGCTGGGCGCGAGGTACGGGTCGTAGGCGAGGACGCGCATGCCGAACGCCTGCGCGCGCTTGGCCACCTCGGAGCCGATGCGGCCGAGTCCCACGATGCCGAGGGTCTTGCGGAACAGCTCGCCGCCCGAGAGGTTCTTGCGGTCCCACTGCCCCGCGCGCATCGAGGCCGCGGCCTGGGCCAGCGGGCGAGCGCCGGCCAGGATGTGGGTGAAGGTCAGCTCGGCGGTCGCGATGGTGTTGCCGGTCGGCGTGTTCATCACAATCACGCCCCGCTCCGTGGCCGCCTCGACGTCCACGTTGTCCACGCCCACGCCGGCGCGGCCGACCACCTTGAGCAGCGGGGCGGCGGCGAGGACCTCGGCCGTGATCTTGCTCTCCGAGCGCACGGCGATCGCATGCACGTCCTTCACCAGCTCCAGCAGCTGCGCCGGCGTGGAGCCGTAGGCCTCCACCACCGTCAGGCCGGCCTGCTGGCGCAGGCAGGCCACTCCCTTGGCGGAAATCTTGTCGGCGACGAGGACTTTCATGGGGGCAAAATGCCCATGAGGGAAATCTCGCCGCGCCGGGCAAGCAAGGAAAAGGTGAGATATGACAAAGGCAGCACCACCCCACCCGGAGGGGGTGGCGGCCGGACCGGTTCCGTGCGTCCATCGAACCCGTTCTGGCCTCGTTTCTTCGTGAGGCCGGCGGCCACGCGCGCATTGCCTTGGACCCGCCGGGCCGTTTTCGTGACGGCATGCCCGACCCCTCTCCCCCCGCCCGCCTCGCCCGCCAGATCGAGTTCATCTACGAGGTCGACCGGCTGAAGGAGATCTTCCGGCAGACGATCAACACCCGGAGCCGCCGGGCGGAAAACGACGCTGAGCACTCCTGGCACCTCTGCCTTTGCGTGATCGTCCTCGCCGAGCATGCCAACCACCCGGGCCTCGACGTGCTGCGCGTCCTCCGGATGCTCATCGTGCACGACCTCGTCGAGATCGACGCCGGCGACACCTTCGCCTACGACACCGCCGCCATGGCCGGCCAGCACGAGCGCGAGGCGCGCGCGGCCGACCGCATCTTCGGGCTGCTGCCGGAGGACCAGGCGCGGTCGTTCCGCGCGCTGTGGGACGAGTTTGAGGCCAAGCAGACGCCCGAGGCGCGCTTCGCCACGGCGGTCGACCGCTTCCAGCCGATGCTGCTGAACTGCCGGACGGAGGGCGCCGCATGGGCGCGCCACGGCATCACGCAGGACCGCGTGCTCGCCCGCAACCGCCACATCGCCGACGGCTGCGCGGAGCTCTGGCGCTACGCCGAGCGGATGGTGCAGGAGGCGGTGGACGCCGGGCACCTCAAGCAGGCGCCCGACTCCTGAGCGAGGCGGGTTGATTTCACCACGAAGGGCACGTAGCGCACGAAGCCCAAGCCTTGGTCTTGCTCCGCGCGCTTCGCGATCTTGGCGGTAAAATGGTCCGGGTGGAATTGTTTTACCGCCAAGGCCGCAACGAGCGCAAAGATCGGAGTCAGGCCTTCGTGCGCTTCGTGTCCTTCGTGGTGAAACTCGCACCACCCGCATAGCGACTCAGCTGAGGTCGCGAAGAGAGCCGAACTCGGGGTCGAACAGCCGGCGGTAGGTGTGCACGATCATGCCGTCCGTCAGGCCGGCGAGGAAGTCGCAGATCTGCCGGGCCTTCCCGGCCGGTGTCTTCTCGGCGTTGATCAGCTTGCCGACGCGCGCGGGCAGGATGTTGATGACGCGCGGCCCTTTCTCGACGTAGTTCCGCCAGCAGGAATCCCAGAGGTCGAACAGGACCCGCCGGGCCTTGTGCTCGATCTGCTGGAGCTGGGGGCTCTCGAAGATGATGTCGTTGGCCATCTTCTTGAAAAAGAGCGCCTCGCGCTCCGCCTCGGGATCCACGACCAGCTCGAAGCGATAGCGGTTCGTCCGGGCGGACATGAAGTTCTTGCGCTCGCGCAGCCGGCACGCGGCGATGAAACGGCCGATTTTCTGGGAGAACACCCCTTCCAGGCGGTCCCCGCGGATGGCGTCGAACAGCACGTCGAGCAGCACCTGCTGCGCCGCGTCGATCGGCTCGCCGGCGGCCCAGGTCTCGACCTTCTCGCGGGTGAGGAAACCGGCCTTCACACCGTCCACGATGTCGTTCAGCGAGTAGGCGGCGTCGTCCGCCCAGTCCATGACCTGGCACTCAACGCTCTTGAACGCGTTGAGCTTCTCGCCCGGGTGCAATTCGCGCGGGATCCGGGCGGGGCTGAAGACGAAGTCGCGCTCCGCGGCCTGCGGGTCGTAGAGGAAGTGGTTCGACGGCTGCTGCGGGAACTCGCGGTAGAGCTTCTTGTACTTCAGCACGCCGTCGAGGAGCGCGCGGGTCGGCTGCATGCCGCGCACGCTGGTCTCGTTCTGGTAGATCGTGCCGGTGAGGAGGCGCAGCGTCTGCGCGTTGCCCTCGAAGCCGCCCCACGGGCGCATCAGCTCCTGCAGGGTGCGCTCGCCGGAGTGGCCAAACGGTGGATGCCCGAGGTCGTGCGAGAGACAGATCGCCTCGACCAGGTCGCTGTCGATGGTGAAGTCCTCCTTGAGCACGCCCCCGCGGGTCTGGAGATAGTGGCAGATCGAGCGGCCGATCTGCGCGACCTCCATCGAGTGCGTGAGCCGCGTGCGGTAGAAGTCGTACTCGCCCGAGAGGAAGACCTGCGTCTTCGACTGCAGCTTCCGGAAGGCGTGCGCATGGATGATGCGGTCGCGGTCGATCTGGAACGGGCTGCGGTAGTCCGGTTTTCGGCCGCCGCCGTAGGTCTCGACGTCGTACTCCGTGTAGAACCGATTCTGCATGGGAAACCCCGAGAAGGAAGGCGAACGCGCCCGCGATGCAATCCCAGAGAAGGGAAACGGCAAACGGACAAATCCCACCAAAGCCCCAACACTGGACAAATGCCGGAAATCCCATGGTCTTTCCCTCCATGTCCAGAGCCACCTTCCCTACGCCGCTGGGTCCCTGCGCCATCGCGTGGGACGAGTCGGGCCTGACCGGTTTCGAGCTGCCGGGCGCCGAGGCGCGGGCGGACGACGTGGCCCACCCGCCGGCGGAGATCGCCGCCATCATCGTCCGCGTGCGCCAGCACCTGATGGGCAAGCTGCAGGATTTCTCCGACCTGCGCTATGATTTCGTCCGCGTGCCGGAGTTTGCGCGCGAGGTGTACCGGGCGACGCTGGCCGTGAAACCCGGGCGGACCGCCAGCTACGGCGAGATCGCCGCGGCCATGGGCCAGCCGCCCGCCGCCAGCCGCGCAGTCGGCTCCGCCCTCGGCGCGAACCCCTGGCCGCTGCTCGTGCCCTGCCACCGGATCGTGGGGGCCGACGGCAAGATGACAGGATTTTCCGGCCCCGGCGGGATCGCCACCAAGCTAAGACTGCTGGTCCTGGAAGGCTCGGAACTGATTGCGGAGTGAGCCGGGAGGCCCACACTGGGTCCAAATCTATCTCCCATGCCTGCTCCCACGATGCGCGCCATTGCCAAGCTAACGCCCGGTCCCGGGCTCCAGTTGACCGAGGTGCCGGTGCCAAAGCCAGGCATCAATGACGTCCTCATCAAGATCAAGAAGACCTCCATCTGCGGCACGGACGTCCACATCTACAACTGGGATGACTGGGCCCAGAAGACGATTCCGGCGCCGATGGTGGTGGGCCACGAGTTTGTCGGCGTGATCGAGGAGGTCGGCAGCAACGTGATCGGCTTCAAGCCCGGCGACCTGGTCGACGGCGAGGGTCACATCGTCTGCGGCATCTGCCGCAACTGCCTCGCCGGCCGCCGGCACCTCTGCAAGGACACCAAGGGCGTCGGCGTCAACCGCCCGGGCGCCTTCGCCGAGTACCTCTGCATCCCGGCCAGCAACGCCGTCCATGTCGACCCGGCAATCCCGCTCGACGTGCTGTCCTGCTTCGACCCGCTCGGCAATGCCACGCACACCACCCTGCAGTACGACCTCGTGGGCGAGGATGTCCTCATCACCGGCGCCGGCCCCATTGGCTGCATGGCCGTCGCGATCGCCAAGCACGCCGGCGCGCGCAAGATTGTCGTCACCGACGTGAATCCTGCCCGCCTGGAACTCGCGATGAAGATGGGTGCCACGCGCACCGTCGACGTCACGAAGGAGAAGCTGCCCGACGTCCAGCGCGAGATCGGCATGAAGGAGGGCTTCGACATCGGCCTGGAGATGTCCGGCAATCCGAAGGCGCTGAACGACATGATCGACAACATGGCGCACGGCGGCCGGATCGCCCTGCTCGGCATCATGCCCGGCGCCGCGGCGGTCGACTGGAACAAGGTCGTCTTCAACATGCTCACGATCCGCGGCATCTACGGCCGCGAGATGTACGAGACCTGGTACAAGATGACCGCGATGATCCAGAGCGGCCTCGATATCTCGCCGGTCATCACGCACCGCTTCCACTTCACGGAGTTCCAGCAGGGCTTCGACCTCATGCGCTCGGGCAAGAGCGGCAAGATCGTCCTCACCTGGAGCTGAGCCACCCTCCCAATCCATTTTACCGCCAAGGTCGCCAAGCCCGCGAAGCCCAGCCAGCCGCAGCCCAAGCTTCGCGACCTTCGCGGTCATCGCGGTAAAAACTCTCAACGCCATGACACCCGCCTATCAGGCCCACCTGCAGAAAATCCTCTCCGAGATCGAGGCCGCCGGACTTTACAAGCGCGAGCGCGTGATCACCACGCCCCAGAGCGCGCATGTCACGGTCGCGGGCAACCGCCCGGTCCTGAATTTCTGCGCCAACAACTACCTCGGGCTGGCGGACAACCCGGAGATCATCCGGGCGGCGCACGCCACGCTCGACCGCTGGGGCTACGGCCTCGCCTCGGTCCGCTTCATCTGCGGCACGCAGCAGATCCACAAGGATCTGGAGACGCGGCTGAGCTCGTTCCTCGGCACGGACGACACGATCCTCTATAGCTCGTGCTTCGACGCCAACGGGGGCGTGTTCGAGACGCTGCTCGGCGCCGAGGACGCGGTGATCAGCGACGAGCTGAACCACGCCTCGATCATCGACGGCATCCGGCTCTGCAAGGCGCAGCGGTATCGTTACAAGAACAATGACATGGCCGACCTCGAGGCGAAGCTGAAGGAGGCGGACGCCGCCAAGGCCCGCTTCAAGCTGATCGCCACCGACGGCGTGTTCTCGATGGACGGCTATATTGCCAACCTGAAGGCGGTCTGCGACCTGGCCGACAAGTACGGCGCGCTCGTGATGGTGGACGACAGCCACGCGGTCGGCTTCATGGGCCGGACCGGGCGCGGCACGCACGAGCACTGCGGCGTGATGGGCCGGGTTGACCTCCTCACCGGCACGCTCGGCAAGGCCCTCGGCGGCGCCAGCGGCGGCTATGTCAGCGGACGGAAGGAGATCGTCGACCTCCTGCGGCAGCGCTCGCGGCCCTACCTGTTCTCCAACTCGCTCGCCCCGGTCATCGCGGCGGCCTCGATCACCACGCTCGACCTGATCACGCGCTCCACGGAGCTGCGGGACAAGCTCGAGGCCAGCACCCGGTATTTCCGCGAGGGCCTGACCAAGGCCGGGCTGACGCTTCGCCCCGGCACCCACCCGATCGTTCCCGTGATGCTCGGCGACGCGGCCCTCTCGCAGAAATTCGCCGCGCGCATGCTCGAGAAGGGCGTGTACGTGATCGGCTTCTTCTATCCCGTCGTGCCGCAGGGCGCCGCGCGCATCCGCACGCAGGTCAGCGCGGCACACAGCCGGGAGGACCTCGACTTCGCGATCAACGCCTTCGCCGAGGTGAAGCGCGAGCTCGGGCTGTAGGGCGAGGTCGCCGACCCCGCCTGCATTCTTCGCTTCGCCCCGCCGTGCATTCTGCTAGAGTCGGGGCGTGAAGCTCCCTGCCCCGCTCCGCCGCCAGCTCGAGTCCGCCGCCCGCCGCGCCGCCAAGGCGTCGTACTCGCCCTATTCCAAGTTCCGCGTCGGCGCCGCCGTTCTCACCGGGTCGGGCCGCATCTACGCGGGCACCAATGTGGAGAACGCCTCCTACGGTCTCTGCAACTGCGCCGAGCGCACCGCGATCTTCACCGCCGCCGCCGCGGGTGAGCGGGTCGTCAAGGCGGTCGCGGTCTACACGCCGACCCCGCAGCCGACCGCTCCCTGTGGCGCCTGCCGGCAGGTGATCAATGAATTCGGCCCCGACGCCCTCGTGATTTCCGTCTGCCAGGGAAGCAGCCGCCTCGAGACCACCCTGGACCAACTCCTCCCGTCCGCCTTTGGGCCGAGCGACCTGCGCCGCCGCCGGAAAAAAGCCGGTCGTTAAACCGGCAGTCAGCCCGGTTCGGATAAGGGGGAATTAGCGTAGATTTGCGGTTTCCCCAACCCCTCTGTTACCCGGCGGAAAAGAAGTCGCGCACCACCGCCTGCACGTGGGCGCGGGGGACCTCGTGTTCGGAGCGGTCCTTCATGTCGCGGATCTTCACCGTGCCCTTGGCGACCTCGTCGTCACCGTAGATCAGGGCGAGCTTGGCACCGGAGTCGGCGGCCAGCTTGAACTGCTTGCCGAAGGCGACCTCCTTCATCGGGTAATCCACCCGCCGGCCGGAGGCGCGCAGCGCATGGACGTCGGCGAAGGCCGCGAGCCGGGCCGCTTCGCCGCCAATCACGCAGTAGACATCCGGCGCCTGCACGAAGGTCGGCATCAGGCCGCGTTGCTCGAGCAGCAGGGCAAAGGTCATGTCGCCGATGGCGAAACCGACCGCCGGGAGCGCCGGCCCGCCGAGCTTCGCGACGAGGTCGTCATAGCGGCCGCCGCCCGCCAGCGCGCGCAGCTCGCCCTTGCGGTCGAACGCCTCGAACACGAAGCCGGTGTAGTAGGCCAGGCCGCGGACCACGCCCAGGTCGACCGCGATGAAACGGCCGAGGCCCATGGCCTCGAGCCCGCCCAGGAGCTTTTTCCAGTCGGCGATCCGGGCGGCGATCTTGTCGCTGCCCAGCGCCGCGACCGCGGACTCCAGCGCGGCGAGCGTCTTGATCTGCAGGAAGCTCAGCACGCGCGCCTTCACGCCCTCGTCCAGCGGCCCGAACTGCTCGGCGTAGCCTTTGAAGGCCTCGTCGCCGTACTTCTCGTAGCGGTCCACCGCGCCCAGCACGGTGCGGATCCGGGGCTCGTCCAGCCCCAGCGCCTCGAGGAAATAAAACCAGAGGTTGCGGTCGCTCAGCCGCACGTAGAAGTCCTGCTCGGTCAGCCCGAAGGCGGCGAGGCACTGGACGAGCATCGCGATGAGCTCGATCTCGGCCTCGGGTCCGGGCTCGCCGAAGATGTCGGCGTTGAACTGGAAGAAGCACCGGCCGCGGCCCTTCTGCATCCGCTCGTAGCGGTAGAATTCGGCGATGCTGAACCACTTGATCGGGCGCTTGAGGGCGCTCGCCTTCGCGCCAACCAGCCGGCACACGGTGGGCGTCATCTCGGGCCGCAGCGCGACCTCGCGCCCGCCCTTGTCGGTGAAGCTGAACAGCTGCGCCTCGATCTCGTCCCCGGACTTGGCCTTGTAGAGCTCGAGCGGCTCGAGGACGGGGGCGTCGTACTCCGCAAACCCGAAGGTGTGCGCGGTGCGCCGCCAGAGGTCAAAGAGGTGCTTCCGCCGGGCGAGGTCGTCGGGATAGAACTCACGGAAGCCGGGAAGTGACTGGAACGTCGCCATCGGAGCGAACATGGCAAAACGGCGGGAGGCAGCGCGATGCTATTTTTTCGCGCCAAAAAAAACGGCCGGGGCGGGGCCCGGCCGGAAAACAGTTGATGCGCGCGGCGCTCAGGTCGCCGGGGGCGGCGCCGGCGGCTGCAACTTGGCCAGATCGAGCTTCTTGAGCTGCTGCTTCAGGATCTTGCCGGACTTGAACTTCACGACGGCGCGCTGCGGGATCACCACCTCGGCTTCGGGCTTGTTCGGATTGCGGCCGATGCGGGCCTTGCGGACCTGGACTTCCAGGACGCCGAAGTTGCGCAACTCCACGTTGCGTCCGTCAGCCAAGGCCTTCTGAATGATGTCGAGCGTGAGCTGCACTGTCTCCACGACCTGCTTCTGGGGGAAGCTGGTCTTCTTATAGATCTCGAGGACGATTTCTCTTTTCGTAAGGTTAGTGGACATGAGAATTTTCCTTTCTTTCGTAAGAGCCTCTTGCAGACAGGGCTAAACTATTCCCACATCTTTAATTGCGTCAACACCTATGGTCAGGTAATTAACTCCCTGCCAAGAGCCTTCTTCCATGCCTGATCCTGCCGCAGTCAATTCCATGTTCGGGCGCATCGCTTGGCGCTATGACTTGGCCAACCACCTGTTAAGCTTCTACTTGGACATCTTGTGGCGGCGGCGGCTGGTGGCGGCAGTACGCCGTTATTCACCAATTGACGTGCTGGATCTGGCCACCGGCAGCGGCGATGTGGCCTTCGCATTATGCGAGAGTTTGGACCCAAAAACCCGCATCGTGGGCATGGATTTTTGCCAGCCGATGCTCGACCAGGCGGAGCAAAAGAAGGCCCTGCGGCCGGCCCCGCAACAGGCGCGACTCACCTTTCTGCAGGGCGACGGGCTGGCCCTGCCGTTGCCGGATTCAAGCTACGACGCGGTGACGATCTCGTTTGGGCTGCGTAACATGGCTGACCGCCATCGCTCGCTCACGGAGATGCGCCGCGTGCTGCGGCCCGGCGGCCGGCTTTACGTGCTCGAGTTCTCGCAGCCCCAGCGGTGGGTGCGGCCGTTCTATTTTTTCTACCTGAGGCGGGTATTGCCGCGGATCGCCGGCCTCGTCACGGGCGACCGGGCGGCGTATGTCTACCTCAACGAGACCATCGAGCAGTTCCCCGATCGCGCGGCGCTGGCCGGGGAAATCCGCGCGGCGGGCTTTACGCAGGTCGCGGCGAGCGGATTGACGTTCGGGACCGTGGCGCTGCACGTGGCCACGCGCTGATCGCCGGCGCGGGTCCTAGTTGAAGGACTTGCCGCAGCCGCAGGTGCTCTGGGCGTTCGGATTGCGGATCTCGAAACCCTTGCCGTGGAGTCCGTCGTCGAAATCGATGTTCGAGCCCTTCAGGTAGGCGAGGCTCGTCGGGTCGACGTAGAACTGCACGCCCTCGCTCACGAGCTCGGTGTCGCCCTCCTTGCGCTCGTCGAACGACATCCCGTACTGGAAGCCCGAGCAACCGCCGGACTCGACGAACACCCGCAGGCGCTTCGCGGGCGCGGCCGCCTCCGTCTGCAGGGTGCGGACGCGCTCGGCGGCGCGGGTCGTGAGGGTGATCATGACCGCACCGTAGAATCGCCGGCGCGGCTGTCAAATGCCGGCGCAGCAGATTTCACGCCGAATCTCGACTGCACTCTTGCCAGTCGCGCCCGCGGCGTCTTTTCTAGTCCTCCGTGGCGTCCATCAAACACATTTTCAACGAGATTCACTACGAGATGATCCGCAAGCTGGCGGAAGGCGGCATGGGCGTCGTCTACGAGGCGGTGCAGCTCGGCGCGGGCAACTTCAAGAAGGTCGTCGCCGTGAAGCTGATCCGCGAGGAATTCTCCGCCATCGAGGAGTTTCAGAAGAATTTCATCGGCGAGGCGCGCCTGGTGGCGGACCTCATCCACACGAACATCGTCCAGACGTACCATCTCGGCCAGATCGGCGGCCAGTACTTCATGGTGATGGAGTTTGTCCGGGGCATGAACCTGGAGGTCTTCATCGAAAAGCACCGCGCGCTGGGACGGAAGATCCCGGTCGAGCTCGCGGCCTTCATCATCTCCCGCATCGCCCGCGGCCTCGCCTACGCCCACCAGAAGTGCGACCGCGAGGGCCGGCACCTCAACATCGTCCACCGCGACATCGGCCCGAAGAACGTGCTGCTGGCCTACGAGGGCGACGTGAAGCTGACCGACTTCGGCATCGCGAAGGCCCTCGACCTGATGTACAACGAGGAAGGCAAGGTCATCGCGGGCAAGGACGAGTACCTCTCCCCCGAGCAGGCCAACTACGCGGTGACCGACGCCCGCGCGGACCTCTTCCCGCTGGGCATCGTCCTGACCGAGCTGCTGCTCGGCAAGAACCTGTTCCGCTCGCTCGACCGCACGCAGTCGCGCCGGAACATCCTGACGATGGCCATCCCGAAGTTCAGCACGATGCGGGACGACATCGAGCCCCGCCTCGAGGCGATCATCCAGAAGGCCCTCCTCCGCGACCGCGACCAGCGCTACCAGTCCGCGTTCGAGATGCTCACGGACCTCGAGATGTACCTTTACAGCGACCGTTACGGCCCCACCAACGAGAAGCTCGGCGTCTACATCAAGGAACTCTTCGGCATCAGTGACCCCGGCGGCACCTCGCTGTCCTCGCGCCCCCCGCTCGTCCCCAAGCTATGAGGACATCCGGCCATCCCCCAGCTCATGAGCGGGCCAGGATTTAGTCACGACCTTCGCCAGCGCCAGACCCAGTCCCTCGTTCTTGCGCCGCAGCTTCGGCATTCGCTGAAAATCCTGCAGGTCGCCGCGCTTGATCTCCGCTCGGTCATCCAGGAGGAGCTGCAATCCAACCCCACGCTCGAGGAGCAGCCGATGGACGGCGAGAGCCTCGACAAGCTCGCCGCCAGCCAGGCCGAGGACGAGACCGGGGCCGCCAACAGCGCGGACGACGCGCGGCGCGACGAGATGGATTTCACCAAGCAGTTTGAGATCCTCGGCAAGATCGACCAGGACTGGCGCGACCACATGGCGAGCGCCGGCGGCGCCCAGCCCCACACCGCGGAGGACGCGGAGCGGCGCCAGCACTTCTTCGACTCGCTCGTCAGCGAGACCTCCCTGCAGGAGCACCTGCTGCAGCAGGTGGCCCTCGACGCGCTCGCGCCGGCGACGCTGGCCGCGCTCCGCCACCTGGTGGGCAGCCTGGATGACCGCGGCTACCTCTCGCAGTCGCCGGCGGACATCGCGCTGCAGACCGGGCTGCCCTACGAGACCGTGCTGGAGGCGCTGAAGCTCCTGCAGGGGTTCGATCCGCCGGGCATCGGCAGCCAGACCCTCGCCGAGTGCCTCATCGCCCAGCTCCGGGCCAAGGGCCGGGGCGACTCGCTCGCCGCGCGCATGATCCGCGACCAGTTCGAGCTGCTCGCCCGCCGGCGCATCCCGGAGCTCGCCCGGAAGCTCGCCGCCCCCGCCGATGACATCCAGGCCGCCATCGAGGAGATCGGCAAACTCGACCCCGCCCCCGGCCGCCGCTTCGCCGAGGACAACAACCGGGTCGTCGTGCCGGACGTCATCGTCGAGCAGGACGGCAAGGAGTGGAAGATCGAGCTCAACAGCGACTACATCCCGCGGCTGCGCATCTCGAGCACCTACCGCGACCTCATCGCCAAGGGCACCCTGTCCAAGGAGGAGAAGGACTACCTCGCCGAGCGTATGCGCTCGGGCAAGTTCCTGATCGATTCCATCGAGCAGCGCCAGCGGACGATCGAGCGGATCACGCGGGAGATCATCAAGGCCCAGGCGCCGTTCTTTGAGAAGGGCACCGCCCACCTCCAGCCGCTCACCATGACGCAGATCGCGGACATCGTGGGCGTCCACGAGACGACCGTCAGCCGCGCCATCGCGAACAAGTTCATGAAGACCCCGCACGGGATCTTCGACTTCAAGTTTTTCTTCACCACCGGCTATCGCGCCGACAGCGGCGCCTCGGTGTCCAACACCAGCGTGAAGGAGATGCTCGCCGACCTCGTCGCCATCGAGGACAAGGGCGCGCCGCTGAGCGACCAGGAGCTGGTCGTGAAGCTCCAGGAAAAGGGCCTCACCCTCGCCCGCCGCACCGTCGCCAAGTACCGCGAGGAGCTGGGCATCCTGCCGAGCAACCTGCGCCGGGACTACAAGTGATGCCGGATTTCGGGATCCGGCATGCTACAGCCCCGCGCTCGGCTCCACGCGGAGATCCAGGCCGGCGGCGCGGTCCGTCCCCGCCGGATCCGCCCACGCGGCGAAGGCGATCATGCCGGCGTTGTCGCCGGTGTGCCGCGGTTGCGCCGCGAGACACTCGATCCGCTCGCGCTGCGCGAGGGCGGCCAGCGCGGCGCGGAGGGTGCCGTTGTTGGCCACGCCGCCCGACAAGCCGAGGCTGCGGTAACCGCCCTCGCCCTGCCGCAGCGCGGCCCGTGTCTTCCGCACCAGCGCGTCGATCACCGCCTGCTGATAGCTGGCGCAGAGGTCCGGCAGCCGCGCCGCCACCTCGGCGGGCGACAGCTTCTCGATCAGGTAGCGGAGGCTCGTCTTCACGCCGGAAAAACTGAAGTCGAGGTCGTCCCGGCGGCCGATGCCGCGGGGAAAATCGTAGGCGTCGGGACGCCCGCCGGCCGCCAGCCGCTCGATCAGGGGCCCGCCGGGATAACCGAGCCCCAGCAGCTTCGCGCCCTTGTCCAGCGCCTCGCCCGCCGCGTCGTCGCGGGTCGAGGACAGCACGCGCACGCTGCGGTCCGCGCCGAGCACGAACAGCACCGTGTTGCCGCCCGAGACAATGAGCCCGAGGTGCGGCAGCCGCGCGGCGAGGCCGTCCGCAAACTCCGCCGGCGCGGCCGCGTGCCGCGCGATGAAGGGCGACCACACATGGCCCCGCAGGTGGTTCACGCCCACGACCGGCACGCGCCGCGCCAGCGCGAGGGCCTTCGCCGCCGCGACGCCGACGGCGAGGCACGCGGCCAGGCCGGGGCCATTTGTCACCGCGACGGTTGAGACGTTACCCAAGCCGACTTCCGCCTGCGCCTGGGCCAGCAGCGGCGGGAAATTCCGGAGATGCTCGCGCGTGGCCAGGTCGGGCACCACGCCGCCATGCCGGCCGTGCAGGGCGATCTGGCTCTGCACCCATTCGCCTGCCAGCCCGCGGGCCGGGTCGAAGAGCGCCACCGCCGTCTCGTCGCAGGAACTTTCCAGCGCCAGGATCATGGCAGCCGGGCCGACGGCGCGGGCGCGGCCGCCGTGTCGAACAGGTTGACGCCCTTCAGCACGTCGAGCGCGGCCTGCAGCTGGCGGTCCGCAATCGGCAGGAAGCCGAAGCGCTCCTTGAACTCCGCGGGATCCGACACATCGGGCCGCAGGCGCTGCAGCCGCAGCTTCGCGTCCTCGTCCGGCGTCATTACCACCTCCACCTGCGGGGCGATGCCCTTCTCGTGGATGCTGACGCCGCTGGGCGTGTAGTAGCGGGCCGTGGTGAGGCGCAGGCCCTCGCCGTTCTTGAGCTTGAAGATGGACTGGACGGAGCCCTTGCCGAAGGAGCGCTCGCCGACGATGACGGCGCGGCCGGTGTCCTTGAGCGCGCCGGTCACGACCTCGGCCGCGCTGGCGCTGCCGGCGTTGATCAGGACGGCCACGGGCAGCGTCAGGGGCTCCTCGTCCACGCTGGCACGGTACTCCTCGCGGTCGGACGGCTTGCGGCCCTGGGTGTAGACGATGAGCTCGTTCTTGCGGAAGAACGGCTCCGCCACCTCGACGGCGGCATCGAGCAGCCCGCCGGGGTTGCCGCGCAGGTCGATGACGAGACCGTCGATGTCCTGCTTCAGCAGCTTGTTCAGGGCCTCGATGAACTCGTCGCCCGTGTGCTCGGAAAACTCGGCGATCTGGATGTAGCCCGTGTGCGGCGGCAGCACGCGCGCGACGCGGACGCTGGCCTGCTTGATGAGCTCGCGCTTGAGTGTGAGCTCGAAGCTGCGGCCCGTGCCCGGGCGGAGCAGGCCCACCACCACCTTGGTCCCGGGCTGGCCCCGCAGGCGGTCGACGACCGCGTCCATGGACAGCCCCTTCTCGAGCGCCTTGCCGTCCACCCGCAGGATCTCGTCGCCGCGCTGGATGCCGGCGCGCTCGCCGGGCGAGCCGGCGATGGGCGCGATGACCACCACCCGGCCCTTGCGCAGCTCGACCTGGACGCCGATGCCGCTGAAATCGCCGCTGAGCTCCTCCTCCAGCGTGGAATAGTCCTTCGACTCGAGGAACTCGGAATGCGGGTCGAGCGATTCGACCAGTCCATGGATGGCGGACTTTGCCAGGTGGTCGTAGCCGACGGCGGGTGCGTCCACATAGTTCTCGTTCACCAGCTGCAGGACCTCCTTCACGTAGGCCGAGGCATGGCTGAGTTCCCGGTCGGGGAAGATACCCCACGCGAGCGCCACCCGGCCCGCGGCGACCGCGAGGCCGAAGCCCAGCACGATGCCGGCGGCGAGGGTGAGAATGCGTTTGAGCATCGGGGTGACTGTGTGCATCTGCTTCGCTTTGTAAATGGGTTCGTCATCCCTGCCGCCTCCCGCCGCGGAATTTGTCGCCGCCTTCCGCGCCCGCGCCGGCGCGGGCGGGGCGCTGCCGTTTGACGAGTTCATGGCGCTCGCGCTCTATCACCCCGAGGCCGGCTACTATCGCCGCAGCGCACCGCGCGTGGGGTACGGCCCGGGCACGGACTTTTTCACGGCGAGCACCAGCGGGCCCGTGTTCGGCGGCCTGGTCGCGGCGGCGGCGGCGCAGCTGCTGACGGGCCAGGACCTGCGGGGCTACACTTTCGTGGAAATCGGCGCGGAGCCGGGCGGCGGCGTCCTAGCCGGCGTCGAGCATCCCTTCGGCGCGACCCGCACGCTGCGGCTGGGCGATCCGCTGGAGCTGGCCGGGCGGTGCGTGGTGTTCTCGAACGAGCTGTTCGACGCGCAGCCATTCCGGCGGTTCGTCTTCCGCGGTCCGGTCTGGCAGGAGCTGGGCGTGCGCGAGCAGGATGGCGGTTTTGTCGAAGTCGTGGTGACGCGCCCGTTGGACGTCTCCCTGCCCGCCACGGCGCCCGAGGGCTACGTCATCGATGCCCCGGTGGCGGCCGCAGACCTTGCGGCGCGGCTGGCGGCCCAGCCCTGGACCGGGCTGTTTGTCGCGTGCGACTACGGAAAATCCTGGCGCGAGCTGACGGAAGCCACACCCGCGGGCACGGCCCGGGCCTACCATCGGCACACGCAGTCGAACGACCTGCTGGCCCAGCCCGGCGAGCAGGACCTCACCTGCCACGTGTGCTGGGACTGGCTGGCGGACCGTCTCCGCGGTGCCGGCTTCGGCCAGGCCGAGGTGGAGTCGCAGGAGGCGTTCTTCATCCGCCACGCCGGCGAATTCATCGCCGCGATCACCGCCGCGGAGGCCGCGCGTTTCAGTCCCAAGAAGCTTTCGCTCCTGCAGTTGCTGCATCCCACGCACCTCGGCCAGAAGTTCCAGGTCCTGCATGCGCGGCGCCTCTAAAATTCCCCTTGCGTCGCCCTTGGCCCGACCTTTACGTGTGACCCTTTAACCACTCAAAAACCATGGCCAGAATCTGTGCAATCACCGGTCGTCGCCCCGTCAAAGGCTCGATCATCAACCGCAAGGGTCAGTCGAAGAAGAGCGGCGGCATCGGCACGCACGTGACCACGATCACGAAGCGGAAATTCCGCCCGAACCTGCAGCGGATCCGCGTCAAGATGCCCAATGGCGGCACGAAGCGCATCCTGGTCTCGGTCAAGGCCATCAAGGCCGGCCTGGTCGTTAAGGCCTGAGTCGTCCGATCTCCTTCCCTTTCCAGCCCGCGGCGCGCCGCGGGCTTTTTCTTTGCCTACTCCGGCCAATCGGCGGACCTGACAGCGTCCGAATTCGCTTTCGCCCGTCCCCGCAAGGGACAGACTGACGTCACATGGAGCAACCCGCTTCAGCCTCGGCCGGCACGGAAATTGGCGTGATGCGCCGGGTTGAGGATGAGATGACCCGGCTGCTGTTTCGGTCGGCGAATTTCGGGCTCTTCTCGAACTTCGTCCTGGCGGCGATCCTCGTGATCGTCTCTGGCCAGCATTTCCCAACCGCGCTGAACGTCTGGTGGTTCTCGGTCATCCTGGCGATCTCGTTGCTCCGGCTGGGCCTCAACCTCGCGTTTGGGCAGCTGCGCCCGGCCTCCGCCCAGCTGCCGAGGTGGCGCACCCTGTTCCTCACCGGCCTGGCGCTGGCCGGCCTGACCTGGGGCGTGGCGGGCTGGTTCTACCTCAACACCCACGAGGTCCTGCCGCGGCTCCTGATCCTCTGCATCATCGTCGGCCTGAACGCCGGCGCCGCCCGGTCACTGGCCCCGGTGCCGGCCGGCTACTGGCTCTACGTGCTGAGCACGTTCATCCCGATCATGGTGCGGCTGGCAACGACTCCCGAGCCCGGCTCGATGGCCCTCGTGATCGTCGCCCTCGTCTACATCGGTTTTCTCGTCAACACCACGCACCTGCACCATGCGGCGGTCCGCCACCTCTACCAGCTGATCTTCGAGAACGAGCACCTCGTCGCCACGCTCAGCACGGCCAAGCAGCGGGCCGAGGCCGCCAGCCTGGCGAAGAGCGAGTTCCTCGCGACCATGAGCCATGAGATCCGCACGCCGATGAACGGGATCATGGGCATGCTGCAGGTGCTGCAGGCCTCGCCGCTGAGTCCCGAGCAGAAGACCCAGGCGGAAATCGCCAGCGGCTCGGCCGACACCCTTCTGCGGCTGCTTAACGACCTCCTGGACTTCTCCAAGATCGAGAGCGGCAAACTGGAGTTCGAATCCCTGCCCTTCCCGCTCGCCGGGGCCGCCGAGGAGGTGGTCGAGCTGATGCAGGCCGGCGCCCGGGCCAAGCAGCTCGCGCTCGTCTGCCGCCTGGGCCCCGGCCTGCCCGGCACCGTCGTGGGCGACGCCGGCCGGCTGAAGCAGGTCCTGCTCAACCTCGTCGGCAACGCGATCAAGTTCACCGAGCGCGGCTCGATCACCGTCGGGGTCGAGGCCGTGGGCCGCGGCGACCGGACGGCGACGGTGCGGTTCACGGTGACAGACACCGGCATCGGCATCGACGCGTCGATGCGGCAGCGGCTCTTCCAGGTTTTCACGCAGGCTGACAGCTCGATGAGCCGGCGCTTCGGCGGCACGGGCCTGGGCCTCGCGATCTCGCAGCGCCTCGTGGAGCGCATGCACGGGCTCATCACCGTGCAGAGCGAGCCCGGCCAGGGCTCGGAGTTCCGCTTCGACGTCACCCTCCCGGTCGCGGCCGAGACCGCGCCGGCGCCGGCCGCGGCGGGCGTGGGACTCCAGCCGCTGCACGGCCGCGTGCTGATCGTGGAGGACGACCGGGTGAACCAGCAGGTCATTCGCCTCATGCTCGAGAAGGCGGGCCTCGAGTGCACCGTCGTGGACAACGGCGAGACCGCCGCCGACCTCGCCGTGCGCGGCAATTGGGATGTCGTGCTGATGGACTGCCAGATGCCGGGCATGGACGGCTACGAGGCCACGCAGCGCATCCGCACCAAGCTCGCCGGCCGACGGCTGCCGATCATCGCCCTCACCGCCAATGCGCTGAGCGAGGACCGCGCGGCCTGCGCCGCGGCCGGCATGGATGACTTTCTCGCCAAGCCCGTCCGCCGCGAGGAGCTGCATGCCTGCCTTGGGAAATGGCTTGCTCGGGGCAAGCCTGTTGCGAGTTGAAGGTTGAAAGATGAAAGGCCTGGGACCCGAAACCCCGGTCTGACATTTTCCCGGGCCTGGCTTTCAACTTTCAGCTTTCAACTCTCACCTGGAGCCGGTTGCGCCGCCGGGCGGCGCAACCGGCTCCAGGTTGCCGTCCCACAACTGACGATAGATCGGACTGGGAGGCACGGCGATGCGGCCGATGTCGAATTGCCGCTCTTCCACGTAGTCCAGGCCGTAGTGGAAGGATGCCAGGAGCAGTGGATAGGAAAAAGCCGTCCGGCGGTGCAGATAGGCGCGGGAATAGGCAAGGTAATCGATGCCCGCCTCCAGGTTGGCGCGCCAGTCCCAGACCGTCGGCTCGTACGGGGCCTTCGACACGGCCCGCCACGCCGCGGGCGTGAGCTGGAGGAGTCCCCGCGCCTGGCCATTGCGGGCCTGCGGGTTGAAGTCCGACTCGGCCGCCACGAGGGCGTAGATGAAGCCCGGTGCGATCCGGTAGCGGGCCGCGAGCGGCTGGATGGCCGCCCAGATCTCGGGCCGGGTGGGCGGCGGCTCCGCCGGCGGGGCGGGCCGGGTGCAGGCGGCGAGGGCGAGCACCAGGAGGAGCAGGCCGGACGCACGCATGGCTTTCGCCGCTACAGGGCGCGGAACACCACGGCGGCGTTCTGGCCGCCGAAGCCGAGGTTGTTGCTCAGCACCGTGCGCACGCGGGCCGCGCGCGCGTGGAGCGGGACATAGTCGAGGTCGCAGTCCGGATCCGGCTCCTCCAGGTTGATGGTCGGCGCGATCATGCCGGTCTGGATGGTCTTGACCGAGATGACGGACTCGATCCCGCCGGCGGCGCCGAGGAGGTGGCCGGTCATGGACTTCGTCGAGCTGATCGCGACCTTCCGGGCGTGCTCGCCGAAGACCTTCTTGATCGCGAGGGTCTCGAACTTGTCGTTGTAGGGCGTGGAGGTGCCGTGAGCGTTGATGTAGTCCACCTGCTCGGGCAGGACGCCGCCGCAGGCCAGCGCGCGGCGCATCGCGAGCGAGAGGCCGCGCCCCTCGGGGTCGGGCTGGGTGATGTGGAAGGCGTCGCACGTGGCCGCGTAGCCGACGAGCTCGCAGTAGATGCGGGCGCCGCGCGCCTGGGCGTGCTCGAGCAGCTCCAGCACGAGGATGCCGGAGCCCTCGCCCATGATGAAGCCGTCGCGGTGCTTGTCGAACGGCCGGCAGGCCCGCTTCGGGTCGTCGTTGCGGGTGCTCATGGCCTTCATCGAGCAGAAGCCCGCGTAGGCCTGCTCGGTGATGGAGGCCTCGCTGCCGCCGGCCACCATCACGTCGGCGTCGCCGCGGCGGATGGCATGGAACGCCTCGCCGATCGCGTGGGTGCCCGTGGCGCAGGCCGAGACGATGCCGAAGTTCGGGCCGCGCGCGCCGAGGTCGATCGCGATCAGGCCGCTGGCCATGTTGCCGATCAGCGAGGGGATCATGAACGGCGAGACCTTGCGCGGGCCGCGCTGACGCATGACGTCGTGCTGCGTCTCGATCGTCTGCATGCCGCCGATGCCGGAGCCGACGATGACGCCGACGCGGTCCCCGTTCTCATGGGTGACGTCGAGGTTCGAGTCCTTCACTGCCTGCCGCGCCGCGGCGAAGGCGAAGTGCGTGTAGCGGTCGTTGCGCCGCGCCTCCTTCGGGTCCATGAATTGCGCCGCGTCCCAGTCGCGCACCTCGGCGCCGATCTGGCTGGAGTACGCGGTCGAGTCGAAGTGGGTGACGCGGTCAATGCCCGAGCGGCCGGCGATCAGGCTGGCCCAGAAGGCGTCCACCGTATGACCGATGGAGACGACGGCGCCGAGGCCGGTGACGACCACGCGACGGGGAGAGGCGGAGTTTTCCATGGCAAGAAAGCGGGGTGAATCTCAGAAAACAAAAAGGCGTCCTGCCAGAAATTTCCGCGCGGGAAACAGGCAGAACGCCAGAAAGTCTAACGGGGAAAGCTCAGGCCTTGCCGGCTTTGCCTTTGATGTAGTCGATCACTTGGCCGACCGTCTGGAGCTTCTCGGCATCCGTCTCGGGAATCTCACCCTTGATCTCGTCCTTGAATTCCTCCTCGAAAGCCATGATGAGCTCGACGGTGTCGAGCGAATCGGCGCCAAGATCATCCAGAAAAGAAGCCGTCGGGGTAATCTGCTCCTCGTTCACGTTGAGCTGATTAACGATGATCTCTTTGACGCGCTGTTCGATAGTTTTTTGGTCAGCCATATTGGGTAAGATCCAGTGGGGTGGAGGGTTCACATCGCCATGCCGCCGTCAACGGCAAAAACTTGCCCTGTAATGTAGTTGGCCTCTTCCGCGCAAAGGAACGCGGTCATGTGGGCAATGTCGGCGGCCTCGCCGAAGCGCTTTAAAGGCACAGCCTCTAGGACTTTGGCGGAAATCTCGGGGTTGTTGACGAATTCCGTCGTCATGTCGGTCTTGATGAACCCGGGGGCGACGGCATTGACGGTCACATTGCGCCCGGCGAACTCGCGGGCGAGGGTCTTGGTGAGCCCGATCATGCCGGCCTTGGCCGCGGAATAGTTGGCCTGGCCGGCGTTGCCCATGATGCCGCTGACCGACGTGATGTTCACGATCCGGCCCCAGCGGGCGCGGGTCATGGGCCGGGCGAGGTGCTTGGTCCAATGGAAACAGCTCGAGAGATTGGTCGCGATCACGGCGTTCCAGTCCGCCTCGCTCATGCGGAACAGGAGGCCGTCCTTGGTGATGCCGGCGTTGTTGACGAGGATGTCGATCGTCGGGAACTCGGCGAGGAGAGCCTCGGCCGCCTGGGCCACCGCGGCGCCGTCCGCCACGTCGACCGCCAGCGCCTTCGCCTTGCCGCCCGCCGCGGTGATCGCCGCGGCCGTCGCGCCGCAGGAGTCGGCGGACTTCGAGACACAGATGACGGTGACGCCGTGCCTGGCCAGGGTCTCGGCAATGGCCTTGCCGATGCCGCGGCCCGCGCCGGTGACAAGGGCGGTGCGTTGGTTGAAGGTAAGCATGGGGAGCGCGTGGCGCGCTGGAGAAGGGAACAGGGACAAGGGCGGAGGAACAGAAAAAAATCCAGCCGCCGGATCCTCGGCCCCGTCTTACGCCCGCCGCGCAGCGCGCGGCTAGTACACGTCGCGCTGGTAGCGCTTGTCCTTCTTGAGCTGCTTCACGTATTCCGCCGCCGCGGCCACATCCATGCCGCCCTGCTGGGCGACCACGTCGAGGAGCGCCGTGTCCACGTCCTTTGCCATGCGCTTGGCGTCGCCGCACACGTAGAAATGGGCGCCGCCCTTGAGCCACGCCCAAAGCTCGGCGGCGTGCTCCCGCATGCGGTCCTGCACGTAGACCTTCGTGAGCTGGTCCCGCGAGAACGCGGTGTCCACGCGTGCCACCTGGCCCGCGGCGAGGTACTGGCGCCACTCGGACTCGTACAGGAAGTCCGTGGCCCGGTGCTGGTCGCCGAAGAAGACCCAGTTGCGCCCGGTCGCGCCGGCCGCCACGCGGTCCTGCACAAAGGCGCGGAAGGGCGCGATGCCCGTGCCCGGGCCGACCATGATGCAGTCCCGCGCGCCGTCCTCGGGCGGGCCGAAATGGGAATGGGACACGAACACCGGCACGGGCGTCGTCCCCACCTGCACGCGGTCCGCGAGGAAGGTCGAGCACACCCCCGCCCGCTCGCGGTGGTTGGTCGTGTAGCGCACGACGGCCACGGTGAGGTGGATCTCCTCCGGATGGACGCGGGCCGACGAGGCGATCGAGTAGAGCCGGGGCATCAGCTTGCGCAGGTGGTCCACCAGCTCCTGCGGCGTGAGCCGCGCGCTGGGAAACTCCGCGAGCAGGTCCGCGAACTCGCGCTGCTCCAGGAAGGAGGCCAGCAGGTCCTTGGACTCGGGCTGCAGCAGGCCGGCCAGCCGGGAGCGCTCGTCCGGGTGCGTCGCCTTGCCGGCGAGCGTCTCGACGATCTTCCGCGTCGGGCCGGCCAGCGCGACCCGGGACCGGAGCACCTCACGGAACGGCAGCGGCGCCGGGAGCTTGAGCATGGCGGGCGAGACGGGCTCGTCGCCGGTCGCGCCCAGGCGCGCGATGATCTCGTCCACCTCGGTGGCACGATTCTCCGGGAAGACGCCCAGGGAGTCACCCGCCTTGTAGTGCAGGCCGCTGCCCGCGAGGCTGACCACGAAGTGGCGCGTTTCCTTGGCGGAGCCCGGCCGGGTCAGGAGCCGGCTTTCCGTCATGCGCGCGGGAAACGGATGGTCCTTCGAGTAAAGCGAGTCGGCCATGGGGTGCGGGAAAAAAGGCGGCGGTTGCGGCCGCTGGCAAGCCTGGTTTCAGCGGTGCGCAGGCTTGCTACGCCGGGAATTCTGCCGCCAACTGACCAGACCACCATGACCGCCGCCGAGCCCATCCGCCTGCAGAAGTTCATCGCCGAGGCCGGTGTCTGCTCGCGCCGCTCGGCCGAGGCACTGATCGCGCAGGGCGAGGTCTGGGTGAACGGCGCCAAGGCCACGCTCGGCCAGAAAATCACCCCCGGGGTCGACAAGGTGACCGTGAGCGGGAAGTCCGTCCGCGCCACGCCCCAGCCACGCATCACGCTCGCGATGAACAAGCCCCGCGGCCTGGTCTGCTCGAACGACGACCCGCACCACGCCGACACGATCTTCAGCGTGCTGCCCCGCGAGTTCGCCAAGTACCGTTTCTTCTGCGCGGGCCGGCTGGACATGGACAGCGAGGGCCTGGTGATCCTCACGACCGACGGCGACCTCGCCCACCGGCTGATGCACCCGTCGAACGTGGTGGTGAAGCGCTATTACGTGATTCTCAAGCAGCCCTTCCCCGCGTCGCGCCTGACGCAGCTGATCAAGGGCGTCGTGATCGAGGGCGAGCGGCTCAAGGTCGAGCGCGCCGCCCTCGTGAATCCCGGCGCCAGCCAGGGCTCGACCCACCTCGACGTGCACATGCACCACGGCAAGAAGCGGGAGATCCGCCAGCTCTTCACGCTCCTCGGCTACGACGTGAAACGGCTGCGCCGCTACCAGATCGGGGCCCTGCGGTTGAAGGGAATCCCGTTGCACGCGATGAAACAACTTTCTATCAAGGAGATCGAACTGTTGTTCCATACTCCCTCCACGCCGCGCGCCGCGCTCGAAGCCTCCACTCTTCCCTCCGACCTCGACCATGAAGACTAACCTCCGTCTCGCCGCCCTGCTGCTCACGACCGCCCTGGCCGCCGTCGCCGCACCCCTGATCGGAACCACCGCCGTCCACGTCAAGCCGGACGATTCCTCCGCCATCATCACCTACCTCAAGGCCGGCAGCGAGCCGGTCCCGTCCACCACCGCCCCCGCCACCACGCCCGCCGGCTGGATGGCCGTCGAGCTGCCGGGCCCGTTCGACGGTTATGTGAAGAACGGCGACATCCTGAAGAACCTTGATGTCCGCCCCGGCGCCGCCGTCTACCTCGCCCCCAAGGCCGGGGCGGTCGAGCTCACCACCTTCGAGGCCACGGACAAGACCGACATCACCGGCCTGCACGGCAAGTACACGCAGATCCGCCTGGAGAAGAAGGTCACGGCCTTCATCCATGTCAGCGGCCCGTCCACCTATGTGCCGGCGACCGCCGCCGCCCCCGCCCCGATCCCGGCGCGCTCCAACGTCGTGGACGCCGCGCCCGTCGCGCCCCTCGCCTACGGCGTGACCACCCCCGGCCGGGCGGTGCCGGTCGTCAATCTCGGCGACGGTGGCTCGAGCATGCTGCCGCGCCTTTTCCAGGGTCGGTTCGTGTCCACGCGGAGCGCCTTCAAGCCCCGCCGGCCGTACGACTGGGCGCTGAACGACGACTCCGGCTCGCGGTACGCTTACCTGGACATCAGCAAGCTCCTGCTCACCGAGCAGATCGACAATTACATCGGCCACGTGGTGGTCGTGTATGGCGCGGGCAAGGCCGTGCCGGGCACGCCCGACATCGTGATCGAGGTCGAGAGCCTGCAGCTCAAGTAGGGCGCCCCCGTTTTCCCGGGCCGCCCTCCTGCGGTCGGCGGCCGGACACTTTTCCCATGGAACTCATCGACGGAAATGTCATCGCCGCAAAGATAATTGCCGAACTCAAGGCCGAGGTCGCGTCCTTTCCCGGACGCAAGCCGTGCATCGCCCTCGTGCGCGTGGGGGAGGACCCAGCATCCGTCTCGTACGTGAAGAAGAAGGAGAAGACGGCGGTCGAGATCGGCATCACCAGCCGGGTCATCCTGCCGCCGATCACGATCACGCAGGCGGACCTGTTCAAGCTGCTCGACGAGCTCAATGCCGATCCGACCGTGGACGGCATCCTGGTGCAGTCGCCGCTGCCGAAGCACATGGACGAGGTGGCGGTTTTCCGCCGCGTCTCGGCGGCCAAGGACGTGGACGGCTTCAACACGCTGAACCTCGGCAAGATTGCGCAGGAGGATCCCACCGGCTTCGTGTCCTGCACGCCCGCCGGCATCATGGAGCTGCTGGCCCGCAGCGGCGTGGACCTGAAGGGCAAGCATGTCGTCGTGCTGGGCCGCTCGCTCATCGTCGGCAAGCCCGTCGCCCTCCTCGCCCTGCAGAAGAAGGCCGGCGCCAACGGCACCGTGACCGTCTGCCATTCCCAGACCAGCAACCTGCCCGCCATCACGCGGCAGGCCGACGTGCTCATCGCCGCCATCGGCCGGGCCGAGTTCGTGACCGCCGCCATGGTCAAGCCCGGCGCCGTCGTGATCGACGTGGGCATCAACCGCGTGGCGGACGCGACCAAGAAGACCGGCTATCGCCTCACCGGCGACGTCCACTTCCCGACGGTGTCCCCCCTGGCCAGCAAGATCACCCCGGTGCCCGGTGGCGTCGGGCCCATGACCGTGGCCATGCTGATGAAAAACACGGTCAAGGCCTTTCGCCTACAGGCTGCGCAGTAGCTTGCGCTCCGCCGGGCAGTCGCTTATCTCCCTCCCGCATGAGCGCCGCCCCCACGATCCTGATTGTCGATGACCAGCCCATCAACGTCCAGCTGCTGAAGCGGAAGTTGGAGCGGGAGAACATGCGCGTCCTCGCGGCCTACAACGGCCTCGAGGCGCTCGACCTTGTGCGCAAGGACCGGCCCGACCTGATCCTGCTCGACGTGATGATGCCGGACATGGACGGCATCGAGGTGTGCCAGCGCCTGCAGGCGTCGGATGACACCCGCACGATCCCCGTGATCTTCGTCACCGCGCGCACCTCGAAGGAGGGCAAGATCGAGGGCCTCAACGTCGGCGCCGTCGACTACATCACCAAGCCGATCGACCTCGACGAGACGCTGGCCCGCGTGCAGACGCAGCTGCGCTTCGTCTCCGTCAACCGCGAGATGATCGAGCTGCAGCGCCGGCTGGTGGACGCCCGCCGGGCCTCGACGATCGGGGCGGTGACGCAGGGCATCGCCCACAACCTCAACAACCTCCTCGGCGTCGTGATGGGCCACCTCGACCTGATCAAGGCCTACCACGACAAGCCGGAGCAGGTGAAGAAGAACGCCCAGCACGTGGAGGAGGCCATCGGCCGCATCGTCTCGATCATCAAGCAGCTCAGCCTGCTGCTGGTGAAGACCAGCCCGCCGCTCGCCAAGGGCAACCTGCAGCACCTGCTCCAGGGCAGCATCCAGCGCTTCCACATCGAGAACTCGCTCACCGCGCCGGTGACCATCGACAATCCGCTCGGCGAGTTCATCTTCGACACCAACTACGAGATCTTCGAGGAGGTCGTCTCCAAGGTCCTGATCAACGCCTACGAGGCCTACGGCTCCGACCACACCGGTGCCCGCCCGATCACGATCCACACCGAGCTGGTGGAAAAGCCCGGCGGCCGGAAATACCTGCAGGTGCGCGTCGAGGACCAGGGCCGCGGTATCGACGCGGAGATCCGCGACCGCGTCTTCGAGCCGTTCATCAGCTCCAAGCACACCGTCGGCGTGGGCATGGGCCTGACCATCGCCCGGCACTCGCTGCGCAACCTCGATGGCGAGGTGACCCTCACCGACCGCGAGGGCGGCGGCGCCGTCGCCACCCTGCTCAATCCGCTCGAGCAGAAGGCCCGTCGCGTCGGCAACGCCTGAGCGCGCCGGCGGCATGCCCCGCAGCCGGCCAGTCGGGACGGTGACCCCGGCCGGCCGTACTTACCCGCGCACATCCCTTTCATGAGCACGACCCGCTATGCGTTTCTCGGCGCCGGCAACATGGCCTCGGCGATGGTCGACGGTCTGCTGGCCCGGGGCGCGGCCCTCCCGGCCGACCTCGCATGCCTCGGCGGCGGCGGGGCGACCGCCGCCGCGCTCGTCGCCCGCACCGGCATCACCCTCGCCTCCTCGCTGCCCGCCCTCACGGCGAGCGCCGACACCCTCGTGGTGGCGTTCAAGCCGCAGCAGCTCGCGGGCGCCGATCCCCGCCTGGCCGAGCTCACGGCGGGCAAGCTCGTCGTCTCCGTCCTCGCCGGCAAGCGCCCTGCCCGCCTCGCCCAGACCTTCCCCCGCGCCCGCGCGATTGTGTGGGCCATGCCCAACACGCCCGCCCGCATCGGTGCCGGCATGACCGCCTGGTGCAGCCTCGCGCCGCTGTCCACCGCCGACCGCACCACGGTGGAGATGCTCCTCACCGCCCTGGGTCGCGTCGTCGAGATTGACGAGGCGCTCATGGATGCCGCGGCGGCCGTCAGCGCCAGCGGCCCAGCCTTTCTCTTCGAGTTTGCCGCCGCGCTGCGCGACGGCGGCGTCGCCGCCGGCCTGCCGGCCGAGACGGCCAAGGACCTGGCGGTCGAGACCGTGCTCGGCGCGGCCCGCCTGCTGGCCCGGACCGGCACCGACCCGGAGGAACTGCGCCGCCAGGTCACCTCGCCCAAGGGCATGACCCTGGCGGGCCTGACCAAGATGGAGGCCCGCGACTTCCGCGGCACGCTGCGCGAGACCGTGCTTGCGGCCAAGGCCCGTTCCGAGGAGATGTCGAGGGACGCATGAGCTCACTTTCCGGCCGCATCCTCGTCACCGGTGGCGCCGGCTTCATCGGCAGCGCCCTCGTCTGGGCCCTGAACCAGCGCGGCCACACGGACATCGTCGTGACCGACGTCCTCGGCACCGATGAGAAGTGGCGGAACCTGGTCCCGCTGAAGTTTCATGACTACGTCGAGGCCGACGCCTTCCGCCGCCACCTCGCGGCCAATCCGCGGGCCTTCGGCACGTTCACGACTGTGTTTCACCTCGGCGCATGCTCGTCCACAACCGAGCGCAACGCCGGTTACCTGGTCGACAACAATTACAACGTGACGAAGGAGCTCGCCGCCTGGTCGCTGGAGCACAGCGCCCGGTTCATCTACGCCTCGTCGGCCGCCACGTACGGCGACGGTGCGCAGGGCATGGACGACCGCGCGGAGGACCTTGGGCGGCTGCGGCCGCTGAACATGTACGGCTACTCGAAGCACCTGTTCGACCAGTACGCGCAGCAGGTCGGCTGGCTGAAGCGGATCGTCGGCGTGAAGTATTTCAACGTCTTCGGCCCGAACGAGGACCACAAGGGCGACATGCGCTCGCTGGTCAACAAGGCCTACCAGCAGATCCAGGCATCGGGCCGGGTGCAGCTCTTCAAGAGCCACCGGCCGGAGTACAAGGACGGCGAGCAGATGCGCGACTTTCTCTACGTGAAGGACGCGGTCGAGATGACCCTCCATTTCGCCGAGAAGGCGCCGATGGCGGCGGGCCTGTACAACCTCGGGTCCGGCGAGGCGAATACCTGGCTCACGCTCACCCGCGCGATCTTCACCGCCCTCGGCCGCGAACCGAAGGTCGATTTCATCGACATGCCCGAGGCGCTGCGCGGCAAATACCAGTACTTCACGAAGGCCGACGTGGCCAAGCTGCGCGCCAGCGGCTACGTCCGTCCGATGACGCCCCTCGCCGAGGCCGTGCGCGACTACGTGCAGGGCTACCTCGTGACCGGCAAGAAGCTCGGGGACTGACGCTACGCGCTGCGAAGGGTTGTTTGAAAACCCATTCGCGGATCCTCGCGCCTTGGGCGCTCAGACGCGGGTGCGATCCATGCAGCTCGCGTAAAGCTCGGCGTCCCGTTCGTTGAACTCCAGGATCTGCTCCCGCTCGCACGGGCTGATCTCATAATGCAGAGTCCTCCGCTCCGGGTTCACATTTTCGCGGGGAATGGGCACCGGCGGCAGTGAGAACTCATCGAAGAACCGGGCCATCGAAAGCTCCAGCTGCTCAAACATGCCGATGAAGGCGAAATCCTCGGGCTGCCTCTCCCCAAAGAACCGCGTCATTTCGTTCCGCACCAGCTCCAGCCGCGAATACTCCACGATCGAGAGCTTCTTCGCATGCAGTTCCATGCACACGGGGTGACGCAAGTCGGGTTCCCGTAGGCGGTGGAAATAGGAGGAGATCACGCGGTCCACCGGATCACGCACCCAAGTCACCAGCTTGGCCTCAGGAAACTTGTCCGCCAGCGCATGGGCCATGAAGTGACCATGAATGCAGGTCGCGCCGGTCGGAATCTCGCGCTGCACGCGGCCGTGCGCGTCCGTGATTTCCCAATAATATTGCACAAATCCTGATCCATATAGTTGGGCCAGGATTTTCCGGAAACTGACTCCCGCAGTCTTCGGAATGTGCATGCTGAGCAACATTGGTGGTAGATTTACGTTAAGGGCAGACTGATGCAATATACCAATTGTGAATTTGCTGTGCAAGTAACCGCTGCGAAACTAGATAAGAATACCTAGAAACGGCCGAGGGCATTTCTAAGAGACGCCAAGTGAGCATGCAGGTTACCACGAAGGTCCCATCGCCCATGCCAGCGCAAGCATGGCTTTCCCGCGATCTTCCTCCCCCTGTTTTCGCGACAAAAAAAGCCGCCTCGATTGAGGCGGCTTGGAGATTGCAATCTGTTTCTGCTCTACGGGAGCTTCAGCAGTTCTTCCTGTGACCACTCCTTGCGGTCGCCTTCCTTGGTGCGGATGGCGGTGACCTGCTCGGCGGTGATTGCCTTGGCGCTGTTGCCGAAGGAGGCCCGGACATAGGTGAGGACGGCGGCGATCTTGTCGTCGCTCCAGTTG
>CAIJZY010000005.1 GCA_903825285.1 uncultured Opitutia bacterium | reverse complement strand
GGCGTAGCCCCCGGCCGCCACCACCCGCCGCCTCATGGCGGCATCCCCCGCGCTCCCCACCTCAAGGCCGTCATCCTGAGCAAAGGCGAAGGATCGCTGTTCGTAATGCCCTCGAGCGGACCCAGATGTCAGACACTCTGGTAACGTCGCGTAAGTGTCGTCGGCCAAACGCGGACTCATCGGTAAGGATCACAGCGATCCTTCGCCTTCGCTCAGGATGACGAGGGTGGAGGCCGCCGTGTAGGTTTCACCGCCACAGCCGCCGTCAGAGGCCCAGCTCGGAGAGCGTCGGGTGCCCGTCGGGCCGGCGGCCCAGCGGCCAGTGGTATTTCCGGTCGGACTCCGCGATCGGGAGGTCGTTGATGCTGGCCATGCGCCGCTGCATGAAGCCGTGCGCGTCAAACTCCCAGTTCTCGTTGCCGTACGAGCGGAACCAGTGCCCGGAGTCGTCGCGCCACTCGTACGCGAAGCGCACGGCAATGCGGTTCCCGTGGCAGGCCCACAGCTCCTTGATGAGGCGGTAGTCGAGCTCGCGCGCCCACTTGCGCGTGAGGAACTGCACGATGGCCTCGCGGCCGGACAAAAACTCGGCCCGGTTGCGCCACACGCTGTCGCGCGTGTAGGCCAGCGCCACCTTCTCGGGATTGCGGGTGTTCCAGGCATCCTCCGCCATCCGGACCTTCTGGGCGGCGGTCTCGGGGGTGAAGGGCGGGAGCGGTGGACGCGGGTTTTCAGGAGTGCTCATGGGGCGGGGTCGCCGCGACCGGCGCGGTGGCGGCGACGGCCCGATCCTGCCACGCCCGGGCCGACGGGCAACGCTTTCCTCCCGATCCGCGAGGGAGAATCCTTGTGCGGCACCGCCCCCGACATAGAGTCCCGCGCATGAAGCGCCTGATCCTGGTGTGCGTCGTCCTCCTGCGCGCCGCCGCCGCGGCCCGCACCCCCAATCCGGCGGAGACCGCCGAGGCCGCCGGATGGTTCGACCGGTTCCTCGCGCCGACCGCGCCCGTGGCGATGCCGGCCGTGCCGTTCGCGTTCACCTACGACGGACACCCGTCAACCGACGTGCTCCGGCACTGGCCCGTCCGCGCCGCCGAGCGGGCGCTGGACGCGCAGCGGCAGGAGCGCTCGCTGACCTACACCGATCCCGCCACCGGCCTCGAGGTGCGCTGCGTCGCGGTCAGCTACCGGGATTTTCCCACGGTCGAGTGGACGGTCTACTTTCGGAACAACGGGAAGGCCGACACCCCCATCCTCGAGAACATCCAGGCGCTGGACGCCACGTGGGCCCGCGCCGGCGCGGAGGAATTCCAGCTGCACCACTCGCTCGGCACCTTCTTCCCGTTCTCGGCCACTGACTTCATGCCGCAGCTCAGCCGGCTCGAGCCCGGGCAGCATGCGCACTTCATCCCGCTCCACGGCCGGCCCAGCGGTGGCGTCCTGCCCTACTTCAACCTCGAGCGCGGCCCCGCCGCCGGCGTGATCCTCGCGGTCGGCTGGCCCGGCGCGTGGGCGATCGACTTCGGCCGCGACGACCAGGCGGGCATCCGGGTCGTCGCCGGCCAGGAGCTGACCCACCTGCGGCTCCAGCCCGGCGAGGAGATCCGCACGCCGCTGATGGCGCTGCAGTTCTGGCGCGGCGACTGGATCGGCGCGCAAAACGTCTGGCGGCGCTGGATGCTCGCGCACAACCTCCCCCAGCCGTTCGGCCAGCCCTTCCGGCCGATGCTCATGCCCTCGAGCTCCGAGCAGTACGACGTGATGATCCACGCCGACGAGGCGAACCAGCTCACCTTCATTGACCGCTACCTCGAGGAACAGCTGCCCATCGACGCGTGGTGGATGGACGCCGGCTGGTACGAGAACGCGGGCCGCTGGCAGGAGCCCCTCGGGCTGCGCGTGGACCGGAAGCGCTTTCCCCACGGGTTGCGGGCCATCACCGACCACGCCCACGCGCACGGCCTCAAGACCCTCCTCTGGTTTGAGCCCGAGCGGATCATGCCGACGAACGAGCTGTTTCGCGACCACCCCGACTGGCTGATGCCCAACCGCATCACCGCGCGGCTCTCCAAGCTGTTCTACCTCGGCAACCCCGCGGCCCTCGCCTGGGTGACCGACCGCATCGTGCGCATCCTCGACGCGGAGGGCATCGACGTTTACCGGAACGACTTCAACGTCGTCGAGCCGGTCGAGCTCTGGCGCAGCAACGACACGCCCGATCGCCAGGGCATCACGGAGAACCACCACGTCGTCGGCTACCTCACGCTCTTCGACGAGCTGCGGCGGCGTCATCCCGGCCTCACGATCGACTCCTGCGCCGGCGGCGGCTCGCGCAACGACCTCGAGACCATGCGGCGCGCGCTGCCGTTCTACCGCTCCGACTACCTCTACGACGTCGTCTCCAACCAGTCCCAGAGCTACGGGCTCGCACTCTGGCTGCCGTTCCAGGGCACCTGCACCGGGGTGAAGCAGTTCTCCACCTACGAGCTGCGGTCCAACCTCGCCTGCCCGTCAGTGCTGCCGTCCTGGGACCTGCGCGACCGCACCCTGCCCTACGACATGCTCCGCCAAACCATCCGCGAATGGCGCGAGTACGCCCCGAACTACTTCGGCGACTTCTATCCGCTCACACCCTGCAGCCTTGGCACCGACGTGTGGCTGGCGTGGCAGTTTCACCGGCCCGAGGCCGGCCGCGGCGTCGTGCAGGCGTTCCGGCGCGCCGACAGCATCTACACCTCGGCCCACGTGCAGCTCCGCGGGCTCGAGCCGGCCGCGCGTTACCGCCTGACCGACCTCGACGCGCCGGCCGCGGCACGGGTCTGCACCGGCCGCGAGCTCATGGAGCAGGGCCTTGATCTCGTTGTGCCCACCCGGCCCGCCGCGATTATTATCACCTACGAAGAGCTGCGGTAGTTGGGTCCGGGCGAACGCCGAACATCGGACGCCCAACGCCGAACGTCGAAGAATCGTCCAATTGCGCAGCTGCGCGGTAGAATCGCCCTCCGCGTTGGGCGCCCGGCGTCCGATGTTCGGCGTTCGCCTGTCCGCCCTGATTATTCCGCCTGCTCCGCCTCGCTTCACGCCCGGCATCGCCCTTGTTTGGAGCTGACACTCCCTCCCATGAATTTCCCGCTCCGCTCCTGTCTCGGCCTCGCCCTCCTTCCCGCCGCGTTTGCCGCCGACCCGCGCGTCGATTTTGGCTACGCGTTTGGCTACCCGCACCGCGTGACCGTCGCGCCGCCCGACAGCGGCGACAAGACGCTGGTCGACTGCGAGCCGGGCAAGGTGACGCTCTCCTGGAGCTACGACACGCTGCTCAATTTCCCCGTCGCCAATTTCTTCGGCCCGCTCACCCAGTGGAAAATCGTGCTGAATCCCGAGGTGGACGGCGAGAACCTCGCGCACTCGACGTGGCGCCGCACGGAGGGCTGGCTCCCCGCCCTCACCTCCGAGTTCACCGGACCCACGGTGCAGGCGACCGTCAGCGTCGTCGGCGGGACCCGCGCCGCCATCGTGCGCGTGGAGTTTACGAACCGCGACGCGGCCCACGGCCACACGGCTGGCGTGAAGTGCGCCGTGCCGGGCAACTGGCGCGGCGTGAATCCCGCCGGCGTGGACCCCGGCCTTCCGACCAACGCGCGTGATGCGCTGGTCGCCGGCTGGATGGCCCGCGCCGACCGCGTGCTGATCGCCGCGGTGGGGGCCGACGATTATCCCGTCACGCCCAACCTGCTCCACCCGACGGTCCGGCTCGCGCCGGGCGAGACGCGCATGCTGTGGATCATCCGGCCCTACCGCGTGTACGAGACGATGCTCCCCGAGCTCCGCCGCCGCGACTGGGCGGGCGAATTCACCGACGCCCACGAGGTCTGGCGCAAGCTGATCGGGCGCACCACGCGGCTGGAACTGGCCGATGACGGCGTGCGCACCGCCTATTACGCCGGATTGGCGGACATCTTCATCATGCGGGAACCCGTGCCCGGCGACTACCTCGGCACGCTGCCGGGCACCGAGCTGTACCGCGCGGCGAACCCCGCCGAGTCCGCCATCGCCTCCATCTGCCTCGACCAGGCCGGCCTCCCCGTCGAGGCCGCGGATGGCTACCGCCTCGAGCTCGACCTGCAGAATTTCGACGGCTGCTGGGCGGAACGCCAGGGCTGGGCGCGCACGGGGTGGCTGTCCTCCGGCTTCAAGAGCTGGTTTGCCATGGAGCACTACCGGATCACGCGCGACCGGGGATTTCTGGCCGACGTGTTTCCCCGCATGCTCGCCAGCAGCCGCTGGCAGGAGCGCCAGCGGCAGCGCTCGCGGGTGCCGGCCGCCGCGGCCAAGCCGCTCAACGCCGGCCTGCTGCCTCCCGGCATGGGAGACTGCGGCCTGAAGGACGGCGACAGCCTCTACGGCGTGTTCCTGCCGCACAACATGTGGGCCGTCTACGCGGACCAGCAGGCCCTCGCCGCCGCCGAGGAACTGGGCCTGGCGAACGAGGCGGGCGAGCTGCGCGGCATCTACCAGACCGCCCGCGGCGACCTGCTCGACACCATCCGGCGCGGGGCGATTGACGAGTCCGGCTACCGCTGGATCCCCGGTGTCGCCGGCAAGACCACGGGCAGTCGCTGGGGCGCGCTGAACGCGGCCTTCCCCTGCCGGCTGCTGGCCCCGGACGACGAGCTCATCACCGGCACCATCCGCAAGATGGAGTCCCGGCTCAGCCCCGGCGGACTGCCAATTCACACCGGCTGGATGGAGGACGGCATGTGGGTCGCCATCACGCTCGACAACCTCGCCGAGACCCTGCTCCTGCGGGGCGACGGCGACGCCTCCGCGAAATACCTCTACGCCACCCTGAACCATGCCACCCCGCTCTATTCCTGGTGCGAGGAACGCGGCCCCGAGCCGGGCGCCGCCAAGACCACCGGGGACCGCCAGCACCTGTGGACGCCCATCGCGGTGGTGCGCCTGATGCGCGACAGCATGGTCTTCGAGGACGGCGACACGCTTTACCTCGCCCGCGGCGCGGACCGCTCGTGGCTCGCGCGCGGCCCGCTCGGCGGCACCGGCTTCCAGACGCACTTCGGTCCCGTGTCGTACCGCCTGACCAGCGACCTCGCGCACAACCGCGTGCAGGGACAGGTCACGCTCACCGACTCACGCAAGCCCGCCCTGCTGCGGGTTCAGGTGCGCCTGCCGGGCGGCGCCAAGCTCGCCTCAATCTCGGACTCCCGCGCCAGGATCCTGTCCGACGGCGAGACCATCGAGTGGGATCATCCGGTCGCCAACCTGGATTTCACCGCGACGCTGCGCTGAGGTTTCAGGGCCTGGGGTAAAGTCACTTTGGAGCCATGTGGGAGCGAGCTTGCTCGCGACAATTCCCGAACGGTCGCGAGCAAGCTCGCTCCCACAGAGCAGCCCCATCGCGCTGGCGTTTTTGACTCAGCGCCACTCGTGGCGCGGGTAGCGGCGGGAGAGCTCGGCCTTCACCTTCGGGTATTGCTCGCGCCAGAAGTTCGTCAGGTCGTCGGTGACCTGGATGGGCCGGTGATTCGGGGCGAGCACCTCGAATTTCACCGGCACGCGGCCGTGGCCGAGGGTGAACTTCCCCTCGATGCCGTAGAGCTCCTGGATGCGGGCGCTCATTACCGGCGGGCCTTCCTTGGCGTACGTGAGCTTCGCCCTCCGGCCGTTGGCCATGACGAGCTTCTCCGGCAGATAGTCGTCAATCACGGCCAGCTGCTCGGCGGTCAGCCAGTCCTTCAGGATGGGCATGACCGGCTTGTCCTTGATGTCCCGGTAGCCGAGCTCGCCGTAGCAGATCTGCTCGATGAGGGTTGCCCGGTCGGCGTCTGTCAGCGGGTTGACCTCCAGCTCGGGAAACCACTCGGCCAGCCGGTTCACGCGGATGATCCACTGCTCGACGGACTCGTCCCAGGCCTCGAGCTTCAGCCGGCCCGCGAGCACCTCCTTCGTCAGGAGCGCCGCGGCCTCGTTCAAGGGCGCCTCGTCGCTGCTGGCCCGGGCTTCCAGCACGAGGTCGCGGAACCGCCGCTCGCGCCGGGAGACGACGCGCTTGATTGACTCGTCATAGGTCACGCCCCGCACCTCGCGGTAGTCGTCGGGAAAGATCTCCTTGAGCCACGGCTCCTCGATCGCCGTGGCGAGCGAGAGCAGCACGTTCAACTCGCCGCCCCGTCCCTCGACCTCGCTGATCTCGGCCGCGACCAGGAGCGAGGCCTGGCCGATGGCACTTTCGCGCGCGAGGACCCCGCGGCGGTTGTGCACGAGCTCGCAGCGCAGGGTGCCGCCGTCGAGGCGCTTGGCGAGCTGGTCGGAGAAGCCCGCGAGCACGCACTTGCGGATCTCGGCGCCGTCGGAGCGGCGCTCGGTGACGTCGAGTCCCTCCTTGTGCGCGATCTCGAGGAACTGCTCGAACAGCGGCCCGACCTGCCGCGCCCCCTGCGCGTGGATGCCGAGGCGACGGCAGGCGTCCAGGGAATAGTTCGCCTTGTCCGCATACCGCCAGGCCCGCATGAGCAGGAAGAAATCGCTCTCATGCTCCTCCCCCAGCGTGTCCTCGCGGGCCTGCTCCACCTCGCGCGGCACGCCGCGCAGCAGGAAATTCCGCCCCTGCGTCAGCGCCGCCATCAGCGCGACCGGTCGCACGCAGCCGCGCTCCTGCGCCGCGAGCAGCATGCGCGCGTACCGCGGATGCACGGGGAACCGCAGCATCTTCCGGCCGATTTCGGTGATGCGGAGGCCCGGCCCTTGGCCGGGCCCCGCCGGAGTTCGCTGCTCGGAGATCGGAGTTCGCTCGAGCTCCGAGCTGCGAGATCCGATCGCCGCCTCGGACGGGGCCGCGCCCCGTCCGATGGCCCCGAGGTCCGCCAGCAGCAGCTCGGCGCGCTCGAGGGCCTTCGGCTCGGGCTTCTCGAGCCACGGGAAATTCGCCACGTCGTCGATGCCGCTGGCCTTGAGGGTGAGCACGACCTCCGACAGGTCGAGCCGCCGCACCTCGGGCAGCTCCTGCGGCGCGCGCTGGCCGTGCTCGCGCTCCGTCCACAGCCGCACGCAGACGCCGGGAGCCGTGCGCCCCGCGCGGCCGGCGCGCTGGTCGGCGCTCGCCGCCGAGATCTTCTCGATCAGCAGCGTGTTGATGCCGCGGTGCGGGTCGAACCGCGCCACGCGCGCCAGGCCGCAGTCGATCACGGTCGTGACCCCGTCAATGGTGAGCGAGGTCTCCGCGACATTGGTCGAGACGATGATCTTGCGCGCCTCGTAGCGCGCGACGGCGCGGTCCTGCTGCTCGGGCGGCAGCTCCCCGTGCAGCGGGAAGGTCACGAATTCCCGCAGCGCCCGCAGGCCCTGGATGGCCTGCACGGTCCGGCTGATCTCGTACGCGCCCGGCATGAAGACGAGAAAGTCGCCCGACGATGCGCCGGCCACGCGCTCGCATTCCCGCGCGGCCACGTCCCAGACGGGATCCTGGTCAAAGTTGACCGTCTTCGGCAGGTACTCGATCCGCACCGGGTAGCTGCGGCCCTGCGACACCAGCAGCTCGCACGGCGCCAGGTAGGTCTTGAGCACGCCGGTGTCGAGGGTGGCGGACATCACGATGATCTTCAGGTCCGGCCGGGTGGACTGCTGGATTTGCAGCGCGCGGGCCAGGGAGATGTCCCCGTAGAGATGGCGCTCGTGGAACTCATCGAAGACCACGGTGCTGACGCCCCTCAGCTGGGCGTCGAACGACATCTGCCGGAGCAGGATGCCCTCGGTGACGAACCGGATGCGGGTGGCCTCGCTGACGCGGGACTCCAGCCGGATCTGGTAGCCGACGGTGGCGCCGAGGGGCGAGCCCACCTCCTCCGCGACGCGTTTGGCGAGCAGGCGGGCGGCGAGGCGGCGAGGCTGCAGCACGACGATCTCGCCTTTCTCGCCCAAGAGGCCGTGGCGCAACAGCATCTGCGGGATCTGGGTGGATTTACCCGAACCGGTGGGCGCCTGCACGATCAACCGGCCCGACGCGCGCAGCGCGGCCACGACGGCCGACTCGAGCTCGTAGATGGGCAGATCGCGCGGGGAAGGCATAAGAGATACCGGATACCGGAAGCCGAATACCGGATAGGGAGTTGAGTCAGGGCAATGACGTTCTTCTGGGTAGGCAGACTCGCTGCTGGTTCGTCGCCACAGCCGACCGTGTTTGCTGCGTGCTCCTCGGTATCTGATATCCCGTGCTTGGCGCGGAGGCGGTGAACAACCGGTGAGCCAGATTACTCCCAAGTTATTCACCGATCCCGGCGGTGAAGAAGTTGTGGAGAACAAATTCTTCACTTCGCCTGGGGTTGTTACACCTTTGTGACGTTCCTTGATAGAACAGTCGCAGCGCGGCGGCCTGAAAAACCCGCCGAGAGCACGACTGGGATAATCCCGGGCGACCGGGGAATGGTCGGTGGCAGCTGGTGCCGCCGGTCCCTCCAGTCCCGCGTTAGCGGGGATGGCAGGCAGATATCACCAGTTCCTCTGGCCGGAGTCGTGTCCGGTCAGTTCACACACGAATCAGGAACTGAGCGGTGAGGCGCGATTAGAAACCGCGTACGAGCCGAGTCAGGCCCACGGAACGTTTCGATCCGTGCGCTGACACAGTTACCCCAGAGGGTTATGGTTGCTACTGTGCAGACCAGAACGCAGTCGCGTTTCCCGGCGGGCCAACCCCCGCCAAAAGGCCCGGTTCGCCCAAAGCGAGCAGGGCGCGCAAGGGCGACACGGCGGCGGGGAGTGAGCGGGCCCGGCAAAGCCCGTCAACCTCCTCAATGGGGCAGCGTGAAAAAGCACGCCGCCACACTGCAAAACGAACGCAACCTGAGAGCTAAGAGGTCAGACCCGTAACGCAGGGCCAACGGCCAGCCAAAAGCTGGCGCCGTCCCCGTGGTAACGGTGCCGACGCGAAGTAAGATTGCAGACGTGTCCGCACCACGTCCGGCGCGCCGCTCCCGGCAGGGGGCGACCGAACTGGGCGAAGAGGCCTCACTCAAAAGATCCCGACCGGCAACGGTCAGGACGGTCCCGCCATGAGACCGAAACATCCGCATGCCGCGGAGAGTGGCGTCGGGAAGCACACAGCCCGCGAAAGCGAGCGCGCCCAATCGTGTGCCACCGGGAAAGAGCGCGTGGCGAACGCCCACCCCCAAATTTGGCCTCGGGACCGCAAGGTTCCGGGGCCTTATTTTTTTATCAGAATCCGGAGTTCGGACACCGGATGCTTTCCAGCCCGCCGCCCTCGCGTCGTTCGCGGCGGCGCCGCTCCCGCGGTCGGCCTTGCGTTCGTGGAATTTCAGCTCCGGTATCCGGGATCAGAAATTTTCCATGACCACCGTTCTTCCCCTCTGGCCGCAGCGCGCCCCCGGTGCGCTGGGCGACCAACCCCAGGATCGCCCCACCCTCACCTACTTCGCGCCGACCGCGCCGGCCACCGGCGCCACGATCATCGTGTTCCCCGGCGGCGGCTACGGCATGCTCGCCCCGCACGAGGGCGAGGGTTACGCGCGCTGGCTCGCCGGCCAGGGCCTGCACGCCTGGGTGCTCCAATACCGCCTGGGAACCCACGGCTACCGTCATCCGTCCATGCTGCATGACGCCGCCCGGGCCGTCCGCACAGTCCGGCACCTGGCGCGCTCCACGGGACGCGACCCGGCGCGGATCGGCGTGATGGGCTCCTCCGCCGGCGGCCATCTCGTCGCCACGATCCTCACGCACTTCGACGCCGGCCAGCCCGGCGCCGCCGATCCCATCGACCGCGAGAGCAGCCGGCCCGACCTCGGCATCCTCTGCTACCCGGTGATCTCCCTCCACGAGCCGCATGCCCATCTCGGGTCCCGCGAGAACCTGCTCGGACCGAAGCCCGACCCCGCGCTCATCGACGCCCTGTCGGCCGATCTGCAGGTGAAGCGTGGCACCCCGCCCGCATTCATCTGGCACACGGTCGCCGACAACGCCGTGCCGGTGGAGAACGCCCTCATCTTCGCCTCGGCCCTGCGCCGGGCCGGCGTGCCGTTCGCCCTCAGCCTCTATGAAAACGGGGTCCATGGCCTCGGCCTGGGCACCGCCGAGCAGCCCGCCCCGCCCTGGACGACCGACCTGGTGTTCTGGCTGCAGGGCCGCGGATTTGCCGCGATCCAGTAGCGCGTAGTGAGTAGCGGGTAGGATTCGAGCAGGTGAAATGCTCGCTACCCGCTACGCGCTGCTCGCTACTGCCTGATCACCACCGTCCCCGCGATGCGGTCCTCGACCGCCTGGCGGTTGGGCTCCCACAGCAGCTTCAGAAAACCAATCATGCCCATCGCGACGCCGGCCACGTACCCGCCGTTGCGGATGAAGGCGTCGAAGTAGGTCAGCGGCGCCGAGTTGATGCGCACGGCGCGCGTCCCGAAGACCCACTTGCCGATCGTCCGGCCGTTCCACGCGCCGGCCAGCAGCGTGAAGTAAAGTCCCGACCAGCCGAACGTGACGCCCAGCGCGCGGGTGAAGCCTCGCGCCTGGTTCACCCAGGAGGAGCTCGTGGCCTGCTGCGACTTGACCTCCTCCTTGAGCTGGTCGACCTGCTCCTGGAGCTGCGTGTTGGCGCTGCGGAGCTGGCCCCACGACGCATCCGGGGCCACCGTGACCGTCCGCTTCATCGCCGCGCTCTCCCCCGGGCCCGTGAAGGCCTCGAGATTGAGCGAGCCATCGCGCAGGAAGGCCCCGTGGCCGAGCGCGAGGGCGGCGAGCAGGATGACCAGGCCACCGAGCCCCCGGCAGATCCAGCGGAAGGTCCGTAGCACCGCCGGCGCCGTCGGCGAATTGCCGAGCAGCACGAGCAGGAGGATGCCGGTGCCCAGCGCGAGGATGGGCTTGGAGAGGAACGACAGCAGGGCCACCGCGACGAGGTCCACGGCCATGGCGGCGGCGCGGCGCCACGGCTCCGCCAGGGGCTGGCCGAGCACGGCGGGGGCCACGGTGAGGGTCTCGGCCGAGACGCGACGGCCGGTGATCCGCGGGGGCTGAACGACTTCCGCTGCCATGCCGCCAGAGAGCCAACCGCCGGGCGGCGCGCAAGAACCGATTCACTCCGCCGGTTCCGCCTTGCTTTCACCGGGGTCGCTCAGCACTTTCTTCCTTTTTCCAAAGAACCGAACGTCTCCGTGTCCATGAACCAGAACATCCGTAACATCGCCATCATTGCCCACGTTGACCATGGGAAGACCACCCTCGTCGACAAACTGCTCAAGGAAGGCGGCGTCTATCGTGCCAACCAGCAGGTCGAGGAGCGCGCGATGGACTCCATGGACCTCGAGAAGGAAAAGGGCATCACCATCAAGGCCAAGAACACGTCCGTTCACTGGAAGGACAAGACCATCAACATCGTGGACACCCCGGGACACGCGGACTTCGGCGGCGAGGTCGAGCGCGCGCTCCGCATGGTGGACGGCGTGCTGCTGGTGATCGACGCCTACGACGGCCCCCAGGCCCAGACCCGCTTCGTGCTCCGCAAGGCGCTCGCCCACGGCCTCAAGGTCGTGATCGTGATCAACAAGATCGACCGCGACAACGCCGAGCCCGCCAAGATGTACGACAAGGTCCTCGAGCTGCTGATGGAGCTCAACGCGACCGAGGAGCAGTTCGACGCCCCCGTCGTCTACGGCTCCGGCCGCGACGGCTACATGATGTTCCACCTCGGCGAGGAGAAGAAGGACATGTCCCCGCTCTTCCAGACGATCCTCGACCACATTCCGCCCCCGTTCGCGAAGCCGAGCGAGCCGTTCCACATGCTCGTCTCGAACATCGACTGGAGCGACTACGTCGGCCGCATCGCGGTCGGCAAGATCCTCGGCGGCTCCGCCAACATCGGCGACACCGTCTTCGTCGTCCGCCACTCCGACGGCAAGCGTGTCCGCGCCAAGATCACCAAGGTCTTCGAGTTCACCGGCCTCGGCACGACCGAGACCCAGACCGCCGTCGCGGGCAACATCGTCGGCCTCTCCGGCTTCGAGGACATCGACATCGGTGACACGCTCACCGCCGACGAGGCCGCCCACGCCCTCCCCTTCACCCAGATCGACCCGCCGACCCTGGAGATGCAGTTCTGCGTGAACGACGGCCCGCTGGTCGGCCAGGAAGGCAAGCTCGTCACCTCCCGCCAGCTGCGCGAGCGCCTGATGCGCGAGCTGAAGACCAACGTCTCGATCAAGATCGAGGACACCGACAAGGCCGGCGTCTTCAACGTCAAGGCCCGCGGCGCCATGCAGGTCGCCGTGCTCGTCGAGACGATGCGCCGCGAGGGCTTTGAGCTCCTCGTCTCCCGCCCGACCGTGATCGAGCGGATCGTCGACGGCGCCCGCCACGAGCCGTACGAGACTGTCTGGATCGAGGTGCCCGACGAGTGCGTCGGCGCCATCATGCAGAATCTCGCCAACCGCAAGGGCCTGCTCACGAACATGGAGAAGCTCCCGCACACGACGATGATCGAGGCCACGATCACGACGCGCGGCCTGATTGGCATGGAGATCGACGTCGTCAACGCCACCAGCGGCCGCGGCGTGCTCAGCCATCTCTTCAAGGAATACGGCCCCTACGCCGGCGAGGTGCTCACGCGCCTGACCGGCACGCTCATCGCCACCGAGGCCGGCGTCACCACGCCGTACGCCCTCGTCATGTGCCAGGAGCGCGGCAAGCTCTTCGTCAGCCCGGGCGAGAACGTCTACGAGGGCATGATCGTCGGCGAGAATCCCCGCAACGAGGACATCTCCATCAACGCGGTCCGCGAAAAGAAGCTCACCAACTTCCGCTCGCAGGGCGAGGGTGTCGCCACCGGCCTCACGCCGGCGACCAAGCTCTCCCTCGAGCGCGCGATCGAGTACATCGCCGTCGACGAGCTCGTCGAGGTCACGCCCAAGAGCCTGCGCCTCCGCAAGCGCATCCTCAACCAGGGCGAGCGCCAGAAGGCCGCCAAGAAGGCCAAGTTCGAGAACTGAGCCGGGGGGCCGCTGACGCGGCCAGCTGAAGGTTGAAAGCCGCTGGTTGAAAGCCTCGCATCGTGGTGCTTGAGGCTGCGGGGTTGCACCTGCCTCTCTCTGCACCGCGTGGGAGCGAGCTTGCTCGCGACTGAATCACGGCAACCTCCAAAGGTCGCGAGCAAGCTCGCTCCCACATGCTCCCACAAGCTCCCTTATCGGGAGGTGCTGACTGCGTCCCTTCCCGGAGTTCCGCCGCCTCAAAGCCCTCAGGCGATCTGCTTCGCGTACGCCGCGGCGTCGAGCAGGGCGGCGGCCTCGGCGGGATTCGCGACCTTAATCTTGATCATCCAGCCGCCCTCGTAGGGGGCGTGGTTGACGGTCTCCGGGGCGCCCTGGAGCGCGGGGTTCACCGCGACCACGGAGCCCGCCACCGGCGCGTACACATCGCTGGCGGCCTTGACCGATTCCACGACGCCAAAGGTCTCGCCGGCCTTGAGCGCCGCGCCGACCTTGGGCACCTGCACGTAGGTGATGTCGCCGAGCGAGTTTTGCGCGTAGTCGCTGATGCCGACCGTCGCGGTGCCGTCGCTCTCAAGCTTCAGCCATTCATGGGATTTCGCGTACCGGAGACCGGCGGGGACGTTGCTCATGGGGATTTCTTTAATTCGACGAACGGAGGTTTGACCAGTTGCAAATTGAGTTTGGCGCCGCGGATGTCGACCGCGAGCGGCTGCGCTGCGGCGGCGGAGGCGACAAGCGCCGAGCCGATCGCCTCGTTGAGGATCGGCGAGAGCGTGCCGGACACGACCTTGCCCACGACGGCGCCATCGGCCCCAAGCACCGGGGTGTCGGCCCGCACGATGCGGCGGTCGCCGGTCTTGAAATAGACGAGCTTTCGCGCCGCGCCGTTTTGTTTTTCCGCGACCAGCGCCGCGCGGCCGATGAAGTCGGCGCCCTTGTCGAGCTTCACCGTCCAGCCGAGCCCGGCGGTCAGCGGCGAGATGTCCTGCGTGATCTCATGGCCGTACAGCGGATAACCCGCCTCAAGGCGCAGGCTGTCGCGCGCGCCGAGACCGGCGAGTTCCAGGCCAAAGGGCGCGCCGGTGGCCAGCACGGCCTCGGCCAGCGCCACCGCGGCGGACGCGGCGAAATACAGCTCGAAGCCGTCCTCCCCCGTGTAACCGGTGCGGCTGATGAGGCAGTCCACGCCGGCCACGCGGCCGCGGGCGAAGTGGTAGTACTTGATCGGATCGAGCGGCGTGGACGTCAGCGTCTGCACGATCGCCGCCGCGCGCGGCCCCTGCACAGCCAGCTGGGCGTAGTCGGCGCAGCGGTCCGTGATGGTCACCTTGAACTTCGCCGACTGCTCGCGGATCCACGCGAGGTCCTTGTCGATGTTGCCGGCGTTGATGCAGAGGAAGTAGTCGTCCGGGCCGTTCATGTAGACGAGCAGGTCGTCCACCACCCCACCGGTCGGGTAGCACATCGGGGAGTATTGCACGCGGCCGGGGTAGAGCTTGGTGACGTCATTCGTGACCAGGTGATTCAGGAACCGGCCGGCCTCGGGGCCGCGCACGTCCACCTCGCCCATGTGACTCACGTCGAACAGACCGGCGGTGCGCCGGACGGCTTTGTGTTCCTCGAGGATGCTCTTGTACTGCACGGGCATCTCCCAGCCTGCAAAATCCACCAGCCGGCCGCCGTGCGCGGCGTGAAAATCACGGAGGGGGGTGCGCTTCAGGTCACTCATGGGTAAACTACGCGCTTCCGGCGGGGCGGCGGCAAGGCTGTTTTGGGTCGGCCGGATCGGCCAAAGTTTGTATTCGCAACGCGCGGACCCTACATAAACTGGGATCATGCACTGGCTGGTCATCGCCATCGCCCTCACCGTGGGCCTTTCCTTCCTCTGCTCGCTGCTCGAGGCGGTGGTGCTGAGCACGACGACGGCGGACATCCAGGCGCTCAAGCGCCGGTATCCGCGCCGCGGCGAGCGGTTCGAGACGATCAAGTACAGCCTCGATGAGACCATCTCGGCCGTCCTCACCCTCAACACCATCGCCAACACGCTCGGCTCGATGATCGTCGGCAGCCTGGCGGCCCACCAGTTCGGCGACACCGAGCTCGGAATCCTCACCGGCGTCCTGACCCTGACGATCCTCGTCTTCTCCGAGGTCCTGCCGAAGAACCTCGGTGTCGCCTACCGCAAGACCCTGCAGCCCTATGTGGTCTACCCGATCTGGTGGATCCGCCGTTTCTTCCACCCGGTGACCTACGTCTGCAACCTCATCATCCGGCCCTTCGTGCCCGCCCGGCGGACGCCGCAGGCCTCGGAGGAGGAGATCCTCCTCCTCGCCGAGCACGGTGCCGAGCAGGGCACCCTGAGCAAGAGCGAGTCCAGCATCATCACCAACGCGCTGGCGCTCGACGACGTGCGGGTGAGCGAGATCATGACGCCCCGCACGGTCGTGACCGCGCTGCAGAAGTCGGCGACCATCGGCGAGGTGTTCCGCGAGCACCCCAACCTGCCCTTCGGCCGCATGCCGGTCTACGGCCGCAACCTCGACGAGATCGTCGGCCTGGCCCGGCGCCGCGACCTGCTCAAGGCCAAGGCGAACGACCAGGACACCGCGCTGGTCGAGTCGCTCATGCATGAGATCCATTTCATCCCCCAGACCGTGACCGTCGCGAACGCCCTGCAGGTCTTCCTGAAGACCCACCAGCAGCTGCTCGTGGTGGTGGACGAATTCGGCTCCACGGCGGGCGTCGTGACCATGGAGGACGCCATGGAGCTCCTGCTCGGCCGCGAGATTTTCGAGAAGGACGACGTGGCGGTGGACATGCGCGAGCTGGCCCGGGCCAAGCTGCGGAAGTCGATCCGGCCGCATAAGCCCGACGGCTCCAGCGCGGTCCCGTTCACGCCGCACCTCTGATCCCGGCCGCCTTTCCCATGACGCTCGCCTTTTGGGTCCACGACCTGAGTCCCTTCCTCGGCCCCCACTGGGGCAACTTCGGCATTCGCTACTACGGCCTGGCCTATCTCTCAGGTTTCATCGTCGGCGCCTGGCTGCTGGGACGCTACGCCGCGGCGGGCCGCTCGCGGCTGCCGGCGGACAAGATCGCGGACTTCATGCTCGGGCTCGTCGTCGGCGTGATGCTCGGCGGGCGCCTCGGCTCCTTCCTGCTCTATCATCCCGAGCAGCTTTGGCAGGATCCGCTCAGCTTTTTCCGCGTGTGGGAGGGCGGCATGGCCAGCCACGGCGGCATGATCGGCGTCGCGCTGGCGCTCGCCTGGTTCAGCCGCGCGGAGCGCATCCCTTTCCGGCACCTCGGCGACCTGATTGCATCGGTTGCACCCGCCGGCCTGCTGTTCGGCCGCATTGCCAACTTCATCAACGGCGAGCTATGGGGCACCCCCACCCGCGTGTCGTGGGCGGTCATCTTTCCCGCCAGCCCGCACCCGCTCATGCCACGACATCCGTCGCAGCTCTACGAGGCGGGACTGGAAGGCGCGCTGCTGCTGGCCTTCATGCAGTGGCGCTTCTGGCGCAGTGACGTCGTGCAGCGGAGCCCGGGCCGGCTGAGCGGCGAGTTCCTGCTCGCCTACGCCGCCGCGCGGGCCATCGGCGAGATGTTCCGCGAGCCCGACGCCTCGCTCATCCTCGGCCTCAGCCGGGGCACGTTCTATTCGCTGTTCCTGGTCCTGGCCGGACTCGCCCTCGTCTTCTGGAAATCACCGCCGCTCTCGGAACGGAAATCGTAGATCGCAGATCGGAGATCGCAGGTAGGGATAATGGCGCCGCGGCGCCATCGAGCTTCGAACTGCGAACTCCGATCTGCGTCGTCGCTCAGACGACCGTTCCCGGCGGAATCAGACCGCCCTTGGGCACGACCAGGACGCCGTCGCGGACGATCACGGCGCCGTTGGCATAGGCGCCGTCCGACTTGCCGTCGGCGTAGAGGACGCAGCCGTCGCCGATGCGGGCGTTCTTGTCGATGATTGCGCCCCGCACGCGGCAGTTCCGGCCCACGCCGAGGTGCGGCCGGCCCAGCTTGAGGTTGGCTGCCAGCTGGTCGTCCGTCTCGTAATAGTCGGCGCCCATCAGCACCGTGTCCTCCAGCACCGAGCCCTCGCCGACGTAGGAGCGGATGCCGAGCACGCTGTGCTTGATGCTGGAATTGGTCAGGATCGAGCCGTCGCCGATCACCACGTGGTCGATGGCGCACTTGTTGAGCTTCGAGGCCGGCAGGTAGCGGTCCTGCGTGTAGATCGGCGCCGTGGGATCGAAGAAGTTGAACGGCGGCAGCGGCTGCGCGAGCGCGAGGTTGGCCTCGAAAAACGCGCGCACGGTGCCGATGTCCTCCCAGTAACCCTCGAACATGTAGGCGAACAGTTTCTTGCGGCCGAGGAGCCCCGGGATGATCTCGCGGCCAAAGTCGGTCATCGTGTTGTCGAGCGCCTCGGCCAGCACGGCGCGGTTGAAGACGTAGATGCCCATCGAGGCCAGGCAGTGCTTCTCCTTCGACGCGGTCTGCAGCTGCGACTGCAGCAGCGGGCTCAGCGTCAGGCTATCGATCACCGCGGGATCCTTCGGCTTTTCCACGAAGCGGCCGATGGAAAGGTTGTCGTGCACCTGCATGAGCCCGAGGCCGCCCACCTTCGACACCGGGAAGGGAATGGCCGCGATGGTCACGTCCGCGCCTGTCGCGAGGTGCTGGTCGATGATCTTCCGGTAATCCATCCGGTAGAGCTGGTCACCCGAGAGGATCAGGACGAGGTCGTGTGGGAATGAGCGGAAATGGATGAGATTGCGGCGCACGGCATCGGCCGTGCCCTGATACCAGTCGGAGCCCTTCTCGGTCTGCTCGGCCGACATGATGTCGACGAAACCGCCGCCGAACGGGTCGAAATGGTAGGTGCCCTGAACGTGCCGGTGCAGCGAGGCGGTCTGGAACTGCGTCAGCAGGAAAATCCGGTTGATATCGGAATTGAGACAGTTGCTGATCGGGATATCGACCAAACGGTACTTTCCTGCGAGGGGCACAGCCGGCTTGCAGCGCTCGGTGGTGAGCGGGTGCAGGCGGGTTCCGCGGCCACCCCCCATAATTACGGCCAGAACGCGTTTTTGAGTAGTCATGGGCTGGAAAGGGGGGACAAAATCAATCCGGCCCCACGTTTGCGCGTGGCCCCAAATTCGCCAGTCTAAAACCACCATCAGTCATGTGCGGCATCGTCGGCTACGTCGGAAGACAGAACGCGGTCTCGATCATCCTCGAGGGCCTGAAGCGCCTCGAGTACCGCGGCTATGATTCCGCGGGCGTCTGCCTTGAGAAGGGTCGGCGGCTGGAGGTCGTGAAGAAGGCCGGGCGGGTGGACAACCTCGCCAAGGAACTCGGCCGACGGCGTTTCACAGCCACCACCGGTATCGGGCACACGCGCTGGGCCACGCATGGCGCCGTGACCGACGCCAACGCCCACCCCCACGTCAGCAGCGACGGCAAGTTCGCGCTCATCCACAACGGCGTGATCGAGAATTACGCGCAGATGAAGGCCTTCCTCACCGGCAAGGGCTACACGTTCAAGTCGGAAACCGACACGGAGGTGCTCTGCAACCTCATCGCCTACCACTACGCGAAGGAACCGGCCCGCGCGAAGGGCCGGAACCGGTTCATGGAGAGCATCCGCAAGACCCTCCACCACGTCGAGGGCACCTATGGCATCGCCGTGCTCTGCGTCGATCATCCCGGCGAGATCGTCGGCGCGCGCAAGGCGTCGCCGCTCATCCTCGGCGTGGGCACCGACGAGTACATCCTCGCGTCCGACGCCTCTGCGCTGGTCAGCCGCACGCAGAACGTCGTCTACCTGAAGGACGGCGAGATCGTGCACCTGACGCCGAAGCGGTTCTCCATCACCACGCTCGACCAGGCGGACGTGTCGCCGGTCGTGAACCAGCTCACGTGGTCGGTTGCCGACTCCGACAAGGGACGCCACGCGCACTTCATGGAAAAGGAGATCTTCGAGCAGCCGGCCGCGCTGGAGAATGCGATGCGCGGACGCTTCTCGGCCGATGGCAGCACCGCGCTGTTCGGCGGGCTCAACATTTCCCCGGGGGAGTTCCGGGAGATGGAGCGCTTCATGTTCTGCGCCTGCGGCACGGCGTGGCACGCCTGCCTCGTGACCGAGCACCTGATCGAGCGGTTCGCGCGCGTCCCGGTCGAGGTGGATTACGCGTCCGAGTTCCGCTACCGCAACTCGCCGCTCGACCCGCGCACGCTCTTTTTCGTGATGAGCCAGTCCGGGGAGACGATCGACACGCTCGCCGCGCTGCGCGAGGCCAAGCGCAAGGGTTTCCGCGTGATGGCGGTGAACAACGTCGTCGGCTCGAGCATCGCCCGCGAGGCCGACGGCGGCATCTACCAGCACGTCGGGCCCGAGGTGGGCGTCGCCTCCACGAAGGCCTTCACCTCCCAGCTGCTGATCGGCGCGATGATCGCGCTCTACGTGGCGCGGATGCGCGACATGAGCTACAGCGACGGCGTCGAGTACGTGAACGCGCTCAAGGGCGCCCCCGAGCTCGTCCGCCAGGCGCTCAAGCAGGCGCCCAAAATCAAGGCGATCGCGAAACGCTACGCCCAGTATCACGACATGCTTTTCCTCGGCCGGCTCTCGCTGTTTCCGCTCGCCCTGGAAGGCGCCCTGAAGCTGAAGGAGATCTCCTACGTGCACGCCGAGGGCTATCCCGCCGCGGAGATGAAGCACGGGCCCATCGCGCTCGTGAGCGAGAAATGCCCGAGCGTGTTCTTCGCGCCCAAGAGCGAGATCTTCAACAAGATCGTTTCCTCGATGCAGGAGATCAAGGCCCGCAAGGGTCCGATCATCGCCATCGCGACGGCGGACGCTCCCCTGCCCGACGACCTCGCCGACGAGGTCATCCGCATCCCGGAATGCCACGAGGCCGTGCTGCCCATCGTCGCCGCGATCCCCGTGCAGCTGCTGAGCTACTACATCGCGCTGGAGCGCGGCTGCGACGTCGACAAGCCGCGCAATCTGGCGAAATCCGTCACGGTGGAGTGACTTGGATCAGTGGGCGCGAAGAGGGCGGACCGCATTCGCCTTGCCGCGCCGCGGTCGGCCTCGCATAAGCCACCCTCGCCGATGAACATCCATCCGACCCGCGACGCCTTCCTCCGCCTCGCCGCGCAGGGCAATGTCATCCCGGTTTACACCGACCTGATGGCGGACTTCGAGACGCCGGTGTCGGCGTATGCCAAGCTCAAGGAGGCCGGTCCCTCCTACCTGCTCGAGTCCGTCGAGGGCGGCGAGCGCCTGTCCCGCTACAGTTTCATCGGCTGCCGGCCCCGCAAGGTGTTTGTCTGCGGCCCGGAGAAGACGGAAATCCGCCAGCCGGGCCAGCCCACCCAGGTCGTCGTGACGCCGGCCGATCCCCTCACGCTGATCGAGGCGGAGATGAAGGGCTACAAGCCCGTGACGCTGCCGGGCCTGCCGCGCTTCACCGGCGGCGCCGTGGGTTTTGTCGGCTACGAGTACGTCACGCGCATCGAGCCCACGGTCCCGGTGGCGAAGTCCGACGACCTCAAGGTCCCCCTGCTCTATTTCATGCTGTCGGACTCCCTGCTGATCTTCGACCGCGCGAAGCAGACCCTCCGACTCTGCGTCAACGCCCACCTCCGCACCGGCGCGGCCGACGCGGGCGCAGCTTATGATGCGGCCGTCAAGGAACTGCAGCAGCTGTATGCCATCCTCAAGGAGCCGCGCGAAATCTCCCCGGCGCCGCTCATTGATCCCGGCCAGGTTGTGGTGCCGCCCGGAAACTTCACCCGGCCGCAGTTCGAGAAGGCGGTCGAGGACGGCAAGGAGTACATCCGCGCCGGCGACATCATCCAGTTCGTGCCGTCGCAGCGGTTCACCCGCGAGTTCAAGAAATCGCCCCTCGACCTCTACCGCGCGCTGCGGTCGGTGAACCCGTCGCCCTACATGTTCATCCTGGAGGCGGGCGACTTCTCCATCGTTGGGGCCTCGCCCGAGGTGCACGTCCGGCTGACCGACGGCCGCGTGGAGATCCGTCCCATCGCCGGCACCCGCAAGCGCGGCGCCACCACGGACGAGGATCATGCCCTGGAGCAGGAGCTGCTGGCCGACGAGAAGGAGCGCGCCGAGCACCTGATGCTCGTGGATCTCGCCCGCAATGACATTGGCCGGGTCTGCCGCTACGGCTCGATCCACGTGCCCGAGTTCATGGTCGTGGAGCGCTACTCCCACGTGATGCACATCGTCTCCCAGGTCGAGGGCACCATCGATCCGGAGAAAAACGCCTATGACCTCATGCGGGCCACGTTTCCCGCCGGCACCGTTTCAGGCGCCCCGAAGATCCGGGCGATGCAGATCATCGCACAGTACGAACCCACGCAGCGGGGCTTCTACGCGGGCGCACTCGGGTATTTTGGCTACGACGGAAACATGGACACCTGCATCATGCTCCGCACCGCCCTGCTCAAGGACGGCCAGATCCACATCCAGTCCGGCGCCGGCATCGTGGCCGACTCCATTCCGGCCAGCGAATATCAGGAAACCATCAGCAAGGCTACAGCCCTCCTGAAGGCGGTTGCCATGGCCGAGCAGTTCTAGGCTCTGTATTTTCAGATCTGCGCTAGTATGGCGCAAAGTCAGGCCTAAGTGTGCCAAGTGCCCGTTGTAAAAATGCGCTTTAGGGCATCCTAGCCCCGTGTTCGGGCGTCTAAGACTTGGAACGGCGCAAGCTGGGGAACAATTCTCCCACTCGAGTCTCTTAACATTAGCAAAGAACTTATCATGCCCGCCAAGTTCAAGTCCCTCAGTACCGTCCTAGACGCCGAGGACTCTTCGCCCGCCCTCCGGGTTGAACTGCCCGATGCGCCGCCGTCCTTTCTTGAACGTTCCGAACCCGTTGCCGCCGAGGCCCCTATCCCTCACGGCGAACGCAGCAACCTCCAGCTTTACCTGCAGGAAATCGGCAAGACTCCCCTCCTGACCATTCAGGAGGAGATCCAGTTGGCCAAGCGCATCCGCCGCGGCGACAAGGCGGCCCGGGATCATATGATCTCGGCCAACCTGCGCCTGGTGGTGAAGATCGCGATGGACTACAAGGACTTCGGCCTGCCGCTGCTGGATCTGATCAGCGAGGGCAACATCGGCCTGGTGAAGGCGGTCGAGCGCTTCGACCCGCGCAAGGGCGGCAAGCTCTCCACCTACGCCGCGTGGTGGATCAAGCAGTCCATCAAGCGCGCCCTCGCCAACCAGTCCAAGACGATCCGCCTGCCCGTCCATCTCGTGGACAAGATTTCCAAGATGCGGCGCACGGCGATGAAGCTCACCGAGGAACTCGGCCGCGAGCCCACCGACGAGGAGTTGGCGATCGAGCTGCAGATCCCGACCAACAAGGTCGCGCACCTGAAGTCCGTCAGCGTCCGCCCGGCCTCGCTCGACGCCCCGGTCGGCGAGGACGGCGACTCGGCCACCTTCGGCGAGATCGTCGGCGACGACAACGCGGTCAGCCCGTACGACGGCCTGCGCGACAAGAACCAGTCCTCCGACCTGCGGGCCATGGTCGATTCCCTCGACGAGCGCGAGGCCGAGATCATCCGGCTGCGCTTCGGCCTCGACGGCAAGGACGAGCTGACGCTCGAGGAGGTCGGCAAAAAGTTCAACGTCACCCGCGAGCGCATCCGCCAGCTGGAATATCTCGCCCTCTCGAAGATGCGCCGCGCCATGGCCAAGCACGAGGCCGTCCGCACCGTCGAGGAAATCGAGGAGGACGAGCGCATCCGCCAGCGCAACGCGATCATCCGCGAGTTTGTCGAGGCCAAGTCCCGCAAGGCGACCAAGTCGGGACGCAACTAAGCGCATTCTCCCTCCACCCATCATCCCCGAGGCCGGCCATCAAGCCGGCCTCGGTCGTTTAATGGGGTCGACGCATGCCGGCATCACCCGGACCCGGGCAACCGGCCTCACTTGCTCCGCGTGACGATCAGACAGAGATTCTGCGTGGCCTGCTGGCTCAGCTTGAACTTGATGTCGCGGGCGCGGTCCGCGGGAAACACGACGCCCTTGGCGTGGTAGGACTCGCGGTCCTCGCCCACCGCAAAGGTGATGTCGAGGGTCTGGGCCGTATCGAGGCGGTTGCAGACGCGGGCCTGCACGAGGATCTCGGTCGGGCTGACCTCCGTGGCGATGAGATTGGGCATGGACACGCCGCCCGTGAGGACCAGCCGGTAGCCCATCTTGTTTTCGGGGAAGACGGTGCCGTGCTCAGTCCGGAAGGGCGAGGAGACGCCCTTGGCCTCGCTCACGCTGATGTTGGTGTACTCGCGCTCGGTCTCGACCACGGGCGCCGCCACCGGCTTGGGCTTGGCCACCACCGGAGGCGGCTCCGGCACCGTTTCGCAACCGGCAAAAGCCAGGCTGAGGATGCTGAGCAGGGCGAGGGCAAGCGGTCTGGATTTCACGGGGGGAGGTAAAGTGGGGCCACTGCAGGCCTGATGCCAACGCAGCCAGGCACTGGGTCTCTTGTGGAAATCGACCCGCATGGCAATCCCACGGCTCGGGACACCCGCGACACCAAAAAAAAGCCGCCCGTCCCACGGAGCGGGAGGGCGGCTTGAAGTGAGCGAAGGGGGCTTATTCCTTCTTCGAGGCCTCGTCGAGGATGTCGCCGAGGTTCATCATGTCGGTGCCGCTCTGGCGGTTGAGCGCCTCGTAGGCGGTCGTCTCGGCCGCGAGCTGCTCGGCGCTGTAGTTGGCCGCCTTGATGCTCAGGCCGAGGCGACGCTCGTCGCGATCGATCTTGATCACGCGGGCGCTGACCTGCTGGCCGGGCTTCAGGACGTCCTTCACCTTCTCGATGCGCTCCTCGCTGATCTGCGAGATGTGCACGAGGCCGTCGATGCCGTCCTTCAGCTCCACGAAGGCGCCGAACGACGTGAGCTTGGTGACGGTGCCCTGCACGACGTCGCCGATGCGGAAGAAGGAGTCGATGTCCGACCACGGGTCGGTGCCGAGCTGCTTCATGCCGAGGCTGATGCGCTGCTGGGAGGAATCCACGTCGAGCACGATCGCGTCCACCTCGTCGCCCTTCTTGAGGACTTCGGAGGGATGGTTGACCTTGCGGGTCCACGACATGTCGGAGACGTGCACCATGCCGTCGATGCCCTCTTCCAGCTCGATGAACGCG
>CAIJZY010000004.1 GCA_903825285.1 uncultured Opitutia bacterium | reverse complement strand
GGCGCAAGGCGGCGGAGAAGGGATTGATCACATCCATCAACCCCGATGCGCACGAGACGACCGGCCTCGAGCACGTGCGGGCCGGCATCAACTCCGCGCGCAAGGGCTGGCTGACGAAGGAATCCGTCTTCAACACCCGCGGGCTGGCGGCGGTGAAGAAATACCTGACGAAATAGTTTCTACCACCAAGCGCACGAAGCCGGACGCTCGGGCTCCGGGTCCTTCGCGGTAACGCCACTTACCTTCCCCCGCGGCCGAAGAGCGCGACGGGGATGGTGGCGAGCAGGATCTTGCAGTCCAGCCAGAGCGACCACTGGTCGATGTAGGCGAGGTCGAGGCGGACCCAGTCGGCGAAGTCGGCGATGTCGTTGCGGCCGCTGATCTGCCACAGGCAGGTGAGCCCCGGCTTCACGCTCAGGCGGCGCCGGTGCGTGTCGTGGTCGAAGCGCTGCACCTCCTCGATCGGCAGCGGCCGCGGTCCGACCAGGCTCATCTCGCCGCGGAGGACGTTCCACAGCTGCGGGAGCTCGTCGAGGCTGTGCCGCCGGAGGAATTTCCCGAGCGGGGTGACGCGCGGGTCGTTGGTGACCTTGAACACGGGCCCCCGCATCTCGTTGCGGTCGGCGAGGCTCGCCTGCTGCTGCTCGGCGCCGGACTGCATGGACCGGAACTTCAGCATCAGGAACGACCGGCCGTTGAGCCCGGCGCGGATCTGGCGGTAGAACGCCGGCCCCGGGGAGGTCAGGCGGATCGCCAGGGTGATCAGCAGGTAGAGCGGCGACAGCGCGACGAGCAGGATCGCGGCGAGCACGTAGTCGAGGACCTGCTTGATGAAGAGGTGCCCGAGCGGGGCGGACTGGGCGCGGTAATAGAACACCGCTTCGCCGCCGAACTGGTCCACGGTGACCTTGGGCGAGGGCAGGGCGGACAGGCCGGGGCGCACGAGGACCTCGACCCCCTCGTTGGCGCAGGCGAGCAGGACCTGCGCGGCCTGGTCGCGGTCGAGGCCGGCGAGGTTGAGGATGACGACATTGACGGCCTGCGCGTGGAGCAGTTGGACAAAGGCCGCGAGCGGCTGGGCGGCCGGGTTGAAGTCGCCGCTGTCGACCAGCGTGTCGCGCTCGAGGCGCGTGAGCGCGCCGCGCAGCTGCTGGTTCTCGGCCGGGAGCCCGACCCACACGGCCCGGCGGCGCAGCTGTTCCTGGGCGAAGTCGTGGGCGAGGAGCCGCTGGGCCAGTTCGCCGCGGAGGTAGACCAGCAGGCCCCCGATGGTGCCGACCAGGATGATGACCGAGCGCGCCAGCTGGAGGCGCAGGATGAAGAGCCCGAGGATCAGGGCGACAACCGTGAGGCCGCAGCCGCGCAGGATGGCGAAGAGCGCGTACTGCCGCTGCGCGGACCGCGGCGTCTCATAAAATCCCTGGCCGGCGAGCACGAACGGGCCGAGCACGCCGACCACCGGCACGAGCCAGAGGTAGCCCTCGATCGGCTCGAGCGCCTGCCAGCCGAACCAGTCGGCGCAGGCGGACCGCAGGAAATACGCCGCCAGCAGCGCCGTCGCGAACAGGCAGCCGTCGGCCGCCTGGAACAGGCGGGTGCGGGTTCGCTGGGGGTGGGTGAGCATGGGGCGGCGCGGGGTCCGGCCGCGGGTCCGGCATTGCGGCAGCCGCAAGGTCGGCGCGGGGGCGGCCTAGAAATTCTTCACGTACGTCGTGCCATTCGCGTCGGTGAACGTGAGCCCGTCGGCCGACACCTTGGTCAGGCGGACGCCCAGCGCGTAGTCCACGAGGTCGTTCACACGGTAGACGCGGTCGTTCATCAGCACCTTGCTCTCGTGGCCGGAGGACCGGATGCCGGCCACGCGGAGCGAGTCCACCAGCGTGAGGATGCGGATGTCCTGCCCGGCGGGCGCCGCCGCAGGGGCGGATTCCACGACGGCCGGTGCGGCCGGGCCGGGCTTGGGCTTGACCGGTGCGGTCGCGGGCGAGGCCACGGCCACGGGGGCCGAGGCCGGTGCCGCATTCGGCTCGGCCGGCGCGGCGGCGACGGTGTCGGCCGGCGGCAGCTTCCCGGAGGAAAGATCGATCTTCACGGCCGGGACCGTGATCACCGGGACGGGGGTGGAGGCGGCCAGCGCGGCGGCCGGGATCGGAGTGGCGGCGGGGAGCTTGGTGGTGACGGCGACCGGGGCCGGGCGGGCGGCGGGGGCTGGCTCCGGGCTATGGCGGGTGACCAGTGCGACGGTGATCAGGACGGCGACGACCACGGCGGCGAGCGAGCCGCCGACGATCCAGGCGAGGGTTTGCGCCGGGAGGGCCTTGCCGCGCCGCACCCCATGGGCGCCGAGCGAGGAGCCCGGCATCGGGGGCAGGTCGACCGGGTTGCCGGTGCGCTGGTGCTGCGCCTTCTTGAGCGCTTCGTTGATGAGGCTCATGGCGGCGTCAGTCGGTGAGGTTGGCCATGTCCTTCACGGCGCGGCGCACGTCCCAGTAGTTGACCTCGTCGGAGCCGCGGATGAAGGCGGACAGCATGGCCTTGTCGCAGAGGTTGTTCACGACGCGGGGAATTCCCTTGCTGCCGCGGTGGATGGCCTTGAGCGCCCACTTGGTGAAGCTTGGCCGGCCCATGCCGCCGGCGAGGGTGAGCCGGTGCTGGATGTACTGCTGGACGTCGGTTTGCGAGAGCGGGTGGAGCTCGTAGTGGACGAGCACGCGCTGGCGCAGCTGGCGCAGTTCCTCGCGGGCGAGGACGGCCTTCAGCTCCGGCTGGCCCATGAGGATGATCTGGAGGAGCTTTTGCTTGTCCGTCTCGAGGTTGGAGAGCAGGCGCAGCTGCTCGAGCACCTCGAAGGAGAGGTTCTGGGCCTCGTCGATGATGAGGACGATGTCGCGGCCGGCGTGGATGCGGGCCAGCAGCACGCGGTTCATCTGGGCGACCAGGTCCACCTGGCTGCGGGCGAGCTTGGTCTCGCCGAGGTCGGTGAGGATGGCCTTCAGCATCTGCGTCTCGGTCACCCGCGGGTTGAGCACGAGGGCGGTGTCGTACTTCGCCGGGTCGAGCTCGTTGATGAAGCAGCGGCAGAGCGTGGTCTTGCCGCAGCCGACCTCGCCGATCAGCGCGATAAAGCCCTTCTTTTCCTTCACGCCGTACTTCAGGTGCTGCAGGGCCTCCTGGTGCGTGGGGCTGAGGTAAAGGAAACGCGGGTCGGGGGTGATGTTGAACGGCATCTCCTTGAACCCGTAAAAGCTTTGATACATGCGGGCTTCGAGGTAGGCGCCCTGAGGGTAAAACGCACGCCAAAATCACCGCCGCACCCGGTTTCACAGGTTTGAAACGTCCGGAGGGGGCCGGGGCCGCCGGAAAAGAATTGCGTGGGCCGGAGCCTGCGCCGTTCATTTTTTCCCGCCCCCGTGAATCTCCGCCGCTTCATCATCAGCCTCTACCTTGTGCTGTTTGTCGGGGTCGGCGTGGCCTCGGGCGTGTTCTTCCTCGAGGCCCGGGAGGAGTACCTGCAGCTGAAGCAGCACGAGGAGGCGAGCCGGCGCCGACTGGCGGAAACGGAGGCGAAGCTGAAGGAGCAGGAGCGCATCATCGACCGGCTCCGGCACGACCCGGTGTACGTGGAGAAGGTGATCCGCCGCCGGCTGAACTACGCCAAGCCGAACGAATTCATCTTCCGTTTCGAGGAGTGAGGGCGTTGATTTGCGCGCCATGGCCGAGAACCCGCTCCTTCCTCAATTTCGCCAGGCCGGCCAGGGCCAGGTCTTCGCGCACTTCGACCAGCTGACCCCCGCCGGACAGCAGCGCCTGCTGGCGGAGGCGGCCGAGGTCGACCTCGCGGAGATCGCGGGGCTCACGCGCACCCTGCTGGCCGCGGGCGGGTCGGCCGGCGCGGATCTGGCGGGACTCGAGCCCGCGCCCTACGAGCCGCGGCCCGAGCATGGCGGCGACGCGGCGGCCTGGGCGCAGGCCAAGGCCGCGGGCGAGGCCGCGCTGCGGGCCGGCCGCGTGGCGGCGTTCACCGTGGCAGGCGGGCAGGGCACCCGCCTCGGCTACGACGGACCCAAGGGCACCTTCCCGGTCACGCCGCTGCAGCGGAAACCGCTCTTCCAGGTCTTCGCCGAGAAGCTCCGCGCCGCGGGCGAGCGCTATGGCCGGCCCCTGCACTGGTTCATCATGACCAGCCACCAGAACCATGACGCCACGGAGGCCTTTCTCGCGGAGCACCGCTGGTTCGGGCTGGACCGGGGGCGCGTGCACTGCTTCCGGCAGGGCCGGATGCCGGCGGTGGACTTCCAGGGACGGATCATGCTCGAGACGACCAGCTCGCTGGCGCTGTCGCCCGACGGCCACGGCGGCTCGCTCCGCGCGCTCGATCGCAGCGGCGCGCTCGATCTCATGCGGAGCGAGGGCATCGAGGCCCTGAGCTATTTCCAGGTGGACAACCCGCTGGTGCGCTGCGTGGACCCGGCCTTCATTGGCTGGCACCTCCTGCATGGCTCGCAGATGTCGAGCAAGATGGTCCCGAAGGCCTACCCGGAGGAGAAGCTCGGCCATTTCTGCCGGCAGCAGGGGCGGCTGGTGGTGGTGGAATACTCCGACCTGCCGCTGGCGATGCAGCGGGAAACGACGTCCGACGGCCAGCTCCGCTACCGTGCGGGCAGCATCGCGATCCATGTGCTCGACCGGGAGTTCATCCGGCAGATGGCGCGGGCGGACGGCGCCGGCGCGCTGCCGTTTCACCGCGCGGACAAGAAGATCCCGACGGTGGACGCGGCCGGGCGGCCGGTGAAGCCCGACCGGGCGAATGGCGTGAAGTTCGAGCTGTTCGTCTTCGACGCCCTGCCGTTTGCGCGGAACCCGCTGGTGATCGAGACGCGCCGCGAGGACGACTTTTCCCCGGTGAAGAACGCCGAGGGCGTGGACTCGCCGCAGACTTGCCACGACGACCAGCTGCGGCAGTACGTGCGCTGGCTGCGCGCGCAGGGGGCAGCGGTGGAGACCGACGCGGGCGGACGGCCGCGGTTGACGCTGGAAGTCGCCCCCTCCTTCGGCTACGACGAGGACTCGTTCGCCGCCTCATGGGCGAGCCGCCCGCCCCGGGCGATCACCGACGGGCTGTACCTTACCTGAACCTGACATGACCACCCTCGAGCAGATCAAAGCCGCGGCCGCCGACGGCCGGCTCATCCCCAGCGCGGCGGACAATCTCGCGGCCTTCCTCGGCGCGCGCCTTCCGGCCTGGGCCGAGGCCAGCATCACGGAGCTCGTCACCCGCGGCGCGTGGCCCGAGCTGAACGACCGTTTTTACCGCTACCTCGAGTTCGGCACCGGCGGCATGCGTGGCCGCACCATCGGCGTCACCCCCGCCGCCGCCGAGACGGGCAAGCTCAGCCCCGCCGGCACGCCCGCGCACGCCGCGATCGGCACCAACCTGCTGAACGACTTCACGCTCATCCGCGCCATCGTCGGACTTTACCGCTACACCCGGAAATACCTCGACGCACGTGGCGAGAAGGGGCGGGCCAAGCTCGTCATCGCCCACGACGTCCGCCATTTCTCCCGGCACTTCTGCGAGCTGGCCGCGTCGACCTGGACGCGGCTGGGCGGCGAGGCCTTCATCTTCGACGGCCCGCGTCCGACCCCGCAGCTCAGCTTCAGCGTCCGCTGGCTCCACGCGCACACCGGCGTGGTCATCACGGCCAGCCACAATCCGCCCCACGACAATGGCTTCAAGGCGTACTTTGACGACGGCGCGCAGGTGGTGCCGCCGCACGACCAGGGCATCGTGACCGAGGTGAACGGGGTGCCGATCGGCGAGCTGGGCGCGTTTCTCACCACGCAGCTGGCCGGGGTGACGACCCTCGGCCGCGAGGCCGATGACGCCTACCTGGCCGTGGCGGCCAAGGCGCTGCTCGATCCCGGCGTCCTGCGCCGCACGAAGGTGAAAGTGGTCTTCACCAACATCCACGGCACCGGTGCGATTCAGACCCTGCCGCTCCTGCTGCACGCGGGCTGCGACGTCACCGCCGTGCCCGAGCAGCTCGACTTCGACGCGCGGTTCCCGACGGTGAAGTCGCCGAATCCCGAGAATTCCGCGGCCCTGGCGATGGCGATCAAGCTGGCGGAGTCGACGGGCGCCGACGTTGTGCTCGCCACCGATCCCGACGCCGACCGGATGGGCTGCGCGGTCCGCAATCGGGCCAACCAGATGGAACTGCTCACCGGCAACCAGATCGGCGCGCTGCTGGCCGACTACCGGCTGATGAAGTACAAGGAGCTCGGCCGGATCCCCCGCGAGGGCACGCTGAAGGCCTGCATCATCAACACCGTGGTGACGACCCAGCTCCAGGACGCGATCGGCCGCGGCCACGGCGTGAAGGTCATCAAGACCCTGACCGGCTTCAAGTGGATCGCCGCCAAGATGCGCGGCTACGAGGAGCAGCTGAAGCGCGCGATGGGCGCGGGCTTCGACTACGACGCGCAGACCTTCGAGCAGCGCGCGCAGCTCCTCCAGCAGCACAGCACCTTTTATGTGTTCGGCACGGAGGAGAGCTATGGCTACCTCCCCAACGACTATGTCCGCGACAAGGACGGCAATTCCGCCTGCCTGATGTTCGCCGAGCTCTGCGCCTGGGTGAAGAGCCGGGGTCTCACGGTCCCCGCGTACCTCGACGAGCTCTACCTCCGCCACGGCTTCTTCCTCGAGGGCGTGATCAACCTCTACTACGAGGGCGCCTCGGGCGCGGCGAAGATCAAGCGCATCCTCGACACCTACCGGGCCCGGCCGCCCGCCAGCTTTGGCGACGTGAAGGTCACGCGCTTCCAGGACTACGGCCGCGAGCGGATCGTGGACGCCGACGGCGAGGCGCTGCCGGCGCAGGACCTTTACGTGGTGACGCTTGCCAACGGCTACACCTTCGCCGCGCGCGGCAGCGGCACGGAGCCGAAGATGAAGTTCTACCTCTTCGCCAGCGACCGCGTGCAGGGCGCGGCGGCGCTGCCCGCGGTCAAGGCGCGGACCCGCGCCACGCTCGACGGCCTGATCAAGCTGATCGAGGCCGATGCCCGGCAGCGCGCCGAGGGCTGAGCGGCCCGACCCCTCTCCATGAGCACACCGAAGCGCCTCCGGCTCGCGGCCATCGGCTGCGGCAGCCGCACCTTCATCTATTTCGAATGGGCGGCGAAGATGCCGGACCATTACGAGATCGTCGCCGCGGCGGACCACAACGCGGCGCGGCGCGCGAAGGCGCGCGCGCTGTCGCAGAACCCGGCCTTCCGCGAGTTCAACAACGACGTCGCGATCCTCGCCGAGCCGAGGCTCGCCGACATCATGATCATCGCGACGCAGGACGCCTACCACTTCGCGCACGCCTCGGCGGCGCTGCGGAAGGGCTACGACCTCCTGCTCGAGAAGCCGATCGCGACCAACCTCCCCGAGGTGCTGGCGCTGGACCGCCTCGCGCGCGAGCTGGGCCGGCGCGTCCTGGTCTGCCACGTGCTGCGCTACACGCCGTTCTACCGGAAGGTGAAGGAAATCGTGGCCAGCGGCGCGCTCGGCCGCGTGGTCTCGTTCGAGGCCACGGAGGGCGTGGAGGCCTGGCACCAGGGCCACTCCTTCGTGCGCGGGCACTGGAGCGTGACGGAGAAGTCCACGCCGATGATCATCGCGAAGTCCTGCCACGACACGGACATCCTCTCGTGGCTCGTGGACTCGCCCTGCGAGTCGATCAGCAGCTTCGGCGGCATCCTCCATTTCCGCGCCGACCAGGCCCCCGCCGGGGCGCCGGCGCGCTGCACCGACGGGTGTCCGGCCGCCGCGACCTGCCTCTACGACGCGCACCGCTACCTCGGCGACCAGAAGCGTTGGCTCGAGGTGATCTTCGACCGGGCCAAGACGGCGACGGACGACGAAATCGTGGCCTGGCTGCGCACGAGCCCGTGGGGCCGCTGCGTCTACCACTGCGACAACACCGCGGTGGACCACCAGACGGTGAACATGAACTTCGCGAGCGGCGCCACCGGCACGTTCACCATGACGGCGTTCAGCCAGGGCCGCGACGTCGCGATCTTCGGCACCAAGGCCCGGCTGCTGGCCGGCGAGCGCGTGCAGCGTCTGGCCGGGGCCGAGATCGTGATCGAGGACCATGCCACGCACGCCATCCAGCGCGTCGCCGTGGACCTCGACGCGGGCGGCGGCCACGGCGGCGGCGACGCGGGCCTGATCCGCATGCTCCATGCGGAGATGCTCAAGCCGCGGGCCGAGGACATGGAGTCCTCCCTGCCGATCTCGGTGGAGAGCCATCTGATGGGTTTCGCCGCCGAGGAATCGCGGCGCTCGGGCCGCACGATCAACCTCGCGGACTTCAAGGCCCGGCTGGGCCGGCTGACATGACCTCCGCCATCATCGTCGGCGCGCAGTTTGACGTGATCTGGCCGCGGGCGGCCGACCACGCCCGGCAGCTCTGGGCGACTCAGGGCCCGGTGGGGTTTCACCGACTGGCCGCGAGTGACGGGCGCGCCGTGTCCGAGGTCCTGTCGGATCCGGCCAAGGTTGAGCGCCTGCTGGTGCTGTGCGGTCGACTGACGCCGGCCTGCGTGGCGCGGCTGACTGGACTACGTGAGGTTGCGGTCTGCTCCGGTTATGACTT
>CAIJZY010000003.1 GCA_903825285.1 uncultured Opitutia bacterium | reverse complement strand
CTGCTGAGGGCGAGGGATGATGTAGGCACGTTGAGATGGGTTGGGACCGGAGACAGGTTCAGGAACCCAGCCTGTATCGGCAGAACTACCTAAGAGTTTATACGATTTGTCCGGGGTTCGCCGTAGTGTATCCGCCCCAGCCTGCTCTTGGTCGGGTAACTTCCGGGCTACGCGTCCGTTGCGCAGCCCATCAGTTCTGGTAATAAGGACCCTCGTCCAATCCTCTCCTCCTGGCCGCCGACGCCGCTTGCCCGGTCCCTGGATCCGCCGCGCGCCGCGCGCTTGACTGCCCTGCCGGGGCTGAACTGACTCCGGGCCTGACCCCGCGCGGCCACCCCGCCGCTCCGCCCGTGCCCCCCAACTCCACGCTTATTGCCAAGGGAGACCGGCTCGACACCTCCGAGTCGAACTTTGGCCAGCTGCGTCGCTCCGACGACGTCCGCGGCGATCCCGCGGCGCTGCGCACGCGATTCGAGGAGGACGGCTACCTGTTCATCCCGGGGTTCCTCGACCGCGCCGATGTGGCCGCGGTGCGACGCGACATCATCGGCAAGCTCGCGGAGAAGGGCCTGCTCGACGCGGCCCACCCGCTCGACGACGCGGTGAAAAAGGAGGGCGCCGACCTGCGCTTCCTGTCCGACCCGCGCCTGGCGGTGGAGTTCATGACCTCCATCGCGAAGGGCAGCCCCGCCCTGCAGCGGCTGCTCTACTCCGGCCGGATCATCCGGTTCTTCGAGGACTACTTCGGCGAGGGCATCCGGCACTTTGACTTCACCTGGGTGCGCACGATGGGACCCGGCTTCGGCACGGACTCGCACTGCGACATCGTGTACATGGGACGCGGCAGCTCGCGCCTCTGCACGGTCTGGGTGCCGTACGGCGATCTCAGCTACGAGGTCGGCGGCCTGATGATCCTCGAGGGCTCGCACCGCCAGCAGGAACGGCTGCGGAACTATCTGAGCCGCGACGTGGACCTTTACTGCGAGAACCGTCCCGAGGCGCAGCGCATCAAGTCCGGCGAGATCCCCTGGAAATGGGGCGGCGTGCTCTCGACCAACCCGCATACCCTCCGCGCGCACCTTGGCGGACGCTGGCTGACGACCGAGTACCGCATGGGTGACATGCTGGTCTTCGGCATGAAGACGATCCACGCGAGCCTCGACAACCAGACGCGCCGCTTCCGCTTCTCCACCGACACGCGCTACCAGCCGGCGAGCGAGCCGATCGACGGGCGCTGGATCGGGGAGAACCCCGTCGGCCACGGCCTCGCCGCCAAGCGCGCGATGGTCTGCTAGGCAATTCGCAGCGATGAAATCCGCGCGGGTCCCCGCCGCGTTCCCGGTGGGTCAGAAATGGGCCGGAGGCGGTGGCGCTGGCAGGGTCGGTGCGGACTAGGGACCCCATAGGGGTGGTCGTGGTGCCGGCCGGGCTGTCCCCTCTCTTGCCGCGGGCTCCGGGCCACCGTGCCGATCAGACCTTCGGGCGCGACACGAGTTGGGTCGCGACATTGGTCGCCAGCACGCCGAGGATGAGCACCAGCGAGGCGGACCACGCGAGCTGGAGCTGGTTCGCAAAGGGGACGCCCGAGAAATTGTAGATCAGGACCGAGAGCGAGGCCGTCGGCTCGAACAAGTTTTGGATCCAGTAATCGCTGAACAGGGCCGTGAAAATCAGGGGGGCCGTCTCTCCGGCGGCCCGGGCCAGGGCGAGCGAGATACCGGTCAGGATGGACGACCGGGCCGCTGGAATCACGACCCGGATCACGGTCTGCGCCGCGGTGGCGCCAAGCGCGAGCGACGCTTCCCGCCATGGCGCGGGCACCCGCCGCAGCGCGTCCTCGGTCGCCAGCGTGACAATGGGCAGCATCAGCACCGCAAGCGCCAGGCCGCCGGCAAAGAGCGAGAACTTTCCCGTCGCGGTGACAATCGTGGCGAAGACAAACACCCCGGCCATGATCGAGGGCAGGCCGCTCAGGGTCTTGGCCGCGAAGCGGACCACGCGGGCGGCACGGCGGTGCCCGGGAAACTCGGTCAGAAAGATAGCCGTGCCCACGCCGCCCGGGACGCTGATCGCGGTGGCGACGGCAAGGATCAGCAAGGTGCCAAGCAGGGCGTTGCCGAAGCCGCCGCCCGACATCCCCGCTCCGGGCGGCAGCTCCCAGAGCAGCGAGGGCCGGAACCCGGCCGAGCCCTTGGCCGCCACCATGATGAGCACCGAGACCAGTGGGATGACCGAGACCAGGGTCGCCGCCGCCACCGCGGCCGTCAGTGCGGCATGGAAGCACGACCGCAGCGTCACGCGCCGGCGCAGTGCAGTCGCGCCGAGCCACCTCTCCTCGAGAAGAGACTCCACCGGCGGCTCGGCGCTGGAAGTTGGCGCGGCCATCTCAGGCGGACGCCGCCGGGCCGCGCGGACGGTTCAACAGAACCTGGGCCAGGAGGTTGATCACCAGGGTCATCGTCATCAGGATGAACGCGAGGTACATCAGCGCCGAGAGCTGCAGCCCGGACGCCTCTCCAAATCCATTCGCCAGCAGCGAGGAAATGGTGTTGGCGGGAGCCAATAGGGATGGGCTGATGTGGTTGCTGTTCCCGACAAGCATGGCCAGCGCCATCGTCTCGCCCATGGCCCGGCCCAGGGCGAGCACGATGGCGCCGAAGATCCCGCTCCAGGCGCACGGCAGCGTGATGTGCAGCAGGACGTCCCAGCGCGCGGCGCCGAGCGCATAGGCGCCCTCCTTCAGCGGCGCCGGCACCTGGTGCAGCGCGCTGCGTGACAGCGCGGCGATCGTGGGCAGGATCATGATCGCTAGGACCACGGACGCCGGCAAGACACCGGGGCCCACGGGCATGGTGCTGAAGACGGGCAGGCGATTGAAATGGCGAAACAGCCAGCGGCCCAGCTCGGTGGTGAGCGGGATGACCGTTGCGATGCCCCACAGTCCGTAAATCACGCTGGGGATGGCCGCGAGCAACTCGATCACGAAGCCGCAGAGGGTGCGCAGCCTGGCGGGCAGCAGGCTTTCGCTCAGCGCAATCGCCACGCTAAGCCCCAGTGGCGCAGCCACCGCGAGGGCCAGCAGGGAGGTGAGCAGGGTGCCGTAGATCAGCGGCAGGGCGCCGTAGTTGTCGGTGATCGGGTTCCATTGCCGGCCCCACAGGAAACCGGGTCCAAAATGGACCCAAGCGGGCCACGCGCGCCACGCCACCACGCCGGTAATGGCCACGAGGAGCAGCACCGAGGCCGCGGCGCTGGTGGCGACAAGGCTCTGGAAAAGACCCGACCGGCGGAGCAGCGGAGCGAGCCAAGTCCCGGCTGCCGCCGGCGGCGGCCCCGCCAGGTCCGCCTCGAGCCGTGGCGGCGGTTCGGACGCGAACATCGCAGTGGCCGGCGCCCCGGCGTCAGTGGAGATTTTCGAGCGCCGCAAGGTCGCGATCCACGACAACCTGCGGCAGCGGGATGTACCCGAGCTCCGCGCTGAGCTTTTGCCCGTCACTCAGGCACCAAACGGCGACCGCCTTGATCGCCTGCGCGACTCCCGCGCTCGAGTTCTGGCGCCGCGCCAGCCACCAGGTGAACGTCACCATCGGATAGGAATCCGGGCCCGCCGGGTCGAAGTCGAAGGCCCGGAGATTATCCGGCAGCTGCAGGTGGCTGAGCGTGGCCGCGCCACTCTCTGGCGTGGCCGCGACAAAATTGCGATCACGGTTCTGAAGGACCGCCATGGGCAGCTGGGTCGTCATCGCATAGCCGTACTCGACATAGCCGATCGTGCCCGGCGTCTGATTGATGAGCGCGGCCACGCCTTGGTTACCCTTCCCACCCACGCCGACAGGCCACTGGACCAGCGTGCCCGCACCGACCTGGGCCTTGAATTCCGGGCTGATGGCCGCGAGATGGTGAGTGAAGTTGAAAGTCGTGCCGCTGCCGTCCGCCCTGTAGGCAATCGTGACGGGCAGGTCCGGCAGCTTGACGCCGGGGTTGTCCGCCGCAATCGCCGGATCGTTCCATTGCTTGATTGTGCCCAGGAAAATCCTCGGATAAACCTCGCGCGAGAGCCGGATGGGCGCGGCCAGGCCCGGCAGATTATATGCAATGACAATACTTCCGGCCGTCATCGGCAGCAGCTGCACCCCGCCGGGTATCTTGCCCATTTCCTCATCCGTCATCGCGGCATCGCTGGCCCCGAAATCGGTCAGGCCCTGCGTGAATTGCTTGATGCCGGCACCGCTGCCGATCGACTGGAAGTTGATCTGGATGTCGGGATGCCCGCCATGGTACTGGACAAACCAGCGCTGATAGAGCGGAGCCGGAAACGACGCGCCCGAGGCGTTGAGGGTTTGCGTCTTGGCCGCCAAGGCAGTTGCGAAAAGCACCCCGAGAAGCAGAGCGCGAACGAACAGGGAACAGCGAGAGTTCAATTTCATGCCCCGCTAATGATGCCGGACATTGCCTTCGCGCAATAGGGGCATGCAGACGTAACCATTTTGTAACACTGCCCGGGATACGGTGTATTTAGATCATTGGATCTAAACGGCAACAGTCGTTCGCCACTGCGTGTCGGGATTCATTCGAGTCGCGGTCAGCAACAGGGCCGCCGACTGTACCATGACTCCCATCCGGCGCTGCCCAGGTCGTGCAGAGCATGGAATTCCCGCATGCTTCCGGCCCCGCTCAGGTCCCATTTAGGTCGTTGGTCATCGTGCTTTCATCTTCAGCCAAGACACCGCGCATCGAGAGGAGAGTGGGCCGGCGGATAGTGGCAGGAAAGACCCGGTCGCCTTGACTTGGCTTGCCACACTTATGGGGCCTGGCTCCACACGCCCCTTTCCCGATCGGCGAAAAGTCAAAAAATCTCAGCGAGCCTTCCAGGTCGTGCGATTGCGGCCCATTTCAACGTCGCGATGCATTTGCTCCCGGCCTCCGAATGCTAATTTCTCAGTATGATGGAGGATTAACTTTCCGCCCCCGCCCTGCTTCGGATGACTCGGATGGAAGCTGCCCGCCGTCGTCAATACGACAATACCACCACGCCGTATGGCTCCAGCGTGAGCGCGCCGTGTTCCGGTTTGCGCCCGGTCAGCAGGTCCGTTCCCTCGGGCACGCCGCGGATCGATGAGGGCTTGCCGCGGTGGTTGAGGATGAACAGGAGCCGGCGGTCACCTTCCCGGCGCAGCGTCACCTCGACGCCCTCGGGCAACTCGGGCAGCAGCGGCCGGATGCCCGCCATCGGGGCCAGCAGGGCGATCCATTGCGTCACGAGTCGCTCGTCCGGATACGTGCCGATGTAGAAGCAGGTGCCGGCACCGACCTGGTGCTGCACCACCGCGGGCAGGCCCTCGAATCGCCCGCCGCGCCACTGGGCCACCACCCGTCCGCCCCGGGGACGCAGGATTTCCCGCCAGAGATGCTCCGCACACTCCTCGCCGCCCCAGGTGAAGCTCGTCGAGGGCAGTCCGGCCAGGCGCGGCAGGTGGATGCGGCTGTATTCCTCAATCTCGCACCCGGCCAGCGGCGCCAGGATGCCCGGCGGCGTCGCGGTCACCACCTGACCGCGCTCGTCCTTGCGCCCGCTCCGGGCCAGGATCACCAGCGTCCCGCCGCGCTGCACCCAGGCGGTGAGGGCCGCGGCCACCTCGGGGATCACGACCGCCCCGGCGCCAAGGAAGAGCAGCCTGTAGTTGGCCAGGTCCGCCAGCGGATGCACGTACCCGACATTGTAGCCCGCGCGCCACAGGGTCGTGAAGATCGTGTCCGCCACCGCGCCCGGCGACGGCAGCCCGAGTGTGATCGGCCGGTGCGCGAACTCCATCAGGCCGGTGTCGTACAGCACGCCGACGTCCCGGCACGGCCGCGTGTCATGGAAAATGTGCGCCTGGGCCTTGAACTCCGCGCCCTCGCGGCAGAACTCCTCGTAGCGCCGGCGCGGGAGATTGTCGTGGTCCAGCACGCCCTCCCAGTACTCCTCGGCGCCGAACCGGCAGGTGCGCCAGCGGAAATGCAGCGTGCCGAGCGCGCCGTGGGCCACGCAGTGCCACGCGAACAGCCGCATCTGCCCCGGCTCCGGTGTGTCGGTCATGAACCCGCCCTGCGCCCCGCCGCCGGACTGCAGCTCGGGCACGATGAAGCGGGGGCTCAGGCTCTGCGTCCGCGCCAGCATCCGCGCGGAGTACGCCTCGGGCACGGTGCTGCCGGGCTCCACCACCGGCGCGAGCAGCGGGTAGATGTCCACGCCCATGAAATCGAGGTCCGCGTTGAACGCGCGGTAATCGATGTTCGGGAAAATCCCGTTGTGCGTGATCCACCACCGGGGATTCGCGGCGCGCAGCAGGACCACCTGCTCGCGCTGGAACTCGATCACCGCGTGGCTGAGGTAGCGCACGTAGTCGAGGCGCTGCCCGGGGTTCTCCTGGCTCGGGCGGTTCGGGTACGGCAGGTCCACCTCGGCAAATGCGGCATACGTCTGCGCCCAGAATGCCGTGCCCCACGCTTCATTGAGCGCGGCGATGTCGCGGTACTTCTGCGTCAGGAACTCGCGGAATCCTTCCCTGGCCGCGTTGCAGTAGTCCTCGCTGAAGTGGCAGTGAAACTCGTTGTCGGTCTGCCAGCCGACCACATCGGGGTTGCCCGCGTAATGCGCGGCCATCGCGCCCGTGATCGCACGGCTGGCGGCCCGGAACACCGGCGAACAGTGGCTGGCGTGCTGACGGGAGCCGTGCACCTGCGTGCGACCGTCGGCGTCGACGCGCAGGATCTCGGGATGCCGCCGCGCGAGCCACACCGGCGGCGCCGCGGTGGGCGTGCAGAGCATCGTGCGGATGCCGCGCTCGCCCAGCCGGCGGATCTGCTCGTCGAAGAAGCTGAAATCAAACTCCCCCGGGCTCGGCTCCAGGCGATCCCACGCAAACTCCGCCATCCGCACCAGGTTGACTCCCGCCGCGGCCAGCCGGTCGGGATCGTCCCGCAGGTCCTCGGCCCGATCCTGCTCGGGATAATAGGCGGCGCCGAAGAGGAACTGCCCGGGGCTGAGGCGGGTGCGGGGTGAATTATTCACGGTGGGGATTTCCCATCCTGACTCCCGCCGGCGTTTGTGCGAAACTTTCTTCCGAACATCAAAGGGTGGAGGCTGATTGCCCGTCATCCGTCCAACGCAGGCACCTTCCCCGGCCGGCTGGAAAATCCGCCCCCGATTCTACTGTCCTCCTGATTCCGCCGGACCTATAATTTGTGCGCACAGCAGATTAACCCCCCATCACCATGAGCGAACTGCCTCCCCTCCTCCGGGATCAGCGCAAGGTTGACCGCGATCACCTCCGGATCCTGACCGTGTTTCACTTCATCATTGCCGGGTTCTCCCTCGTCGGGATCGGCTTCCTCGGGCTGCACTATGCCTTTGTGCATGCGATCCTCGCGGTGGGCGACGCCGCCAAGGGCGCGAAGGGCAATGTCCCGCCGGCCGCGCTGTTCACGATCCTGAACTGGTTCTACCTCGTCGCCGGCATCATGATCCTGATCGGCGGCATCGCCAACCTGCTCTCCGCCCTGTCCCTGCACAAGGTGCGCTACCGGACGCTGTCGCTGGTGGTCGCGGGGCTCGACCTGCTGTGCATCCCGCTCGGGACCGTCCTGGGCGCCTTCACGCTGATTGTCCTGCTCCGCGGGTCCGTGCGCGAATTGTACGACGCCCCGCCGGAGGAAAGCTGAGTCGGCGCATATGGCGGGATGAGGGTCGAGTCCGCCTGGGCCCGGCCAAGGTGAGGTCGGTGGGCTTTCACCCCATAGCCGCACGACGTCGGGGCGCGCATGCTCCGGGCACGGGTTCGCCCGTACCCTATGCGCATGAATTCCAGTCCTCGATCCGCGGCGCTGCTGGCCGCCTTGGTGGCCCTCGGCTGCTCCACCCCGGTGCAGGCCGCCCCGTTTCCCTCCCTCAACACGCCAGCGACCACCGAGCATCACGCCGGCAAGCTGGTCTGGGCCGATCTCTTCACCGCCAATCCGGAGGAAGCCACGAAGTTCTACTGCGGCCTGCTGGGCTGGACCGCGACGACCCTCGACCAGAAAGGCAAAAGCTACACGGTCTTCAGCAACGAGGGCCGGCCCGTGGCCGGTCTCGCCCCCCGCGCTGCCCGCGGCACGATCCGGGCCTCGCGGTGGATCGGCTACTACGCCGTTACCGACCTCCCGGCCGTGCTGGAGCACGTCACCAAGCTCGGTGGCACCGTCCGCGCCGCCGCCCGCCCTTTCCCGCACCGCGGCGCCCAGGCCATCGTCACAGATCTGGATGCGATCCCGGTCGGATTGCTCGAGTCGAGCTCGGGTGACTCACCCGATGATGCGATCCAGGTCGGCGGCTGGAACTGGTTCGAGCTGTACGCAAAATACCCTGGCGCCTCGGCAAACTTCTACCGGGACTCCATCGGCTTCACCGTGGCCCCGGAGACCAACACCGAGCGCAAGAGCGAGTTCATCCTTTCCAGCGACGAGCAAAAACGGGGCGGCATCGCCCCGCTGCCCGAGGGCGAGGGCGTGAAGCCGAGCTGGCTCGGTGTCATTCGCGTCGCCGACCTGGACCAGACGCTGGCCAAGGTCCCGGGCCTCGGCGGCGAGGTGCTGGTCACGCCGCACGCGGCGGAGTTCGGCAGCCGCTTCGCGATCATCCTGGATCCCACCGGTGGCACCGTCGGGCTCGTGCAGTACCTGGACAACGTCAACCCCACCCCCAGCAAATGAAACCCCTGCACAAGCTTATCCTCGGCTCAATTTTGCTCAGCAGTCTCCCGCTCGCCTGGATCGGATGCGTGGGGGTCGCCGGCAGCGGCGAGGTGGTCTACGGTGAAGGTCCGTGGTTCCGCAACGACATCTGGCTCGATGGCGGCGGTCGCGGCTGGTACGGCGGCTACCGCGGCGGTGCCTATGTCCATCCGGGCGGCGGGCACTACATCGGACCGGTCCGGGGCCCCGGCCGCCGCTGACCGCGGGGACGGTCCACCGGTCACCGACTAGGGCATCTGCTGGTAGGCCTGGCGCACAATGTCCGCCTGGTCCTTGTACATGCCCGGCGGACGGAAATCCGGCGGGATGCCGTGCACGTAGCCGAAGAAGTCGCACCCGGCGTCGTACCATTTCCGCCAGCTGTTCGGGTCACACAGGCCCGGGTCGTGCGGCCGGCCGGTGATCGTCGTCATGACGCGCTGGTGCGGCTTCCGGATCTTCAGCAGCCAGTCCATGATCGCGTCGTCGCTCGACTCGGCGATGAGCTGGTCGCACTCGTTCACCATCGGGTGGTCCACCCACATGGGCTCGGCGGGCTTGAAGAACGGGACGTTGAAATTGGCCTTGGTGCCGGGGTTCCCCGCGTGCATGGCCTCGCGGATGCGGTAGTACTGCCGGGCCATGATCTCGCGCTTGTAGCGGAGGCTCTCCTCGGGGGTGATGTCCGCGGCCTGCTCCGGCATTTCGCGCCCGATGATCTCGCGGAACGGCCCCTTCACGTGGGGCGAGGGCTGCACGGGGAACTCGTTGCAGTCGTATTTCCCATAGTTGAAGCAGTCGAAATTGATCCACTCGACCGGGTACAGCTTGAGGAATTCTGTGATGCGGGCGCACAGCAGGTCGGTCCACGGGCTCTCGGGCGCGAGCATGCCCGCCCAGATGTGATTCCGGCTGGTGGGCACGACCCAGTCGTCGCGGAGGTTGCTCGCGATGAGGTCGAGCCCGGTAGAAAAATACCCGCAGAATGGCAGGCCGGCCTTGTCCGCGAGCTTGAAGACTTTTGGGAACAGCTCCGCGCCCGGGCCGGGGGCGACGGGACCGAGCTTCGTGGGATAAAGCGCATAGCCGCCGAAGACATAGCCCTGCAGGAACATGATGTTCACGCCGAAGTCCCGGTGCCACGCGAAGTACTCCACCGGGTCGAGCCCCGCCCAGTCCTGCGGCTGGGCCGGCGGGAGCGCCTGCAGGTCCGGCGAGCGCGACCAGTTCAGGTCGCAGCAGAACAGCTTGATCGGCTGGCCGCGGTTGGGCAGCCGCTCGGCGTGCGGGGGTGGGGCCAGCTTGGCGGCGGGTGAGGTCATGGTCGGGACGGACCGCGGGGTGTCCCGGCATCAACGTCCGCCGCCGCTCCGGCCCGCAAGGGTAAAATCCGCGCAGGATTTTCGGTTGCAGCGCGGACTGGCCGCCCTCAACGCTCGCCGGCACTCCCCCACGATGTCCTCCCCCGACTGCGGGCTCACCACCCGCCTGCCTGACGACGCGATGCGCGTCGTGCTCGACCAATTCCACCGCGACGGCTTCGCCCTGATCAAGGGCGTCCTGAGCGCCGCCGAGTGCGCGTTCTTCCGACAGCGGACGGACGAGCTGTCGCGGGATCCCTCCATCTGCCCGCCGGGGGGCGACGACCGCCTGTTCATCCTGCGCAACGCCGAGCTGTACGACCGCGCCTTCGTCGAGCTGTTTCTCCGCGAGCCGATCTACTCCCTCGTGCAGCAGATCCTCGGCCCCGATTGCCGCTTCTGCGCGCAGAATGTCATCCGCAACCGCCCCGGCGCGGCGATCTCGCACTGGCACGTGGACGACATCCTCGAGTACCCGCTGCCGCCCGAGGTCCCGCAGTGGGACCCGCGCACGCGGCTGCCGGTCATGTGGCTCAGCGTGCAGGTGGCGCTGACCGATCTACTGACTACGGAAGTCGGGCCGACCGAGGTCGTGCCGGGCAGCCAACGCTCCGGACGGCTGCCGGCCGACAAGGATCCGGTGTTCGCCGGGCGCGGGGCCGAGCCGGTGCTCTGCCAAGCCGGTGACATTTATCTTTTCAACCACCAGGTCTGGCACCGCGGCCGGCCGAACCAATCGCAGGGCACCCGCTATCTCATGCAGCTGCAGTACGGTCGCGGCGACAGCATCGCGTGGCGACTGCAGGCCGCGCCGCGCACGGAGGAACTTGCGGGCATCCTGGCGGGGGCCGAACCCCGCCTCGTCGAGTTCATGATCGGCCCGCCGAAGTACACCTCGCCGGGGCACTTCAACCGGCTGTGACCGCCGGCGCGGCGGGCGCGCCGCCGTGGTCGGGGCCGAAGTGCTTCAGGAAGACCAGCGGTTCCGACTCGCTTTGGTTCACGATCGTCACGCCGGCACGCGCGGCCTCGTGGCCCACGAAGAACTCGTCGGAGCTGCGCTGGCCGTAGCGCAGCATCGTCGCCGACTCCACCATGTGCGGACCGAAACGACCGTGGCCCTGGATGGCGATGCAACCGTACGCCGCCGGCTCGGTCACCACGACGGTCTGCCCCGGTGCCACCGTCAGCTCCTTCGCCGAGAAATACGGGTTGCCGTAGGTGATCCACGCCTCGCCGCCGGCGGCGCCGAATTGCGGGCCGGGCAGCGGTGGACGGAAATAGTGCTTCTTGTAGTGGGGGTCCGTGTTCTTCGGCCAGTCCATCAGGCCGAGGATGTAGTCGAGGTCGCGCTGCCGGTCCGGCGGGCAATTCTCGGCCAGGAAGCCGTACGGGTAGATCTCCCCGTCCACGATGTTCTCGTGCACGGAGTTCACGTCGCTGTTCCACTGCGGCTCATAGGTGAGCACGGAGCCCGGCGCGTGCACGACGCCGGGCGGCGTGTACCAGCCGGTGCCCAGCTCGATGCGGTAGGCCCGCGACAGCTCCGTGATGCGGGTGTCGCCCGACTCATACTGCGCGAGCCGGCGGCGAACCTCCTCGATCGTGCAGTCGGGATCATAGCCGAAGTACGTGTGCGGGAAGGAGCCGAGGTGGTTGTTCAGCTGCCGCGGGAAATAATACGCCTCGGGCTTGCCCAGGCGGTGCACCGCGGCGGCCGCGTCGAAGCCCAGGTGGAGGTGGTGGAAGAGCGGCGTCTGGTAGTCGAAGAACTTGGAATAGATCGGCCAGCCGCCGTGGCGCGTCATCAGCTCCGCGCCGACCAGCCGCGCGCCGAGCTCCGCCTGCGCGTCGCGCAGTGTGAACTTCTCCTCGAGCCGGTTCGACGGCGGCAGCACATAGCTCAGGCCCTCGTCCGCCGGCGCCAGCGGGCCATTCATGCAGTTGATCACCGAGCTGAACCAGCGCTCCTTGATCGAGCCGCGCGCGGTGCCGAGCGCATAGTAATCGTCGGGATGCAGCCGCAGCCGGCGCCCGGCCTTGGCGAAGCGCCGCGGGACAAACACCGGGATGAGCCGGAGGATGCCCTGGCCGTGGTCGAGCGTGACGTGGATGCGGGAGGATAGGCTCATGGGGTTGGCGGCGCTGGGGACAGAGGCTAAAGGCGGGCGGGGATTAAGGCCAGCTTTGGGAGCTGGCCAAGCGAACGCCGAACATCGAACGCCGAACGTCCAGCGTCGAAGTCAATTCGACCGCACGGCGCGGGGCGCGAGGACCCTGCGCTGTTCGGTGTTCGATGTTGGACGTTGGGCGTTCGATTGGCAGTCTCCGTCTCGCCATGACTACCCGTCCCCTGCCCTCTCCCGCCAACGCGCCGACCCCCGCGGCGGGGCTGCGCTTCCGCGGCGATGCTGCGGCCGAGCTCTTCACGCGCGAGCTGCAGGACTCGCTGGCGGGCATCATGGCCAAGAATCGCATCGGGCCCGAGGGCGGGATTTCGGCCGGCGCCTTCACCGCCTCCGTGGACGGTCGGCCCTGGCATGACACGATCTGGTCGCGCGACAACGCGGTGCTGCTGCGGGAGCTCATCCACCACGGGGACCTCGTGACCGCCACGGCGCTGGCCCGGGCGCTCATCCGCTCCGTCGCGCCCAATGCCGAGGGTTTCTGGACGCTGCCCATGTACCTCGCGCGCGGCGAGCGGAGCAGCGGCAGCGAGTGGGACGGCAACGCCCTCTTCATCGTCGGCGTCGTCCTGTTGTGGGAGCGCCTGCCGCAGGAGGATCCGGCCCGCCGCGAGCTGGCGGATTTCCTGCTCGCGCCCGAGTCCACCGCACGGGCCGTGCTGGCCGAGCTGTCGCACCGGCCGTTCGTCGCCGGCAGCGGCGAGTTTGGCGGCGGGCTGGGCCTCGAGGGGCTGTTCTACAACGTGGTCCAGAACGCGATGATCGCCTGGATGCTCGACGTGATCGCGGCCCGTTTTCGTCCGGCCGACCCGCGCGCGCCCGAGCTCGCCGCGGGGTGCGCGGCGGCGGCGCAGGCGCTGCGGCACGGGCTCGTGACCCATTTCGTCGCGGGTGATGGCACGTGGATCTGGGCCCTCGATCGCGCGACGCTGCAGCCGAGCGACCTGGCCCTGAAGTCGCCCGAGAACCAGGGCTTCGGCGGCGTCAACGGCGTGATGTCGCACGCGGCCGACGTCCATGGCTTCCAGCCGCTCCGCGATCCCGCGCCGTGGCTCGCGCCCTCGCTGCAGACGTTCTGGTCCCTGCTCGGCCGACCGCATCGCCTGATGCAGTTCGCGCGCCACGGGATGTGGACGCAGTTCGACGTGCTCCACGAGGGCTTTCTTACCGGGCCCTCGTACGGCCAGGGCTACGCGCTGCAGGACATGCTGCTGATGGACCGGCCCGAGCTGTACACGCCGGCCGCGAACTGGCTCGCGCGCGCCACCTTCGCGCCCGAGTACCCCATCACGCGCACCAATCCCCACTGGTTCTACGAGCGCTACTATTCGCCCGACGATCCCGCGCGGAAAACGCGCGACGAGGGCTGCGGCGCGCTGAACCTCGTCTGCGTCGCCGAGCCCATGAAGGTCGCGCGCCTCATGGCCGGGCTCGACGACCACGCCGTGGGCGAGGTCGCGCTCCTGCCGCGCCTGCCGGTCGGCTGGACTGGACTGAACGCGGCCGGCCTCCTCGTGCGGACGGCGCAGGGCCACACTCTGGTGGACTTCGAGGTGGCGGCGGACGCAACCGGCCGGATCCGGCGCGTGCATGGCGCTTCGCGGGATCCGCTGCCGCTGCTCAAGGTGCGCCTCGGCACCGCGGCGCGTCCGCACTGGCTGACCGTCCCCGCCGGCGCCACCGCCTTCGACCTCGCAGACACCGCGGGCAACTAGCGCGGACGGGGCCGTCTAGCCATCAGTGATGCTGTAGGGCGGGGTCAGCGACCCCGCCCTACACTTGATTCCATTCGGGGCACGACCATTCCGCTCCAGCACCCTGCCGCTGGATCACCGTCCAAGGTTCACGGCAACCGCGGCCCGCTCGAAGGTCTCGGCGCCGAGCAGATTGCGGACGCGCAGGCCGGCCAGCGGCGCCAGCCAGCGGTCGGGGATGATTTCCAGGCGCGTGTTGTGGTGCGTCGCGATCTCGTTGTAATAGTCGCGGGCCAGGGCGATGCGCGTCTCGGTGTCGGCCAGCTCGCGCTGCAGCTGGAGAAAGGCGTCGTTGGCCTGCAACTCGGGATAGCGCTCGACCACCGCGCGGAGGGTTGCATGCGTGGATGCGACATCCGGGCCGGGCTCCCAGGCCGGTGTCGCCGTCGCCTGCGCGCGCAGCGCCGCGACCTCCGTCTGCACGCGCTGCTCATAGTCGCGCAGCCCCGCCACCACCGCGACCAGCCGCGGGATCAGGTCGGCGCGCCGCTTCAGCTGCACATCCACCAGCGACCACGCCTGCGCGGCGCGGTTGCGCAGCTGCACGAGGCTGTTGAAGGCCATCCAGAGCCAGGCAAACGCCCACACCAGCCCCACCCCGACCGCGAGCCCGGCCACGAGCCTGACATTCGGCGGCTGGGCCGCGGACCGCGCCAGCAGCAGCGCGGCGACCGGCAGCGGCAGGAGGGCCAGCACGCCGAGCAGCCAGAATTGCAGCCGGTAGCCGTGCTCCACCTTCGACTCCGGGCGGCAGCTGATGAGAAAGAGGTCGGCCTGGCGGTCCGCGGCCACCTCCGGCGCCACGGCGTCCTTCCGCTCGCGCGCCCGCCCGGCCACGAAGAGCGCGGCGCCGCACGGGATGCCCTGCTCGCGGAAGCGCCGGCGGTGGGTGGAGTCGGCGATCTCCGCGGCGGGGCCCTTTTCAAAATAGACCGGATCGGCCGGGCCCGCCGTCTCGTTGAACAGCTCGTCGGGCTCCACCTCCGCCCCGTCGGGCCGGATGAGCACGCTGCCGGTGTCGTCCGTCACGAGGAAGGGCGGCGCCTCCCCGCCCTTGGCCACGGTATTCCAGCCCGAGCGGCGCACGGTGCTGGTCGAGGTCTCGCCCTTGCTGTTGGTGGTCGTCACGGTTTCCCAGCGCTCCCACTCCTCCTCGACGGTGAACCGGAACCAGACGGTGTCGGACCCGGCGAGATAGGAGCGCACGGGCTGGCTGATGGTCGCGCGGCCGGCGAGCTCGACCTGGCCGATGAAGACCCCTTTCGCCTTCGAGGTCGGGGTGTCGGTGAGAAACCGCAGCCGGCGCCCCGCGCGCACCGCGAAGGCGAGGAACAGCACCGCCAGCAGGCTGCCGGCCGCCCAGCCCAGCAAGGGCGTGTGTTCGTTCATGAACACAGGCTGGAAGCTTTCCGCTCCAGCGCCAAGCCCGGACCGGAGGCTACCGTCCCTCCGGCGGCGTGCTGGCGGGCGCCGGCTTCGCCACAGGCGCAGCGGCATTCGCGATCAGTCGCGCCAGTCCGACCTGACGCACGTGCGGGGCCTGGGGATCCTTCGCCGCGGCCTGCAACGCCTGCAGAACATCGGGATTTTCCCGGGCGTTCGCGCTGAGCGACCAGGCGGCCGCCCGAAACAGGACCTCCTGCACGGCGGCGGCTTTCGTCTCCGGCGTCTTGGGGCCGGACTTGTAGCGGTCCATGGCGCCGACCGCGGTGACATAATCGAGCGTGCGGATGATGGGCTCCAGCGCGGCGCGATCGCCGGTGGCGAAAAACCAGCCCCAGCAGACGTCCAGGTCGCCGCCCGAGCGGATCACCCGCGCGGCGATCGGCGGTGGCGGCGCATTCGCCAGTTCCGTTTCCCCGGCGGCGACCAGCACGGCGCGCGCCTCCGGCGTGTTGCTCAGCCACAGCATCTGCAGGATCGCGTCCTTCTGCTCGCCGGGAAACTCGCGGGGCTGGTCGAGCCGGCCCTTGATCAGCGCCGGATGGCGGTGCACGACCTGGCTCACAAAGCCGATAAGCGGCGGCGCCACGTTGCGCTGGCTGAGCCAGCGCTCCGTCATCACCCGGTTCCAATAGGCGTCAAACCGCGCCACGTCCTGCGTCTGGTAGAAGTGCTTGAACCAGGTGTTGTCGGCATCGTCCTCCGCCTGCAGCGCCCCGCATAGCAGCAGCACGGCCACCACGCCGGCGCGGAGGATCACCCGCCCAGGTAACCCGGGAAAGCGTTGCATGGCCGCAACGTGAGCAGCGGAACTGATGCAGGGCAATGGCGTTCTCCAGCGCACGCGATTTGCGTCGGCCCACCAGCGCCAGACCTGCTTTTAAGCTGAGTTGCCTACCTAAAATTATGTATTCTGCAGGCGTGTTTTGGGATGTGAATTGTCTGCAATAGGCAACGTCGGGCCACGCCGGGCGTGAGCCGATTTACCTATGACCCTTTACACCGGAATCCTGATTGTAGGTTACTTCATTTTCTTCCTGGCCTGCGTGGTGGCGATGCTCTGGTGGATGCGGCGGCAGCGCCAGGTGCGCCATCCGCTGGACAACGACCTGCGTCTGCTGCGCATGCCGGGTGAGACGCAGTTCAAGATCATCACGGAGTTTCAGGAAAACCTGTTCCTCTACATGGTCACGGCCGCGTACGTGCCGGTGTTCGTGGGCGTCCTGGCTCTGGTGGTGTTCACGCGGCTGCCGGGCTGGGGCGCAGTCGCCGGGCTGGGTGTGAGCGTCGGATTTTTCATCGTGGCGTTCATCCTCTCGGCGCGCTGGCTGAACCGCCGGATCATCGAGCGCAGCAACCGCTATCTGGGCTATTTCGGCGAGCGGGTTGTGGCCGAGCATCTCGAGCCGCTGAAGCTGAAGGGCTGGCGGATTTTCCACGACGTGCCCGCGACCGCGGGCCGGGCCTCCTTCAACATCGACCATGTCGCGATCGGGCCATCCGGCATCTTTGCCATCGAGACCAAGACCCGCCGCAAGGGCCGGTCGCGGCCGGGGCGCAAGGACTACGAGGTCTGGTTCGACGGGATCTCGCTGAGCTGGCCGTGGGGCGAGGACCGGCACGGCATCGAGCAGGCGCGGCGCAACGCCCAGTGGCTCGAGGAGAAGCTCGGCGCCGTCACGGGAGAGGCCCCGCGCGTCGAGCCTGTGCTGACCGTGCCCGGCTGGATGGTGATCGAAAAGACCCGCAGTCCACTGCGGGTCGTCAACCCGAAGGTGCTCGCGCCCGTCCTGACCTCCCGCCGCCCCCTCCTCACCGAGCAGCAGGTGGAGCGCTACGCCCGCTTCCTGGAGGAACGCTGCCGCAACGTGGAGTACTGAGCGCGGTGCGCTGTTGAAAGTTGAGGTTGAAAGTTGAAAGCTGGAGCCCGCTCGTCCATCTCGTCACGGCCTCTCGGCTTTCAGCTTTCAACCTTCAACTTTCAACTCCCTCCATGCCTCCCACCCCTGCCCCCTGGATACGCGCCAACACCGACTGGTTCAAGCAGTGCCGGTGGGGGCTGTTCACCCATTACCTCGCCGACTCGGCGAGCAACCTGCAGCCGATCGCGCTGCCAGTGGACGAATGGAACCGGCGCATTGACGCGTTCGACGTCGAGGGACTCGCCCGCCAGCTGGCCGAGGCCCAAGTGCCCTACTTCGTCATCACCCTCGGGCAGAACTCGGGATTCTACCTCTCGCCCAACCAGGCCTACGACGACATCGTCGGGATCCGCCCGAGCAAATGCTCACGCCGCGACCTGATCGCCGACCTCGCCCGCGCGCTCACGCCGCGCGGCATCCGGCTGCTCGCCTACCTGCCCGGCGGCGCGCCCGCCGCCGACGCGGTCGCGAAGGCCCGGCTGGAGGGCCGGCCCGACGAGCGCCTCACGGATCTGCAGCGGAACTGGGAGGCGGTCGCGCGCGAGTGGTCGCTGCGCTGGGGAACATCGCTCAGCGGCTGGTGGATCGACGGGCCCTACAACACCGCCGCATACTCGCACCCCGACGCGCCCAACTACCGCAGCTTTGCCGAGGCGCTGAAGGCGGGGAATCCCGACGCGATCGTCGCCTTCAACAACGGCCTGCGCACCCCGCTTTATTCCATCACCGAGTGCGACGACTTCACGCCCGGCGAGATTGAGCGCGACATGACCGTCGCCGCCGGCAACACGCCCGACTACTCGCGGCTCCAGAACTACGAGCGCTACCTCAACGGCGCCCAGCTGCACGTGCTCACGATCATGGGCGAATGGTGGGGCAAGGGTCCGGTGCGTTTTCCCGACGAGCTCACCATCGGCTACACGAAGTTCATCAATAGCCGCGGCGGCGTGGTCTCATGGGACGCGCCCCTTACCCAGCGCGGTCTCATCGACGAGGCCTTCTGGCCGCAGGTGAAGGCCCTCGGACAGGCGATCCACTCCCAGCGCTAGGCGTGCTGGGAAGCACGAAGGGCAAAATTCGAGTTAAGCCCCAAGGCTTATCCCCGTCCAAGCAAGCCGCGGCGGCACCGGCTTGGTTTCTGTAACTCTGTAGGGCGGGGTCGCTGACCCCGCCATTCATGTCGCGGAGCAGGAGATCGCCGTTCACCCCAAACGGCGGGGTCGCCGACCCCGCCCTATATCGGGCCTAGACCCTCCCTGAGTCGTGCTTAACTCGAATTTCATGCTTTCTCATGGGTATTTCACCCTATATTTCTGACTTGTCGGAGGAGGGGCGATTTGTAGCGTCGGTCATGCTTCAGTCGCTTACCCCCCTGAACCTGGTCAACACCCTGATCGCCGCGAGCTTGGCCCTGGTGTTCGCAATCGCCTGGTGGCGCTATCACAGCAACGAGGCCATGTGGTTCTGGATGCTGGCGGCGACGAGCATGCTGGTGGCGGACGGCCTGCTGACCCTCCGGCCCTTGCTGACGGATTTCGTCGGCCAGATCCTGCCGTCCGTGGTGATCACGGCCGCGCACCTGCTGCTCTGGGCCGGTATCCGGCGGTTCAAGGGCCGGCAGCCTTACACCCAGCGCAGCGTCACGCTGCTGCTCGCGCATCTGGTTGCGCTCACCCTGGTCGTGCTCGGCCACGGCTCGGTGGCGACCCGCATGCTCGTCAACTCGACCTGCTGGCTGTTCATCTCGCTCCTGGCCGCGCAAGCGCTGCGCGGACCCGGCCGGGGCGTGTGGTGGGAGGGGCGCGAGCTGCCCGCCGTGGTCCTCGGCGCGCATGCGATCTTCCATGGCGCCCGCATCCTCGCCGTCGGGCTCCTCGATCTGCACCCGGTCGCCGCGTCCGCCGAGGCGGTGCTCCAGCTGTCCACCATCGAGGTCAGCATCTTCATGGTCGCGTTGTATGCCAGCCTGCTCATCGCCGGCGCCGTGCGCTGGAACCGCGAGTTGAAGGAGGCGCTGGAGCAGGTAAAGGCGCTGTCCGGGCTCCTCCCGATCTGCTCCTCGTGCAAGAGCATCCGCGACGACCGCGGCTACTGGAACCGCGTCGAGGCGTACATCGCCGAGCGTTCCGACGCGACCTTCACCCACAGCATCTGCCCCAGCTGCACGCGGACGCTTTACCCGGACTTCTACGCGGAGGAGCTGAGAAATGGGCGGATCAAGCCCGACGGCTGAATTTCAAAATTCGAGTGAAGCACCTATGGCGCCATCGCGGCATGAATTTTGAAATTCAGCCGTAATGCTTAACTCGAATTTCGAATTTTGACCTTCGCGTTTCCGGCCGCCAGGCCGGCTAGATCCTCCGGTACTTCTCCGGCGGGATCTTGAAGCGGTGGCCCGAGTCGAGGTCGGTGAAGATGTGCCACCGCGGGTCGTGGGTCTCGTGCACGGCCACATCGATCTTGTGGCCGGCCTCGTAGGTGTACTCTTCCATCGCGAAGCCGTGGTCCTCGTGGAGCACGGCTTCGCCGAGTTCGCCGCTGTGCGGCTCGGTGATTTCGATCTTCCAGGTCGTCATAATCGGATGGGGTTGAAGTTCGTTCCTGTCACTGGTCCCGGCTAAAGTTTCCGCCCTAGTGCTTCAGCGCCACCTCGGCGTCCTTCCGGGCCTTCGCCTCGGCCAGCACCTTCGCCACCGCCTCCGGCGGCACCTCGGCGTAGTGGCTGAAGCTCTCGGAATGGCGCCCGCGGCCGCTGGTCAGCGAGCGCAGGGTCGTGCTGTAGTGGTAGAGCTCCTTCTGCGGCACCTGCGCGCGGACGACCTGGAAGTGGCCGTCGATGTCCACGCCGAGGATGTGCCCGCGGCGGGATGACAGGTCGCCCATCACCGCGCCCAGGTACTCCTCGGGCACCATCACCGTCACGGTGTAGACCGGCTCCAGCAGGCAGGGCCCGGCGGCGAGGAACGACTCCTTGAAGGCGTGGTAGCCCGCCACCTGGAAGGCGATGTCCTTCGAGTCCACCGGGTGCATCTTGCCGTCGTAGAAGTCGATCTTCACGTCCGACACGTGGTAGCCTGCCAGGACGCCCTCCTTGCAGACGGTGCGGACGCCCTTCTCGACCGAGGGGACGAAGACGCGGTCCACGTTGGTGCCGACGAGGGACTGGATGAAATTGACGCCGCTGTCGCGGGGGCCGGGCTCGACGCGCAGCCACACCTCGGCGAACTGGCCGGCACCGCCGGTCTGCTTCTTGTGCCGGTAGCGCGACTCACCGTGGCCGCGGATGGTCTCGCGGTACGGGATACGGGGCTCCTCGAGCTCGACCGCGACATTGAACCGCCGCAGCAGCCGCTCGACGATCACCTGGAGCTGGATCTCGCCCTGGCCCGAGACAATCGTCTGGTGGATCTCGTCGTCCACGCGGTAGTGGAACGTCGGGTCCTCCTGGTGCAGCGTGGCGAGGCCGACGGCGAGCTTGTCCTCGTCGCCCTTCGACCGGAGCTTCAGCGCGCCATGGATGTTGGGCGCGGGGTACTCGACCTTGCGCAGCACGACCGGCCGCTTGGGGCTGCAGAGCGTGTCGCCGGTGTGCGTGCCGCGCAGCTTGACGACCGCGCCGAGGTCGCCGGCGCCCAGCGAGGCGACGGGCGTGCGCGTGCCGCCGTTGAGGACGTAGAGCTGGCCGAGCCGCTCGGAGAGGTTCCGCGCGGAGTTGAGCAGCTCGTCGCCGGGCTTCACCGTGCCGGCGAACAGCCGGAAGAGCGACAGCTCGCCCACGCCCGGCTCGTTCATCGTCTTGAACACATACAGGACCGGCTCGGGCTGCGTGAGCGGCACCGAGCCGGAGATCCCGGAGGCATCCCGCGCGGACACTTCCGCGCGGTCGGTGGGTGCCGAGCCGTACTTGGCGATGAAGTCCATCAGGCGGGCGACGCCGACGTTGGTCTCGGCGGACACGGCGAACAGTGGCACGAAGACCTGGCGCTGGATCGCCTGGTGCAGGCCGGCGCGGAACTCCTCCTCGGCGAGGATGCCCTTTTCGAAAAACTTCTCCATCAGGCCGTCGTCGGACTCGGCGACGTACTCGATGAGCTGCTTGTGCAGCGCCGACACGCGCTCGGCCAGCTCGCCGGTGGCGGGCACCTCGGTGTACTTGCCGTTGCCGCCGGGCTTGTAGGTGACGACCTCGTTGCGCATCACGTCGAGCACCCGGCTGAAGCCCGGGCCGGCGTCGAGCGGGATCGAGAGCGGGAAGACGTTCTTGCCGAAATGCGTCCGCGCGTCCTCCAGCACCGTGTCAAAGCTCACGTTCGCCTTGTCGAGCGCGTTTACCACGAGCATTTTCGGCAGCTCGTAGTGCGTGGCGTAGTCCCACGCGGCGTCGGTGCCCACGCCGAGGCCGTGGGCGGCGTTAATCACGATGAGCGCGAAGTCGCCGACGCGCAGCGCGCCGAGGCCCTCGCTGATGAAGTCGGCGTACCCGGGGCAGTCGAGCAGGTTGAACTTGCGGTTCATCCACTGCAGGTGGAGCAGCGAGGCGTGCACCGAGATCTGGTGCTGGTGCTCGCTGGCGTGATAGTCGGACACGGTCGTGCCGGCGGCGATCGAGCCCATGCGGCCGATGTCGCCGGAACAGGCGAGCATGGCTTCGCAGAGGAGGGTCTTGCCGGCTGACGCGTGGCCGAGGATGGAGAAATTTCTCAGGTCCGAAGAGGCGACGTCATTCATGAGCCGAGGAGGATTGTTGCTGACCGGGGCCATCCTAGCCGTCCGCGCCGCATCCGCCTGCGCGTCCGTTGCGGAATACAGCCCGGATTTTGCTGAATGTTTCGCGGAAGCCAAGCCTCGGCGCAGCCCGGGACGAATCGGTTCCGCACCCGCCGCGCCCACCTAAACTTAGGCGGTTTTCCGTTTCGCGGCGCCGCGCCCGGGCGCGCTTCCTCCGCGCATTCGCTCCTCGTTCACCCTCCCTCTCTGCCCCACCGGAACCCGAGCGGCTTTCCGGCGGCGGATCCAACCCCACCCCGCAGCTCCATGAAACCAAGCCTGTCCCGCCTCGGACTCATCCTGGGATTCGTCCTCTGCACCCTCGCCGCCCGGGCCCAGACCGCCCAGGTGTACTACTCCACCGTCAACTACGGCGTCGTCCACGTCTCCGTCCTCCTCACCTACTCCGACACCCACACGGTGGCGCTGGGGTTCTACGAGGGCGGCACCCACCTCGGCTCCTACGAGGGCCACATCGAGGACGACACGTCCCGCATCGCGAACTACGGCTCGCTGGCCAACACCTACAACTGCACCGACGCGCAGCTGGTCCAGCTCGAGTACCACCTCAACCACTACGAGTACGACTACAACGCGCTCTACTGCAACTGCGGCTCCATCGTGGACACCGACCTCGAGGCCGCGCTGGGCATCACCAACACCAACCAGTACCAGGACACCGCCGTCGCCGCCACGCTGATGGACTGGGCCCTGCTCATGGGCCTCTTCCTTGTGAATCCCTTCTACGGAACATACATCGGCTACAGCACCAGCTGGAGCTTCTTCACCGACATCATCTACTACTACGACTACGTGCGCGACTGGTGGGATAGCTCCGTCGAGGAATTCTACTACGGCACCTTCATCTACATCGGGTGGTGGTACGGCGGCTGAGCCGCGCGGACTCCCGCTCCGGCGGACCGGGCCCCGCGCCCGGCCCGCCGGCAGGCGTAGATCACACGGCTGGTGTATGGTTGACTATTCGTGTGCGCCTTTCCCAGCCTGCGCCCCGCCCTCCCCTCCGCCCATGATCCTGCCCCGCCTCCGCCTCGCCGCCGCCCTCGCCTCGCTCTTCCTGCTCGGCTCCGCCCCGGCCCGCGCCGGCCTCGGCTCCGCCGACGTCTCCGCCGAGATCCGCCGCGGGGTCGAGGTGGTCTACGCCGTCGTGCCCCGCGCCGACCTCGCGGCGGCCGTCGCCAGTCCCGCCGCCGCCCTCGCCGCCGAGGCGCGGTTCCGCACCGCCACCGCCGGCGCGCCGAGCGTGACAGATCTCTCCATTGTCGTGTTCGTGCGCAACCCCACCAAGACCACCCCGCTCTTTGGCCGGCTGCGCGTGCACATCCCCGATCCCATCGAGCTGGAAATCCCCAGCCTGGCCCAGCGCGCCTACTCCATCTTCGTCGTCGACACCGGCGGCGTGTCCTACGCCGCGGGCAACCCCCGGAAGCATCACGAGTGGGTCAGCCTGAAGGTCCGGCTCTGAAACCCCCGCCATGGAACCCGCCCCTTCCCGCCGGCCGTCCTGGATGATCGTCATCATTCTCGCCCTGCTGGCCATCGCCCTCGTCACTGTCCTGGTCTCCCAGCGCCTCGCCTACCGCGAGCAGCTGGCCGACACCCGCCGGCAGCTCGCCGCGCTGCAGCAGCTCCGCCCGGCCCCTCCGACCCGCGGGGGCCCGAATCGCGACCCGGCCGAGCTGCTGCGCCTCCTGCAGGCCAACCAGCCCGCGCCGTCCGGCGTCGCCATTGATCCCGGCATCCGCGCCCACGATCCCGACGCGGCCGCGGCGCACCGGCGCATGCTGGCCCGCAGCGTCCAGCGCCTGCTCGGCCCCTTGGTCGACGGGCTCAACCTGCCCGCCGGCACCGCCTCCAGGCTCCGGAATCTGCTCGTGGAGCGGCGCCTCGCGACCGACGACGCCCGCGCCGCGGTGCGGCAGGAGGGCATCCATGACCGCGGGCTGGCCGCGCAGGCGGAGGCGGTCGCGACCAAGGACGTCGACGACCAGATTGCCACGCTCCTCGGCCCCGACGCCAACCACGACCTGCAGCGCCGGCTCGCGGTGGCTGACGAGTACAACCAGCTCCAGAGCTACGTCGCGCTCGACATGTCGTACGCCGGCGTGCCGCTCTCCCAGGACCAGGCCCTCGCCCTCGCCGAGGCCGCGAAGTCGCTCCATTACTCCACGCTGCCATCCGCCTCTGGCGCTCGCCTGACCGATGCCGCCAATCCCGGCGTCAATGTCCACGAGGCCATCCTCGCCAAGGCCGCCGCGATCCTCACGCCGGACCAGCTGGCCGTCTTCCGCGCCGACCAGGAGGAAAAGCTGCATGAGGAGGCGATCCGCCTCGCCGAAGTGAAGTCCATGCAGCGCGTCTCCCGCCAGCCGGTCAACTAGGCGAACGCCCGCCGCCGTTTTCCACGCGAGGGAACCCTGACCCGCATGCGGCCGGCGAAGCGTGACCTCCTGCTTCTCGGCCTGGGCGCGACCCTCTTCGGCGCGCTGGTCTACGCCTGCCTGCCGCCCCGGGTGGTACCGCTCGACGATGACTTCGGCTACCTGCGCTCGGTCATCGCGACACTGCAGCACGGCCGGCCCTGGACCGACGACTGGCTCGAGCCCTGGGCCGCGTCGCTCTCGGCGCTGAGCGCACTGCTCTACCTCGCCACGGGCAGCTTCCACCTTGCAACCTACGGACTCCTGGCCGCGCTGGCCGCGGTCTCGTTCGGTCTCTGCGCCCTGCTCCTGCGGCGGTGGACGGGACGCACATCGGCCGCGCTGGGCCTCGCCGCCGCCGTGCTGACCTTTCCCACCCTGTTCTGGAAGACGGTCCAGTTCACCGGACTCGCGCTGTACCTGCCCGGCCTCTTCGGGGCGGTGCTCGCCGCCGAGCGACGACGCTGGGGATGGTTCGCGCTGGCCTGGTCACTCGCGCTTGCCGCGCGCCAGAGCGCCCTCGCCTGGATCGGCCTGCCCCTGGCCGCCTCAATCTCTGCCTGGCGCCGACGGGACGCGGGCAACTCAGCAGAACAACCTGGTCCGCCCGCATGGGCCGCGCTGGCGGGGATCGGTGTCTATCTCGCGCTCAAGCTCACCATGAATCACACGCACGCCCAGGCCGTGATCACGGATCACCTTCTCGCGCGGGCCTCGTGTGCCAGCCTGGTGCGGAGCGCGATGGTCGGCGGAGGCGTGTTTCTCGGCGCCGCAGGACTCGGCTTCATGGTCGGCCAGCTGACTCGGCCCGTGGCACCGCGCCGCGAGTTTCGGTCGACTGCAGTCGTTGCCGGGCTCGCCCTGCTGGCGATCGGGCTGCTCATGCTGGATGTGCGTTCCTTCGTCCAATGGGAGCAACCGATGCTGTCCGGCCCGCTGGGATTTTTCTACTTCAAGGCGCTGGTGCTGGCCGGCGTCCTTGGCTGGACCTGGCGCGGGCTGCAGCTCCGCGCCGCGCCGGCGACCTGTGCCGGCCTCAGCCTGGGCCTGATCGCGCTCCGCGGCGCGGTGTGGGACTACTACTTCATCGATGCCGCGATCCTCGGCTTCTTTGGCAGCCAGTGGCCGGACGTCGACTCCCGCCATGCCGCGTAGGCTGCTCCAGTTGCTCGTCGTCGCGGGCGCGGTCGGGCTCGGCGCGGTGCATGCGGTGCTCGTGCTCGACTTCAAGGCGTGGCTCGACCGCGGCGCGGCCCTCTGCGAGGTGAGCGAACGCGCGCTGCGTGCCGGCCAGCTGCGGCCCGCGGAGCTCGGCTTCGCCCCCTTCGGCTTCGCGGGCTGGCAGCTCTACCCCTACTTCATCGCCCACGAGGGGCGCGACACCCCGCAGATCGACGGGTTCAATCTCTACCTGCGGCCCGAGGCCGTGCTGATCGGCCAGCATTACTCGCGTTTCCTGCGCCGCTTCGCGCGGTTCAATTTCGTGGCGCCCACCGACCGGCGCGGGCTCATCGCCATCGGCCACACACGCTGCCTGTGGCGCTACCGGGCCGACTACTACCTGCTGCGCAACCGATCCGCGCCCGCCGCAACCGTCACGTGGGTCCTGGGCACAGACTTCCAGCGGCCCTGGTTTCCCCTGACAGAAGCCGAATGGCGCGCGTTGATCTTCCCGCGCCACGCGGCCGTGTCCGGGGTCACCAGCGGATCTCGAAATCCGCCACCGGAGCCGGATTGATCGCGTAGCCCTCCTCCACCGCAAGCTGGAAGCGGTTCACGATCTCGGCCCGCGCGTTGTAGAGATGGGCGCGGTCGTTGTGGCGGTCGATGAGCGCGTTGAGCGCCTCGGGCGCGATGCCCGGATGCGCCTGGGCCTCGGCGATCGCGCGCTCATCCGCGGCAAGTCCGGTGCGCTCGGACTCGAGCCACTGCGCCCAGATGCCGATCTTCTCGCGGGCCGACATGATGCGCTCGTAGTGCGCATACGAGGCCGGCGACTCGGCCCCCACGTCGAGCGGCAGGCGTCCATAGGGCCGGCCCTTCTGCAGGTACCCGAAGGTGTCGAACGCGCCCGTCGCCTGCGCCTGGCCCGGCGGCCCGCCGGTGCAGTCCACGAAGACCAGACCGCGGTCCGCCGTCTGGAAGACGTTGAGCGCATGGCCGGGTCCGGTGGTGAAGGTGACAAAGACGATCCCCGCCCGCAGCCCGGCCCGCTCGGCTCGGGCCTGGAGCTGGACGGCGAACTCCGTGCACACGAACTTTCCGGTGGTGTAGGGCACCTGGTTGGTGTCGTCCTTCCGGATGAACTGCATGAGGGTGGCCAGCGTGGGATTGCGCGCCGCCGGGTTGTGCCTCAGCCGCACCGGCTGGCTGTTTGTCATCACCCAGATCACACCGTCACGGCTGCGCAGTCCTTCGGGCTCCGCCGCGGACAAGCCCCCGGCGAGGAGCAGCGCGCCGAGCAGCATCCGGGCGGGCGTGCCGACGCGCGCGTGGACTGGCTCAGCCGGCTTCATCCTTGGCGCCCGGCGGGGGTGAGGCCGCGGCGGCGGTGGTCGCGGGATCTTCCGCCGCGGGAAACGTGGCCACGTAGCGGAACACCAGCGTGGTGCCGACGGTGAGCACCGCCACGGTGCCGGCCAGGGCCTGGCCGTGCCAGAGGCTGTCGAACCACTCGCGGAACTGGGCCGACAGCAGGTTCGCATTGCCCCCGATCATGCGCAGCTCGCGGTGATAGCGGCGCGCCCCGCGTGAATCATTGAGGAGCTCGTTGTCCTCCTCGGGCTTGGCCAGCAGGAAAATGGCAACGGCGCTGCCGAGCCCCAGCAGCAGGAGCAGGGCGCTGATCCGGTTCAGCTTGCGGCGTTCCATGGCCGCCGAAGGTGCCGCGCGCCCGGGCCGGTCACAAATTAAATGTGGCGGGCACCGCACTGCGCCCGGCCCCCCGCGTCATGGGCACAAACCGCACGGGCAGCACGGCCCGCTGTCCCGGCCGGCCGGGACGTTGCTCCAGGAGCCGGAGTTCCTGGTCGCCGAGCGGCCCGACGGGGATGATCAGGCGGCCGCCGTCGCGCAGCTGTGCCAGCAGCTGAGGGGGCACGGATTCCGGCGCACAGGTGACGATGATCGCGTCGAAGGGCGCCGCCTCCGGCCAGCCTTCGTGGCCGTCGCCGGCGCGCACCTGCACGTTGCGGCAGCCCAGCCGCCCCAGGCGGGCGGCCGCGTCCCGGGCCAGCGGCTCGACGATCTCGACCGTGAACACGGCCGCGACGAGCCCGGACAACACGGCGGCCTGGTATCCCGACCCGGTGCCGATCTCAAGGACCCGGTCCGTCGGCTGGGGGTCGAGTTCCTCGGTCATGAGCGCCACGATGTAGGGCTGCGAGATGGTCTGGCCGAATCCGATGGGCAGCGGCCACGCCATGTAGGCTTCCGCGTGCTGCGACGCCGGCACGAATTCATGGCGCGGCACGCGGGTCATCGCCGCGAGCACGGCGGAATTCCGGATGGGCCGCTCCGGGTCGCCCGCCAGCTGCTCCTGCACCATCCGCTGGCGCACCCCCGCGAACATGTCGGGGGGCCCCGGCCGGTCCAGCCTGTCGGAAGGCGGGCGCATGCCTGACCCTAATCCCATTGGCGCCGAAAAGCCACCCGCCGGGACAGTCCGACAATTTCCCGGTCGGGGTGGCGTTTCCGCCGGACCCTGCTACCGTCCCAACGTGAACCCCGTGCCGTCCGGCCAGCCGCCCGCCCCCGTGCCCAGCGCGGTCCCGCCGCCCCCCTTGCTGGATCCCACGGAGCCCAAGATCGGCGAACCGGCCCCCGTTCACACCCTCAGCCCGGAGGAGCAGATGGCGCGGTTTGAGAAGGAGCTGAAGGAGCAGGACTGGGGTCACCAGCCCTGCTGAACCGGCTACAGCCTGCGCCTGTGGATTGACTCAGTCAGGGCGGCCACCCTGACTGGTGGCCCCCCCGTCGCGTGGCTTCACCCTTCCATTCACCCTGGCTGCGGATGCCTCCGCCCCTGCGCCTGATCATTGCGGCGCTAGCGCTGGCCACGGCGTCCGTGCTCCACGGCGAGTCTGCCCAGCCGATCCGGATCGGCTTGGAGGGACTGTCCACCGGTGTCCTGTCGTTTGTGGACAAGGAGGGGCGCCTAAATGGCTTCACGCCCGAACTGCTGCGGGAGATGTCCCGCGACGGCGACATCCAGTTCGAGCTGCACAAAGGGTCGTGGACGAACCTCCTCAAGGACTTCGAGGCCGGCAAGATCGACGCGCTGGCCAACGTCACCTTCACCGAGGAGCGGGCGCTGACGATGGATTTCTCGATCGCGCACGCCACGATGCACGGCGTCGTCTACGTCCGCGACGACCAGCCTGCGCCGCACCGGTCCAGCGAGTTGGCCGGCAAGCGGATCGGCGCCCGGTCGGGCACGCTCGAGTACCTCAACCTCGTCCACCACCATGGCTGGAACGGCACGATCGTCCCGTTCAACGGCAAGGACGAGCTGTTCGCCGCCCTCGCGCGCGGCGACATCGATGTCGCCCTGCTCACGCGACGGCTGACCCCGGCGGAGGTCAAGCAGCGCGGGCTGAGCAACGCGTTCCTCGAGGACGTGATCCACTCGTACCACTTCGCCGTGCACAAGGGCGACGCCGCCCGGCTCGCGCAGCTCAACCAGGCGCTCGCGCGCGTCCTGCACGATGGCACCTTCGACCGCATCTACGACCGCTGGGTCGGGCCGAGCGAGCCGCACCAGATCCGCGTCCGCGACCTCCGCCCGTTCTTCCTCCCCGCCGGCATCGTCGCCGTCGCGCTGATCCTCCTGTTCTACTGGCAGCGGCGCGTGATCGCCCAGCGCGTGGCCCAGGCCGCGCGGCTCAGCGAGGCCGAGGAGCGCTACCGCGGGCTGGTCGAATCGGCCTTCGACGGCTCCGTGATCCACCAGGACGGGCTGATCAAGACCGCCAACGGCGCGTATGCGCGCATGTTCGGCTACGCGCCGGAGGAACTGGCCGACCGCACGCTCGCCGGCCTCATTTCGCCCGGGACGACCCCCGGCACGACCCTCAACCCCTGGACCACCCTCGGGCCGCCGTGCCAGTCCGTCGGCCTCCGCAAGGACGGCGCGCGCATCAACGTCGAGACCGCCACCAAGGCCTGCACCCACCAGGGCCGGCCGGCCTTCATCACGGTGGTGCGCGACATCACCCAGCGCGTCCAGGCCGAGCTGACCCTGCGGGAAAGCGAGGCGATGTTCCGCGGCGTGTTCGACGCCAGCCCGATCCCGATCCAGCTTTCGGACGCCGAGGACGCGCGCCTGCTCGAGGTGAACTCCGTGACGCTCGAGCTGTTCGGCTACACGCGCGCCGAGGTCATCGGCCAGACCGTCGCCGAGCTCGGCACCTGGGTCAGCGCGGAGCAGCTCGAGGAGTTCCGGCACCGGGTGCGGACGGAGCGCCTGGTCCGCGCCTACGAGGCCACGCTGCGCACGAAGGCGGGCGTCGAGCGGATCATGCTCTGCACCGGCGCGCTGATCACCATCGCGGGCCGGCCCCGCCTGCTCACGTCGCAGGTGGAGATCACGGCGGTGCGCCGGGCCGAGGCCGAGCGCGCGCAGATCCAGGCGCGGCTGCTGCTCGGCCAGAAGTACGAGGCGCTCGGCACCCTCGCCGGCGGCGTGGCGCACGACTTCAACAACATCCTCACCGGCGTGATCAACTACGCGCAGCTGGCCGAGCTCGACTGCCCGCCGACGCACCCGCAGATCCGGGAGTTCCTCGTCGAGGTGCTCAACTGCGCCAACCGCGCCAAGGAGCTCGTGCGCCAGATCCTGCTGTTCAGCCGCTCCGAGGAATCCGAGCGCGGGCCCCTGCTGCTCCAGCACGTGGTCAAGGACACGCTCTCGCTGCTGCGGTCCACCATCCCCGCGACGGTGGAGATCCGGACCGAGCTCGCCCACCAGGCGCCGGTGGTCCTCGCCAACGCCACCCAGATCCACCAGGTCGTGATGAACCTCGCCATCAACGCCGCGCAGGCCCTGCCGCCGCGCGGCGGCCTGATCACCATCCGGCTGCTCGCCCGCCAGGTCGAGGCGGCCGAGGCGGCGGAGCTGCACGACCTCGCGCCCGGGCCCTGCGTGGTGCTGGAGGTCGCCGACAACGGCTGCGGCATGGACCCCGCGCTGCTGGAACGGATCTTCGAGCCGTTCTTCACGACGAAGAAGAAGGGCGAGGGCACCGGCCTGGGCCTTGCGGTCGTGCGCAGCGTGGTGCGCAGCCACGAGGGCGCCATCCGCGTGCGCAGCGCGCCGGGTGCGGGCACAACCTTCGAGCTGTTCTTCCCCGCCCACACGCCGGTCGCCGCCCACGGCGGCCCGGCCACCCCGGAGCTGCCGCGGGGCCGGGGCCAGCGGATCCTCGTCGTCGAGGACGAGGCCCCGGTCGCGAAGTCGCTGCGCATCCTGCTCGAGCGGCTGGGCTACGCCGTCGTCGTGCAGTCCGACCCGGAGCAGGCCCGCCGGCTGTTCACCGACGCCCCCGCGTCCTTCGACCTCGTCCTCACCGATTTCCAGATGCCCGGGATGACCGGCCTCGACCTTGCCGAGAAGCTGCGCGCCGCCCACCCCACCATCCCCATCCTCATCGCGAGCGGGTTCACCGGCCAGTTTACCCATGAGCGGATGCAGGCGCTCGGGATCTTCCGGCTGCTCAACAAGCCCCTCAGCATGTCCGAGCTCGCCGAGGCGATCGCCGCCGCCCTCGCCCCCGCCTGAGGCTCAGGGCTCGCGGGCCCAGAGCGGCCGCCACCAGAAATGGTACAGGCCGGCCACGCCGACGAGGAACAGCGGCAGCGTGCACCAGAACGAGTCGTAGGACTTGATCACGAGCTGCATCGGGAGCAGGAACAGCGTCACCTGCCACAACAGCGCGAACGGCACGGTCGCGAGGTCCTGCCGGTTCTCCCGGTCCATCGCGGCCCGCGCCGCGCCCTGGAACTCGTCGCGCAGCGGGCCCCACCAGCCGAACGGCCGCGTCGTCCGGTAGAAGTTCTTCACCACCGCCAACGGCGTCGGCGCGGTCAACAGCGAGCCGGCAATCGTCCCGAGAAAGGAAATCGCCGTCATGAGCAGGAACTGGGACGTCTCCGGCAGCTGCGGGTAGAACGCCCGCTGCAGCACCGCGCCGACGGCGCCGAGCACCGTGCCGCCGATGACGCCCCAGGCGTTGCAGCGCCACCAGTACAGCCGCAGGGCCTGCGGCGCCAGCTGGCCGGACGTGAGGCTCATCACGAGCCAGCTCCAGAGATTGTTGATGCTCGCCGCCGCCACGCCGAACCAGAACGCGACGGCCACGATGGCGAGGGTCGAGGCGTAGCTCGCGATAATCAGCTCGCGGGTCGCGGCCCGCGGCCGGAGGAAATTCTGGTAGAGGTCCTTGACGAAGAAGCCGCTCGCCGCGTTCACCATGCCGTTCTTGCAGGACATCATCGCGGCGAACATCGCCACGACGAGCAGGCCCTTCAGGCCCGTGGGCACGAGGTTGAGCAGCACCGCGGGCAGGATCTGCTCGGGGTTCACCGTTCCCGCCCAGCCGACCAGCGGCAGCTTCGCGGCCCAGTCCGGGCCGAGCAGCGCCTGCAGGTCGCGGATGAGGCCGGCGGGGTGCTCCGCCGGGAAGTTGACGAGCGCGCTGGTGAGGTCGTGCCAGGAGCCGGCGGTGACCTGGGGATACTGCGCGTGGATCAGCGCCGCGGCGCGCTGCACGACGGCGGGGTCGGGATACAGCGCGTGCACCAGGTAGAGGCCCATCACCGCAAAGCCGATCATCAGCGGCCAGCGGAACATCACCATCACGCCCTGCAGCAGCGACTGCAGGCCGCAGTCGCGGTCACTGCGCGCGCCGAAGTACCGCGGCTCGGCGCCCGTGCCGAAGCCGCCGAGGACGTTCCGCGCCAGGTAGAACAGCATCATCATGATCATCGGCGAGTACGCCGCGTAGCCCGCGGGCATCGGCGTGTGCCACGCCGGACGCGAGCTGGTCCAGTCCTGGTTGCCCGTCACCTGGGCCGCCAGCGCCGCGAGGCTGGCGCTGTCCGGCACGCGCTGCCACGCGAGCAGGCCGATGATCGCGCACGACGCCATGACAATCACGCCCTGCACGAGGTCGGTCAGCACCACGCCGTAGAATCCCGCGCTCATGGTGTACAGCGTCGTCACCGTGATCAGCGCGAGCGTCGTGTACAGCGGCGGCCAGGGGAAAAAGAGGCCGAGGAAGAGGCTGGCCCCGCGGATGAGGTACGCGAGCATCATGACCGCGATGAGGATGTTGACGACCGCCGTAAGCAGCCGGACCCCCGCCGCCGCGCGGCCCGCGCCGAAGCGGTAGGTCATCCACTCCGCGGCCGTCATGCAGCCCGAGCGCCGGTGCCACTTGCCCGTGAACGCGAGCAGGAACGCCAGGACGAGCACCGCGCCGCCGCGGAACTCGATGAACAGCCCGCGCGGCCCGAGCAGATAGAGGAACGACGTGATGATCATCGTGCCCGTGAGGTCGAACCAGTTCGCCATGCCGGCCACGCCGAGCAGGTACCACGGCAGCGAGCGGCCCCCGAGGAAGTAGTGGTCCAGCCCCGCGCTCGCCTTGCGCGTCATCAGCACGCCCATCACCAGGCTCACGGCGAGGTAGCCGCCGATGATGGCGTAGTCGAGGACCGCGAGGGAGTGCATGGCGGCGGGACAGCGGCCAGGGGCGGATGACTCAGGCGGCCCCGGGAGAAGCCTTCACGCCCTGCGTCAGCCACTTTTCCAGGAAGGCCGCGCCGATGCAGCCGACCAGGGCATAGGTGCCGAGCACGAGCCACATCGCCTCCGGCCGGTGCCAGTAGTCAAGCTGGTGCGCGACCATCGCCGTCTGCAACGGGGTCGCGACCCCGTGGACCATCACGGTCTCGGGCGACCAGCGCTCGAGCAAATGGCCGGAAAAGGCGCTGACCAGCGTCTTGGCGAGGAACCACGGGATGAGGGAGAGCCCGAGGTAGGTGCCCTCCTGGCCCTTGGGTGCGATCGCGGCGGTGAACTCGTAGAGCTTGGGCGACCAGACGACCTCGCCGATGGTGACCAGGATCATGCAGAGCAGCGCCATGAGGTAGTGCGCCCGCCCGATGTCCATGCCGTAGGCGGTCCACGGCACCGCCATTGGCACCAGCGCGATGGACGAGATCATCGCCCCGTAGACCAGCATCCGGTAGATCGGAAACCGGTTGGCGAAGGGGATGAAGATCACGAGGCCGATCACGATGCCGATCGGGTTGATCGCGTTGAGCGTGCCGAACGCCGCGTCCGGCCCGATCGTGCGCAGCCAGTACTTCGGCATCAGCAGGTAGAGATAAACGTAGACCGCGCGCACGCCGACGATCAGCGCGATCAGGACCAGCAGCCGCCAGATGGCCGGCTCGCGGATCATGCCGCGCCAGATCTGCAGCGGGTTCTGCCGCACGACCTGCTTCTCCTCCGCCTGGGCCGCCGGCGGGTCGTCGGGGCTCACCAGCTGGTCCTCGCGCTTGATCATCAGCTGGGCCACCACGAGGCAGAGCACCGCCGTGACCACGCCGAGGGTGAAGATGTGGACGTTGGGCAGGTGCAGCCACTGGCGGACGATGTCGATGGAGAAGCCCGCGGCCGCCGCGCCGATGTTCATGAACAGGTACCAGAGGTTGAAGCCCGCGCTGCGGGAGCGGCGCGTGGTGTAGCGGTTCGTCGCCGACTGGAAGATCGTCTGGATCGCCGCCATGAACGGCGCCATCAGGAACAGCAGCACGCCGGCGATGATGCCGCGGTGCGGCAGCGAGGGCGTCAGCCCCACCCACACGACCGCGAGGCGCAGCACCAGCGAGCCCCACATCGTGACGACCAGCCCACGGCGGATGCCGAGCCAGTCCGTCAGCATGCCCGAGAACAGCAGCATCAGCGACGTCGCCGACGTGAACGCCGTGATCGTGTAGCCTGCCTGCTTGTCGGTCATCCCGAGGTCGTCGGAGAGGAACACGGCTGCGATCGTCAGCAGCGCGAAGTAGGCGGTGCAGTCGAGGAAGTTGACGATCTGGACGCCCCAGTATTCGGCCTGCGTCTCACGCAGCACGCCGAAGTCGCGGAAGTAGCCGAGGACGGCGGCGGAGAAGGTCTGGCGGGGGGCGGGGTCACTCATGGGTGGCAGCGAGGGGGTTGAAAGACAGCGCGTGATCCATCGCGCCGCCGGGGTCGGGCGGCAGGTTCGGGTCGGCGCGGGATGATAGCGAGCGCGGATTAGCCCGGCGGGGCGTCAGGTGGACGGGCGGGACGCCGGCGCCGCCGCTGCGCCTGCTGCCACGTTTTTCTGCGCCATGCAGGAGCGGTGGTAGGCCGCCAGGTACTCCAGTTCCTCGTCGGAGAGCTGGCAGATCCAGGCGCGGCGCTCGGTCAGCGGCAGCGGACGCAGGTCGCACAGCGGGCAGTTGACGGGATTGGCATGCTCGACGGGACAGGTCTTGGACAAAGCGAAAGCCTCGCGCTCCAGCCACACGCGGCGATCACGGATGGGGTCGATCCTTTTTTCCTTCGTCGTTGTTGGGGGCATAATCAGGAAAGCCGGCCTGACTTGACGACCAGCCCGGAATCGGCCGGCCGGGCGGCAGACTAGCAGAATCGCCGGACGCGGGCTGCGCAGATCTTGTCCAAGACTGCTCAAATATTCCGCCGCCCGGCTCAAGTTTCCCGCCCGGCGGCCGATGGAGTCGAAAATGACCACCTCGACCACCTGGACCCGTTCCGGCCGCGGCCCGGCCTCGCTGCGCCCCCGCCGGCGCGTGGCCTCCCCCGGCCTGCTCGCCGAGATGCGCTTCCACTGGCGCGGGCTCTGGCGTGCCCTCCACCCCATCCCGGCCGGCCGGCCCCTCCCGCGGCCGAGCCGCGACCTGTAATCGCGCGGTCCGGGTTGCGGCCGACGCGCTGGCCGTCAACTTGACGTCATGTCCGCGCGCCATTTCATCGCGCTGCCCCTGCCCGACGAGGCGCGGCGCGTGCTCGCCGGGCTGACCGCCGAGCTGCCGGGCTTCGCCTGGACGCCGCCGGAGCAGCTGCACGTGACCCTGCGCTTCCTCGGCGAACTGGACGCGGACCGGTGCGCGGCGCTGGACGCGGCCCTCGGCGCCATCCGCGTCGCGCCGTTTCTCCTGCCGCTGGAAGGCGTGGGCGCGTTCCCGCCCCGCGGCCATCCCGCCGTGCTCTGGGCCGGCCTGGGCCGCGGACATCCCCTGCTCTTCCAGCTGCGCCAGCGCCTCGACGACTCCCTGCTGGCGCTCGGACTCGACCTCGACCTGCGCACGTTCCACCCGCACGTTACGCTCGCCCGCCTGCGGCCGGACGCCGCACCCGTGGCCGCCGCGCATTACGTGAAGCGCCACCGCGATTTCGCCGGCCCGGAGTTCCGCGTCACGCGGTTCACGCACTACTCGACTGTGCTGCAGCCCGGCGGACCGCTCTACACCGTCGAGCGCGAGTTTCCGCTGGGGGCGTTGGGGAGTTGAAAGTTGAGGGTCGAAAGTTGAAAGAGTCCGTCGGCCTGCGACTCGGGAACAACAGGGCCACCGTGAAAGGGTCCTTCAACTTTCAACCCTCAACTTTCAACCGCTGCTCGCTCCCCGAGCGAGCAGCCTAACGCTGGATGCGGCCGTAGGCCTCCCGCACCGCGTCGAGCGCGGGCTTGGGCCCAAAGGGATACGCGATGTACGCCGGCGAGATCTGGGGCCAGCAGTCGGACAGGCTCCACAGGAAAAGCCCCCAGCAGTCGGGCTGGCCACCGTACAGCTCGATCCAGAACCGCGAGGCCTCGGCGTGGAGGCGCTGTGACTTTTCGATGAGGTCGTCGAGGGAACTCGGCTCCTCCCAGCCCCGCGCCGCGATGCTCTGCCAGATCGTCCGCAGCAGCCCGATGCCGTCGAGCCGCGTGCAGTCGGAGCCATGCGTGAGGTACTCCGCGTGCCAGATCGGCCAGAGCCGGTCGGGACTCACGAATCGCTCGATCACCGTCCGGTCGGGCATGCCCATGTGGCCGATCTCCGTGACCATCCGCGGACGCGGCTGGGTGAAAAACTCGGACCGGTAGGACTGGCCGTGGGCCCAGAGGTGGCAGTCGCCCTCGAGGGGCGAGTTCTGGTCGTAGACCGTCGGCGAGTACGGCGACGTCGGCACGTATGGTGTGAGTGGCGCGTGCGCCCGTACGGCCTCGCGGAGAATCTCCTTGCTGAGCCGGTTGTGCCGGTAGCCGGGCTGGTTGAAGCTCAGGTCGGCGAGCACGTCGTTCTCGTTGTCGCCAAACCAGGCCACGATGCAGGCGTAGTGCCGCAGGCGCCGCACCTGGAACTCCGCCTCGCGCCGCGCCTCGTCGAGGAACGCCAGGTCCTGCGGGTAGCAGCCGCATGCGAACATGAAGTCGTGCGTGACGAGGATCCCGAGCTCGTCGCAGCGCGCGTAAAACGCGTCGCCCTCGTAGATGCCGCCGCCCCAGACCCGCAGCGCGTTGATGTTCGCCGCGCGCGTCGCCTGCAGCAGCTCGTCGTACCGCGCCGGCGTGATCCGCGCGTAGATCGCGTCCACCGGCGTCCAGTTCATCCCCTTCAGGAAAATTTTCCGGCCGTTCACCGCCAGGATGAACGAGGTCGTGCCGTCGGCGCCGGGCTCCTGAATGAGCGCAACCGTCCGGATGCCGAAGCGTCCAGTCCGGCGGTCCAGCTCGCGCCCGCCATGCCGCAGCACCGCGCTCCACGCGTGGAGCGGCTGCGCCCCGTGGCCGTGCGGCCACCAAAGCGCCGCGTTTGGCACCGTGAAGCGCTCCACCGCGCGGCCGTCGCCCGGGACCGTGACCGTGCGCGACTGGCCCGCGACGGTGAGTTCCACGGCGGCCGCGACGGGTGCGCCGTGGTTGGCGCGCACCTCGACCAGGGCCTCGAGCTCCGCGGTACCGTCGGGCCGGACCGCGACGGTGCTCACAAACACGTCCGCCAGCTCGACGGCGTCGACGAGCAGCCACGAGACCGGCCGCCAGATGCCGATGGTGACCAGCCGCGGGGTGATGTTCCAGCCGTAGCTGGACTGGGCCTTGCGCACCTGCAGGCGCAGCGGCGAGCCGTAGCCCCGCACCTCCGGCGACGCGCTGCGCCCCGGCGGCGCCGTGGGTGCGCCCAGGCACACCTCGAGCCGGTTGGACCCCGGCACCACATGGTCGGTCACGTCCACGCGCAGCGGCGTGAACATGTTCTGGTGCCGCGCGACCTCCTGGCCGTTGAGGTAGACCGTGGCGAAGACGTCGAGTCCCTCGAAGAGCAGGTGCAGCCGCTGGCCCGGACCGGGCGCGGGCGGGGTCACCTCGGTGCGGTACCACCAGTCCCAGTCCTCCATCCACCGGCAGAGGTCGTGGTTGAGCCCGAAGAACGGATCCGGGATCAGTCCCGCGCGCTCGTAGTCGAGGTGCACGTCGCCCGGCACCTGCGCCGGCACCCAGCGCTCCGCCAGCGGCAGCGCCGAGCACGCCACGGTCGGCCCGAGCCAGGGCTCGGCGTGCATCACCTTCCAGTCGCTGACGAGGGGAATCGCGGTTTTCATGGGGCGAGGTCGGGGTCAGCCTTGCGCGAACGGGCGCCGCGGGTCGAGCGAATGCGTTCCGGCAACCGTGAACACAAGATATGCGCGTACTCGGCCAACCCCCGCGTAGCCGGTCCGCCGCGTTCCGGCGCATACTTCGGTTGACCCAACCCTACTGGAGCGTTCCACCCCCCAGTCCGGCCCCGCCCCCGCGCGGCCGGACGCTTTTTCCATGACCTCGCGCCAGCGCGTCCTCGCCGCCCTGAACTACCTGCCCCCCGACCGCCTGCCCAAGGATCTGGGCGGCATGAGGTCCACGGGCGTCTCCGCCTTCACCTACCAGGCCCTGCGCCGCGCCCTCGGGCTCCCGCAAAAGCCGACGCGCGTACACGACACCGAGCAGATGCTCGCGCTGCCGCACGTCGACGTGCTCGACGCCCTCGGCTGCGACGTGGTGATCGTCGAGGGCGACGGCCTCACCAACGCCTTCGAGCAGCCCGAGCTCTGGGAGCCCTACGACTTCAACGGCCGCATCCCCCACGCGCAGGTCCGCAACCGCGCGGCCTACCGCACCGCACCCGACGGCACGCTGCACCAGAATGAGACCTCCCGCATGCCGCCCGACGCCTTCGTGTTCAACTCGGAGCACGCCGGCCAGCCGCTGATCCTCGACGGCGACCTGCCCCGGCCGGATCTCAAGGAGGTCCGCGCCACCCTGGCCCGCAGCCTGGTCACCCCCGCGCAGGTGAAGTCCCTGCGCGACACCTGCCGACGCGTGCGCGAGAGCAGCGACCGGGCGGTCTTCTTCTGGGGCCAGCTCGGCATGGGCCTTTGCATCCACGGCTATGGCGGCCTCGCGGTCTTTCCGGTGCTCTGCCTCGAGGATCCTGCCTTCGTCCACGAGCTGCACTCGCTCCACCTCGAGTTCGCCCTCGAGAACGCCCGCCGGCTGCTGCCGGAGATCCGCGACTACGTGGACGTGATCGGCATCGACGCCGACGACTGGGGTAACCAGGCGTCGCTGATGGCGTCGCCGGCGACCTTCCGGGAGCTGTTCCTGCCGTACCGCCAGAGCCACAACGCGGAAATCCACCGGCTCGCGCCATGCGTGAAGACCTTCCTCCACTCCTGCGGCGCGCTCCACGACATCCTCGGGCTCATCGTCCAGAGCGGGACCGACATCCTGAATCCCGTGCAATGGCCCGCCGGCGGGCACAATCCGCAGGTCTGGAAGGATGTGGCCCGCGGCCGGATGACCCTGTGGGGCGGCGGCGTGGACTCGCAGCACACGCTCCCGCTCGGCTCGCTGGACGACATCCGCCGCGAAGTCGCGCGCACCGTGGCCATCCTCGGCGCCAACAGCGGCTTCGTCTTCGCGAACATCCACAACCTGCTGGCTGACATCCCGCCGGAGAAGATCATCGCCCTGTACCGCGCCGCGGCCGGCGAGCTATAAGCATTCGGAATAGCGCCCTCCGCGCTCGTTTCCCTCTGAAAATCGACTGTTCCTGATTGTAAGTCCGGTCGGCTGCGCATTTCTTGCGCGCGTGGATCCGGATGCAATTCAACCCAGCAGTCAAAGCGTGGTCGATGGCCTGAAGGGGACCAAGATCTATCAGGACTATATCACGGCGTTCGCCGACACGTTCTCGCTTCCACTCGCCCTGCGCGCGCTAAACTCGGTCGTGATGCCGCTGCACGGTACCAAGCACGAGGCGCCCTTCTGCGCGCTCATGGCCCGCACGAACAAGTCCTGCTCCGCCTGCCTCGAGCTGCAGGCGCGCGTGGAGCAGGAGGCGCAGCTGGAGCCGCAGACCCTGAAGTGCTTCGCCGGCCTCTGTGACTCGGCCGTGCCGATCCGGGTGGGCGACAACGTCATCGCGTTCCTCCAGACCGGCGGCATCCTGCTGCACAAGCCGAACCGGCGCGAGTTCAAGAAGGTCACGCGCGAGCTGCTCAAGTTCGGCACCGACGTGGACGTGAAGAAGCTCGAGGAGGCCTATTTCCAGACGCGCGTCCTGGACCGCACGCAGTACGAGGCGGTGATCCGGCTCCTGACGATCTTCGCCAAGCACCTCGCCGAGATCAGCACGCAGCTTACGACCATGAAGCAGCAGGCCGAGGCGCCGATGATCACGCGGGCCAAGCTCTACATCGTCGAGCACCAGACGGAGGAGCTCAGCCTGGTCCAGGCGGCGAAGGCGGTGAACACGAGCGCGTTTTATTTCTGCAAGATGTTTCACCAGGCCACGGGCCTCACGTTCACCGACTATCTCGCGCAGCTGCGCGTGGAGAAGGTGAAGAACCTCCTCCAGAACCCGCAGAAGACGATCAGCGAGGCGGCCTTCGAGGCCGGCTTCCAGTCGCTGTCCCAGTTCAACCGCGTGTTCCGCCACCTGGTCGGCGAGACGCCGACCGCCTGGCGCGCGAACCTGCACCGCTCCTCCGCCGCGTAGCCGCCGGCGGTTTCTTGTTTCCTCCCTTCCGGTTCTGGCGTTCGCTGGGCCCGCGTGAGTGCCCCCGCCTCCCTCCACCCGGTCCTGCCCACCGGCCAGACCTACGCCGCCGAGGTGCCCGACACGCTGGACCTCGCCGAGCGCGCCAGCCTGGCCGCGCGCGGCATGCTCAACACGCTCGACCCGGCGCTGCGGACGATGTTCGGGCTGATCCACTTCAACGCCCGCACCCCGGTCCTGCGCCATTGGTCCGCCGACATCCCGCTCGACGCCAAGTTCGCCGAGTCCCTGCCGCTCATGCGGCTGATGGGCGGCACCGACTTCCGGGCCGGAGCCGAGCAGGACTACCGCGCCGAGCTCCTCAGCCGCATTGACCGCGGGCTGTACTGGGACCGCTACACGCCGGAACGGCCGTGGCGGAACATCTACAACAACAGCGCCGAGCTCTACGGCACCGGCCGCGCCGAGGACTTCGCCAGCGTCTGGGGCGTGGCGCGCATGATCCGCGCCCTCGCCGCGTGGTCGGCCGTCAATGGCACGGACACCTCCGCGGCACGCGCCTCTCTGATCCGCGGCCTGCGGCGCATCGCCGTGGACCACGACGACTACTCGTACTACCCGCACCGCGGCGGCTGGCACGACGGCTTCGTCTTCCCGCGCTCCGGCTGGATCGACACGTCCGAGGCGACGCGCGACCGCGAGGGTCCCGAGGGCTCCGTCACCTGCTTCCAGGGCCACCAGATCTACGCCGCCGCCCAGGCCTACGCCCTCACCGGCGATCCCGTCGCCCGCGAGCTGGCGACGCGCCTCGCACGCTACGTGATGCTGCCGAAGTTCTGGGGCGGCACGCTCACGATCAATCCCGCCAACCCGACGGCCGTGCAGCTCGCGCCGGACGCGCCCTTCCGCGACGGCAGCCAACTCGGCCACTGGACGGTGCATTTCCACGCCCGCGCCATCGCGCTGCGGGGCCTGCTGTACTATGCCCAGGCCTGCGGCGACGACCGCGCGCTCGAGTTCGTGCGGTCCGCCTACGAGTTCACCCTCACGCAGGGCATCCCGCGCATGGGCTGGATCAACACCTACCCGCCCATCAGCGCCTGCGAGGGCTGCGCGCTGGGCGACCTCGCCGCGCTCGCGATCCGGCTGACGGATGCCGGGGCGGGCGACTACTGGGACGACGTGGACGCGCTGGTGCGGAACCAGCTCGCCGAGCAGCAGATCACCGACGGCCCCGCGCTGGCGGCGTTCTGCGCCAACCAGCCCGAGCTGCCGCGCCAGACGGAGCACCCGGCCAGCTTCGAGTCCACCGACGACGTGGTGAACCGCAGCGTCGGCGTGTTCTTTGGCATGTCCAAGCCCGGGGTCGTCACCGATCCCTGGGTGATGCACTGCTGCACCGCGAACGCCTCGCAGGGACTCTACTACGCCTGGGAGGGCGCGCTGCGCGAGGATGCCGAGGGCGCGGTGTTGAACCTCCTCCTCAACCGCGCCGGGCGCCGCGTCGACGTCCACAGCCACCTGCCGCACGAGGGCCGTGTGGACCTGGACGTGAAGGCGCCGGGCCGCATCTCCATCCGCATTCCCCGCTGGGTCGAACTCGCGACCGTCGAGATCCGGCATCAGGGAACGCTGGTGCCATCCGAGCGGCTCGGCCGCTACCTCACGGTCCGCGACCGCCGTCCCGGCGAGCGCCTGACCGTCACGTTCCCCGTGACCGAGCAAACGTACGCCTACGTGATCAACCGTGGCACGCCGGTCGAGGAGGCCTACTCCTGCGTCTTCCGCGGCAGCACGCTCGTCTCGCTGCAGGGCGGGCCGGAACTGAAACCCAACGATTTTCCGCTCTACCGCGATCGCGACCGCCTGCGCACGCCGCGGGCGCCGCTCCGGCGGGTGACGCGCTTCGTCGCCGACCGCATTTTCACCGCGTGGTGATCCTGCGCCGGGTGTTAGGTGGATCGCGGAAGCGCGGAGGGACGGAGACGCGGAGGTTCAGTCTGCTTTCGCGCCTCCGCGCTTTCGCGACAAGTTCGTCCGTTCAGCGCTTGAGCTTGTCGCGGAACGTGCCCGGCGATTCCCAGCGTCCCTCGGCCACGGTCTGGGCGATCGAAGCGTGGCGGAGCAGTTCCAAGGCGGGGCCGTCGTTCGGCGCCTCGCGCAGGATCTCCTCGGCCAGGGTCAGGGCCTCCACCGGCCGACCCGCGCCGATCCAGGCCTCGCCCAGCGCGATCGCGTTGGCGCGATCCCCCGGACATTGCTGGCGCACGGCCTCGCGCATGAACGCCGCCGTCTCCGGCCACTTGAGTTCCAGCGCCGCGGCCGCGAACACCTTCAGCGCGCCGCATTGCGCCGGGTCCAGCGCCAGCAGCCCTTCCGCCGCGGCCAGCCGGTCGGCCGGCGCCGGCGGATGCCGCAGCCAAAGCAACAGCAGGCCGACCCGCGCGCGCGCGCGGCGGAAAATCGAGCCGTGACGCCGGCTCCACGCCAACTGGGCCTCGCGCTGCAGCCTTCGCACCGCCACGCAGCCGGGCACGCTGCGCAGCACCTCCCCAGTCGCCTCGAGCGCATACTCGAATTGCCCCAGCGCCAGCGCCTGCCGCGCCTTCTCGGCGAGCTGCTGCTGACGCGCACTCAATGATGCTAGTTCGATCCCAGGCATCCGCCATCAACCACGGTTTCAATTCACCGAGGTCAATGACTGAGTGTATTTATGTCATTGTTCTGCAGAAAATAGGGTGATTCCGCGCTTGAGATAATCCCCGCGCTTCCTGCCGCCATCGCAACGGCGCCTGCGGATCAGAGCACGGTCAGCTCAGCGCGCACCGCGGCCTCAAGGCGAGCCATGCCGGCGCGGATGACCGCGTCGCTCGGTCCCTCGATGAGCAGGCGGAGCTTCGGCTCGGTGCCCGAGTAGCGGACGAGCACGCGCCCCTGGCCGGCCAGCTCCGCTTCCAGCGCGCGGACGGTGGCGGCGAGCCCGGGCAGCGATTCCAGCGACGGCTTGACCGCGACGGGCAGGGCCCGCGTGAGCTGGGGAAATTTGCGCAGGACGCCGCGGAGCTCCGACAGCGGCCGGCCGGTCGCGAGCATGACTTCGATCACCTTCAGCGCCGCGACGAGTCCATCGCCCGTGGGCGAGAGGTCCGAGCAGATGATGTGGCCGCTCGACTCACCGCCGAGCGTCGCGCCCTCGCGGCGCATGCCCTCGATCACATAGCGGTCGCCCACGGCGGTGCGGACCACTCGCCCGCCGGTCGCCGCGATGGCGGCATCCAGGCCGAGGTTGCTCTGAACGGTGGTGACAAAAATGCCGTTGGCCAGCCGGCCGGTTCGCAGCGCGTGCGTCGCGAGCAGCGTGAGCACCTCGTCGCCGTCGAGCACCTCGCCGCGCTCGTCACACACGACACAGCGGTCGCCATCGCCGTCGTGCGCCACGCCCAGCCGGGCGCCCGCGGCGCGCACGCGGGCCGCCAGCGCCTGGGGAAACTCGCTGCCGACGCCGGCGTTGATGTTCCGCCCATCGGGCGCGTCACCGAGCCCGATGACCTCCGCCCCGTAGGCGCGGAAAACCGCGGGGCTCGTGGCACAGGTCGCGCCGTTGGCGGTGTCGAGCACGACGCGCCAGCCGCGCAGTGCATCGGGCGGCAGCAGCGACTGGGCGGCGGCGCGGTAGGCGACCGCGGCATCGGCCGTCAGCGCCGGCGCGGCCGTAGCCGGCACGGCGGCGGGCAGACGCTGCTCGATGTGCAATTCCTCCTCGTCGGTCAGCTTGATTCCGCCCGGGCCGAAGAACTTGATGCCGTTGTCCGCGGCCGGATTGTGCGAGGCCGTGATCACCACGCCCAGCGCCGCGCCCTCGTCCCGCACCGCGCGCGCGACGGCGGGGGTTGGCAGCACGCCGAGCAGCACGGGCTCGAGGCCCCGGCGCGCAGGCCGCGCACCGCCGCCGCCGCCAGCGACTCGCCCGAGCCGCGGGTGTCGCGGCCGATGAACGCCCGGCCGCGTCGCGCGCCGCCGGCCGCCGCGGCCGCGAGTCGCGCCACGAAGTCCTCGTTGACCAGCGGCCCGCCGTAGGGGCCGCGCACGCCGTCGGTGCCGAAGTATTGGCGGGTCATGAGCGGTAGAATTCGCGCGTCGCGGCCAGTTTGCGCGCCACGGCCCCGCCGAGCAGCAGCTCGCGCGCGGGCTCGATGCCTTCCCGCACCGAGTGGGCGCGGCCGCAGAGCCACAGCCCGGCGGCGGCGTTGAAGACGATCGTGTCCACCAGCCCGGCCGGACCGCGTCCGGCCAGCACGGCCTCGGTCAGCGCAAGGTTGGCCGCCAGGTCGCCGCCCAGCAGCTCCGAGAACGGCGCCGAGCGGAAGCCCAGGTCCGCCGGCCGCCATTCCTCTGCGAGGGCGCGCAGCCGCCCCACCCCGCGCACGCGGTTGGGGGTCGCCGTCGTGAGCTCGTCGATGCCGCGGTCCGCCGTGATCACGCCGTGCACCACCAGCCCGGCCTGCGGGCCGAGCGCGTCGAGCGCGGCAGCCAGCTTGTCCACCAGCGGCGCGGTGGCCGCGCCCAGCAGGACGTGCGCGGGGCGGCCGGGGTTGATGAGCGGGCCGAGGATGTTGAAGACCGTGCGCTGGCCGCGGGCCGCGAGCGTCTTCCGCGTCGGGGTGATCGCCTTGAAGGCCGGGTGCCAGGCCGGCGCGAAGAAAAAGACGAAGCCCAGCTCGTCGAGCGCGCGGCGCAGCTGCGCCGGCGGGGCCTCGAGGTTGACGCCCAGCGCGGCCAGGAGGTCCGCGCTGCCGCACTTCGAGGTGACGCCGCGGTTGCCGTGCTTCATGACGACCACGCCGGCGCTGGCGAGGACGAGGGTGACCAGGCTGGAGATGTTGAAGCCGCCGGCGTGGTCGCCGCCGGTCCCGACGACGTCGATCGCCCGGCCGGCCCAGGCCTCGACCCCCGGGTTGATCGCGCGCGCCCGGAACGCCTCCGCCAGCGCGGCGATCTCGGCCGGGCTTTCGCCCTTGGTGGTCAGCGCCACGAGGAAGGCCTCCTTCTGGACGTCGGGCACCCCCGGCTCGGCCAGTGCCCCGGCCGCGGCCGCCATCGCGGCGGCGGGCAGGTCATGTCCGGCGGTGAGCTCGGCGGTGAGCGGGGGAAGGACGTCCATGGGAAAAGCGCAGCGTTGCGGCCCGCGGGCGCGTCGCAAATAAAATTGCGTAGGGTTAATGGTTCTGGAAGCAAAGCCGCATGCGTCGCTTATTGCTCGCCGGACTCGGCCTGATCCTGGGATGCGGCCGTCTGGCCGCGGCTGATTCACCCCCGGCGCCCGCCGCCGAGCTGCAGGTCAGTGAAGCCATCGTGCTCGGCGTGGTCGAGGGCGTGACCGAATACCTGCCGGTGTCGTCCACCGGCCACCTGATCATCGCGACCAAGCTCCTCGGGCTGGAGTCGGAGCGCCCGCTCGTGGGCCGCGACGGCCGGCCGCTGTGGTACACCCCGCCCTCCGCGAAGAATCCCACCGGTGTCCCCCTCACCACGAAGCTGGCCGCCGACACCTACACCGTCGTGATCCAGTTTGGCGCGATCGCCGCGGTCGCGCTGCTCTACTGGCGCCAGCTTTTGAGCATGGTCAACGGGCTCCTGGGCCGCGACCCCGCGGGCGGGCGGCTGCTGCGCAATCTCCTGCTGGCCTTTCTTCCCGCCGCCGTGATCGGACTCGCCACCCACCGCTGGATCGACGCGCACCTGTTTTCGATCGGGGCGGTCATCGCCGCCCAGGTGGGGGGCGCGGTCTTCATCCTTTGGGCGGAGCGCCGCCGGAGCCGGCTGCCCGCGGGAACGGCCACCCCGGATGGCATCTCGGCCCGGCAGGCGGTGAACATCGGCCTCCTGCAATGCGCCGCGCTCTGGCCGGGCACCAGCCGCTCAATGATGACAATCGTCGGTGGCTACCTCGCGGGCCTCGACCCGCGGCGCGCCGCCGAGTTCAGCTTCCTGCTTGGCTTTGTGACCCTCACGGCGGCCACGGTTTTCAAGAGTTACCACAGCGGCGCGGCCATGATCCAGGTCTTCGGCTGGTCGCATGTGCTGCTAGGCTGCGTGGTGGCGACCGTGACGGCCGCCCTGGCGGTGCGTTTCCTCGTCTCCTGGCTCTCGCGGCACGGCATGGCCGCCTTCGCCTACTACCGGCTTGCCCTGGCGGCCCTGCTTGCGGCGATCACCTGGCTTTGAGCCCGAAAACCCCGGTCCACCCCCTCCTTTTCCCACTTGCAGATAACCTGCGCTGGATTCGGTCCGATTATGACGCTTGACGCACCCGGACCTCGCCTTTTACTCCAACACCTTTCACCCGACTTGCGCGCTGTTTTATAGCGACTCTGCGCACGTCCAAACCTTTCCTACCATGGCCAATCCGAAACGCAAACAGTCCAAACGCCGCAGCGCCAACCGCCGCGCCGCCAACGCCTTCAAGGCTCCCGAGTTCGCCAAGGATCCGACCGATGGCAGTGCGTTCCGCCCGCATCGGGTGAACCCGAAGAACGGCATGTACCGCGGCCGTCAGATCCTGAACGTCGAGGTCTAAACCTCGCGTTTTCCACCCCCACCATCCTCGAGATGGGCACTTCTTCCGGCGAAACGGGGCGGATTGCAGTCGATGCGATGGGGGGCGACATGGGCCCCTCCGAAGTCGTCGAGGCCGTCAAGCTGGCCCTGCGCCAGTATCCCGCCCTCAATCCCGTGACCCTGGTCGGTGACGAGGCGATCCTGCGTCCGCTCGTCCAGGAGGCCGGCCTCGGCCGCCGCCACCACGTCAGCATCCATCACGCCTCGGAGGTCGTCACGATGGACGACAAGCCGCTGATGGCGCTGAAACGGAAAAAGGATTCGTCGATGGTCCGCGCCATCGAGCTGGTCAAGGACGGCCAGGCCAGCGTCGTCGTCAGCTGCGGCAACACCGGCGCCCTGATGGCCTGCGGCACGCTGCGCCTCCGCACCATGGAGGGCGTCGCCCGTCCCGCCCTCGCCGCGGTCGTCCCGCGGGAAAACGGCCACTTTGTCCTGATCGACGCCGGCGCCAACCCCGAGGCCAAGCCGGAGCACCTCGTCCACAACGCGGTCCTCGGCTCGCATTACTGCCGGGTCATGCTCGGCATCCCCTCGCCGCGGGTCGGCCTCATGACCATCGGCACGGAGGACGGCAAGGGCAACGCCCTGATCACCGAGACCAACGACCTCCTTCGCCACACGAGTGACATCATCCACTATGCGGGCCCGATCGAGGGCTTCCAAGTGTTCGCGGACCATGTCGACGTGGTCGTCTGCGACGGTTTTGTGGGCAACATCATGCTGAAGAGCTGGGAATCCCTCGTCCGGTTCTTCTCGAGCATGCTCCGCGAGGAGCTCCAGGCCAACCCCATGCGGGCGACCGGGGCCCTGCTGGCCAAGTCCGCCTTCAGCGCGCTCAAGGAGCGCATCAACCCCGAGCGCTACGGCGGTGCGCCGCTGCTGGGCCTCAAGGGCAACATTCTCAAGGCGCACGGCTCGTCCAACCGCCACGCGATCAAGAGCGCCATCCATGCGGCCAGCCAGATCATCAAGGCCGACATGAACCACCGCATCGAGGACGACATCGCCCGTGTCAACGAGCGCCTCGCCCCCCAGCACACCAGCTGACCCGCCCCATCCCTTTCATGGCCACTGCCTCCACGATCATCCTCGGCACCGGTTCCTACGCACCAGAGCGGATCCTCACCAACGCCGAGCTCGCCAAGCTGGTTGACACCTCCGACGAGTGGATCCGCACCCGCAGCGGCATCCGCGAGCGCCACATCGCCGCCCCCGGCGAGGCCACGTCCGACATGGCCGTCGCCGCCGCCAAGGCCGCGCTGATCGACGCCAAGCTGACCGCCGCCGACATCGACCTCCTGATCGTCGCCACGGTCACCCCCGACCAGACCCTCCCGGCCGTCTCCTGCTCCATCCAGCACAAGCTCGGCGTGCCAACCCACGCGGCCTGCTTCGACCTGAATGCCGCCTGCTCGGGCTTCGTCTACGCCCTCGACACGGCCTGCGCCATGCTCTCGTCCGGCCGCTACCGCCACGCGCTGGTCATCGGCGTCGAGAAGCTCTCCTCGATCGTCAACTGGAAGGACCGCACCACCTGCGTGCTCTTCGGCGACGGCGCCGGCGCCGCCGTGGTCGGAATCAGCCACGAGCCGGGCGTCGGCCTGCTCGGCACCAAGCTCGGTGCCTACGGCGACAGCGTGGACCTGCTCTGCATCCCCCGCGGCGGCAGTTCGAACCCCCCGTCGGCCGAAAGTGTCGCCGCCGGCGACCATTTCCTCCAAATGAAGGGTAAAGAGGTCTTCAAGATCGCCGTCCGGGCGATGGAAGAGGCGGCGCGGGATATCTTGGAACAACAGCACCTGCGTGCGGATCAGATTACGCTCGTGATTCCCCACCAGGCCAACCTCCGCATCATCGAGGCGATCTCCCAGTACCTCGAGCTCCCCATGGAGCGCTTCTACGTGAACGTGGAGCGCTACGGCAACACCTCCTCCGCCTCCATTCCCATCGCCCTCGACGAGGCCCGCCGGGCCGGTCGGATCAAGCGTGGCGACATCACGCTGTTCGTGGCCTTTGGGGCGGGCTTGACCTACGGTGCGGCGCTGATTCGCTGGTAATTTCACCGTCATGCTGCGCTTTTCGCTCTGTCGTCTGCTCTCCGGGCTCATGGTTGCGGCCATGCTTTGCATCCTGCCCGCGCGGCTGGCCGCCGAGCTGGTCTGGACGCCCCAAACCGGCTGGCGCCTCGAGGGCGGCGTGGCCGCCGGGCTCACCGGCTCCGAGGGCCGCAACGCGCTCGATCTGATGAACAAGGCGCGCACCGCGGAGGAGCATGGCAACCGGCTCACGGCCATCCACGCCTACGCGAAGGTCGCCAAGAAATTCCCGAACTCCATCTACACGCCCGAGGCGCTGTTCCGCATCGCGCACCTCCGGTTTGAGCGGAAGCAGTACATCCACGCCTTCGAGTCCTACCAGCAGGTCGTCGGACGCTACCCGAATACGAAGCGTTTCAGCGAGATCATCGGCGAGCAGTACCGCATTTCCGCCATGCTGGTTGACGGCGCGCGTCCCCGCATCTGGGGCCTCTTCCCCGGCCTCGAGGCCCGCAACCGCGGCATCGAGTTCTTCGAGTACATTCTGGTCAACGCCCCCTACGGCGACTACGCGCCGCTCGCGCTGATGAACATCGCCCGCGGCCACCTGATGATGAAGGACACCGAGGAGGCCATCGGCGCCCTCGACCGGATGATCAACAGCTACCCGCAGAGCCTGCTCGCCCCCGATGCCTACCTGCGCATCGCCCAGGCCAACCAGTCGCTCGTGCAGGGCCCCGCCTACGACCAGGCGTCCACGCAGGAGGCCATCACCTACTACGAGGACTTCATGATCCTTTACCCGAACGACATGAAGATCGCGGAGGCGGCCAAGGGACTCGACGCCATGAAAAAACTCCTCGCCGAGAGCAAGATGAACATGGCGGACTTCTATTTCTACAAGCGCGACAATTACGTCGCGGCAAAGGTGTTCTACAACGAGGCGATCACCGCGTACCCGGATTCGGAAGTCGCAAAGCTCGCCCGCGTGCGGCTCGCCGCCGTCGAGGCCAAGGCCTCCGGCAAGCCCGTCGAGCCGGCCACCAAGAAAAAGAAGCGTTTCTGGCTGTTCTGAGCCGCGCCACCGCCGCTGGCGTTTGGTTGAAGGCAGAAAGTTGAAGGTTGAGGGCTTCGCCCCGCCCCGGCGGCCAGGCTCGTTTCCGTCTTTCAACTTTCCTCATTCAACTTTCAACTAGGCCATGCCTTTCCGCCCCGCCTTCCTCGGCCTGCTCGCCGTGCTCGTGCTCTGCGGCTGCGGCCATTACCAGCTCGGCACCACCGGCCAGCTTCGCTTTTCCACGCTGTATGTCGCCCCGGTCGTGAACAAGACCATGCTGCCGCAGGCCCAGGCCATCGTCAGCACCCAGCTCCGCGAGGCCCTGCTCCACGACGGCCGCGTCAGCCTGGCCAACTCGCCCGCGGAAGCCGACGCCACGCTCACCGTGGTCCTGGAGGATTACCACCGCGACGTCCGCTCGGCGCGCGAGGATGACACCGGCCTCGCCCGCAAGTTCGCGCTCACGCTCGGCGCAAAATGCACGCTGCGCGACAACCGCGGCAGCCGCGACCTGTTCGCCGGCCGCGCGGTCAGCGTGAGCCGCGATGCCTTCACGGATGGCGGCCAGCTCCAGTCCGAGTACCAGGCGCTGCCTTTGCTCGCCGAGGCGCTGGCCGACAAGGTCTCCCACGCCGTGCTCGATGTCTGGTAAGAATCCCATGCCTGCGCCACTCCTCGCCCCTTCCCTCCTCGCCGGAGATCATGCCCAGCTCGGCGCCAGCGCGCGCCTCGTCTCCGAGGCCGGCCTGTCCTGGATCCACCTCGACATCATGGATGGGCATTTCGTCCCCAACCTGTCCTTTGGCCCGCAGACGCTCGCCGCGCTGCGCCCGGCCTCGAAGCTTTTTTTCGACACGCACCTGATGCTCTCCGAGCCCCAGCGGTACATCGAGGCGTTCGCGCAGGCCGGAGCCAACCTGATCAGCATCCACATCGAGCCCGCCTATGACCACGCCGCCACGCTCGCGCGCATCCGCGCCCTTGGGTGCCAGTGCGGCCTCGTGCTGAACCCGGGCACGCCCGCCGCCGCCATCGAGCCGCTGCTGGGCCAGGTGGACCTGGTCCTCGTCATGACCGTCCAGCCGGGCTTCGGCGGGCAGGCCTTCCGCCGCGACATGCTGCCCAAGCTCCGGGAAATCGCGGCCTGGCGCCAGCAGCGCGGGCTAAACTTCCGCCTGGAGGTCGACGGCGGCATCGACCTGGCCACTGCCGCCGAGTGCCGCGCCGCAGGGGCCGACACCTTCGTCGCGGGCACCTCGTTCTTCCGCGCCGCCGACCGCGCCGCGTTCGTCGCGGCGTTCAACCGGATGGGCTGAGCCGTGGAAGCCCGGCACGGCACCTACCTGCTGTCCGACGACCCCGCGCGGCTCGACGTGGACGCCGTCCACGCGTTCCTGCGCACGAGCTACTGGGCCGCCGGCATCCCGCGCGACGTCGTGGCCCGCGCCCTGGCCGGCTCGCTGTGCGTCGGCGTCTATGCCGCCGATGGCGCCCAGGTCGGACTGGTGCGCGTCGTGACCGACAGCGCGACCTTTGCCTACCTCTGCGACGTCTATGTGCTTGAGGGCCACCGCGGCCATGGCCTGGGCAAGGCGGTCATCCGGGCGACGCTGGCCCACCCGCGCCTGCAGGGCCTGCGGCGGCTCAATCTCGTGACCCGCGACGCCCACGGCCTGTATGCGCAGCACGGCTTCGCCGCCGTCGCGCACGCCGAGCGCTACATGGAAAAGCTCGATCCCGGCGTCTACCAGCGCGCCAACCCGGCTACCTGACGGGGACCGCGTGGGCCCGAGCCAGCTCGGCCGCCCGGCGGTACTGCGCACGGAAATGCTCGGCAAGCTCGTTGGCGAGGCGGAGCTCGTCCACCTTGTCCTTCGAGTCCAGGCGCCGCTTGATGCCCGCCATGCAGTCGTAATCCACCGCCGACATGTCGCCCAGCACCGCCACGGCGTCGGCTGGGAGCCCGGCCTTGATGATCTCCCGCCAGGCCACCGCCAGCTCGTCATGCGTGTCGAGGCACAGGATGCGGATCACAAACGCCATTTCGCGGAACAGTCCGCCGGTCCACTCGGGATGATAGACCAGGTGCTCCGTGTCGCCGAACGGCGAGTCGTCCGGGTCGCTCCGATACGGCCGCCACTCGGCGTGCGTGTAGAAATCCTTCCGCACGGGCATGCGCCGCAGCGCGAACCGCTGCGTGCCGCCGGGCGTGCCGGGGCGGAAATTCCAGAGCTTCTGGGCCTCCATCGTCAGGGTGTACTCGATGAACAGCTCCGCGACCGCCCGGTGCGGCGCGCCGCGCAGCAGCGCGATGGGATCGACCGAGCTGACCGATCCGCCCCGCGGCGTCACAAACACCACGCGCGGCGGACCCGCGGTCCGGTGGTCCGTAACCTCCGCCTGCGCGCGGCCGTAGAAATCAATCGCAATGCCCGCCGCGCAGTCGCCCTGGGAGACATCGATGGGCGGCTTCTGCGAGCTGTCGGTGAAATAGCGCGCATTGGCGCCAATCCGCTGGATCAGCCGCAGCCCATCCCTCCAGCCGTCCCGCACCGCCTGCGCGCGGTCCGCCGGCCCCGGGCCCGGGGCCGTGAGCCGCAGCTGGATCTTCTGCTGGATGAGGTTCTCGAACGCCTTCGCGATGGAGCTGCTCTTGGTCGGGTCCGCCAGGCCCAGCTCGCCCGCGAGCTTCGGGTCCTGCAGGTCGTCCCAGCGCTCCGGCGGATGCGCCAGGCCCAGCCGGGCGATCGCGTCGCGGTTGTAGAGGATGCCGTAAGTGCTGAGCACGTTCCCGTACCACCGGCCGCCCGCGTCCCAGTAGGTCTCGCCGGAATAGCGCTGCGGCAGCACGTCGTCCGTGAACCAGTCCGGGTGCCGCGCCAGCAGCGGCACCGCGATCAGCCGCCCGGCGTCGGCCTGCCGGATGAAATCGTAGCTGCCGCCGCCGCAGAACACGTCGATGCCGCAGCTGACGTCGGACGCGAGGAACTGCGCCCGCGCCTCGCGCACCGCCGCCGGCGCGTCGGACCGCAGCGCCGGGTTCACGTACCCCGCCTGGATCTCCGCGCTCCACTCCCGGTCCAGCGGCCCGGTCCAGCGCCGGCGGAACGCCGCGGTGTACTCCGACTCGAGGAAACGGGTGATGTCGCTCGTCCCGCCGATCACGCGCCAGTCCACCAGCACGGTGCGGCCGGTGCGCGCGTGGTACCAGGACTTGAAGCCCAGCGCGAACTCGGTGCGGATGGCCTCGTTGTGCGGGGTGATGACAATGACGGTGTCGTCCGCCGCCTGGAGCGTGGTGCGCTTCGGCCGCAGGATGAACGGCAGGGCCACCGTCGCCACCAGCGCCACCAGGATGAGCGTGCGCTTGAGCATGGTGCGCTCAGCCGCGCAGGACGACGACGTCCGCCTCGGCCACGCCCGCAAACAGCTCGCCGCCGGTGGCGGCGCCCAGGAACCGCGGGTTCAGCTCGAGGATCTTCAGCGCCTGGCCGCCGGCCAGGAACTCGTACTGGGCCACCTCGCCGAGGTAGACCGCGGCGCCGATGCGGCCGGCCACGGCGTTGCCCGCCGGGCGCGTGCGGCTGAGCTGCCAGCACTCAGGCCGGATCGAAAGCGTGACCGCCTCGTCCACCGCCAGCGCGGCGTTCGGGTCGCCCGGGATGCCGGCGAATGTGCCGACCGCCGTGGCCACGGTCACCCGCTCCCCCGCCACCGCCGCCACGCGTCCCGGGATGAAATCAGTCTCGCCGATGAAATTCGCGACGACCCGGCTCGTGGGCCGGCGGTAGATCTGCGCAGGCGTGCCGACCTGGAGCACGCGGCCGGCGTCGAGCACCGCCATGCGGTCCGAGATGGACAGCGCCTCCTTCTGGTCGTGGGTGACGTAGACGGTCGTGAGCTTGAACTCCTGGCAGACGCGGCGGATCTCCGCGCGCATCTCCAGCCGCAGCTTCGCGTCGAGGTTCGAGAGCGGCTCGTCGAGCAGCAGGCAGCGCGGCCGGATCACGAGCGCCCGCGCCAGCGCGACCCGCTGCTGCTGGCCGCCGGAGAGCTGGTTCGGGCGGCGCGACGCGTAAGGACCCATGTGCACGGACTCGAGGGCCTCGCCCACCCGCCGCCGCAGCTCCGCCTTCGGCACCTTCCGCTCCTCCAGCCCGAACGCGACGTTCTCGGCGACCGTGAGGTGCGGCCAGAGCGCGTAGCTCTGAAACATCATGCCCGTGTTCCGCTTGTGGGGCTCGAGCCGGGTCACGTCCTCGTCGCCGAACCGGATCGTGCCCTCGTCAGGGATATAAAAACCCGCCAGGCAGCGCAGCAGCGTCGTCTTGCCGCAGCCGCTCGGGCCGAGGAGGAAGAACAGTTCGCCCGCCTCGATCGCCAGGTCCAGGTGGTCCAGTGCCGTGACGGCGCCGAAGCGCTTCGTGAGGTTCTGGATGCGAATGGAGATCATGCCGCGGGGAATCGGCGCCGAGGCAAGATTTCGCCTCCGGCCAAGTCAAAGGAATACAGCCCGGCGCGAGGGGCGCCGGGCAGCACGAGAGGGAATATTCGAAATTCGAAAGCCGCAGCGCGAAGGGCGGGCCGGCGAAACGCGGTTGCCACCGCTGCCCTCGTTTGTCTCGCTCGGGTTTTCCCATGGCCCATCCCGCCCCCGCCCTGCACCCCGACATCGAGACGATCCTGGTCAGCGAGGAGTCCATCCAGCGCCGCGTGCGCGAGCTCGGCGCCGAGCTGAAGCGCGTGTACGGCGAGGAGGAGCTCACCGTCATCTCGATCATGAACGGGGCCATCCTCTTCACCGCCGACCTGCTCCGGCAGCTCGACAACCCCGTCCGCCTCGACTGCATCCGCATCTCGAGCTACGGCAACGCCACCGAATCCCGCGGCACGCCCAAGCTGGTCCACAGCCTCACCCTCGACGTCACCCATCGCCACGTCCTGCTCGTGGACGACATCCTCGACACCGGCAAGACGCTCGCGCTCGTCACGGGCATGATCCGCGGCCTGCAGCCGGCGAGCGTGCGGGTCTGCGTCCTGCTCGACAAGAAGGGCCGGCGGCAGGTGCCGTTCGAGGCCGACTTCGTGGGTTTCGCCATCCCGGACAAGTTTGTCGTCGGCTACGGGCTCGACTACGCGGAGCGCTACCGGAACCTGACCAGCATCGGCGTCCTCAAGGCCGAGCGCCAGCAGGCGCCGGCCTAGGCGCTCAGCGCGGGGCGCGGGGCTTGCCCGCGCCGCGGGACGGGTACTTGGACGGACGCGCGGCCTGCTTGTAGTCGCCGGACCGGAGCGAGTTGACCTGGTCGCGCAGCACTGCCGCCCGCTCGAACTCCAGCCGGCCGGCGGCCTCCTGCATCTCCTCCTCAAGCTCGGCGATCACCGCCGCGACGTCGTCCACCGCCTCGGCCGCCATCGGCTCCGTGCGTTCGCCCGAGCCGTCGTAGGTGTGCAGGCTGGACTGCGCGGCGCGCTTCACGCTGTGCGGCGTGATGCCGTGCTCCTGGTTGTACGCGAGCTGCTTGGCGCGCCGGTAGGTGACGGTGGCGACGGTGCGATTGATGGACTCGGTCAGGCGGTCGGCGTAGAAGATCACGCGGCCCTTCTCGTGCCGCGCGGCGCGGCCCGCGGTCTGGATGAGGCTCGTCTCGCTGCGCAGGAAGCCCTCCTTGTCGGCGTCGAGGATCGCCACGAGGGCGACCTCCGGCAGGTCCAGGCCCTCGCGCAGGAGATTGATGCCGATGAGCACGTCGAAGTTGCCGAGGCGCAGGTTGCGCAGGATCTCGATGCGCTCGATCGCGTCGATGTCGGAGTGCAGGTACTCGACCCGGATCTGGGCCTCGCGCAGGTAGGTCGTGAGGTCCTCGGACAGGCGCTTGGTGAGCGTGGTGACGAGCACCCGCTCGCCGGCCGCGGTCGCGCGGCGGATCTCGGCCATCAGGTCCTCCACCTGCCCCTGCGCCGGCCGCACGGTGATCTCCGGGTCCAGCAGCCCGGTGGGCCGGATCAGCTGCTCGGCCACGACGGCCGACTGCTTCAGCTCGTACTCCGCCGGCGTCGCCGAGACGTAGAGGGTCTGCCCGGCGATCTGCTGGAACTCCGCGAAGCTCTGCGGGCGGTTGTCGAGCGCCGACGGCAGCCGGAAGCCGAAGTTGACCAGCGTCTGCTTGCGCGAGCGGTCGCCGTTGTACATCCCGCCGACCTGCGGGACGGTGGCATGGCTCTCGTCGATCATCAGCAGGTAGTCCTGGGGGAAAAAATCGATCAGGCAGAACGGGCGCTCGCCGGCCTTCCGGGCCGTGAGGTGGCGGGAGTAGTTCTCGATGCCGCTGCAGAAGCCCATTTCCTGGAGCATCTCCAGGTCGTAGTTCGTGCGCATTCGGATCCGCTGGGCCTCCAGGTACTGCGCCTGCTTCTCGAAGTACGCCACGCGCTCGTCGAGCTCCGCCTTGATCCCCGCGATGGCCGGCTCGAGCCGGCCGCGGCTCGTGACGTACTGGTTGGCCGGGTAGAGGTCGAATTGATCCAGCGGCCGCAGCACCGTGCCGGTGAGCGGATCGAACTCGCTCAGCGCCTCGAGGTCGTCCCCGAAGAACTCCACTCGCAGCCCGCGCTCGAGGTACGCCGGCATGATGTCCACGACGTCGCCCCGCACGCGGAAGCACCCGCGCTTCAGGTCATAGTCGTTCCGCTCGTACAGGTTTTCCACCAGCCGCTCCAGCAGCTGCTGCCGGCCGAACGGCTGGCCGCGGCGCAGCATGATGCGCATGGAGGTGAACTCCTCGGGCGAGCCCAGGCCGTAAATGCAGGACACGCTGGCGACGACGATCACGTCGCGGCGCGAGACCAGGGAGCTGGTGGTGGCGATGCGCAGGCGCTCAATCTCCTCGTTGATCGAGGAGTCCTTCTCGATGAAGGTGTCGCTGGAGGGAATGTAGGCCTCAGGCTGGTAGTAGTCGTAGTAGCTGACGAAGTACTCCACCGCGTTGTCGGGAAAGAAATTCTTGAACTCGGAGTACAGCTGCGCGGCGAGGGTCTTGTTGTGCGAGATGATGAGCGTCGGCCGGTCGCACTGGGCGATGACGTTCGCCATGGTGAAGGTCTTGCCGGAGCCGGTGACGCCGAGGAGGGTCTGGTGACGGTTGCCGGCCCGGATGGACTTGACCAGCTGCTCGATGGCCTGGGGCTGGTCGCCCTTGGGGGCGTAGTCGGACTTCAGTTTGAACAGCATGGTCAGAGCCCGAACACCCTGAGGGCGCCGCCCCAGACATTCGACCAAAACCGGCGTGCAGCCTTCGCTTCACCCTCCGTCGCGACCTGCTGGCACAGGAACAGCCCGGAGCCCGCGAAGAGGTCGTCGAAGAGCGGGTTCATGCCGCGGTAGTAGCCCCAGAAGGACTCGGCCCGCACCGGGCGGTACTCGAGGTTGGGCGTGAAGCCGATCGTGGCATCCTGGTTGGCCCGCCGCGCCGGACGCGAGTCATCGGGGCCGCCCACCAGCCACTCCGTCCGCACCCCGCGACTCCCCGCGATCACCAGCCGGCACGGCCCCTGAAACTCCAGGAACCGGAATTGGAGCGTCACCCACGACTGCCAGCGCAGAAACTGCCACCGGCGATGGACAACCAGGCCGGCGTCGCCGCCCACGAGCACGCCCGCGAGGAAGCTCGGCCGGATCACCATGCGCGACTCCGGGCGCAGGGTCACGATCGCCAGCTCGGCGTGCGGGTCGGCCTGGTGGGAGAGCGTGCAGCGGTACTCCCGGTGCAGGTGGGGATTCCTCATCTCCACCATCTCCTTGAGCCCGCTCGCGTAGCAGGTGAACGGCATCCGCCAGTCGAGCAGCCAGCGCGTCCGCCGCCGCAGGCCCTCGTCGGACGCCTGCAGGAACTTCTCGCGCACCCACAGCCGCTCACCGGGCAGCAGGGTCAGGTCGGTGGAGACGGAGCTGGGACCCACGCCCGGCATCTCGGGCAGCGTCGTCGCGAGCTGGACGGGACGGCCCCGCACGATGAGGGGCGCGAGCCCGAAGAACAGGACCAGCTTGCCCAGGGTCGGACCCAGAAAATAGAGCCCCAACGCGAGATAGACCCAGCCCTTCACGGTGAGCCGGCCGACCGGGTAATTCCAGATCCGCTCGAGGTAGTGCAGCACCTTCGAGCGCTTCGCCTCGATCGCGCGCAGCTGCGCGTCCACCTTGCCCAGCGCGATCTCCAGCCCGTCGCGCTCCCAAGTCGTCCGGGTGAAATCTTCCTGCAGCTTGGCCACGCGGGCCTGCGATTCGGCCCGGGTCTGGGCCAGCTTTTCCCGCCGCTCGCGGTTTGCCCGTTGCTGCGGATCGCCGGTGATGCGGTCCCAGGTGCTGTCCAGCTCCTCCAATTGTGCGATCACCTTGTCGGCCTGCCGGATGCGCTCCTGCTCCGCCGCGATATCCGCGGTGGTGTGGTTGAGCCGCAGCCGGACATCATCCAGGGCCGACTGCACCTTGGCGCGCTCCCCGGTAAGGGTCCGGATGACGTCATGGCGCCATTCGTCGAAGTCCACGTTGTCCCGCAGGTACAGCCACAATCCTCCGGCAGCCAGGGACAAGCCCAGGATCAGGCCGGCGGTGGCGGTCTTTTCGAGGAACCAGCGGACTATTTTAATCAACGCCCCCATGTATCATGCCCGGTTTTCTAAACAATTAGTCTCCATCATTGAACGCGTGGTGTAGCCCGATGCCAATTGCTAAACCCGCGGCTTTTTCCCATGCTCTCATCATCCAAAACGGACCCTACCCAAAAGCCTCCCCAACCCCAGTCCCATGTCCAAAGCAATTGTTTCGAGCCTCTACGATTCAGAAGTCTTTAAAATGGCCTGCCGGCAGTTTGATCAAGCTGCCGATGCCATCAACCTCCCGGAGGCGATCCGCGACCGAACCAAGTACCCCCGGCGCTGCATGGCCGTCACGCTGCCGGTGCGTCGCATCGATGGAAGTGTAACGGTTTTCGAGGGTTACCGCGTCCAGCACAACGTCTCCACCGGTCCGTCCAAGGGCGGCATTCGCTTCCACCAGGACGTCACCATCGGCGAGGTCGCCGCGCTCGCGATGTGGATGAGCTGGAAATGCTCGCTGGCCGGCCTGCCCTACGGCGGCGCCAAGGGCGGCGTGATCGTGGACCCCAAGCAGCTTTCCGAGTCCGAGCTGGAGCACCTCTCCCGCCGCTACATGCAGGAGATGGTGAACTTCCTCGGGCCGCAGACCGACGTGCCGGCACCGGACGTCGGCACGAACGAGAAGATCATGGGCTGGATGATGGACACTTACTCGACCCATGTCGGCCACCTCTCCCCGGCGGTCGTCACGGGCAAGCCCATCTCCCTCGGTGGCTCGCAGGGCCGCCGCGAGGCCACGGGCGCGGGCGTCGCCTACCTCACCAAGAAATACCTCGAGGACATGAAGATCCCGGTCAACAAGGCGACCGCGGTCATCCAGGGCTTCGGCAACGTCGGCAGCGAGACCGCGATCGCGCTCGAGAGCTACGGCGCGAAGATCATCGCGATCTCCGACTACACCGGCGGCCTCTACAATCCGAAGGGCATCAACATCAAGAAGGCCCTCGCCTATCTCCAGTACGCCAAGGTGCTGAAGGACTTTGACGGCGCCGAGCCCATCTCGAACGAGGACATGCTGGAGCTCAAATGCACCGCCCTCATCCCGGCCGCGCTCGAGCGCGTCATCACCGAGAAGAACGCCCCGAAGCTCAAGTGCCGCGTCCTGGCCGAGGGCGCCAACGGCCCCACGACCAATGCCGCCGACCGCATCCTGGAGCAGCGCGAGGAGATCGAGCTGATCCCCGACGTGCTGTGCAATTCGGGCGGCGTGATCGTCTCCTACTTCGAGTGGCTGCAGAACCTCTCGAGCTTCTATTGGACGCGCGACGAGGTGCTCACGAAGCTCTTCGCCATGCTCGACAAGGCGAAGGACTCGGTCGACGCGCAGAAGCGGAAGTTCAAGTTCAACCGCCGGCTCGCCGCGCTGACCCTGGGCATCGCCCGCGTCGCCGAGGCAAAGGCCGCCCGCGGGCTCTTCCCGTAAGCGCCGCGCCGAGCGGCGCAGTTGAGGGTTGAAAGAGCCGAGTTGAAAGCCGCGCCCCGCGGCCAGCTTCAACTCCGTCTATCAACTCTCAGCTTTCAACTTTCAACCGGGCGCCTTCCGGCGCCCTACAGAAACAGCCAGCCGCTGAGCCCGAGGATCGGCAGCAGCACCGGCAGGCTGTAGCGGAAGATATACCCGAAGAAGCTCGGGCAGTGCACGCCCGAGCTCTGCGCGATCGAGCGCACCATGAAGTTCGGACCGTTGCCGATGTAGGTCAGCGCGCCGAAGAAGACCGCGCCCAGGCTGATGGCCGCCACGATGTCCGGGTGGGTTTTCAGCAGGATCGCCACCGCGCGACGGTCATAGTCGCCGCCGCCGGCCGCCTGCTCCTCGCCGGTTTCCGTGACGAAGGTCGTCTCGGCCAGCTTCAGGAAATTCACATAGGTCGGGGCATTGTCCAGGACCGCCGACAGCCCGCCGGTCGCGTAGTAATACTGCGCCGGCCGCGTGAAGCCGAGCTGGCTGCCATGGCCCTCGAGGTAGTTCAGCGCCGGCATCATCGTCGTGAAGATGCCGATGAACAGGAAGGCCACTTCCTTCACCGGCCCGAAATTGAAGTGGTTCTGCTCATGGATCTCCCGTGGTGTGATCCACAGCGAGGCGCCGGCGGCCGCAAGCATCACGATTTCCCGGATCAGGCATGTCTCGGGGAGAAACACGCCGGCCACGATCACCGCCAGGAGCGCGAGATTCGGCAGGCCCTCGATCCGGAAGGATTCTTTCCGCCCCTCCAGCTCGCCCTGGATGTCCGGCGGCATCCGGCGGAAACCCCAGTGGTCCACCACCCAGAACACGGCCAGCACCAGGGCCAGCGTGACCAGCCACTCGTCCCACAGGTGCGCGACCAGCCAGAAGAACGGCACGCCCCGGAGGTAGCCGAGGAACAGCGGCGGATCGCCAATCGGCGTGAGCGCGCCGCCGAGGTTCGAGACCACGAAGATGAAGAAGACGACATGGTACGCGCTGACGCGGATCTTGTTCATCCGGATCCACGGCCGGATCAGCACCATCGAGGCGCCGGTGGTGCCGATGACGTTTGCCAGCACCGCACCCACCGCGAGGAAGAGCACGTTCTCCCAGGGCGTGGCCTCGCCCTTCACGCGGAGGTGGATGCCGCCCGACACGACATACAGCGAGCCGATCAGCGCGATGAAGGAGACATACTCGTGCAGTGAATGCGTGAGCGTGACGCCGCCGGACGGCACGCGGAGGAGATAGTAGCTCGCCACCAGCAGCGCCAACCCGATCGAGACGTAGGGATAATTCCGCTCCCACCAGTGGTGCGCCCGGACTGGCGTCAGCGGCATCACCGCGATCAGCAGGAGCAGCAGGCCAAAGGGCACGAGCAGCACCGGTGGCAGTTCAAACGCGCCGGCCGCCGAGGCAAGGGGGAGAATCGGGCTCATAGGAGTTGGAGCAGCTCGTCGAGCGAACGGATGAAGCCGGCCGCCTCCGTCTGGACCCGCGGCCGCGCGACATAGCGGCCGAAGCCGATGAAGCGGTCCACCGCCGGGCTCGCCTCCAGGTCGCTCACGCCGTCACCCACCATCACGGTCCGCACCGGCTGCAGCTCGGCGCGCAGCCGCCGGATGACCTCGGACTTGCCGCCCGAGCGCGTGGTGGGAAAGGCCGCGTCATAGCCCCGGTAGCTGCCGTCCTCGGCGAAGAAAAGCTCCACGGCCTCGACGCGCGTCACGCCGAGCAGGTCCGCCAGCGGCCGGATCGCCGGCGTGAAGCCGCCGCTCACGATCACCGCCGTCCAGCCCCGGGCCCGGAGCTCCGCCAGAGTGGCCCGCGCCGTCGGCTCGATGGTCTCGACATAGCGCCGGCCCACGGCCGCGACGTCCGCCCGGCGCGGCTGGATGATCTCCAGGCGGCGGCCGAAGACCGCCTCGACCGCGACGCGGCCGTCCATCGCGTCGTTCGTCATCTGCTCCACTCGCGCCAGGATCTCCGGCCCGCGCAGTCGTGCCAGCTCGTCCACGCCCTCCAGCGCGCTCAGCGTGCTGTCGCAGTCCAGGCAGATCAGCTTCGTGTCAGGCACACCCCACAGAGCCACTCCCGCCCGGCGGGCGGCAACAAAAAAGCCCTCCGGGTGGAGGGCGGGAAAGGAGTCGGACGGTGGAGACCGTTTACTTCTTGGAGCTGCGCTTGAACTTCGAGGTGAACTTCTCGACGCGGCCGGCGGTGTCGACGATGCGCTTCTCGCCGGTGTAGGCGGGATGCGAATCCATCGTCACGTCGCGGGCGACGACGAAGTACTCGACGCCATCGATGTTCTCCTTGCGGGCAGATTTCATCGTGGACTTGGTGAGGAAGCGCCTGCCGGTACCAATATCGAGGTAGCAGACGTTGTTGAGCGTGGGATGACCTTCGGCTTTCACGGCGGTAAAATGGGTTTAATCAGCCCTGGCGCGCCTTGTAGCGCGGCTCGACTTTGTTGATGACGTAGATCTTGCCCTTGCGACGCACGACCTGGCAGGCCGGGTGGCGCTTCTTGGCAGATTTGATGGAGGAAACGACTTTCATAAAAGAAACCAAAACAGAGCTCGCGCATAGGAGTGTCAACTGAAATGTCCGCCGCCCCGTCCCAGCGGCTGCGCGAGCGCAAAGCCGCCTGTTACAGGTCCTTGATGAACTTCGTCGCGCATTCCGGACAATAGCCGTGGGTGAACTCCGCGGCGGAGCGGTCACTGATGTAGGCCTCGAGCTGGTTCCACTCCCCTTTCTCATCGCGGATCTTTTTGCAGTACGAGCAGATCGGCAGCATGCCCTCCAGGGCGTTCAGCTCGACCAACGCCGTGTTCAACTCGACCTCTGTCCTCCGGGAATGCAGCCCGAGCAGGCCCAGGTAGAGCGCGAGGACAAACAGCGAGAGCAGCAGCGCGAAATAGGACTGGCTGATCGGGGCCCGCATGAGGTCGCTGAGCGGCGCAATGTCCGCGCTGGCCGTCTCCGCCGCGCGGGCGAGGTTCAGCGCGATCAGCCCGCCCAAGGTGAGCACCAGCCAAAATGAGGAAGCCAGCGAGAAGGACCGCGCCGCCAGGCGCATGAGCCAGAGCCCGTAGACGAGCGCCGGCAGGGTGAACAACGATACCGTGATGATCCGCGCCGCCAGGTTCGGCGCGAGATAGGTGAAATAGCTGCCCGTGATCAGGCCGATCACCGGCGGCACGCTCAGCCACCGCAGCCGGCTGGTCTGGCCGAAAAACTGCCCGAGTCCCTCCGCGAGAAACGTGCAGGTCAGCAACTGCAGGACATTGCCGCCAACCACGATGGACGCCCAATCAGGAATGTGGCCCCGCAGCCCGATGAGCGTCTGCGAGACAAAATAGAACAGCGAGGAAAGCATCCATTCCCGGAATCCCGGATGGGTGCGGTGCATTCGACCGAAATACAGAGTATACAGAAAAAAAACTAATCCTATGACTGCATTGAAAAAGACCGCGCTGCGGAGATCGAACTGGATTCCCATTGTGCGTGCAACCGCGCTTGTGGGCGTTAGTACGTTCGACTACAAGGACTAAGCGCGTCATCGCGCAGCCGCTTAGCCGCTCAATTCCGGCTCGTGTCGTCCGGTTCTTCGGCCAGCAGACGCCACTCCTCGCCCACCCCGCCCAGCACGCCGCGCCAGAGCCCGTCGTCCTGCGGATGGTCCATCAGGTCAGCCGGCACCTCCGTCACGATCCAGGTATTCTGCTTCAATTCATTTTCCAGCTGCCCGCCCGTCCAGCCCGAGTAACCCAGGAAGGCCCGGATGTGAGCGCCCGGCTCCGCACAGAGCTGGGCGGCCTTGTCGGGCTCGATGCCGAATTGCAGCTGGAACCCGTCCTCCCGCGGCTGCCAGGCCGCGAGCAGGAGCTGCTTGGGCTCGACCGGACCGCCGCAGTAGAGCGGCACCGCCGCCAGCGGTCCGAGGGCAAACTCCCCGTTCAGGTCGCCCAGCCGCCGGCCCAGCGGGCGGTTCAGCACCACGCCCATCGCTCCGTCGGCCCCGTGCGCGGACATCAGCACCACCGTGCGGCGGAAATTCGGGTCCTTGAGCGACGGGTGCGCCAGCAGGAGCGAGCCGGCGATCGAGGACTTGGTGGCTTTGCGGCGCTCGCGCATGGAAGAGTCAGACTCAGAGCTGCAGGATCTGGACGCCCGCCTCGGCCAGCAGGGGCGCCACCAGCGGGTCGTTCGCGTAATCAAGCCGGTAGCGCACCTCGGCGATGCCCGCCGCGGCGAGGATCTTCGCGCAGTTGATGCACGGGTAATGGGTCACATACGCCACGCAGCCCTCGACCGAGCTGCCGCGGCGCGCGGCGTCCGCCACCGCGTTCTGCTCCGCGTGCACGGTGGCCTGCTCGTGCCCGTCCCGCAGCCGCGAATGGTGCGGCGTGCCCGGCAGGAAGCCGTTGTAGCCCGCGGCCACCAGCCGGTTCTTGCGCGCGCCGCCCGTCACGATCACGCAGCCGACATGGAGACGCTCGCAGTTCGAGCGCGACGACAGCAGCACCGCGGTGGCCATGAAATACTCGTCCCACGACGGGCGCGTCGGAAATTTCTCGGCCGCGGCGGCAATCAGATCGACAGGGTGTTGGCGGGCTTTGCTCATGACGGTTGACCACAGCTTGCACGGCCGACCGCAGTCCGGCAACCCCCGTCTGGGGTGGAAAATGATCCGACTCGGCTGGGCGCGGGCCGACGTTGCGCTCAGGCTTCGCGATCTTGGCGACCTTGGCGGTCAAACCCGATTGGGATCGGATGATCCGCCACGAAGCACACGAAGGGCGCCAAGGTCATGCCCCGGGCTGGGTGCGCTTCGTGCCCTTCGTGGAGAGCCCGAAACCAGTCTGAACTCGCCCAAGGACGCGCCGCCCGGCGGATTTTTGGCTCGTGACTTTCCCCGGGTGGGTTACCGCACTGATCAGCCGGATCGGCTGTCCCATGCCCACGCTCAACGACCTTGTCGCCTATTGTGACCAGCGCACCCGCCGCACGGCGTTCACGGACTCGCCCGGCGCCTGCAACGGGCTCCAGCTGGCCAACCGCGGCCGGGTCACGCGCATCGGTGCCGCGGTCGACGCCGGCGTCGTCCCCTTCCGGCGCGCGGTCGCCGCGGGCGTGGATTTCCTGATCGTGCACCACGGCATGTACTGGGACATGCCCCGGCCGCTCACCGGTCCCGCCTACGAGCGGGTCGCCACGCTGGCCGAGGGCAACTGCGCGCTCTACTCGAGCCACCTGCCCCTCGACGCCCACCCCCGGCTGGGCAACAACGTCCTGCTGGCCCGGCAGCTCGGCCTCCGGCCGACCCGGCCCTTCCTGCCCGCCGGCGACCAGCACGTCGGCTGGATCGCCCCCAGCCGCCTCGGCCGCGCCGCGCTGCGGCGGAAGCTCGAGTCGCTCTATCCCCGCGTCATCGCCATCGAGTTCGGCTCAGAGCGCCCGGGCGCGGTGGCCTTCTGCAGCGGCAGCGGCAACCACGCCGTGCCCGAGCTCGCGGCCGCCGGCGTGGACACGCTCGTCACGGGCGAGCTGCGCGAGGAGCACTTCAACCGCGCGCAGGAGGAGAACCTCAACCTTTACCTCTGCGGCCACTACGCCACCGAGGTCCACGCCGTCCGCGCCCTCGCCGCCGAGCTCGCGCGGAAATTCCGCCTGCCCTGGGAGTTCATCGCCACGGAGAATCCGCTATGAAGAAGATCGCCGTCCTCCACGGACCCAACCTCGACCGGCTCGGCCGGCGCCAGCCGGAAATCTACGGCTCCGACACCCTCGCGGACCTCGAGCGCCTCATGCGCGCCGAGGCCCGGCGGCTCGGCCTGACGCTGACGTTCTTCCAGTCCGCCCACGAGGGGGCGCTCATCGACAGAATCCACGCCCTGACCGACCGCGGGATCGACGGCTTCATCGTCAACTTCGGCGCCTACTCCCACACGAGCATCGCCCTGCGCGACGCGCTCGCGGCCGCCGGCCTCCCGGCGGTCGAGGTCCACATCTCCGACATCAAGCGCCGGGAAAAATTCCGCCGCACGTCCATGACCGCCGGCGCCTGCGTCGCCCTGATCAGCGGCCAGGGGTTCCCCGGCTACCTGCAGGCGCTCCGGCGCCTGGCCGGGGCCTGACCCATGGTTTCCCCCGCGCCCGATCCCGACGCCTGCTGGTTCGTGGGCCACACCCGGCCCCGCTGCGAGAAGAAGTTCGCCGCCCTGGCCGCCGCCGAGAAGCTGGCCCATTACCTGCCGCTCGTGACCAGCGTGCGCCGCTACGCCAAGCAGACGAAGCGGTTCACCAAGCCGCTCTTCCCGGGCTACGTGTTCGTCCAGGCCCCGCCCGCCCGCAAGGCGCGGCTCTACCAGCAGGACCTGCTCGCGCGCCTGCTCCCGGTGGACGACGAGCCGGCGTTTCTCCGGCAGCTCGCCGACGTCCGCGCCATCGTGGCCTCCGGCTGCGAGCTCACCGTCCTCCCGCTCCTCGCCCGCGGCCGCCGCGTCCGCGTGATCGGCGGCCCGCTCCACGGGCTGGAGGGATTTGTGGACGATCCGACGAACCCGCAGGGGATTGTCCTGTCAGTGGACGTACTGCGGCAAGGCTTGCACGTGCGCCTGCCAGCGGAAAATCTCCAGATCCTCCCGTGAAAGCCCGCTTGTCCTCCTTCCGGCCGTTCTCCGCCCTCCGCCTCTGCGCCGGGGTGGCCCTGGTCGGGCTCGGGCTGCTGCCCGCCGCGCGGGCCCAGTCGGACACCAGCGGCGCCGCCACCGGGGCTTGGGACATCAGCGAGCTCCTGGATCGCCTGCCGACCATGTCCCCGTTCGGCAAGCTCACCTCCGACTCCCCCTTCCCGCTCAAGTACTACGCCCGCCCGCGGCTCGGCGACCTGTTCCACCGGGACTACATGCGGCTCCCCATCGGGGCCCGCGCGCAGATCACCGACCATGTCGAGGTCGCGACCGAGCTGGAGACCTATTTCACGCACGGATTCGGCGACGCCGCCGGCTACGGCCTCTCCCGGTACCGCGTGGGGACCAAGTACGAGGAGGTCATGACCCTGGCACATCCGCTCGGCTGGAGCGTGGGCACCGACTTTGAGACGCCCCTGAGCCGCCCGCCGATGGAGCTCACCGACGGCCACCGTCACCTGCTGCCGTACGTGGCCTTCACCCATGTACTGCTGGATGACAGCCGCCTCATCGGATATTCCAGCGTCGGCCTGGATTTTCTCTCCCACTCGCCGCTGCCATCCAACTTCGGGCGCAACCAGCTGCACGGCAACTCCACGACCTTCTCCACCGGCGTCACACGCGACTTCAAGCGCTTCCGCGTCGCGCTCACCGGCAACTGGAGCACCACCTCGCTGCTCACCAACGAGAATCACAACCTCTTCTCGCTGCGCCCGGACGTGCTGATCCCGCTCACGCGCAAGCCTGGCGTCGCCACGCGCACGCACCTGCTGCTCATCTTCGGCGGACGCGCGGTGCACGGCCCCGACGGCACCGAGCTCGGCGTCAACGGCAGTGTCCGCGTCGAGTTCGCCTTCCACGCCGCCGCCGCGGCGCCGAAGTAAACTCAGGTGTAGGGCGGGGTCGCCGACCCCGCCTTGTCTTTCGAGCACCAGCGGCGGGATCCGCGCCCCCGCCCTACAGCGCCACGCGCCAGAGCCAGAGCCCGAGATGGAGGGTGGCGCAGGCCGCGAGCGCGGCCGCCAGGTCGTCCACCACCACGCCCCAGCCCGACGGCAGGTCCTGGAGGCGGTTGATCCCAAGCGGCTTCAGGATGTCGAAAAACCGAAAAAGTCCGAAGCCCGCCAGCAGCACGGCCCACGGCGGCAGGACCGCGACGAGCGCCGGCCAGCCCAGGTAGCACAGCGGCATCGCCACGAACTCGTCGAGGATCACCTCGCCGGGGTCCTTCCGGCCCATGCGAAACTCCGCCTCGCCGCAAAAAGCCACCGCAACGTAGGTGCCGACGGCGGTCGCCACGAGGTTGCCCACCAGGCCGAGCCGGCCGAGAAAGAAGACCGTGTAGTAGAGCATGCCCGCCACCGAGCCCCAGGTGCCGGGCGCCGGCAGCTTCCGGCCCACCGGGCCGAGCGTCGCCAGCAGGAGCACCGTGCGCGTCGGCAAAAACCGCGGCCAGATCGGCTGCTCGAGCTTCATTTGTCGGCGTCCGTGAACACCACGTCCTTGTACTGCATCACATACCGCCAGCCCGACCACACCGCGAGGAACGTGCCGACCACGAAGATCACCAGCCCGGTCTTGTGGACATACTCCACGAAGGTGCTCAGGTCGACCGAGGGCAGCACGTAGGCCCAGTCGCGCGCCGCCATCGGCGCGCCCAGCAGGAAGCCGAGCGCAATAAGCTGCGTGACGGTCTTGCTCTTGCCGCCGCGGTCCGCCGACACGATCACGCCCTTGGATGCCGCGACCATGCGCATGCCAGTGATGAGGAACTCGCGGCACATCGTGATCAGCGCCAGCGGCACCGGGATCTCGTGCTTGTCCACGAACGCGATCACCAGCCCGACCACCATGATCTTGTCGGTCAGCGCGTCCATCAGCTTGCCGAAGGTCGAGACCAGCCCGCGCTTCCGCGCCAGGTAGCCGTCGAGCCCGTCGCCGATCGCGCACGCGATGAACAGCCAGAACGCCAGCGACGGCGCCCCAAGACGGTCGGAATACATCAGTCCGACGATCACAAACATCAGGGGCACGCGGGACAGCGTGATGAGGTTCGGCAGATTCATCCGGTGAATGACGGTTGGGCCCGTGGCGGGTTTCGCAAGCCTATCATGTGCCAAACCATGCCGGCCCGGCCATTCTCCGCTTTCCCCGCGCCCGTTTTCCTGCCTTGCTCGTCCCCGCTCCGCCATGCGCCACTGCATCTACCCCGGCACCTTCGACCCCATCACCTACGGTCACCTCGACGTGCTCGGCCGGGCCGCCAAGCTCTTCGACCGCGTCACCGTCGCGGTCGCGGACAACCCCGGCAAGCGCCCGCTCTTCAGCTCCGCCGAGCGCATCTCCCTGCTCGAGGCCAACGTCGCCATGTTCGGCAACGTGACCGTGATCCCCTTCGACGGCCTGCTCGTCGACTTCTGCGTGGCCCAGCACGCCGACGCCATCATCCGCGGCCTGCGCGCCCTCTCCGACTTCGAGTTCGAGTTCAACATGGCCCTCATGAACCGGCACCTGAAGCCGAAGGTGGAGACGATCTTCGTCATGCCCAACGAGCAGTTCAGCTACACCAGCTCCTCGCTGGTGAAGCAGGTCGCGAAATACGGCGGCGACGTCTCGCACTTCGTCCCGCCCAACGTCGCCGCCGCCCTCAAGCAAGCCTACGCCTGACCGGCCATGGCCGCGCCGCTGGCTCCAGCCGAGGACCTGCTCATCCGCACACCGGGACGCGTCGTCCCCGCCGGCCGCGAATTCGCCTTTGACGTCGTCGCGGCCGACACCCCCATCGCCCAACTGGCGGACGCGCGCCTCGACTTTCCCGGCTTCGTCCCCGCCGCCGACCCCATCCCGCTGCCCGCCGGCGGCCTGCGCTGGCAGGGCCGCCTGACCCGGCCGGGTTTCCACGCGCTCACGGCGCGCGCGACGGTCGCCGGCCGCGCCCTCTGCGGCCGCGATTATTTCACCGCGGCCGAGTCCCCGCCCGGGCGCGCGCTGCACGAGGCCGGCTATTACGTGTTCCTCGGCTGCGGCGACTATCCCATCATCACCGGCCAGGAAACCCATCCCCTTGCCAGCTGGAGCCGCGAGCAGTGGCTGGATCTCGTCACATGGATGGGCGGCCACGGACTCAACCGCCTGTGGGTCCTGCTGAATGGCTACACCCTCGCCTACCCCTCGCGGCGCTACCCCGAACTCCGCGACCGCTTCGCGCGGAATGTCACGGACAACTTCCTCGGCGACGTCATCGCCCACGCGCACCGCTGCGGCGTGAAGGTCTTTCTGATGCTCACGACCGACGGGCACGGCCGGGACTTCAGTGTCGCCCACCCCGAGGCCGTGCGGCGCGACGCCACCGGCGGCCCGGGCCCGCACCACGGGCTCGCCCTCGAGCATCCCGCCACGCGGCGCTACCTGTTCGACGTGCTGGAGGAGGTGCTCGAGCTGTATCCTGCCGCCGACGGCATTGCGATCCATCCCACCGAGAGCGATCCCGACCGGTTCAATGAGGAATCCCTCGCCGCCTACCGCACCGAGACCGGCCGCGACCTCCGCGCCGAGCCGGCCGACGTCCGCCGGGTGTGGCACAACCGCGCCTTCGCGCGCTTCCTCGCCGAATACTCCGACCACGCCCAGCGCCTGCGCCCCGGGCTGGAATGGATCATGGCGAACTGCTGGTGGCTGGACGACCACATCTCGACGTACCTGGCGGAGCTGCCGCTGCATTTCCGCGTCGCCGTCTGGCACTACGCGTGGGAGGAGTCCGCCGCGACGCCGTGGACGATCCACCGCTGGGTGGCGGCCCTCGGTCCGGAGCGCGTGATCTACCTCCCGACCAGCCAGTCGTACCTCTATCCGACCGATCCCCGGCGCGTCATGGACCGCCACATCGGCACCGACCGCCTGGTCAGCACCGCGGCCGGCCTCGGCGTGCGCAACACACTCTACTTCGCCGGCTGGGACATCCTGCCCGAGGACGCCCGTCTGCTCGACGCCGCGCTGGTCCGTCATCCGACCTCGGATCTGTTCGGCGCCCCGGATCGCGGGCTGCCCGCTCGGCTGTATGCGGACTATCTAGGCACGCGGGCGGCGGGGATGAGGCCCGCATCCTGACGGTCAGATTTGACCCGTAATTTCGTAACCTTCTGGCCGGCGTCGCGTCACACCCAGCAACGCTGCGGCGGGCGCCAAAGTTTGGTTGCCCGCGCCGTCAGCGGGGCATCTTCTCTCGTACTCACCATGGCCTCATCGAAGAGTTCCAGCGGCATCCTCATCGTCCTCATCATCCTCGCGGCGCTCGCGGCCGCTGGGTGGTACTTCTGGAAGCAAAGCGCGGACAAGCCCGCCGAGTACACCACCGCCGCCATCACCCGCGGCGACCTGACGCAGACGGTCACTGCGACGGGCACGCTGCAGGCGGTCACGACGGTGGACATCAGCAGCCAGATCTCCGGCAATGTTGCCAAGCTGAACGTGGACTGGAATTCCCCCGTGACGAAGGGCCAGGTGCTGGCCGAGATCGACCCGTCGAACTATCAGACCGTCCTCAAGCAGGCCGAGGGGCAGCTCGCCAACGCGAAGGCGAACTACGCGCTGATGAAGGCCAACGCCACGCGCACGCAGGACCTGTTCGCCCAGAAGCTCATTGCGCAGAGCGACCTCGACACCGCCCTCGCCCAGCTCGCCCAGGCCGACGCGCAGGTGAAGATCCAGACCGCGAACTACGACACCGCCGAGGTGAACCTCAGCCGCTGCACCATCTACTCCCCGATCGACGGCATCGTGATCTCCCGCAGCGTGGACGTCGGCAACACCGTCGCGGCGAGCTTCAGCGCCCCCGTCCTCTTCCAGATCGCGAACGACCTTCGCAGCATGCAGATCGATACCGCCGTCTCCGAGGCCGACATCGGCAACATCCAGGAGAAGCAGCGGGTGACCTTCACGGTGGACGCCTACCCGAACCGCCAGTTCCACGGCGTCGTCTCGCAGATCCGCAATTCGCCCAAGACCACGCAGAATGTCGTGGTCTACGACGTGATGATCGACGTCCGGAACAGCGACCTGAAGCTCAAGCCCGGCATGACCGCGAACGTCTCAGTCATCATCGCCCAGCGCCCGGGCACCCTCAAGGTGCCGAACGGCGCCCTGCGCGTCCGCATTCCCGACTCGCTCCTCCCGGCCAAGCCCGCCGCACCCGCCACCGCGGCCGCCACGCCCGCAGCCAAGCCGCTCACGGAGGAGGAGCGCCGCCAGAAGCTCCAGGAGCTGATGCGCGACGCCGGCTTTGTCCGCGGCAACGGCCCGCCCTCCCCCGAGGTGATCGCCAAGATGCGCGACCTCGCCAAGGAGCGCGGCATCGAGCTGCCCTTCGGCCGCTTCGGCGGCGGCGGCGGCGACACCAGCGGCCCCGTCACCCGCACGCTCTACGTGCTCGTCGGCAGTGACCCCAAGACCGCCCACGTCGAGCCCGTCACCGTCAAGCTCGGCATCAGCGACGGCTCCGCCACCGAGGTCATCGAGGGCCTCAAGGAAGGCGACGCGGTCATCACCGCCGCCGTCCTGCCCGGCGCGAAGAGCTCATCCGGCGCCATCAACAATCCCTTCGGTGGCGCCGGCCCCCGCCGCGGCTTCTGAGCCGGCCCTCGCGCGCATGCCCCCCGTCGTCCAGCTCGAGGACATCCACAAGATCTACGACTCCGGCGAGGTGCCGGTGCACGCCGTCCGCGGCGTGACCCTGCAGCTCCACCGGGGCGAGTTCATGGCCGTCATGGGGGCGAGCGGCTCGGGCAAATCCACCCTCATGAACACGCTGGGCTGCCTCGACCGGCCCACGCGCGGACGCTACCTGCTCGACGGCGTGGACGTCTCCGGCCTCGACCGCAACGAACTCGCCGACCTGCGCAACGCCAAGCTCGGGTTCGTGTTCCAGGGCTTCAACCTGCTCGCCCGCACCACCGCCCGCGAAAACGTCGAGCTGCCCATGCTCTACGGCCAGCGCCGGCACTCGTCCTCCCAGATGCACGAGCGCGCCATGCGCAGCCTCGACATCGTCGGGCTCTCCGACCGCGCCGACCATTTTCCCAGCCAGCTGTCCGGCGGACAGCAGCAGCGCGTCGCCATCGCGCGCGCGCTCGTGAACGAGCCGCAGGTCCTGCTCGCCGACGAGCCCACCGGCAACCTCGACAGCAAGACCTCCGTCGAGGTCATGGGCGTGTTCCAGAAGCTCAACGCGCAGGGCATCACCATCGTGATGGTCACCCACGAGCTCGACATCGCCCGCTACTGCCGCCGCAACCTCATCATGCGCGACGGCCGCGTGGTCAGCGACATCCCCGTCCCCGACCGCCTGGTCGCCGAGGTCGAGATGACCCGCCTCCGCGAGGCCGAGTCCGCCGCCAAGCTCACCGACTGACTTTGCAAAATCGAAACCTGAAGCACGAAATTCAAAAACTGAATTCCCGCGTTCCGCCCTCTCGAATTTCCCCCCTTCGTGCTCAAATAAAATGCATCTCGGCTCCACCCTGACCGTCTCGTTCCGCGCCCTGCGCCGCAATCCCATGCGGTCGCTACTCACCGCCCTGGGCATCATCATCGGCGTCGGCGCGGTCATCGCCATGGTCAGCATCGGCAACGGCGCCAAGTCCATGGTCGAGGCCCAGATCGCCTCCCTCGGCGAGAACGTCCTCCTCGTCTTCTCCGGCAGCTTCAACCAGGGCGGCGCCCGCAGCGGCGCGTTCGGCGCCGGCACGCTCACGGTGGACGACGCCGAGGCCATCCGGCGCGAGGTCTCCACCGTCGTCGCCGTCAGCCCCGAGGTCCGCACCGGCGCCCAGGTGCTCGCCAACGGCCTCAACTGGTCCACCCAGATCCTCGGCGAGGGCCCCGACTACCTCGCCATCCGCGCCTGGCCGCTCAGCGAGGGCGCCATGTTCACCGACGGCGACGTCCGCAGCGTGGGCAAGGTCTGCATCATCGGCCAGACGATCGCCACCCAGTTGTTCCCCGACGGCAGCCCGGTCGGCCAGACCCTCCGCATCCGCAGCCAGCCGTTCAAGGTGGTCGGCGTGCTCTCCGCCAAGGGGCTCTCCGTCCAGGGCGCCGACCAGGACGACCTCGTGATCGTGCCGTACTCCAGCGCGATGAAGCGCGTGACCAAGCAGACCATGCTGCGCTCGATCAGCGTGCAGGCCACCTCGGCCGAGACCCTCGACCTCGCCCAGAACGACATCATCGGCCTGCTGCGGCAGCGCCACCGCACGACCGAGCAGACCGACGACTTCACCGTGCGCTCGCAGGTCGAGATCGCCCAGGCCGCCACCGCGACGTCCAACACCATGACGCTGCTGCTCGGCGCCATCGCCGGCGTCTCCCTCATCGTCGGCGGCATCGGCATCATGAACATCATGCTGGTCTCCGTCACCGAGCGCACCCGCGAGATCGGCATCCGGCTCGCCGTCGGCGCCCACGGCCGCGAGATCCAGCTGCAGTTCCTCACCGAGTCCATCGTGCTGAGCGCCTTCGGCGGCACCCTCGGCATCCTCGTCGGCATCGCCACCTCGGAACTGCTCTCCGCGCTGAACAACTGGCCCACGCTGGTTTCCACCACCGCGGTCGTCGTCGCCTTCTTCTTCAGCGCCGCCGTTGGCATGGTTTTCGGCTACTACCCGGCGCGCAAGGCGTCGTTGCTCGATCCCATCGACGCGCTCCGGTACGAATGAACCGCCGCCGGCTCGCCCTCCTCCTGCTCTTCGCCGCCACGCTCGCCGGGGCCGCGACCCCGCCGGCAACCACTCACCAGGACTGGCGCCGCATCGCCGCCGCCGCGCGGGCCCGGCAGGACTACCCGGCCTTCCTCGCCGCCACACAGGCCGCGCTCGCGCTGCGGCCCGACTCCCCACGCTACCTGCTCGATCTCGCGGTCGGCCAGGTCCGCACCGGCCGTCCCGACGATGCCCTCGCCACGCTCCAGCGGCTCGCTGACCTCGGCGTCGTCCTGCCGCTCGACCGCGTACCCGACCTGGCCCCGCTGCGTGCCACCCCAGGATTTCAGGCGGTGCTCGCCCGCCTGGCCGAGCACGCCCGCCCGCGCGGCGCCGCCACCGCGGTGCTGGAGCTGCCCAGCCAGACCGGGATCATCGAGGGGGTCGCCGGCCGGCCCGCCACCGGCGAGTATTTCTTCGGCGATGTCCGCCATCGCTGCGCGTGGCGCCGCGCGCCCGACGGCACCCTCGCCCGGTTCAGCGCCGCCGACGCCGGGCTCGGCGGCGTGTTCAATGTCACGGTCGACGAGACCCGCCGCGTGCTCTGGCTGACGACCTCCGCCGTGCCGGAGATCGAGGGCTACACCGCCGACCTGCGCGGCACGGGCGCCCTCTGCGCGCTCGACCTCGCCACCGGCGCGGTGGTGCGGCGTTGCCCGTTGCCCGCCGACGGACGCGACCATTGCCTCGGCGACCTGCTCCTGGCCCCGGACGGCACGGTCTACGTGACCGACAGCGTGGCCCCCGTCATCTGGCGCCTCGCGCCCCGCTCCGATCAGCTGGAGATCTTCCTCGAGTCACCGGTCTTTTCCTCGCTGCAGGGCCTGGCCCTGGTCGACCACGACCGCCGCCTCGTCGTCTCCGACTATTCCAACGGCCTCTGGGCGATCGATCTCGCGCACCCGACGGGGATCACCGCGATCCCGCCGCCACCCCTCACCACGCTGCTCGGCCTCGATGGCCTGCTGGCCGACGGCAACGGCATCCTCGGCGTGCAGAACGGCATCGAGCCACAGCGCGTCGTTCGGCTTGGGTTCACGCCCCGCTTCGACGCCATCGCCAGCGTGGAAATCCTGGCCGCGGCGCTGCCGGGATTCGACGACCTCACGCTGCTCACGCGCATCGCGGGCCGGGCTCACGTCGTCAGCCAGAGCGGCTGGGCCGGCTTTGATCCGCCCGGCCACCCCGCGCCGCACCCGGTTCGGCTCATGCGTCTCGGGCCGCCCTGACCGGCGGCGGCGCGTTTTTTTGTCGCCCGGGGCAACATCCCGGGAGGAATGTGTCTCACTGTCCATGACCCCGCGCTCCGTCCTGCTCGTCCTGGCCCTCGCAGCTGTCCCGCTGCACGCCGCCGGTCCCATGGACGACGCCCTCGCCCTGTACTCGGCCAAGCGCTATCCCGATGCCCGCATCGCATTCGAGGCGATCGCCGCCGGCGATGCGAAGAACGCCGAGGCGCGCTACTACCTCGGCGTGCTCGCGCAGAAGCGGAATGACACGGACGAGGCGGTCCGCCGGCTCGAGGAGGCCACCACGCTCGATCCGACCAAGTCCGCATACTTCACCGAGCTCGGTGGCGCCTATGGCACCGCGGCCGGCCACGCCGGTCTCTTCGCCAAGGTCGGGTTCGCGCAGAAGTGCCAGGCGGCCCTGGCGCGGGCCGTTCTGCTCGACCCCAGCAACATCGAGGCCCGCAACGGCCTCGTCTCCTTCTATCGCTCCGCCCCCACCTTTGTCGGCGGCGGCATGAGCAAGGCCTATGCGGAGGCCGAGGAGATCCGCCGCCGCAACCCAATCGTCGGCGCCAGCGTCCTCGGCCAGCTCTACCTCGCGGAGCAGAAGTTCGAGCCGGCCTTCACGCTCTACGAGGAGACACTAAAAACCGCGCCCGACAACTACCTTCTCCTCTACGCCATCGGCCGCGCCGCCGCGCAGACCGGCCTCCACCTCGACCGCGGCGAGCAGGTCCTGCACCGCTGTCTTGGTCTCACGCCGGGCCCGGGCGAGCCCGGCCATGCGCCGGTACAGTGGCGGCTCGGCAATATCGCCGAGAAGCGCGGCGACACCCCCGCCGCCCGCGCCGCCTACGCGGCCGCGCTCAAGGAGGATCCCAACTTCACCCAGGCCCGGGACGCCCTCGCGAAGCTGAAATAATCCGGACGCGTCCGGCCTGTTTCAACTTCGCGAGGGCGCAGTTCGCAACTCGAAGTTCGCCGTTCGGAACCACCGCACTCGCTTCGGCCGCCGTCACCGTCCGCCCGATCTCCGAGCTGCGAAACCCGAACTCCGACTGAACGCCGGGGCTCACCCGGCTTTCAGTTCCGTCTCGTCACCGCGGGATTCCCCGCCAATTTCCTCCGCCGATGCCTGCGACGCCGCTCGTCGATCTCCGCGATGTCACCAAGCGCTATGGTGACGGACCCGTCGTGCTCGACCGCGTGAGCCTCGCCGCGACGCCCGGCGACTTCGTGAGCCTGATCGGCCCCAGCGGCTGCGGGAAGTCCACCTTGCTGCGCCTGATCGCCGGCCTCAGCCCGCTCACCACCGGCGCCGTCACCGTCTGCGGCCACACCCCCGAGGAGGCCGCCGCCGAGCTGGCCTTCGTCTTCCAGGAGCCGACCCTGCTGCCCTGGCTCAGCGTCGCGCACAACGTCGCCGTGCCGCTCCAGCTCCGCGGGGCCGCCCCCGCCGAGCGCGCGGCGGCCACGCATCGCGTCCTTGAGCTGGTGCGGCTCGCCGACCGCGCCGGCGCCTATCCGCGCCAGCTCTCCGGCGGACAGAAGATGCGCGTCTCCCTTGCCCGTGCCCTCTCGCTCGCCCCGCGGCTGCTGCTGCTCGACGAGCCCTTCGGCGCGCTGGATGAGATGACGCGCGAGCACCTCAACGAGGAACTGCTCGCGATCCGCGAGCTGCAGGCCTGGACCGCCTTCTTCGTCACGCACTCGGTGGCCGAGGCCGTCTTCCTGTCCAACCGCATCCTCGTCATGGCCGCCGGCCCCGGCCGCGTGCACGCCGAGATCGCCGTGCCGTTCGCCTATCCGCGCACCGCGGCCACGCGGCTCTCCCGCGAGTACCTTGACCTCGTCGCCGAGGTTTCCCGCCTGCTGCGCTCCGTCGAGGGCGCCGCCGCCTGACCATGCCGCCGCGCCTCCGCAACATCCTGCTCCCCGCCGCCGCCGGCGCGCTGTTCGTGGCCGTGTGGTACGTGTTCCGGTTCTCCCTCGCGGACGAGATGCAGTTCCTGCTGCCCACGCCCGGGGAGATCATCGGCGCCTTCCGCGAAAACGGCGACGCCCTCGCCCGCGCCACGCTCAACACCACGGAGGGCGCCCTGCTGGGCTTCGCCGCCGCCATCGCCATCAGCATCGCCCTCGCCCTCGCCCTGTCGCTCTCGTCGCTCGTCCGCGTCAGCCTCTATCCCTACCTGATGATGCTGCAGATGACACCCGTCATCGTGTTCGCGCCCATCCTCGTGCTCTGGGTCGGCGCCGGGCTGAAGAGCGTCGTCGTGATCACCTTCCTCATCTGCTTTTTCCCGCTGGTGGTGAACACGACGCAGGGCCTGATCTCGACCGACCGCAACCTCGTCGAGCTCTTCCGCATGTACCGCGCGAGCCGCTGGCAGGAGATCTTCCTGCTGCGGGTGCCGTCCGCGCTGCCGTACTTCTTCACCGGCCTGCGCATCGCCGCCACCCTCGCCCCCATCGGCGCCCTCGTGGGCGACTACACCGCCGGCAGCTCCGCGGGCGACGGCGGCGGCCTCGGCTTCCAGGCCATCATCTACTCCAGCCAGGCCAAGTACCCCGCGCTGTTCGCGACCGCCGCCGTGACGTGCGTGCTCGGCTTCATCTTCGTCGCCATCGTCCTCAGCCTCAGCTGGCTCGCCCTGCACCACTGGCACGACTCGTACGAGCGGGCGGATCGGTGAGAGGACAGGCGAACGCCGCATCTCTTACATACCTCAGCCCGCGTGGATGGCAGAAAAATTGAAGGAAACGAACTCAGCACCCAATCGGTCCTGCGGGCGACGCACCCAAACAATATTTTGGCTAGGTTATACTCGATGAACCTGAAGCAGCTAAGAATGACATTCTGTTCTGTGTCTGCGCTGGTGCTCGCCTCGCTTGGATCCGGCGCTCCGCCGACGCCGGACCAGGCGTTGGAGTTTGCGACGTCAGTGGTGCTCGTGAAACGGGTCGTGCAGGACCACCAGATCCACTCGTATGTGAAGGAGGTTTGGCGGTTCGACTCCAGCGCAGGGCCCCTGCCCCCGGTTGGAACCGCTTATGGCCGGCCCCTGCCTTACGACGCGCGCATGCGGTTTCCGGAGCGGGACGCGATTGTCTTCGAGTTCCGGGCGGACCGGCCCACGGGATTGCCGACCAGGTGGGTCATACCGGTTACTGAGGAGGGGCGGGTATCAACGTTTCAAAAGGAAGTGGATTATGGACGAAAGGGGCTGAGAGGTGTCGCGGATCCGGCCACCCTGAGCGAGGTGCGCAGCGAGGCCATGAGCGTGGACGAGGTGCGCATCGCGGTGAAGAACAGCCAACCGAAGCCGGCAAAGCCGAGCTAGACGCCTGAGGCCACGGCTCATCTCTGACGTTCGACTCAAGGAAAAATCATCATGAAGTACCTGATAGCAATTCACCACCCGGACAACTACGACCCCGCGGTCTCCGAGGACGCAACCATGGCGCACGCGATCGACGTGCTCAACGACGAGATGGTGGCGGCAGGTGTCAGGAAATTCGTCGGCGGCCTGCACCCTCCAGGCAGCGCGAAGTCGTTGCGCGCTCAGCCTGATGGCAAGGTGCTCGTCACCGACGGGCCCTACCTCAAAACCTCGGAGCACGTGGCCGGGTTTTGGGTGCTGGAAGCCGCCAGCCTTGACGAGGCGCTGGCTTGGGGGCGCAAGGCTGTCGTCGCCTGTCGCGCACCGGTCGAGGTGCGCCCGTTTCACTGACAAAGCACCGCACGACATGACCAGACCTCAACGCTTGGTCTTATCGAGTCGGAAAATTGCGTCCGCGACTTGAACGTTGAGCGTTCAGCGTTGAACGTTGAGTGCTCTTTCCCCGGTTTCCACCCACGCACCATGTCCAAACCCTTCGCCGTACTTTCGCTCGTCCTTTTCTCCGCCGCCACCGCCCTCGCCGCGGACAAGCCCCTGACCAAGCTCACCGTCCAGCTCGACTGGGTGGCCGAACCGGAGCACGGCGGGCTCTACCAGGCCCTGGCCAAGGGCTTCTTCCGTGAGGAGGGCCTCGACGTCGAGCTGATCCCGGGCGGTCCCAATGCGTTTGTCATGCCGAAGGTCGCCACCGGCAAGGTGGACATCGGCCAGGCCGACAGCACCAACACGCTGCTCCAGCAGGCCGAGGGCCTGCCCGTGGTCCAGGTCGCCGCGGTGTTCCAGGACGACCCGTCGGGGCTGCTCATCCACGCCGACAGCACGGTCCACACCTTTGCCGACCTCCAGGGCCGCACCGTCATCGCCCGCCCCGAATGGGCCTTCCTGCGCTTCCTCCAGAAGAAGTACGGCCTGCAGCTCACCGTGGTGCCGCAGAACTTCTCCGTCGCCGCCTTCCTCGGCAACCACGAGGCGATCCAGCAGGGCTACTTCATCGCCGAGCCCTACCACATCGTGAAGGCCGGCGGGAAGATGCCGCGGTTTCTCTCGACCTGGGACGCCGGTTTCCGCTCCTACGCCGTGCTCGTCACCAACCGGAAGTTCGCCCGCGAGCATCCGGCCGAGCTCCGCGCCTTCCTGCGGGCCTACGTCCGCGGCTGGCAGGACTACGTCGCCGGCGACCCGGCCCCCGCCCACGCCGCGCTGAAGGCCGCCAATTCGAACAACACGGACGAGTTCATGGCCTTCGAGCGGAAGATGATCGTGGACGAGCACCTGGTCACGGGCCGCGACGCCAACGGCGGACCCGCGCAGGTCGGCCGGCTGGACCCGGCCCGCTATGCCACGCAGATCAGCCAGCTGGAGGACCTCGGCATCCTGCCCAAGGGCAAGGTCACGGTCGCGAAGGTCATGACAACCGAGTTCCTGCCCTGACCAGAATCGCGACCGGGCACAGGGGCGGAGCAGGACTCACCTCGCCCACCGCGCAGCAATCTCCTCGCGCGCGGCTCTCAATCCGATATCCGGTTGCCGGTAGCCAGATTCAATGAACGACCCTCGCACCCGCTTCCTCACCCTCCTGCACGCCGCCGTGGCGGACGGCACGCTCGTCAAGCTCACGCTCGGCAAGCACCGCGGCGCCGATGTCACGCTGCAGAACGTCTTCGTGCGGCCCGTCGTGCTCAAGGCCGGCCCCCACCTCGCGTTCGTCTGGCGGCACGCGACCCGGGACGTGACGAAAAACCACGCCCCGGCCGAGGCGCTGGCGCTGCTGGAGCCGCTGATCGGCGCGGATTTCCTGGATGCGCACCTTTTCACCACCAGCTCGTCCGCCCAGCTGGAATGCCAACCGGACGGAACGGCGCGGCTGCGCGTGAAGGCGTCCGCCCCGGCCGCCCCCGCCGCGGCGCACGACCGCGCGAAGGTCCGGCCCATCCCCGCCGACGCCGCGTGGCTGCGCGCGCTCGGCGTCACCAACGACCGCGGCCAGCCCCGCGAGGGCATGGCGGACAAGTTCCGGCAGATCCAGAAGTTCGCCGAGCTGCTCGGGCACCTGCTCGCGGACGCGCCCCTTCCCACGGACCGCCCGCTCACCGTCGTGGACATGGGCTGCGGCAAGGGCTACCTGACTTTCGCTGTCAGCGCGCTGCTCGGTGACCGCGCCACCGTGCAGGGCGTCGAGGCCCGGCCCGAGCTGGTGGAACTCTGCAACCGCGTCGCGCGCGAGCAGGGCTTCGCGCCCCGGCTCAGCTTCACCGCCGGCGCGATCTCCGCCACGCCACTGCCCGCGGCCGACGTGCTCATCGCGCTCCATGCCTGCGACACCGCGACCGACGACGCGCTCGCGCAGGGCATCGCCGCCCACGCCGCCCTGCTGGTCGTCGCCCCCTGCTGCCAGAAGGAGCTGCGGCCCCAGCTGCGCGCGCCGGACGTGCTCTCCGACGCGCTGCGTCACGGCATCTTCCAGGAGCGCCAGGCGGAGTTCGTCACCGATGCGCTGCGCGCCCAGCTGCTCGAGTGGGCCGGCTACCGGACCAAGGTCTTCGAGTTCATCGCCACCGAGCACACTGCGAAAAACCTCATGGTCGCCGGCATCCGGGCCCTCCCGGCCGGTGATGCCGCCAGCGCGGCCCGCCTGCGCGCCTTCGCGGCCTTCTACGGCATTCGCACGCAGCGCCTCGCCCAGCATCTGGGAGTCGCGCTGGTGGAAGGCTGAGCCGCGGCCCGCCATGACCTGGACCGAACTCGACTGGCCCGCCCTCGACCGCCTGCGCGAGGCATTTCTCACCGGCAGCGCGGCCACCGGCCCGTACTGGAAATCCGCGAGCGACCTGGCGAGCTACGACTTCACCTACGGCGAGCGGATCGGCTGGAAATGGGACCACGTCCTCCGCGAGCTCAAGCTTCGCGGCTGGTCACCGTCCGCCCGCACGGTCCTCGACTGGGGCTGCGGCAGCGGCGTTGCCGCGCGCCGGGTCATCGAGGCGTTCGGGCCCGATCAATTTGACGCGCTCCAGCTCTGGGACCACTCGCCCGCCGCCTGTGACTACGCCGCCGAGGCGGCCACGCGCGCTTTCCCCAAGCTCGCCGTCAGCACCGTCACGCCCGGGTTTCTGGCCTCGACCGAGCCGATCGGGCTCCTGCTCGTCAGCCACGTGCTCAACGAGCTCTCACCCGAGTCGCTCGCCGCGCTGCGCGCCCTGGTCGCACGGGCCGCCGCCGTCCTCTGGGTCGAGCCCGGCACCCATGCGGTCAGCCGGTCGCTCGGCGTGCTGCGCGAGGAGTTCCGCTCCCAGTTCACGCTCATCGCGCCCTGCACGCACCAGGGCCCGTGTCCCGTCCTGGCGCCGGGCCGCGAGCGCGACTGGTGTCACCACTTCGCCCCGCCGCCGCCCGAGATCTTCGCCAACTCCGACTGGGTCAAGTTCGGCCAGCGCGCCGGCATCGACCTGCGCAGCCTGCCCTATGCGTTCCTCGCGCTCGACCGCGCCCCGGCCGTCGCGCCGCCCGCCGGCTGGTCACGCGTGATCGGCCGCCCCGAGCACTTCAAGCCCTATGCGCGCCTGCTGAACTGCGACGCCACCGGCCTCGCCGAGCTCACCCTCCCCAAGCGCGCCGATTCCGCGCTGTTCAAGCTCCTCGACCGCACGAAGGAGCCGCTGGTTTATCGGTGGAGGCGGGAGGGTGATACGATTCTCGGGCTGGAGAGCTAGCGCGGGCCAAGCTGAGATGGAGTGTAGGGCGGGATCGCTGACCCCGCCCTACAGATATCCATCGCCCTCGCGCGCCGACAAATCACACCCTTGACTCTCCCCGGCGGCTCCGAATGCTGCCCCCTTCCTTTCACATCACCATGGGCCAACAACTCAACAAGCACATCAAACGTAAACGTCGCGCCGCCTACCTGAAGCGTCGCAAGGTCCGCCTCAAGGCCGCCGCGGCCGCCGCCAAGAAGAAGTAACGCGCTGCGCCCCTGACGGACCACCGACCGCGGCCACCGGCCGCGGTTTTTTAGTTCCCACCTCCCGCGATCCCCGCCGCATGATCAAGGTCAGCCTCATCTCCCTCGGTTGCGCCAAGAACCTCGTCGACAGCGAGATCATGATCGGCCACCTCCACCAGGCCGGCATGACCGTGATCCCGGACGCGGAGAAGGCGGACGTCGTGATCGTCAACACCTGCTCGTTCATCGACTCGTCCAAGGAGGAGTCGATCGGCCACATCCTCGAGGTCCACCAGAACCGCGGGCTGCGCAAGCGCCGCAAGGAGCAGAAGCTGATCGTGGCGGGCTGCATGGCGCAGCGGTTCTCGAAGGACCTCTCCGGCGAGCTCGCGCACGAGGTGGACGCGTTCATCGGCCTGGACCAGGTCACGTCGGTCGCCCCGATCATCACGGGGCTCTACGCGAAGGAGCGCGCCGCGGCGGCCGCCCCCGCCGACTTCGTCACCCCGCGCTCCACCTACATCCCCGACTACGACACGCCGCGCTTCCGGCTCACGCCGAAGCATTTCGCGTACATCAAGATCGCCGAGGGCTGCAACCACCCCTGCACATTCTGCATCATCCCGCAGATCCGCGGCCGCCACCGCAGCCGCACCGTCGCCAGCGTCGTCGCCGAGGCGCGGCAGCTGGTCCGGGAGGGCGTGCGCGAGATCAACCTCATTTCCCAGGACACGACCTTCTTCGGCATGGACACGTGGGAGCAGCGGCCGAACCCGCGCACGCCGGTGGACTCCTCCCGCGGCACGGCCCTCACCACCCTGCTGCGCGAGCTCAACGCCATCGAGGGCGACTTCTGGATCCGGCTGCTCTACACGCACCCGGCGCACTGGAGCGACGAGCTCATCCGCACCATCGCCGAGTGCCCGAAGGTCGCCCGCTACATCGACATCCCGCTCCAGCACATCAGCGACGCCATGCTCGGCCGCATGCAGCGCGAGACCAGTGGCGACTACATCCGGGACCTCCTGCGCCGGATCCGCGCCGGCATCCCGGGCATCGCGGTCCGCACCACCTTCATCGTCGGCTTCCCCGGCGAGACCGAGGCCGACGTGGACGAGCTGCTGGCCTTCATCCGTGAGACCAAATTCGAGCGGCTCGGCGTGTTCCGCTACTCCCAGGAGGAGGGCACGCGCGGCGCCAAGATGGACTACCAGGTTCCCGCCAAGGTGAAGGAGGCCCGCTGGCACCGCACCATGGCGCTGCAGCGGGAGGTCGCCCGAGAGGTCTCCTCGGCCAGTGTCGGCCGCACCCTCCGCGTGCTCGTGGAGGAGCCTGGCGTCGCCCGCGGCGAGGGCGATGCGCCCGACATCGACGGCCGCGTCTACGTTTCCCGCGACCTGCCCGTCGGCGAGTTCGCCGACGTGAAGATCAATTCCTTCCACGACTACGACCTGATCGCCCTGCCCAAGGGCCAGCAGCCCGTCGTCTACAAGATCGCGAAGCAGGCCCAGTGAGCGTGGCGGGAAACCGCTCCGGCTCGAGACACGTTACCCGCGGACCGACTCGACGTAGCGGCCGATGATGCCGCCGAACGAGCCGTTGGTGAAGAACACCACCAGCTGGGGCTGGTCGCCCGCGGCGCGGATGTTTTCCTGCAGCTGCGCCAGCAGCGCGTCGTTGGTCGGCGCGGTGTGGCCATGCACGCCCTGCGAGTCGAGGAACTGGACCAGCGCCTCGGCGTCGAAGCGCTCCTCCGCCTTAACCTTGTCGGCGCGGTCCACCGCCCCGAGGTACACCTCGTCTGCCAGCGCCAGCGCCCGCATGAACGCCGACTGCATCACCTTGGTCCGGGAGGTGTTGCTCCGCGGCTCGAACGCCGCGTGGATCACGTGCCCGGGAAAACGCGCGCGGAACGACTGGAGCGTCTCCGCCAGCGCAGTGGGATGGTGCCCGAAATCCTCCATCACCTTCAGCGTCGGACGGTCCACATGGAGCTCCTGCCGGCGCTTCACGCCGCGGAACCGGGCCAGCGCGGACAGCTGCAGCCGCGTGGGGTCGTCAGGATACAGCGCCAGGCCCGCGGCCGCGGCCGCCATGGCGGCGTTGCGGGCGTTGAACAAGCCGGGCTGCGCCCAGTGCACCGTCCCCCACTCGCGCCCCCGCCACGAGAGCCCAAAGGCCGCCCCGTGCGCGTCCTCGGCGAACGCCAGGAGGCGCAGGTCGTTGCCTTCGCCCGTGCCGACTTTCACCGTGCGGGTCCACGGCGTCGGCCCGAGCGCGGCGAGGCTGGCATCGTCGCCATTGCGCACGATCCAGCCGTTGCGCGGCACGATCCGGGTCAGGTGGCTGAACGTCCGCTGCACGTCCGCCAGGTCGCGGAAGATGTCCGCGTGGTCGAACTCCAAGTTGTTCAGCACGGCGATGTGCGGCGCGTAGTGGATGAACTTGCTGCGCTTGTCGAAGAACGCGCTGTCGTACTCGTCGCCTTCGATCACAAACGGGTCCGCCGCCGCACCGAGGTGGCTGCCCGTCGGGGGATCCTGCGGCACGCCGCCGATGAGGTAACCCGGGTCGCGGCCGTTCTCGCGCAGGAGGAACGCCGTCAGCGCCGTCGTGGTGGTCTTGCCGTGGGTGCCGCAGATGACGAGGTTGCGGCGTGAGCACAGCACGGAGTCGTGGAGCAGCGCCGGCAGCGAGGTGTAGGGCAGCGCGCGCGACTCCAGCAGCCACTCCACCTCGGGATGGCCGCGCGACATGGCGTTGCCGATCACGACCAGGTCGGGGGCGAGCTGCGCCAGGCGCGCGGGATCGTAGCCCTCGTGGACCGTGATGCCCGCCTCGGCGAGGACGGTGCTCATGGGCGGATAGACGCCGGCGTCGGCCCCCAGCACCTCGTGCCCCGCGGCCCGCGCCAGCAGCGCCGCGTTGCCCATCGCCGTCCCGCAGACACCCATGAAATAGATGCGCATGGCACCGTTAACCTACACCCGGCCCGCGGGGTCAACACCGCCCTCAATCGCGGCGAGAGTGGGCGCTCCTGGAACGATGAAGCGACGCTCATCCGCCCTCATTCGATCAGGCTCCGAACCATTGCAGAGACCTGGGCTGAATGAGCGCCTTGTCTCCCTGCGCACAAACCGCACTCAGAACCGCCGCCCAATTTCCCGCAGGTAATTGTAATAGTCGTCCGTGAACCTGAGTGTAGCACCATCATATTCGGCGATATGATCACCCCCGCGTCGGCCGAGCAAAAACGTCGCGCGGAGGTCGATTGATCCGCGCTTTCTGAAGGCAGGAAAATATTTTCCCAGCAGACCGTTCAGCAGTCTGATCTTCATCTCCATCGATTCCCGGAGCTTGTCCGGCGAATTCCCCGAGACGGCAAAGACGCTCTCATAAAAGATCGCTTCGAACACTCCGGTCTCACGATTGTACGAAATGTTGTTGGTGTATTTGTAGTGCCCGATGACCTGGAGCAGGCGCCAATCAAGTTCGCTGATCGTCCCGCGCTGATTCTCAATCTGGCTGTTGGTCGCAGGGAAAGTCTCGGCGGATCCAACCGCCATGCTGGCATGATCTTCGGTCCGGGAAGCCGCTGAAGCGCAAACGGGATACGCCAGGAGCGCGGGCATGAGCAGCAACGGGAGACAAGGGCGCTTCATGCAACGGTCATGGCAAGCGTCAAGCGTCGAGGCAAGCTGGTCCGCCCGTGCACGGATCCGCGATCATCCGCGTGATCCGCGGCAACCCAGACTCGGGCCGCGTGCTCCACCCCGCCTCAAGCGCCGTCAGTGCGAGCAGACCCGGTCCGCAGGGATGGTAAATCCCTCGGCGGTCCCCGCGAACTTGCCGCGCTGGTCGAAGAAGGCGATCAGCTGGCCGGCATCCATGCCCTCCGCCGAGCAGGTGTGGAACCGCGCCTCGGCGCCGAACCGCGCGACGATCGCCGCCTGCAGCGTTTCGGTGGTGTAGGACAGGCCCGACGCCTGGATCATATCAATGACGTCGTGCCCGTGAATGCTGGAAGACATGCCGCCGACCATAGTTGGTTCCGGTCCGGTGGGAACCACTAATTGACGCTAATGCCCGCAAATCCGGTCAGCTGCCGACGCATAAGCGAAAATGAGCGTCCATTAGCGTTTCCCCAAATCGTCGCCGGTTTAGACCAGACTCATCGGGTCCACGTCCATCACCTGCGTGAGGTCGTCCGGCCACTTGAAGGCTGCGCGCAGGCGGGCCAGCTCGGGCACGACCTGCGTCACCGCGGCGGTGAAGTACCACACCTGCCAGCGGTACTCGTCCTTGATCTTCTCGATCGGCGACGGCGACGGTCCCCGCACCTCGAGGCGGCTGCCGAGCTCGCGCTCCACCAGCCGGGCCCACTGCTCGGCGAAGAACTTGAGCTTCTCGGGATTCGGCCCGCGGAACAGGTGGTGGATCAGGTGCCGGTACGGCGGGTAGCGGAACTCCTTCCGGATCTTCAGCTCGGCCGCGGCGAAGCCGGCGAAATCCGCGTGGCGCGAGAACTGGATCGCCTCGGCGTGCGGCGTGAAGGTCTGCACCATCACCTCGCCCGCGCGGTCGCCGCGGCCGGCCCGGCCCGCGACCTGCACGAGGAGCTGGAAGGTGCGCTCGTTGGCCCGGAAGTCCGGGATGTGCATGGAGATGTCCGCGTCGATCAGGCCCACCAGCGTGACGTTGGGGAAGTCGAGGCCCTTGCCGATCATCTGGGTGCCGACGAGCACGTCGATCCGGCCGGCGCGGAACTGGGAGAGCACCTCGCGGAAGCGGTTCTTCTTCGACATCGTGTCGGTGTCCATGCGCTCGATCCGCGCCCGCGGCAGCAGCCGCCGCACGGCCTCCTCCACCCGCTGCGTGCCGAGGCCGCGCCAGCGGATCTCCGGCGCGCCGCACTGCGGGCAGCGCACCGGCGCCGGTCGCTGCTCGCCGCAGAGGTGGCAGCGCAGCGTCTCGTCGGCCCGGTGGTAGGTCAGCGCGATGCTGCAGTGCGGGCACTCCTCCGTGTGGCCGCACTTGGTGCAGAGCATGGCCGAGGAATAGCCGCGGCGGTTGATGAAGAGGATCGTCTGCTCGCGCCGCTCCAGCCGGTCGCGCATGGCGGACACCAGCCCCTGGGACAGCGTCGGCATCGCGCGCTGCTTCAGCGCCTCGACGCGGAGGTCCACCACGTGGATGTGCGGCAGCTTGCGCGCGTCCACGCGCTCCCGCAGTTCCAGCAGCCGGTACTTCCCCGCCTGCGCGTTGGCGTAACTTTCCAGCGAGGGCGTCGCCGAGCCGAGCACGCAGGTCGCGCGGTTGAGCTTCGCGCGCATCACCGCCACGTCCCGGCCGTGGTACCGCGGCGTCTCGTCCTGCTTGTAGGCCGGCTCGTGCTCCTCGTCCACGACGATGAGCCGCAGGTTGTGCACGGGGGCGAAGACCGCGGACCGCGCGCCCACCACCACGCGCGCCTCGCCCGTGGCCAGCGCGAGCCAGCCGTCGAGGCGCTCGCCCTCGCTCAGGTGGCTGTGCCAGACCACGCAGCGGTGCCCGGGCGCGATCGCCTCGAGCCGCGCGCGCAGCCGCGCCACCGTCTGCGGCGTGAGCGCCACCTCGGGCACCAGGAAAATCACCCCGCCGCCGGCCTTCAGCGCGAGGTCGATGGCGCGCAGGTACACCTCGGTCTTGCCCGAGCCGGTCACGCCGTGCAACAGCGACACGCCGAACTTCTCCCCCCCCAGCGCGGTGCCGAGCGCCGCGACCGCGGCCTCCTGCTCGGCGTTGAGCCGGTGCGGCTGCGAGGCGACGAGTTCGCCCTGCTCCACCGCGTCGTCGTACGCCACGCGCTCGACGCGCAGCGCCACCTCGCGGATCACGCCGCGCTTCGCCAGCCCCGCGGCCACCGCGGCGGTGAGGTCGAGGCGGGCGAGGACGAGGGACTTCTTCTGCGGCCGAAACTGCTGGGTCAGGAACTGGTAGAGCCGGGCCTGCTGCGGCGCGCGCTTGGCGAGCTCCGCCACCTCGTCGGGGGCCAGCGAGCGGACCAGCTCGAGCCTCTTCTCCTGCTTGAGCCCGGCGCCGTTGCGCACCGCCGCGGGCAGCATCGTCTCGATGATGCTGTCGAGCCCGCAGGCATAGTACCGCGCCATCCAGCGCGCGAGTTCCAGCAGGTCCGGGGGCAGCGCGGGGAACGGGTGGACGACCTGCGCCAGTGGCTTCAGCCGGTCGAGCGGGAAGTCCGGCGGCGCGCCGATCTCGCCGACGATGCCCAGCCGCAGCGCGTTCAGCACGGGCACGCGCACGAGCGAGCCGACGGCGACGGACGCGCGCAGCGACTCCGGCACGCGGTAGTGCAGCAGCTTGTCGAAGCCGGCGAGCGGATGGACGCCTACGATCATTCGCCTGCAGACATGCCCCACCCACCCGCCGCGCGCAAGCATGCGGGCGTCCGCGGGAAAGTTTCCGCGGACGCGCCGGCCACGATCGCATTGACACCCCGGGGCGGGGTTCAAACAGTCGCGCCGTGAGCATCTCCGCGGCCCGCGAAAAGTTCAGAAAATTCCTGGCGCAAAAAGGCCTGCGCGTCACGAACCAGCGGCTGGCGATCTTCGACGCGGCCTTCGCGCAGCAGGAGCACTTCACCGCCGAGCAGCTGCTCGACCGCGCCCGCGTCCTCGACGCGTCCGTCTCCCGCGCCACCGTCTACCGCACCCTGCCGATCATGACCAAGAGCGCGCTGCTGCGCGAGGTGGACATCGGCTCGGGCGAGAAGTTCTACCACGCCAACCGCGAGGGCGGCAGCACGCAGGTCGCCCAGGTGGTCTGCCTCGACTGCGACCGCATCTTCGAGGTCAGCGCGCCGTTCATGGAGTGGTACGGCAACAGCGTCTCGTCCAAGCTCGGCCTCCGGCCCGTCACGCAGCGCCTGCAGGTGAGTGCGCGCTGCGACACCCTGCGCCTCACCGGCACCTGCCCGCGGCGCACGTCCTGACCCGGCCATGGCCAAAGCCCAAGATCCCGACTTTGAGATGCGGTTCTTCGAGTCCGTGCTCAGGCGCGACGCCGGCTACACCGAGGTGGTCGAGATCCTTGGCGGGCTCTACACGAAGCACGGGCGCATCGCCGACGGCCTCCGCATGGACCGCAAGCTCGTGCGCCTGCTGCCGGAGAACGCCACGGCCCACTACAACCTCGCCTGCAGCCTCGCCCTCTCGCGCCGCAAGCGTGACGCGCTGCGCTCGCTCCACCGCGCCGTCGAGCTCGGCTACTCCGACTTCGACTGGATGCAGCAGGACCCCGACCTGGACGGCCTCAAGGCAGAACCCGGCTACACCGCGCTGGTCTCGCAGCTCAAGCCGCAGAGCTAGGGCGCGGGCCATCGCGGCTGTTGGCAGACCCCGAAGGCCACGAAGCTCACGAAGCCGGACCGTCGCGTGCTTTGCGGTCTTGGCCATGACACGGAGTTCTCGTCTAACCAGCTACCGCCAGGAACGCGAAGACCGCTAAGGCGGGCCAGGCTTGGGCTTCGTGAGCTTCGTGCCCTTCGGGGTGAACTAAACTTTCCGCCTCAGCGCAGGCCGAAGAGCTGCTCGAGCACGGTGTCGAGATCGTGGGCCACGACCCAGCCGCCGCGCCGCGACACCACCAGGATCCGGCTGCGCTCGCGCCGCACGAGCTCCGCGTTCACCTCCACGATCCGCGGCTGGCCGGCGGGCAGGCCGATCGCCTCCGTGCCCGTCAACGGCGTCCAGCGCACCGGCATGCCGGTCCAGTCGAAGGCAATCTCCCAGCCGCTCACCGCCGCCGGCAGCGGCTTGGTCAGGAGCGCGGGGTAGCGCAGGACAAAATCCGGGACCCGCGTGGTCGCGACGCGCAGCCGCACCGCCGGCTCCACGCGGGAGAGGTACTCCTGGAAGCTCCGCACCTGGCCCGCGCGCCACCGGTTGAGGAAGTCGAGGGGGTCGAAGCCCATCAGGTTCATGCCGTTCCAGAGCCCCTGCTCATTCGGGCTGCCGAATTTCCGGGCGTTGTACCAGAGCTGGAACTCGCGCGTGACCATGAGGCCGATCTCGAAATGGAGGTGCGCGCGGTCGCGCGGGATCTTGCCGCTCGAGCTGTGGCCCATCAGGCCGATCACCTGGCCGCGCGTCACGGTTTCACCCTCCCGCAGGCCCGGCGCGATGCGCGCCAGGTGCGCGTAGAGCGTGTAGACGCCGGGGGTCTGGGCGGGATGCTCCAGGACGATGTAGCGGCCGTAATTGCTCTCGCCGGCGGTGCCGTTGATGTGGCGCACCACGCCATCCATGGCGGCAAAGACATTGTCCATCGGCTCGCCGCGCCGGTCGCGGCGCAGGCACTTGATGTCGATGCCCTCGTGAAACTGGCTGCCGCCGCTGCGGACGCCGCCAAAGCCGCCCGACTCCGGGTCGCCCGAGCCCGCCTGCTGGAGAAACTCGCTGATCGGCCGCCCCTCGGCCCACGCCGGATTCGGCGTCGGCCAGGTGAATTCAATCTTGTCGGCCGCGGCCCCGCGCACCGCGCCGAGCAGGGCCGTGCCCAGCATCACCCCCCGCAGCCAGCGGCGCGGGAACCAGGAATGCGCACCCGGCCAACTCATGCGGGAATCAGGGGACGAAACGCTTCCATGATCTCCGCGCCCACCGCGTCCGCGAGCAGCCGGCCGCGGTTGGTCAGGCGCACGCGCGCGCCGGTGCGCAGCGCGAGCCCCTCCGCCGTCATCCGTGCCAGCAGCGCCTCCACCTCGGGCCACGGCGCCTCCGGGCTGCGGGCCTGCCACTCCGCGAGGTCCACGCCCTCGTTCATGCGCAGGCCGAACACCAGCGCGTCTTCCGCCAGCAGCGCCGGCGTGAGCGCCACGCGGTCCTCGGTGGCCCGCTGGCCGGCGGCCACCCGCTCGAGCCACTTGGCCAGGTCCGCGATATTGGCGCCGCGCAGGCCCGCGTGCTGCGACGCGGCCGACGGGCCCAGCCCGACCCACTCGCCCATGCGCCAGGTCGCGAGGTTGTGCCGGCAGGCCTGCCCGGGACGGGCGAAATTGGAGACCTCGTACTGCGCGTAGCCCGCCGCGGCGAGCTGGTCCCAGGTGGATTCGTAGAGCCGGGCCTCATGCTCCGGGTCGAGCTTCACGCGGCCCTCTGACAGCTTGATCCACAGCGCCGTGTCCTCCTCGAAGGTCAGGCAGTAGGTCGAGAGATGGTCCGGGGCGAGCCGCACGGCCTCCGCCACGTCCTGCCGCCATTCCTCCGCCGTCTGACCCGGGAGGGCGAACATCAGGTCCAGGTTCACGCTCGCGAACCCCGCGGCGCGCACCAGCTCGTAGGCGCGGTAGATCTGCTCGACGGAGTGCTGGCGGCCCAGCGCGTCGAGCAGTGCGGGCTGAAAGCTCTGCACGCCCATCGAGATCCGCGTCACGCCCGCCGCGAGGAGCGCCGCCAGGCGCTGCGGGGTCACCGACGCGGGCGCCAGCTCCACGGTCCATTCCTCCGGCTGCCCGCCGCACACGGCACGCACCGTCTCGGCCAGGCGCGTCAGCGTCCGCGGCGCCAGCAGGCCCGGGGTGCCGCCGCCCCAGAACACCGAGGTCACCGGACGGCCCCAGCGGACGAGTTTCGCCTCGTCCGCGATGCCGGAGAGGAAACTTTCTACCCCCGCCGCGGTCGGCTTGGTTTGGTAGAATGCGCAAAAATCACAGGTTGAGGCACAAAACGGCACATGCAGGTAGAGCCCCAGTGGTCTGGGCGCCTCAGCTTTGGCTTGCTCTGATGCAACGTCGCTCATTACTAACAGGTTTTATACCGTCTGCTTTTTCACGCTAATACGCCAATGCATACCAACCAAATTTCCCTCGCGAGAAAAATCCTCCTCGGACTCGGCGCCGTCCTCGCCCTTGCGATGCTGAGCGGCTGCGACACCGTCGTGCTGACCAATCTCACGCCGGCCTCCCTGCCCGAGAATCCGTCGCAGATCTACACGATCACGCTGCGCGTCACCGCAAAGAACGACGGGGTGGTCGCCGGGACCGTCAAGCCGCATATCGTCGTGGACGGCCAGATCTTCCCGATGAACAAGAGCGCCCTGGCGGAAGGGATCTACGAGTTTGACTACCAGCTGCCCACCGGCCGCGACCAAGTCGCTTACTACTTCCTGGTCAACTACGACTACGAGTCCAACGGTTCGCGGGTCACGCGCGAGACCTATACCGAGGCCACCTCCGCCCATATCGTCCACCGCTACGTGCTTTCGCTGGAGGTCAACCGCGGTCCGGTCGGCGCCCGCATCAGCGTGCTCGGCCGCGGCTTCACCCCGCAGGACGTCCTCTACTTCGACAGCACGCCGGCGCGCACGGTGTTCGAGTCGCCCAACTCCATCAGCCTGTTCGTCCCGGCTCTCGAGCCGAACCGCAACTACAAGATCACGCTCGGCAGCTCCGCCGGCACCTCGCCGGTCGGCACCTTCCGCATCGATCCCAGCAACCTCTCCGTCGCGCCGTCGTCCCTCGCGCTGCGCACGGGCGAGCGCCAGCCGCTCACGTTCACCGTCCCCAATGCGGCGGCCCCGGGTGGCCTGCTCCTTGACGTCACCACCGACGTGCCGGAGTCCGTGATCATGCCGGAGGTCATCGTGCCGCAGGGCCAGACGTCCGTCACCATCACGGTCGAGGGCGGCAAGCCGGGCACCGGCAGCCTCTTCCTCAAGGGCTACGGCGCCGGCGAGGTCAACGTGCCGGTCACCGTCACCGCCAAGTAAGCCGTCACCCTCCTTTGCGCCGCGCCCGGTTCGTCCGGGCGCGGCTTTTTTATGGCTGGCGCGCCCCGGTCCCGTCCAGCACCAGGGCCACGCGCACCGGCCGGTGGTCGCTGGCCTCGGGCACACCCGCGCCGTCGAAGATCTGCGCCGCCCCACCCCGCACCGCGGACCGGAGCCCGGGTGAGACCAGGACATGGTCGAGCCGCGAGTACTTGTCCTGCTTCCGGTAGGCATGCGTCCAGGTCTCGCCGCGGCTGTCCGCCGCGGGCAGCAGCCACGCCACCTCGGTGCGCCCGCGCCGCCGGAGCCGCTGCAAGGGCTGACTGGTGCGGCCGTCGTTGCAGTCGCCAAGGATCAGGAACCGGGCGCTCCCGGGATCGGGAAACCTCGCCAGCACCGCGTCCCGCACCGCCGTTGCCTCCGCCAGGCGGCGCTGGGCCGACGCGGGATCGTCGGCCCGGTCGGTGTACTGGCTCTTGAGGTGCACGCCGAACAGGGTCACGTCGCCACCCGCGGTCGCCACCGTGAGCTCGAGCAGGCCGCGCTTCACCGGCGTGGTCGCCCCGAAGTACCGGATCGCCAGGTCCGCATGCGGCACCACGGCCTTGAACCGGCGGCGCGACAGCACGGCCACATGGCGGTCCTTGTCGTCCGCCTCCAGCACGTAGGCCACGGGATAGTCCAGTCCCTCCGCCTGCAGGTCCCGCCGCAGTTCCTCGAGGTAGGCCGCGCCGCCGACCTCCTGCAGCAGCAGGATGTCCGCATCGAGCCCGCGGATCGCCGCGCGCAGGGCGCGCTTCTCGGCCTCGGGCTTGGGATACGCCTCGCGGTATCCCTCCGGGGTCAGCCGGTCCGCCACGCCGTAGTTCTCCACGTTGTACGTCGCCACGGTCAGCGTCTCCGCCCGTCCGGCCGCGGCCAGGACGAGCGCCACGGCCAAAATCCACCACCGCTGACTGACGCCACGCCCCGTCATCGCCGCCGCGGTTGTTACGCCCGCTCCGCCGTCAGCGCGCGCTCCCGCTCCACGAGGGTCGGATGCGAGTAGCTGAACGCGCTGTACCAGGGGTGCGGAGTGAGGTTGCTGAGGTTCTTCTGGGCCAGCTTGCGCAGCGCGCCGAGCATGGCGGCGGGACCACCCATGGCCTGGCGGGCGAACGTGTCCGCCTCGTACTCATGCTTCCGGGACAGGCCGTTCATGACCGGTGAAAACCAGAATGTGACCAGCCCGCTGAGCAGCCCGAAGAGCAGGAAGGCCGGCGCGAGCTCACCGGCGGGGAAGCCGAAGGCCTGGTTGAACCACGGGCTGCGCGCCAGCCAGGCGACGGCGGCGAAGCCCGCGAACAGCATGACGGCCATCAATGCGATCATCTTGGGCACGTGCCCGCGCCGGTAGTGACCGATCTCGTGGGCCAGCACGGCCTCCAGCTCGTCCGGCGCGAGCTGGCTGACCAGGGTGTCGAAAAGGACGATGCGCCGGAAGCGGCCGAAACCGGTGAAGAACGCGTTCGAGTGGCCCGACCGCTTGCTGCCGTCCATCACCTCGATCGTCTGTGCCCGGAACCCCGTGCGGTCGCCCAGCGCCAGCAGGCGGGTGCGCAGTTCGCCCTCGGGCAGCGGCGTGAGCTTGTTGAAGAGCGGCAGGATGAGCTTCGGGTACAGCACCAGCATCAGCAGCTGGAAGCCGAAGAGCAGCGCGAAGCCCCACAGCCACCAGGCGTCGCCCGCCCAGGCCACGAGCGAGAGCAGCAGCCAGAGCAGCGGGAAGCCGATGGCAAAGGTCAGGGCGAGGCCCTTGAGCTTGTCCATGACCCAGAGCCCGAGGGTGCTTTGGTTGAAGCCGAACCTCGCCTCCAGCCGGAACTGCTCCCACCAGTCGAACGGCAGCGCCGGCACGGACAGCAGCACGGCGGCCGCGAGGATGAACAGCGTGCGGGTCCAGCCCGCCCCGGCCGCGCCCCAGGTTGTCACGTCCGCAAACAGCCGGGGCAGCACGCCGCTGAAGACGGCCAGCGCGACCACCAGCGTGTCAAAGGCCTCGCGGACCACCCCGTAGCGCGACTTCGCGAGCGTGTAGGCCACGGAGCGGGCGTAGGTGGGCGCGTCCATGATCGCGGCCGCGGCGGGCGGCGGCGCGCCGGCGTGGCGCCGGACCTCCGCCCGGTTGAGGGCCGCCAGCACCAGCTCGGCGGCCAGGCGCAGGACGAGCAGCGCGGCCGTGATCCATCGCACAAGACTCATTGGCCCAATCCAGCCGTTTCGCGTGGCGCCGCGAGCCCAAAGATTGTTTGAAAAGGTTCGCATCCCGGGCATGGTTCCCCGGCGTGGAAGCCAAAGAAGCCAAACTCTCGTTCGAGGCCGCGCTGACCAAGCTCGAGACCATCGTCGAATCGATGGAATCGGGTGACGTCCCCCTCGCGGACCTGCTCGCCAAGTTCGAGGAGGGCAACCGGCTCCTCAAGGTCTGCGAGGGTCGCCTCAAGGACGCCGAGCTGAAGATCGAGCAGCTCAAGAAAGCCAAGGACGGCGCCGCGTTCGCCCCGTTCGAGGCTGGCCGCGAGGGCTGATCCGACCCAGATGAACGCCTCCACCCCCGCCCCCGCCCCCCGCCTACTCGACGCCATCCGCGGTCCCGCCGATGTCCAGGCCCTCACGCCGGACCAGCTGCCGCAGCTGGCCCTGGAGATCCGCAACGAGCTCATCGCCGTGACCGCCCGCAACGGCGGCCACATCGGCCCCAACCTCGGCGTCGTCGAGCTCACCATCGCCCTCCACCGCGTCTTCACCACGCCCGAGGACCAGTTTGTCTTCGACGTCGCCCACCAGGGCTACGTCCACAAGCTCCTCACCGGCCGCGGCGGCGAGTTCTTCCGCAAGCTCCGCCAGACCGGCGGCGCCAGCGGCTTCCTTTACCGCGCCGAGAGCCCCCACGACGCCTTCGGCGCCGGGCACGCGGGCACCGCGCTCTCCGCCGCCCTGGGCATGGCCACCGCCCGCGACCTCCGCGGCTCCCACGAGCACGTCGTGGCCGTCTGCGGCGACGCCGCCTTCACCTGCGGCATCACCCTCGAGGCCCTCAACAACGTCGTCAGCTCCACCAAGCGGCTCATCGTCATCCTCAACGACAACGAGTGGTCCATCGCCAAGAACGTCGGCGCCATTTCCCGCTACCTCAACCGGATCAGCACCAACAAGACCTACAACAAGCTCCATCACGACGTGGAGGCGTTCTTCACGAGCTTCCCCACCGGCGTCGAGATGAACCGGGTGTACCACAAGTGGAAGCGCGAGACGAAGGACTTCTTCGTCGAGTCCTCGCTCTTCGAGAAGTTCGGCCTGCGCTACCTCGGGCCGGTCGACGGCCACAACTTCAACGCGCTGGTCAAGAACCTCGAGTTCGCCAAGCACTGCGACGTCCCGGTCCTGATCCACGTCCTCACCAAGAAGGGCAAGGGCCTCGAGTTTGCCATCAACTCCCCCGAGAAATTCCACGGCGCGAGCCCCTACGACCCCGTCACCGGCGAGAGCAAGAAGGCCGCCCCCGGCACGCCGCCGAACTACGGGGACGTCTTCGGCCACGCGCTCGCGCGCTTCGCCCTGGCCGACCGCCGCATCGTGGGCATCACCGGCGCGATGCCCAGCGGCACGGGCCTCGCCCATCTTGCCGCCGCCGTGCCCGGGCAGTTCTTCGATGTCGGCATCGCGGAGGAGCATGCCGTGCTCTTCGCCGCCGGCCTCGCCACCAAGGGCATCCGGCCCGTCTGCGCGATCTACTCGACCTTCCTCCAGCGCGGCTACGACCAGATCATCCACGACGTCGCCCTGCAGAACCTGCCCGTCACCTTCTGCCTCGACCGCGCCGGGCTCTCCGCCAACGACGGCCCCACGCACCACGGCCTGTTCGACCTCGCCTACCTCCGCTGCGTGCCGAACGCGACCGTGATGCAGCCGAAGGACGAGGACGAGCTGGTGGACATGCTCCACACCAGCCTCCAGCTCGGCGGCCCCGCCTTCATCCGCTATCCGCGCGGCGCCGGCACCGGCGTCCCGATCAAGGCGGAGCCCGCCCTCCTGCCCGTCGGCCACGCCGAGGTGCTGCGCGAGGGCTCCAACCTCATGATCTGGGCCCTCGGCCCCATGGTGCAGGACGCGCTCCGGCTCGCGGAGCGACTCCAGGCCGAGGAGAACCTCTCCGTCGGCGTCGTCAACGCGCGCTTTGTGAAGCCGCTCGACCGCACCCTGCTGCTGAGCCACGCCGCCTGCATTCCGCTGCTGGTGACGATGGAGGACCACGTCATTGCCGGCGGTTTCGGCAGCGCGGTGCTCGAGGCCCTGCAGGAGGCCGACTGCCCCGTCGCCGTCGAGCGCATTGGCTGGCCGGACAAGTTCGTCGAGCACGGCAGCAACGTGGAGATTCTCCGCGCGGCCTACGGCCTCGCCCCCGACGACATCTACCGCCGGGTCCTTGCCCGCTGGCGCAACCTCAGCACCGAGCACATCGCGGCCGACGTCTGAGCCCGGCGGGCGTCACATGGCCCCGACCACCACGGCCAGCGAGACCAGTGAGGTGAGCACGCTCAGCACGATCGCGCCGGAGGCGAGCGGCCCGTCGCCCTTCAGCTCCAGCGCCATGGTGTAGGAGATGATCGCCGTCGGGCACGCCATGAAGATCACCACGATGGCGAGCTCGGTCCCGCCCAGCCCGCACCATCGGCCCACGAGCCAGCCGAGCAGAGGTGAGGCCACGGCCTTCACCAGCGCGCAGGACAGCGGGAGCCGCCACCGGCCGCCGAATTCCGCCGTGACGAGGGAGCCGCCCACGCCGAGCAGGCCGAGCGGCAGCGCCATGTCGCCGAGGGCGTTGAAGGTCTTGTCGAGCGCCGGCGGCAGCGACCAGCCGGCCAGCGCGCACCCGATGCCCGCCAGCGTGGCGAGCAGCGGCGGGTTCGTCACCAGCTGGCGCAGCAGCGGGCGGAGCATGCCCCAGCCGAGGCGCTGCTGGCTGATCAGGAGCACCACCACGCCACCCACGTTGTAGCAGACCAGCATGGGTGCGACGGTCAGGACCGCCGCCGTGCGCGTGGACACGCCCCAGGCGAGGGGCCGGTCCGGCAGCGAGAAGATGATCGGGAGGCCGACGAAGGCCAGGTTGCCGCGGAAGCAGCCCTGCACGAACGTGCCGACCACGCCGCCCGGCACGCGCAGCAGCCACGCGGCGACGTAGCCCACCGCCATCACGAGAGCCGTCGCCGTGAGCATCGCGCCCAGCATCAGCTTGGCCCCGCCAAGCTCGTGAAACGAGCCTACCAGCTGCGAGAAAAGCAGCGCCGGCAGACCCAGCCAGTAGGACAGGCGATTGGCCTCCAGCAGGAAGCCCGGTGAGACAAACCGGCTGCGCTGCAGCCCGGCCCCGACCGCGATCAGCAGGAACACCGGGGCGAGGACGTTGAGGATGTGCATGGAAAAATCGCCGAGTCGCGACTGCGCGGCTTAGAACGGCCGCTGGAAAGACTTGGGATCTTCACCGGCGCGGAGCGAGATCGCGGCGCCCTCCTGGCCGAGCTCCAGGCACTCGAAGAGATTGCGCACGCACTGGCCAAGCCGGTCGTGGCCGGCCTTTGCACGCTCGATCTGGTCCACGAGCTTCCGGCCCAGCACCGCCGCCTGGTCCCGGACCCGCACGGCCAGCGTGCCGCCGGGGTTGTCGTCGAGATCCATATAGGGCGCGAGCAGCGCCTCCAGGCTCAGCGCGGTCTGGCGGAGCGCCTCGCTCGAGGCGTCCTCCGCCGGCACCAGGTGCAGGATCCGCCGCGCGATGCGTCCGGCATGCGGGAGGTTCAGCGCGAGACGGAAATACGGGATGGAGTCAGCCATGCGAATGGGCGGGATGCCCCAAGCAATCGACCCGGCCCCGCAGCGTAAACCATGAATCGCGCGATCATCCAGCCCGGTCAGGGACGGAAACGCAGCGCGGGCCGCCAGGCGATCGCACGCTGCTCCGCCGCTGGAGCCGTGGCTGCGCGGCGGGCCGGCCGGGACCGCGGGGCCGGCAGGCGTGCCAGCACGGCGCGGAAATCGTCCTGGCCCTGGTTCGCCTGCCAGACGTCCGCCGAGTGGCGGGCCGATGGCCCTGTGCCGGGGGTGGTCCAGCCAACCAGGTCCCCGAAAAACAGCACCTCGGCGTCGTGGTCGTAGATCCACAGCTCGAAGCCCCGGCCGGCGCTCCGCACGAGCGGCTCGCCGAGTGCGCTGACGGCCTCGTTGGTCGTCATGCCCAGGCGCAGCTGCGCCCAGCGGTCCGCGCCGCGCGCGGCGCCGGTGACCACCAGCAGGAGCAGCCAGTGCCGCCAGGAAAGGCCTCGGTTCATGCCCTCCCTTATCGGATCGGCCGGGCCAAAGCTTAGCCCAAGCATGCGGCCACGCGTACCCGGGCCGATTCGCGGCCCGGGCTGACCTGACAACGGAAGGCGGACCTTACTTCTGGTTCCGCTTCATCGTCGCCACCTCGGACTCCGCGCGTTGGGCGCGAATTTCCAGGCGGCTGATGTTCCGGTTGAGATCCTCGATCTGCTTCTGGAGCGCGATGCCGTTGTTGCGGGAATCCTCGAGCTGGTTGCGGATCGCATCGGTCGACGCCTTCAACTCCTCGTTCTGGACCATGATCTCGCCGTAGCGGGCATTGGCCTCCTCGAGCTTCGACTGCACCGCCGCCGTCGCCGCCTTGGCCTCGGCGATCTGGTTCTGGAAGCTGGCCGTGTTGGCCTTCGCATCCTCCAGGTCGCGCTGCACCTTGGCGGTCGCGATCTTGGCCTCGCCCAGTTGCTTGCGGAGGGTCAGGTCCTCGGCCCTCGCGGCATCGAGTTCGGTGTTGGCCTTGGCCACGTCGGCCTTGCTTTGGTCAATCGCCGCCTGGGCCTGCTGCTCCGAGCGCTGGCTGTCCTTGCCCAGGCTGATGCAGGCGGCCACGAGGGCCAGCACCGCGAGGACGAGGACGATGATCACAATGGTCGCCTTCGGCGTTTTTTTCGGGATGTCGACTTCGGTGTCTTTCATGATGGGGAGGGCATCTCGATTTTCCTAGGGAGGTAATGTTTTTGAAATCGGGATACCGTTGATTGTGAATGTCACCGCGCCCCACAGGCGTCAACCCAACGTCGGCATCGGCGCTGTATCCCACGACCGGCGACAATTCCCCGCCACCCGGGTTTCCCTCGGAAAAACCGGGGCCAAGCCTCGGCGCGATAGGCCCTATTAAGGCGGCTACTCTCCTTCCCAAAACCGTCCGCCGGGCCCTATTGGCGGAGCAGAGACTCGTCCAAGTCGCTCCGTTGGAAGGTTTGAAGCAACGGAACCCGCAGCGAATCCGAGCCCTCGAGCCATCCGCTCACGCGATCCGACTCAAACCTGATCACGGACGAACCGTAAAGAAACGCGCCCAGCACATTGTCCGTGGGCCGTCCCTGCAGCCGCGCCACCTCGGCCCGCGACGAGCCCAAGGTGAAGCTGGCGAGCAGGTCGTAATCGAGGCTGGGCAGCGCGCGCACGTGCAGGCGCGGCACGCCGTCGGACCAGCCCGAGACCCGGCCATCGGCCAGGTACACGACCGACGAGCCATAGCGAAGGATGGTGTCGCCGGCGTCATCCGGCGCCCCCTGCACCGCCAACACCAGCGCCCGCGAGTCACCCAGCTCAAAGGTGCGAAGCAAGGACGACGTGTCGGCAAAGATCGCAGCGTCCCCCGCCGTCAACCGCGGCTCTGGGCCGATGCTCGGCATCGGCCAGCGTTCGGCCCCCACCCAGCGCGGCGACTCCATCACCGGCCACGCGGTCAACCCCACTCGCTCGGCCGATGGCGACGACAGCAGGGAGATGTTTCCAACCAGTTCGTCCCGAACCACGCCCGGCGGCGGCGCGCTCGTGCGCGGAGAAGGCGGCTGCGGGTTTGCGACGGCAGTGACGTCAGCCTGCGTTGCGACCTGACCAGTATCGGGGGTCGCTGGGCGCGGCGCGCGTGGTGCCTGGCGGCCGTGGGCGAGCTCGGTCCGTTCCGGCTGGGACTTCGGCCATGCCGGCCGGAGTGAAGGCAGGCTGGGCCAGAGGGCAAATGCGGCCAGGGCGGCACCGGTGGCTGCGACGATGCGGATCCAGGGCCAGCGGGCGAGGTGACGCGCGGGCCGCGCTTTCCGTGGCGGCGCGTCCGCGGCCGGCGCGCGGCGGACCGAACCCCGTGCCGCGGCGAACGGGGGCTTCGAAAACTTTGGCGTCCGCTGGGACAAGAAGCGCTTGTGGAGCTGCCGCTTGTACAGCTGCTCGTACGCCTCGTTGATCTCCTTCGACATGTCCTCCGCGGTCGTCTGCATGAGCGAACCCGCCTTGAACTGGTCAGGATGCCAGCGCTGGATCAGCCGGCGGTAGGCCTGCTTGATGTCAGCGGCGGAGGCGCCCGGGCTGAGGCCGAGCGTGCGAAAGTACTCGAGGGGATTCTTGCGCATGAAACCGCACCCGGCCGGGAAGAGCGGGTTGCTTCTCCATCGGCGCAGTCGCCCGAAACCTGAGGCCAAAGCCTGCGCCGGCACGCACTGCGCTCTTGCCACCCGTCGCCCGCCCCGGGAAACGTGAGTCAAGCCATGCGCCGCACCCGGAAACCTCGAAGCCCGACCCTGCCGGCGCCGCGCCCTGCCCTGCCGTCGCCCTGGCCCTGGGTCCTGCTCGGACTGGCCACCGCGGCGGTCTACCTCACCTTTTATCTGCAGCCCGGGCTGCTCTGGTATGCCGGCGTCCAGCACTACCCCATCTGGTTTGCCGACATCTCCGCCCTGCTCGCCTCGGGTGACGCCGTCAGGCAGGGACTCAATCCCTACACGCCCAATCCCCTCGATTACTTCGGCCGGCCGCACGTGTACTCGCACTGGTGGCTGGAGCTGCGGCATCTTGGGCTGACCCGGGCGGACATCACCTGGCTCGGCCCGCTGGTGGTCGGACTGTTCTGGCTCGCCACGCTGCGGGCGCTGCGGCCCGGGAGCCTCCGGCAGGGCTGCTACTATTTCCTGCTGCTCGTGGCCCCGCCCATCCTGCTCGCGCTCGACCGGGCCAACAACGACCTCGTGATCTTCCTGGTGCTGACCCCGCTCGTTCCCTGCCTGCGTCACACCTCACGCGGAGTGCGGCTGCTGGCTCCGGTGCTGGTCGCGCTGGCGGCCGGGCTGAAATATTATCCCGCCGCGGCGGGCCTCGTCCTGCTCACACCAGCCGCACCCGGTGAACGACGTTGGTCCGTGTTCCTCGGCGTCGTGCTGCTGGTGGCCACGGCCCTGAGCGTGGCGCCCGACCTCGCGCTCTTCGGGCCGCTCGCGCCGCATCCCTCGGGTTGGATGAGCTTCGGCGCGGCCAGCGGCCTGACCACGCTGGGCTGGACGGGCATGGCCCCGACGCTGCTCGCCCTCGCCGGCGGCGGGGTGATCTTCACCTGGGCGTGGCATTCGCCGCGGCTGGAGGGGTGGACGCCCGCAACCGACCAGTCCGATTCCTGGCTGCACTTTGTCCTCGGGGCGGTGCTCCTGACGGGCTGCTTCTTCACGAGCGCCAACTTCGCCTACCGCTGGGTGTTCGCGGTCTGGCTGGCGCCGTTTCTCTGGCGGCTCGCGGGGGACGCCGCGGCGCCCGCGCCCGCGCGGCGGCTGGCCGCCCTCACCCGCGTGCTCCTGCTGGCCGTGCTCTGGCTGGATACACTCTACACCTGGACCATCATCGCCTGCCGCGACCACGCCACGCCCGACACCCTGCGCCTCGGCCTCAAGTGGAGCTTCCTCGCCGAGCAGCCGCTGACCTGGGCGTTCTTCGGCTGCCTGCTGGTCTTCCTGGCCCGGTTCACGCGGGACGGACTGCGCGGCCTGCTCGGGCGTGCGCCCGCGGCGGCCTGAGCGCGTTCCCGCTCGCCCGGACGCGCGGGAGGCGCCAGCATGGCCGCATCATGAAGACCCTGCCCCTGCGTCTCCTTTTCCGCATGGCTGTGCTGACGGCTGCCACGGGTGCGATCGATTCTTCCCCGGCGGCGGTGAATCTTGCCGAGGGCTTCACGGTGGCCCGGCCGGTGATTCCCGCGCGCACCTTCAATCTCAGGGATTTCGGCGCCGTCGGCGACGGCCGCACGATGAACACCTCCGCGTTCAAGTCCGCGATCGCCGCCGTCGACCACGCCGGTGGCGGCCAGTTGGTGGTGCCGAAAGGGGTCTACGTCACCCAGCCGTTTGCCCTCTGCTCCAGCCTGGACCTCCACCTCGACGAGGGCGCCGTGATCCAGGCGCCGGAGACCTTCGAGGCGATGGGCCTGCCCGACCCGGCCACGCTGCACTCGCAGGCCGAGGTGGAGGCGCGCGTCCACACGCCGGATCCGCTGATTTCCGGCCATTACCTCCATGACGTCGCCCTGACCGGGCCGGGCATCATCGACGGCAGCGGGGCGCATTGGTGGGCCTGGTCCGAGCGTGCCGCGCGCAACGACCCGCATCCGGGCCGGCTCGTCTACAACCGCCCGCACCTTGTGGTCATCGCCCACTGTGAGCGCCTCCTCGTCGCGGACATCACGCTCCGCAACTCGTCGAAATTCCACCTCGTGCCCAGCGAGATCATCGACCTCACCATTGAGCGCGTGAAGGTCCGGGCGCCGTTCGACGCCCCCAACACCGACGCGATCGACCCCGGCCCGGTCGTCAACGCGATCATCCGCGGCTGCGACATCGACACGGGCGACGACGACATCGTGATCAAGACCGGTGCCACCAATGTCCTGATCGAGGACTGCGCGATCCGCCACGGCCACGGCCTCTCGATCGGCTCCGGCACGACGGGCGGCGTGCACCACATGCTGGCCCGGCGCTGCTCCTTCGAGGGCACCGACAACGGCATCCGCATCAAGTCCATGCGCGGCGCCGGCGGGCCCGTGCGGGACGTCCGGTACGAGGACATGCGCATGACGGGCGTCGGCACCGCGATCCTCCTCGACCTCAATTACGTCGACAACAACCGGCCCGATTTCCGCGGCAACCCGAGGAAGATCCCCTCGATCCACGACGTCGTGATCGAGCGCCTGAGCGTCACGGGCGCGGTCAACGCCGGCCGCATCGTCGGCCTGCCCGAGAGCCCGATCACCGGCGTCACGCTGCGCCACGTCACGCTGGCCGCCGAGCATGAGCTGCAAGTCAAGGATGCCGACGCGCCCGTGCTGGACGACGTGAAGTTCGACATCCGCCCGGGCAATGCCCAGGCGCGTCGCGCGTACCGCGAGTAGCCCTCAGTTCATCCGGAAGCCCAGGGCCTCCAGCTCGCTGAGGTGGAACGGCGCGCAGGACAGGATCTCCTGCAGGTGCGCCAGCGCCTCGCCGAGGTTCGGCGCGTCGATGCGCGCGGCGCCGTCGTCGCTGTCGTGCACGTGCACCGCCCACGCGGTCGCGTCCGCGCTCACCTGGAACAGCGAACCGTAAAGGTAGTTGCCCGGCAGCCCCGGATGCGGGCCCGCGCCCGGGACCAGGAAGAGCGTGTGGACGGGATCGTGGAAGACCTCATGCCCGTGCTTGGCGCGGTGGTGGATCGCCTTGCCGACGACCGTGAGGCGGTGGCTCTCCGCCTTGGCCCGGCGCGCCTCGGGCAGGTGCTGCAGGTAGCGGTCGTAGATGCTCGCGTCGGGCTCCAGCGCCTCCGCCGCGATCTTGCCGGCCACGAGCTCCTCGAAGTTTCGGGCGTGAAACAGCGGCTGCTGGGCCAGGGACCGCGCGGTCACATGCCCGTCCTTGTGGTCCGCGCTCGCATAGGCCTGGTGTGAGGCGTACAGGCGCTTGATGGCATCCTGGTAGGCGGGCGTGTGCGGCACGACTCCGGTGGGGCTGCGATCAATGAGGTCCAATACGGCGTGGTCAAAGGCCTCATGGGGGGCGTGGGACATGCGCCCAACGTACGCGGCGCCGCGGCGATGACGAGGAGGAAACCGGCGGCGGGAAACGCGCCTCAGTCCCCCGCGTAGCCCGGGATCTGCGTGACATCCACCGCGTCCACCAGCTCGGGCGCCATGTGCTCCTTGGCGTAGCGCTCGTAGACGCGCTCGCGGATGAAGATGTCGAAGAGGTCGGGGTCGATGTGCCCGTTGACCTTCATCTGGCCGAGGATGAACAGCGACTCGGCCAGCGTCTTGCCGCGCTTGTACGGGCGGTCGCGCGCGGTGAGGGCCTCGAAGATGTCCGCGATGCCGAGGATGCGGGCCTGGACCGACATCTGGTCGCGCGTGAGCCCGCGCGGATAGCCGCGCCCGTCCATGCGCTCGTGGTGGCCGCCCGCGAACTCGGGCACGTGCTCGAGGTGCCGCGGCCAGGGCAGCGACTCGAGCATCTGGATGGAGACCTCGACGTGGTGGTTGATGATCCGGCGCTCGGCGGCGGTAAGCGTGCCGGAGTAGATGGTCAGGTTCTCGACCTCGTCCGCGGTCAGCAGCTCGACCTGGTCGCCGTGGGTGTTCTTCCAGCGGTACTTCTTGGAGATCGCCTGCACGCGGTCGCGGTCCGTGGTTTTCATGGTCTCGCCGCCCACGTTGCAGGCGCGCAGGAACCGGCGGTCGGACTCGATCTCGCCCAGGCGGCGGTGAAATTCGTCCTCGACCGCGGCGGCCTCCTCGGGCGTCGCCGCGCTGGCGCGGGCCCGGAGGGCCTTGATCTCGGCGTCGCGCTTGACGATCTCCAGGCGCGTTTCCACGAGGTCGATGCGGTCGTAGATGGTCTGGAGCTTCGTCGCCTTGTCCACCACGTGGACCGGTGTCGTGACCTTGCCGCAGTCGTGCAGCAGGGCCGCAATCTCCAGCTCGTAGCGGTCCTTCTCCGTGAGGTGGAAGCCGGCCAGCGGGCCCGTCTTCGTGCGGGCCGCGGCCTCGGCCAGCAGCATGGTGATCACCGGCACGCGGGCGCAGTGCCCGCCCGTGTAGGTCGACTTGTCGTCGATCGCCTGGTTGATGAGCTTGATGAACGACTCGAAGAGCTTCTCGAGCTGGAGGATGAGGAGCCGGTTGGTGAGCGCGACCGCGGCCTGCGAGGCCAGCGACTCGGCGAGGCGCTGGTCCGTCGCGCTGAACGGGACGATCTTCCCGGTGGCGGGGTCCTGGGCGTTGATGAGCTGGAGGACGCCGATGATGTCGCCCTCGTGGCTCTTCATCGGGACGGTGAGGAAGGACTGGGAGTGGTAGCCCGTGCGCTGGTCGAAGGCCTTGGTGCCGGAAAAGTCGAAGCCGCCCTCGCCCCGGTAGGCGTCCGCGATCGCGATCGTCTGGTCCTTGAGCACCGAGTAGGCGACGACCATCGACGTGTTCTCGTGGCCGGCGTCGTCGTGCAGGCGGATGGGCCCGAACGGGGCCTTGGTGCCGGTGGTGCCGCCGAGCGCCAGCTTGAGGGACTCGGTCCGGACGATCTCGAAATTCAGCGTGTCCTTGTCGGAGGCGGGACGCCGGTAGAGCGTGCCGCCGTCCGCGCGGGTGATGCGCATCGCGGCCACCAGGATGGCCTCGAGCAGGCGGTTGAGGTCCTTTTCCCGGGAGAGCGCGATGCCGATCTCGTTGAGATCGGCCAGGCGGCGGATCAGATCGTCTGCAGGCGTCTGGCCGTCGTGGCTACCGGAGGATTCCATCCAGCCAGCATGGAGGATTTTCCGGAAACGGTTCAATCCGCATATGACAAAAATCGCGGCCTTCCGGTGGGCCGGGTTTTTACAATTTCCCCGCCGCGCTCAGACGGACGGCGGAACGGGCGGGACCGGTGCGGGCTCTGGCCCGGGTGTGTCGGGGATGGGCGGCGGGACGACAACCGCGGGAGCCGGTGCCGGCGGCCGGACCCTGGCCACGCGCACGGCGGCGCGGCGCGGCTTCCGCTTGGCGACGGTGTGGGCCGCCGCGAGCGACTTCTTGAGCGCCTTGAACTCACGGCGGGCCTCCTTCGCGGCCTGCTTGGCCAGGCGGTGCGCCTTGCGGACGCGCTTGAACTCGGCCTTTGCCTCCTTCGCGGCTTTTCGGGCGTCATCGTGACGCCGCTCGGCGAGCGCCAGGCGGGAGATGAGCTCCCGGCGCTTCGCTCCCGCCACGGGGGCCTTGGCATGGGCTGCTGAGGCTTTCATGGGACCCGAGCCGTTCGGGCTTGGATCCGGAATCTGGACCCATTCCACCGCCGGGGCAACTCGCCGAATGTTACATTTTCAGAGGTTTGCGACCGATGGGCAGCCTTGTGCGGGGAGGAAAAAAGCGATGGATTTAGGGCATGTTCATGACCGACCTCCATTTCCGTCCCGGCCCGCGTCCTGCGCGGTTTCGCCTGCCCGGGGCGGTCCTCCTGCTGGCCGCCCTCGTCCTGGGCCTGGCCGGATGCTCCCGCACCGCCGTGCAGTCCGTCTACGAGACATCCTGCGGCGCCGGGAAGCTGATCCTGACGCGGCATGTGACGACGCACCCGGGGGCCGCGAGCGAGGCGAAGCTCTGGATTGAATTCGAGGCGGACGGCTCGCGCCGGATCGTGGACATCGTCAAGCCGCGAATGACCCTCTACGCGCCGCCGACTGCGGCCGAGCGCTACTCGCACCTGCGGCCCGGGTCGGACGACTGGCCCGTCTTCGTGAGCCCGCGGGACTTCACCCCGGCCGAATACGACCTGATCCGGAACCGGCTGGCGATGGTGCTGCCCGAGCTCGACGCGGCGCTCGTGACCGAGCCCGCCGACGAGCAGCTCGACTTCGGCAATCCGGCGCGGCTGTCCTCCACGCGGTACACGGACTACGAGGGCTTCCGCCGGAAATACGCGGGGCCGCTCCGCGACGTGCGCGTCGAGCTCTATCCCAATGGGGAGATCTGGTGCTTCCACGCCAAGGGCCGGACGCTGGTCGGCTCGGTGGTGGGCGGCGGGCACAAGGCCCTGCTGCCGGCCGGACACGGCCTGCTGGAGAACGCGGGCCTGCCCCACCCCGTCGAGTTCGTGCTCTCGTGCCGCGATGCCCAAGGACGCACGCTGGCGTCGGAATTCAACATCGAGCGCGTGACGAACAAGGCCTACGAGGCCGCCCTGCACGCGGAACGGATCGATCGCCGCCAGCGCTAGGGTGGATTTCAGGCGGCCCACCACCTGGTCGTCATCCTGAGCGAATGCGAAGGATCGCTGTGATCATTACCCTCAAGCTGAGGCGTGATACCAGACACTCGGACGACGTCGCGACAATGTCGTTGGTCGATCGCGGAATCGGCGGGCAGGTGAACAGCGATCCTTCGCATCCGCTCAGGATGACGGTTATGGGGTTTCGCCAAGGGCGCACTAGTCGTCGGACCCGCCGACGCTCAGCGACTGGCCATTGTGCTGCGGGCCGAGGCCGAGGATGAACGGCGCGGCCTGCTTCGCCCACTCCCCCGCCTTCGGGTAGGACCCGGCGCCGTCGGCCCACGCCTGGCGCAGCATGTCCGTGTCGATCACCCCGGGATTGAGCGGAATCGCCGCCATGCCCGCGGGCAGCTCCGCGGCCAGCGCCTTGGTCAGGCCCTCGATGGCGAATTTTGTCGCGCAATAGGCCGCCACGTCCGGCGCCACGCTGCGTCCCCAGCCGGAGCTGAGGTTGACGATCACGCCCTTCTGGGCCGCGACCATGGCCGGGACGAAGTGGCGGATGACGTTGGCGACGCCGCGCAGATTGACGTCGACGACCTTGGTGAACTCGCGGTCGTCCTGCTCCCAGAGCGGGGCGAGGCGGTTCATGAGCCCGGCGTTGTTGATGAGCAGATCGGGCGGGCTGCCCGCCTCGAGCACCTTGGCGGCCCACAGCGCGACCTTGCTGTCCTGGGCGACGTCCACGACCGAGAAGTCGTGTGGCGCCGGATAGGTCATGCGCAGGTCAAACACCGCCTCCCCGCCGCGACCGCAGCCCAGCACGGTGTGGCCGCCGCGAATGAATTCCTCCGCCAGGGCCCGGCCCAGGCCGCGGGTTGCGCCGGTGATGACGATTTTCATGGGGAAAGTATCAAGTAGCAGGGACCACGTGCCAAGCCAGGTGTGAGCCCGTCCGGCGCTTACCCTCGTGATACTTGCCCCTTGTCCCTTGCCACTTCCGCTTGGTCACAAGCGGCAACGCGGCTAGCGCGACTGCAGGCTGAACTTGTTCAGGCCCGTCTTGCGGCAGGCGTCCATGACGAACGCGAGCTTCTTCAGCTGGGTGGTCTCGTCAGCCTTGATCAGCACCGGGATGTCCTTGTCCACGTTGTGGACCTCCTGGAGCAGGCGGAGCAGCGCCTCGTCGGTGACGGTCTTGCCGTTGAAGGAGACGACGCCGTCCTTGTCGATGCCGATGGTGACGGTGCCCTTGAACTCGTTTTTGCCCGCGGTCTCGACCTTGGGCAGCGTGATGTTGAGGGTCGCGGCCGACTTGAACTGCATCGTGACGAACGCGAAGAAGATCAGCATCACGAGCACGTCGATCAGCGGCACGAGGTTCATCTCGGGCCGCTTGCGCCGCTTTTGGTAAAGCACGCTCATGTCTGCCCGCGCTTGAGGATGCGTTCGAGCAGCACGTCGAGCTGCGCCGCGTAGTTCTCGATCTTGCGCTGGAGATAACCGCTGCCGACCAGCGACGGGATGGCGATGGAGAGGCCGATGACCGTGGCCGACAGGGCCAGGGCGACGCCCTTGGTGAAGTTGACGGGGTCGGGCAGGCCGGTGTCCGGGGCGATCTGGGAGAAGACCTGGAGCAGGCCGGTGACCGTGCCGGTGAGGCCGATCAGCGGTGCGGCGGCGTAGATGATGTCGAGGTACGGGATGCCGCGCTCCATGCGGTTGATCTCGAGGCGGGCGAAGGCCTTCACCGCGTCGTCGTCGTTCTTGTGCTCGGCCGCAAAGTCCACGATGCGCGCCAGCACGGTGTGCTTGCCGCCGACGAGCGGCTTGCCCGCCACCACGGCGTCCACGAGATCGTGGGGCATCACCGCCGCCTGGCGGAGGGCGAACGCGCGTTCGAAGATAATGAACACCGCCGCAGCGGAGCAAAGGCCAAGCGGGTAGATGAGCAGACCCGCGCCCTTGAAGACCTCAATCATGGCTAGAAACATAGGCAGAAGTTCCTGTTGAGACGCGCAATTAGCCCAAAAGGTTCAAGTTATTTTTTAACCGGGGCCAGATAAGGCAGCCGGGACGCCGTCGCCGCCACCGCCTCCCGGCCTTCCAGCAGCTCCCCAATCGGGTCCCAGCGGCCGTTGATCAGGGCGTCCCGGGCCGAGTCGCGCAGCGTGAGCGGAACCGACTTCCCGCCGAAGTGAATTTTCCGATCCACCAGGTCCAGCGTCAGTTCAACCGCCGGATCCTGCTCCACCGCCGCCGTGATGCGGGCGATGTCCTCCCGGGCGGCGCAGACGCAGGCCAGGCCGATGGCGGTGGCGTTGCCGAAGAAGATCTCGGCGTAGCTCTCGGCCACGACCGCCTGCAGGCCGAACTTCCGGATCGCCTGCGGGGCGTGCTCGCGGGAGCTGCCGCAGCCGAAATTGGCCCCGCTGAGCAGGATCCCCGCGCCGCGATACCGGGCGTCGTCGAGTGGATGCACCGATCCGGCCGCCATGGCCGCCTTGCGCGCGTCGGCAAAGAGACCCTCGCCCAGCCCGTCGAAGGTCACGGCCTTCAGGAAGCGGGCGGGAATGATGCGGTCGGTGTCGATGTCATTGCCGGGCACGGGCACGCCGCGGCCGGAGACGGAGGTGATTTTAGCAAGCGACATGGAGGTGATTGGATGAGGTGCCCACGGAATACACGGAGCACGCGGAAACGGATTTTCCCCCACGAAAAACACGAAGCACACGAAAGGGTACGCGGATTGGTTCTGAAATCCGGTCCGGCATCATTTCGTGTGTTTCGCGTATTTCGTGGTGATACTCCCTCTTCCGTGTGTTCCGTGTTATTCCGTGGGCCTAAAACTTAGCGGACTTGGAAAATTTCGCGGGCGTCGGCCACGGCGCCGGTGACGGCGGCGGCGGCGACCATCAGCGGGCTCATCAGGAGCGTGCGGCCGGTGGGGCTGCCCTGGCGGCCCTTGAAGTTGCGGTTGGACGAGCTGGCGCAGAGCTGGTCGCCAACGAGCTTGTCGGGGTTCATCGCGAGGCACATCGAGCACCCCGCCTCGCGCCACTCGAAGCCCGCGTCGCGGAAGATCTGGTCGATGCCCTGCGCGGCGCAGGCCAGGCTGACCAGCTGCGAGCCGGGCACGGCGATGGCCTTCACGCCCGGGGCGACACGATGGCCGCGCAGGTGGCGGGCGACCTCCTGGAAGTCGGACAGTCGCGCGTTGGTGCAGCTGCCAAGGAAGGCGACGTCGATCCGGGTGCCGCGGAGGGGCGCGCCCGGCTTGAGCTTCATGTACGCCAGGGCCTCCTCGATCGCGGCCTTCTCGTCGACCGCGGTCGCCCGCGCCGGGTCGGGCACATTGTCGGTGATGGCGATGCCCTGTCCCGGGTTGATGCCCCAGGTGACCGTCGGCGCGATGTCCTCGCCCTGAAAGGTGACCACGTCGTCGTACGGGCAGCCCGGGTCGCTCGCGACGGCCTTCCAGCGGGCCACGGCGGCGTCCCATGCCGCGCCGGCGGGAGAATAGGGCCGGCCCTTGAGGTAGGCGAACGTGGTCTCGTCCGGGTTCACGTAGCCCACGCGGGCCCCGCCCTCGATGGACATGTTGCAGACCGTCATGCGCTCCTCCATCGAGAAGCGGTCGAACACCGCGCCGCCGTACTCATAGGCGAAGCCGGTGCCGCCGTTCACGCCCAGGGTGCGGATGAGGTGGAGAATGACATCCTTCGCATAGACGCCGGGCCGCAGCCGGCCCTCGACGTTGATCCGGCGGACCTTGAGCGGCCCGAGGGCGATGGTCTGCGTGGCGAGCACGTCGCGGACCTGGCTCGTGCCGATGCCCAGTGCGATCGCGCCGAACGCGCCGTGCGTGCTCGTGTGCGAGTCGCCGCAGGCGATCGTCGTGCCCGGCTGGGTGATGCCCTGCTCGGGTCCGACCATGTGGACGATGCCCTGCCGGCCGGAATTGAGGTCGAAGCAGACGATGCCGTGCTCCGCGCAGTTGCGGCGCAGCTCGCGGATCATGGCGTCGGCCAGCGGGTCGGCGAACGGCTCGGTGCGCCGGTCGGTCGGCACGATGTGGTCGACCGTGGCGAACGTCCGGTGCGGCATCGCCACCTTCAGGCCGAGGTCGCGCAGCATGCCGAACGCCTGCGGCGTCGTGACCTCGTGGATCAGGTGCGTGCCGATGAGGAGCTGCGTCTGGCCGTTGGCCAGGGTGCGGACGCGGTGGGCGTCCCAGACTTTGTGGAAGAGGGATTGGGCCATGAAATCGCACCGAGCCTACCAGAGGGTTGCCATACCGGGAAATACTTTATTGGCTCCCAGTGATGCCGCGGGAGTATCAGTATCCATTCGAGCTGCGCCACCTCGTCTATTTCCGCGAGGTGGCCCGCCAGCTGCATTTCCGGAAGGCGGCGGAGTCGCTCGCGATCGCGCAGCCCGCCCTGAGCCGGGCGGTGGCGCAACTGGAGCGGGCGCTGGGCGTGGCGCTGCTGCGCCGCACGCGCCGCGGCGCGGAGCTGACGCCGGCGGGCCGGCGGCTGCTGGAGCGGACGGAACCGCTCCTGCGCAGCCTGGCGGCGATCCCGGCGGAGCTGCAGGCGCTGGGCAGCGGGCAGTCCGGCCACGTGCGCATCGCCTTCACCGGGCTGGCCATGGCGACGGTGCTGCCGCGCATCCTGCGCGAGTTCACCGCGCGCTTCCCGGGGATCCGGGTCGAGCTCAACGAGTCTCCCACCTCCGCGCAGCTGCCGGCGCTGCTCGCCGGGGACATCGCGTGCGGCTTTTTCCATCCCGACGCCCCGGCCCCGGGCGTGCAGACCCGGCTGCTCCTGCGCGAGCGCAACGGCGTGCTGCTGCCGGCCAGCCATCCCCTCGCCGGCCGCCCCGCCCTGCGGCTGCGCGACCTGGCCGCGACGCCGTTCGTGCTCTTCCCGCGGGCCCACAATTCCGGCTTCTACGACCGGGTGCTGGCGGCCTTCGCCCGCGCCGGGGTCACGCCGCGCATCGCCGACGAGGTCTGGCCGCGGGCCAACGGCATCGGCCTGGTGCGCGCGGGCCTGGGCGCGACGCTCATGCCGCCCTCGGAGGCGCAGCAGCTGCCGCCGGAGGTGGTGTTCCGGCCGCTCGAGGGCCCGGCGCCCGAGAGCCGGCTGGTGATCGGATGGCGCAAGGAGCCGAAGCCCGATGCGGCGCTGGCGTCGTTTCTGACGATCGCGGCGCCGCCGCGGGCGGGTGGAAAGTTGAGGGTTCAAAGTTGAAAGACGGACACCGGGCGCAGCCAGCCGGGCCTGAGGCCGCCTTCAACTTTCCGCTGACAGCTTGCAACTTTCATCCGGCGCTTCGTGCCGGATGAAAAGCCCCGGTCCGTTTTATTCGGGGCCGGGGCTTTCGTGCGGCGGCGGGTGGCCGCCTTTTGTTTAGGGCGCCACGCCGGTGTCGGCCGTGGGCGTCTTCTGTCGAAAGACCAGCTTGTCCCCCTCGCGGTCCACCGTGCACGGCTCGCCGTCCTTGACGTCGCCGCGGAGGATGGCCTCGGCCAGCGGGTCCTCGAGGTAGTGCTCGACGGCCCGGCGCAGCGGACGCGCGCCGTACTTCTCGTCGTAGCCCTTCTCGATGAGGAGCAGCTTGGCCTCGGGGGTGAAGGTCAGGGAGATCTTCCGCTCCGAGATGCGCTTGGCGAAGCCGGCGGTCTCGAGCTCGACGATTTTCGTGAGGTCGTTCTTGTCGAGCGGCCGGAAGAAGATGATGTCGGAGATGCGGTTCAGGAACTCGGGCTTGAAGACGCGCTTGGCCTCCTCGAGGACCTTCTCGCGCATCTTCTCCGCGTCGTTGAAGTTCAGCGTCGCGGCGGCGAAGCCCATGGAGGTCTGGCGCTGCAGGAGCTGCGCGCCGACGTTGCTCGTCATGATGATGATCGTGTTCCGGAAGTCCACGGAGCGGCCGAGCGAGTCGGTCAGGCGGCCGTCCTCGAGGATCTGCAGGAGGATCTGGATGACGTCCGGGTGGGCCTTCTCGACCTCGTCGAAGAGGACGACGGCGTAGGGCTTGCGGCGCACGGCCTCGGTGAGCTGGCCGCCCTCGTCGTAGCCGACATAGCCCGGGGGCGAACCGACCAGGCGGGACACGGAGAACTTCTCCATGTATTCGGACATGTCGATCTGGATGATCGCGTCCTGGTTGCCGAACATCTGCTGGGCGAGCTGCTTCGCGAGCATCGTCTTGCCGACGCCGGTGGGGCCGACGAACATGAATGAGCCGATCGGGCGGCGCGGGTCCTTGAGGTCGGCGCGCGAGCGGCGCAGGGCGCGGGCGACCGCGCTGCAGGCGACGTCCTGGCCGATGACGGCCTTCTGGAGCTCGCCCTCCATGGAGAGGAGCTTCTCGCTCTCCTTCTTTTCCATGCGGTTGAGCGGGATGCCGGTCCAGTCGGCGACGACCTGCATCATCAGGTTCTCGTCGATCTCGACGCGCTTCTCCTCGCGGGCCTTCTTCCAGTCCTCGGTGATCTGCTCCTGCTTGGCGCGGAGCTGCTTCTCCTGGTCGCGGAACTTGGCGGCCTCCTCGAAGTGCTGCTCGGCGATGGCCTTCTCCTTGAGGGCGCAGACGGCCTCGATCTCCTTGGTCATGCTCTCGACCTCGGGCGGGCGGCTGAGGGCGCCGATGCGGGCGCGTGACCCGGCCTCGTCCATGACGTCGATGGCCTTGTCGGGCAGGAAGCGGCCGGTGATGTAGCGGTCGGACAGCTTGGCGGCGGACTCGAGCGACTTGTCGCTGAAGACGGCCTTGTGGTGGTCCTCGTACTTGGACCGGATGCCCTTGAGGATGAGGATGGTGTCCTCGACGGAGGGCGCCTCGACCTTCACGGACTGGAAGCGGCGGTCGAGGGCGGAGTCCTTCTCGATGTACTTGCGGTACTCGTTGAGGGTGGTCGCGCCGACGCACTGCAGCTCGCCGCGCGACAGCGCGGGCTTGAAGATGTTGGAGGCGTCCATCGCGCCCTCGGCGGCGCCGGCGCCGACGATGGTGTGGAGCTCGTCAATGAAGAGGATGACGTTCTTGGCGCGCTTGATCTCGTCCATCACGGCCTTGATGCGCTCCTCGAACTGGCCGCGGTACTTGGTGCCGGCGACCATGAGGGCGAGGTCGAGGGTGATGACCTTCTTCTCGGCGAGGATCTCCGGGACGTTGCCGGCGGCGATTTCCTGGGCGAGGCCCTCGACGATGGCGGTCTTGCCGACGCCGGCCTCGCCGATGAGGACGGGGTTGTTCTTGGTGCGGCGGCAGAGGATCTGGATGACGCGGCGGATCTCGTTCTTGCGGCCGACGACGGGGTCCATCTCGCTCTTGCGGGCGAGCTCCGTCAGGTCGCGGCCAAAGGCCTTGAGGGCGGGGGTCTTGACCTCCTTCTTGTCCTCGGCCTGGGCGGACGGGCGCTGCGGGTTGCCGGCGGCGGCCTCCTCGCCCCCGCCCTGCTCGCCGGCGGAGAACTGCGGGTCGAGCTCGCGGAGAATCTCGTTGCGGGTGCGCTCGATGTCGATGTCGAGCGACTTCAGCACGCGGGCGGCGACGCCCTCCCCCTCGCGGAGCAGGCCGAGCAGGATGTGCTCCGTGCCCACGTAGGAATGGTTGAGGGTCTTCGCCTCCTTGCCGGCAAGGGCGAGGACCTTCTTCACGCGCGGCGTGTAGGGAATGCTGCCCTGGGTCTTGGTCTCCTGGCCGGTGCCGACCTGCTTCTCGACGGCGGCGCGGACGGTCTCAAGGTCGAGCCCCATCTTCTGGAGGACGCTGACGGCGACGCCCTGCCCCAGCTTGATGAGCCCGAGGAGGATGTGCTCCGTGCCCACATAGTTGTGGTGGAAGCGGTCGGCTTCCTTGCGGGCCAGCGCGAGGACCTGCTGGGCGCGGGGCGTAAAATTGTTCATCGGCTCCTGAGACATAGGCGTGAGTGGTGGAGATTAGTTCGGTCCGTCTGACCGCGGAGTAAAGTTGGGTTTGGCGAAATTTGCAAACTCCGCCCGGAGCCGCGTGGCGCGGAGGAGGTCGCGCTGGCCCGGCTCGAACTCGCCGTGCTGCGCGTGCTGGAGGTGGCCGGGCTGCGCCTCGATGAAGAGCCGGTCAATGGTGCAACGGTGCGTGTCGGGAAAGATCCCGAGGTCGACGCCGAGCCGGATGAGCGAGAGCAGGTTCATCGCCTCCGTCGTGCTGAGCAGGTGGCCGTGCTGGAGGATGCCGTAGGCGCGGCCGATCTTGTCCTGCAGCTTGCCCGTCTCGGTCTCGAGCAGCTTCTGCCGGGCGTTGAGCTCGTGCTCGACGATCGAGCTGAGCACGCTGCCCAGCCGCTTGATGATCTCCTCCTCGGACTCGCCGAGGGTGGTCTGGTTCGAGATCTGGAAGATGCTGCCGGAGGCGTCGGAGCCCTCGCCGAAGAGCCCGCGCACGACCATGCCGAGCTGGTTCACCGCGCGGACCACCTTCTCCATCTGGCTCGCGATGACGAGCGCCGGGAGGTGCATCATGGCCGAGGCGCGCATGGCGGTGCCGAGGTTGGTCGGGCACGCGGTCAGGTAGCCGAGCGTGGCGGAGTAGGCGTAGTCCAGCCGGTCCTCGATCGCGGAATCGAGCTCGTTGATCACGGCCCAGGTCTTCTTGAGCTGGAAGCCGGAGCGCAGGACCTGGATGCGGAGGTGGTCCTCCTCGTTGATCATCACGGAAACGGTCTGGTCCTTGCTGATGACGGCGCCGGCCCCGGCCTTGGTGCCGCTGAGCTCGCGGCTGATGAGGTGGCGCTCGACGAGGATCTGCTTCTCGAGCTCGGTGAGCTCGTCGACGCTGAGGCTCAGGCTGCGCTTCATCGCGGGGGTCGCGGCGACGGCCTCCTTGCAGAGGGCGAGGATCTCCTCGCGCTGGGCGGGCTTGGCCCAGCCGGGGAACGGGTTGCCCGCGACGTTCCGCGCCAGGCGCACCCGCGTCATCAGCACGATGGCGGTCTTGCTGCCGGAGGCCTCGGTCAGCTCGGATGGCGAGTCAATGAGCGACGCGATGGTCATGGGTTCAACGCGCCGGTTGCTGCCCGAAGGTGTGTTTGACTTGGTTGATTTCATCGCGGGTGCGGGCGGCGTCCTCGTAGCGCTCGGCCTTGATGGCCGCGGCGAGGTCCACTTCCAGCCGTTGCAGGCGGTCGTGCAGGGTTTTCCGCGCGAGCGCCTTCTGCGGCACCTTGCCCGTGTGGGCCGTGCCCTTGTGCATGGAGTCGAGCATGGGCGTGACCACCCCGCCGAAGGTGTCGTAGCAGGCGGGGCAGCCGAAGCGGCCGTGCTTCTTGAAGTCGGCCTGGGTGAAGCCGCACTGCTCGCAGCGGACGCCGGCCGCGACGGGCTCGGGGTTGAGCGAGGCCTTGAGCAGGAGGTCGGCGAGCGAGAAGCCGCTGGGGTCCGTGACCCCCTTCGCCTGGGCGCACTCCTCGCACAGGTCGACCTTGTGCACCTTGTTATTCACGATCTGCGTGAGGTGCACGGTCGCAGGCTTGGTACAGAGGTCGCATTTGAGCGGGTGGGCCATGGGTAGAGGGAGGGCTTTGCCTGCAGGCACCATGCCACAGCGCCGCGCGCTGGCAAGCGCCTGCACCAAATCCCCGGACGTGCCGCCGCGGGGCGGCGGGGCGTCAGATCCGCGTGCCCTCGACGAGCACCCGGCGGCGGAAGGCCGCGAGGACCTTCGCCGTGATGGGCCCGGGCTTGCCGGAGCCGATCACGCGGCCGTCGAGCTTGACCACCGGGATGACCTCCGCGCCGGAACCGGTGAGGAAGCACTCGTCCGCCACCCAGATGTCGTAGCGGGTCATGTCCGCCTCGCGGATCGGCACGTTGAGCTCCTTCGCGATGTCGAAGATCGTGCCGCGGGTGATGCCCTTGAGCGCGCCCTGCGACGCGGCCGGGGTGATGAGCTCGCCCTTGTGGACGATGAAGACGTTGTCCGCGGTGCACTCCGCGACGTAGCCCTGGTCGTTGAGCATGATCGCCTCGAGCGCGCCGAACTGCCGCGCCTCGATCTTGCCGAGGATGTTGTTGAGGTAGTTCAGCGACTTGACCGTGGCCGGCAGCGCGGCGGGGTTGATGCGGCGCGTGGGCACGGTGACGATGGCCAGGCCGTTGTCGTAGTGCTCCTGGGGATAGAGCGCGATCTTGCTCGCGATCACGAAGATCGAGGGCTTCGCGCACAGCCAGGGGGCGAGGCCAAGGTCGCCCACGCCGCGCGTGACGACGAGGCGGATGTAGGCGTCGGTGAGCTGGTTCTGCCGGCAGGTCTCGCACGTGACCTCGGTCAGCTCCTTGCGGGAGAGCGGCATGTCGAGGAGGATGGCCTTGGCCGAGTACTCGAGGCGCTCCAGGTGCTCGTCGAGGCGGAAGATGTTGCCGCCATAAAGCCGGATGCCCTCGAAGACGCCGTCGCCGTAGAGGAGGCCGTGGTCAAACACGGAAACCTTGGCATCGGCCTGGTCGACGTACTTTCCATCCAGATAAATTTTCATGGTTCCGAACGCTAGGTCAGTTCGCAAAGGCTTGTCGAGTCCTGCCCGGCTTTCGCCTTGAGGCGCGGTTGCGCGCCCCGGACGCTCGGGTCATGATGTCGTTCCCCCGCCGCGCGCAGCCCGCGGCCTTTACCCTCATTGAGCTGCTGACCGTCATCGCGATCATCGGGATCCTCGCCGCCATCCTCATCCCCACCGTCGGCGCCGTCCGCGAGAAGGCGCAGCGGACCGTGGACGCGAACAACCTCCGCGAGCTCGCGAAGGCGGCCATGATCTACGCCCTCGACAACAACGACCGCCTGCCCGACCCCGCGGTCCTCCAGGCCCAGGGCAGCCTCACGGCGCCCTCCCCCGCCCACCTCTGGCCCATGATCCTCGCCCGCCAGGGCCTGCTGAGCGACCCGTCGTTCTACTTCGCGAAAAACGACCCGCTCTTCAACGGCGCGTATCCCGAGGCCATCCTCGCCCGGACCGACCCCGCGCGCCGGAGCCTCGACCCGACGTTTGCCGCGGCCGCGGCGCTGAGCTGGGAATTCGTCGGCGGGCTGCGGACCGGGGATCCCGCGACGACCCCCATCGCCTTCTCCCGCGGCCTGACCGCCGCCGGCACCTGGGACGCCGAGCGGGGCGTCTACCGCGACACCGGCGGGCTGGTGGCCTTCCTCGGTGGCAGCGTCGCCTTCTACCCCGACATGGCGAACCGCTTCGTCTCGAACCGCTCAGGCCAGCTGACGGGCAACGTCCTCCAGTCCCTCCCCCTCACCGGCCCGGCCCGCGTCTACGCCACCGCCAGCGGCGGGGTCGGCACCCCCGAGGGCGCCCCGGCCGAGGCCGGACCCTGAAATCGGCGCCTTTTTGGGGCGGCCCCGGATTTCCCGCTTTCCCCGGCGCGACCGGGTCCCCAAGGTCGCTGGCCCCCATGACGACTGCCGCCCAACCGATTTCCCGGTCCGACACCACGACCTATGTCGTCGGACACCGGAATCCCGACGCCGACGCCATCTGCTCGGCCATCGCCTACGCCGCCTACAAGGAACTGCGGGGCGAGCACGGCTACGTCGCGGCGCGCTGCGGCAACTCCAACGCCCGCATCGACACCATCCTCGCGCGCTTCCGCCAGCCCCTGCCGCTTTACCTGAGCGATGTCAGCCCGCGCGTGCGGGACCTGATGATGCGCGACGTCGTCTCGGTGCCCGAGGGCGCCACGTGCGCCGAGGCGCTCGAGCTCATCGACCGCCACCACATCCGCCTGCTGCCGGTCCTCTCCGCCAAGCGCGGCATCGTCGGCACCGTGTCGCTCGCCGCCCTCGGCGGCATCTTCATCCCGCGCGTCAACGAGCCCCGCCTCATGCGCCAGGTGAAGACCTCCCTCGCCAGCATCACGCGCGCGCTTCACGCCCGGGCGCTGCACGTCGTGGGCGAGCGGCGCACCGAGGAACTTTACGTCCGCCTCGGCACAATGGACATCCGGACCTTCTGGAGCATCTCCGAGCGCGAACAGATCCCCGCGAGCCAGTCCATCGTCATTGTCGGCGACCGCCGCGACGTGCAGAAGCGCTCCATCGAGCTCGGCGTCCGCGCGCTGGTCATCACCAGCAACCTCGACCCCGACCCCGAGATCGTGGCGCTCGCGCAGGCCAAGGAGGTCAGCGTGATCGTCAGCCCCTACGACTCCGCCACCACCGCCTGGGTCGTGCGCACGGCCTCGGCCATCGAGCGCGTGATCGACCGGAAGTTCCTCACGGTCGGCGCCGACGTGCGCATCGCGGAGGTCCGGCAGAAGTTCACGACCGGCGCGCAGCACGCCCTGCTGGTGACGGATGACGACGGCGCGCTCCAGGGCATCCTGACCAAGAGCGACCTGCTCAAGCCCGGGAAGACCCGGCTCGTGCTGGTGGATCACAACGAGATGACGCAGGCGGTGCCCGGCGCGGACGAGGTGACGGTGACGGAAGTCATCGACCACCACCGCCTCGGCTCGCTCAACACCCAGCAGCCGATCCTTTTCCTCAACGAGCCGGTGGGCTCGACCTGCACGATCGTGGCCGACCTCTACCGCCGCGAGGGCCTGACGCCCAGTCCCGAGATCGCGGGCATCATGATGTCCGGTCTGGTCTCGGACACGCTGCACCTCCACAGCCCGACCACCACGCCGAAGGACGGCGTGATCCTGGCCTGGCTGGCGAAGATCGCCGGCGTGGACTCCCGCAAGCTCGCGGACGAGATCTTCAGCTCCGGCTCGGTCATCCTCGCGAATCCGCCGGCCAAGGTCGTCCGCTCCGACTTCAAGATCTACGAGGAGGAGGGCGTGCGCTTCGCCGTCTCGCAGGTCGAGGAGCTCGGCTTCGGCAACTTCTGGGAGCACGCCAAGGCGATCACCGCCGCGCTGCAGCAGCTGCGCGAGGAGGAGCGCCTGGCGTTCGCCTGCCTGCTCGTCACCGACATCAACACCCAGAACTCGCTGCTGCTCGTGAAGGGCGACGCGGGCGTGATCAACCGGATCTCCTACAAGCACGTCGAGCAGGACGAGATCTTCGACCTCCCCGGCATCGTCAGCCGCAAGAAGCAGCTCATCCCCTATCTCGGCAGCGTGCTGCGCGAGATGGCCGCCGATGGGACCCTGCCCGCCGGGCCGTCGGCGCCGCCGTTCCGGAAGAAGCGCTGACCGGTCCCGGGCAGCGCCAGCATGCCAATTTGACCGACGGGAAAATTGCCTTGTTGCCTCGCGCCCGCGCGCCGCGCAATTTGCCGCGTTATGACCGTCGAGCCCACCGAGCCGGCCAGCCCGGCCCCGAGCGATTTCATCCGCGACATCGTCGCCCAGCACGTCGCGGAAAAGCGCTACCCGAAGATCGTGACGCGGTTTCCGCCCGAGCCCAACGGCTATCTCCACATCGGGCACGCCAAGGCGATCTGCATCGATTTCGGCATCGCGCGGGAGAACCAGGGGCAGTGCAACCTCCGGATGGACGACACCAACCCGGCCAAGGAGGAGGTGGAGTACGTGGACGCCATCCTCGATGACGTGAACTGGCTCATTGCCGGCTGGGCGGACCACTGCCTCGGCCTGAAGGCCAAGGGCGCCAAGCCCGCCACCTCACTCGTCGCCGGGCAGACCGACTACCTGCTGACCGCCGCCGCGCCGGGCACGCCGGCCGCCCGGCTCGAGCCGTTCTTCGCGAGCCATTATTTTGACCAGCTCTACGCCTACGCGGTGCGCCTGATCGAGCTGGGCAAGGCCTACGTCTGCGACCTCTCGCCGCAGGAGACGGACGAGTACCGCGGCGCGCCCGACCGGCCCGGCCGCAACAGCCCGTTCCGCGACCGCAGCGTGGCGGAGAACCTCGACCTGTTCACGCGCATGAAGGCGGGCGAGTTTCCCGACGGCGCCCGCTCGCTCCGGGCGAAGATCGACATGAGCGCGCCCAACATGTGGCTGCGCGACCCCCTGCTCTACCGCATCCGGCACACGGCCCACCACCAGACCGGCGACACCTGGTGCCTCTACCCGCTCTACGACTACGCCCACTGCCTGAGCGACTACCTCGAGGGCGTCACGCACAGCCTCTGCTCGCTCGAGTTCACCGACCACCGCCCGCTCTACGACTGGGTGCTCGAGAGTCTCTCGCTGCCCCGCCCGCTGCCGCACCAGTACGAGTTCTCCAAGCTGCGCCCGACCTACACGCTCGTCTCCAAGCGCAAGCTCATCCAGCTGCTCAACGACGGCGTGGCCAGCGGTTGGGACGACCCGCGGCTGCCGACCCTGCGCGGCCTGCGCCGCCGGGGCGTGCCCGCCAGCGCGGTGCGCCGCTTCGCCATCGGCGCGGGCGTGACCAAGTTCATCAGCTCGACCGAGATCGCCGTCTTCGAGCACGCGATCCGCGAGGAGCTCAACCCCCTCGCCCAGCGCCGCCTCGCCGTGGTGCGCCCGCTCAAGCTCGTGCTCACCAACCTCGCCCCCGGCGAGGTGCTGGAGTGCACCGCCGTCAACGACCCGCAGTCCGAGCAGCCCACCAGCCGCCCGATGCGCCTCACGCGCGAGGTCTTCATCGAGTCCGAGGACTTCGCCGAGGTCCCGCCGCCAAAATATTTCCGCCTCAAGCCCGGCGGCGAGGTGCGGCTCAAGTACGCGTGCATCATCAAGTGCGACGAGGTCGTGAAGGACGCCGCGGGCGCCCTCACCGAGCTGCGTTGCACCGCCGACCTCACCACCCGCGCCGGCGGCCCGAACGTCGACCGCAAGGTCAAGGGCACCATCCACTGGGTCAGCGCGACGGAGTCCTTCCCCGCCGAGGTGCGGCTCTACGACCGGCTCTTCACCGTGCCCGAGCCCGACGCCGACGGCGACTTCCTCAAGCACATCAACCCGCGCTCGCTCGAGGTCGTGACCGCCCGCCTGGAGCCCGCGCTCAAGGATGCGGCCCCGGGACAATTCCTCCAGTTCGAGCGGCTCGGCTATTTCGTGGTGGACCCCAAGGACTCCTCGTCCGCGAAGCCGGTCTTCAACCGCACGATCACGCTCAAGGACACCTGGGCGAAGGCCGGCGAGAAGTAAGCCGGCGGCCGGCGGGAGCGGCGATCAGGTCTTCGGCAAGTCCGACGCGGACGGAGCCGCCGCCGGGGTCTTCTTCTTGTGCCCCTTCTTGTGGCCCTTGGCGTGCTTCCTGGCATGCGCCGAGGTGGCCGGACCCGACGAGGCGGCGGGCGTTTCCACCGGAGCCGTGACCGGCGCGGGCGCCGGGGTTGGCAGCTTGATCTCAGGGGAATCCTCGGCGACGGCCCACGTGACGGTCAGGCCGGAGAGGAGCAAAAGGAGGGACAGTTTTTTCATGTCGGCTGAAAGACGACACGCCCCTCGCCGGGTTACCAGCCGGAATTGAGGTGGACACCCAATTATGACCGATACTTGCGCCGCGGCTCAGCCGGCGAGGCACCGCTCCAGCCGCTGCCGCACACGGTCGCGGCCGAGGAGCCGGAACAGGCTGGTGATGCTCGGGCCCGCGTTGGTGCCCGAGACGGCGAGCCGCGCCACCGCCTGGTAGTCACCGAAGCCGAGGCTGCCCTTGGCCGCGAGGGCCTTGATTCCCTCCTCAATGGCCGCGTCGCTCGTGAAGTCGAAGCCCGGCAGCGACGCGATCAGCTCGGTCAGGCGGGTCTTCGGGTCGCCCTTGCCCATGACCTTCTCCTTCACCTTGGCATCCACTGGATAGTCCTCGGTGAAAAGGTACGCCGTGTAGGCCGGCAGCTCCTCCAGCCCCTTGATCTTGGGCTGGGCCAGCAGCATCACTGCCTGGAACACCTCCGGCGCGGCCTGCAGCGCCGGCGCCGCGGGATGGTGCCGCTCGAAGTAGGCCCGCGCGCGCGCCACAAACTCGTCCGGGGCCAGCGCGAGCAGATAGACCATGTTCATGTGCGCGAGCTTCTTGTCGTCAAAGCGCGCGTTGCTCTGGTTCACGCCCGGGAGATCGAACAGCCGGATGATCTCCGCCAGCGGCAGCTTCTCGAGGTCGCCGCCGGGATTCCAGCCGAGCAGGCAGAGGAAGTTCACCAGCGCCTCCGGCAGGTAGCCGCGCCGCTGGTATTCCTCGATCAGCGCGCCCTGGTCGCGCTTGGACATCTTGCCCGCGCCCTGCTGCTTCAGGATCAGCGGAATGTGCGCAAAGTGCGGCACCGGGACGCCGAAGGCCTTGAACAGCTCCACGTGCTTGCTGGTGTTCGAGAGATGGTCCTCGCCGCGGATCACGTGCGTGATGCCCATGGCGATGTCGTCCACGACGTTCACAAAATGGAACACCGGGTTGCCGTCCGAGCGGAAGATCACGAAGTCCTCGTCCTCCACCCGTTCCACGCGGCCGCGGATCAGGTCCTGGATCACGGTGGGCGCGGCCTTGACCTTGGTGACCGTCTTCTTGCGGTGCTCGTCGAACACCTCGGTGCGGTCGCCGATCAGCCGGAACCAGACCGCCCCGTCCTTCTCATACGTGCGGCCGGTGGCCTTGAGCTTTGCGAGGTACTCCCGGTAGATGTCCGCCCGCTCGCTCTGCCGATAGGGACCGTACGCCCCGCCGACGCCCGGACCCTCGTCCCAGTTCAGCCCGAGCCATGATAGGCTGTCGTAAATCACCTGGAGGAACTGCTCGCTGTTGCGCTCCTTGTCCGTGTCCTCGATCCGCAGCACGAAGACGCCGCCCGTGTGGCGGGCGTAGAGCCAGTTGAACAGCGCGGTGCGGGCGCTCCCGATGTGGAAGAAGCCCGTGGGGCTGGGGGCGAAGCGGACGCGGACTTGGGACATGGCGGCGAAAGGGGATTGTGGCTTGAGCTCGGGGAAAACGCCCAGCAAGAACCATCGCGTGTCCCCTGTCAAAGCCGCTCCCCTCGACGTGCCCGCCCTCGCCGCCCGGTTCGCGGCGGCCGGCCGCGCCGCGGGCTTTCGCGTGGAGACCTACGGGGAGTGCGACGGCCTGCCGCTGCTGGCGCTCACCCGGCGCACGCCCGGGCCGCGGCCACGGATCTATCTCTCGGCCGGCATCCACGGCGACGAGCCCGCCCCGCCCCTCACGCTGCTCGCGCTGCTGGAGTCGGGCGCCTTCGACCATCGCGCCCACTGGTTCATCTGCCCGCTGCTGAACCCGGGCGGACTGGCCCGCGGGACCCGCGAGAATCCCGGCGGGCTCGACCTCAACCGCGACTACAAGGCCCCGCGCTCCCCGGAGATCGCCGCGCATGTCCGGTGGCTCCAGCGGCAGCCGAACTTCGCGGTCACGCTCTCCGTCCATGAGGACTGGGAGTCCAAAGGCTATTACCTCTACGAGCTGAACCCCGCCGGGCGTCCCAGCCTGGCCGAGCCGATCCTGCAGGCGGTCGCGCCCGCCTGCCCGATCGACCACAGCCCGCTCATTGACGGCCGCGAGGCGCGGGCCGGCATCCTGCGCCCGGTGAGCGACCCGCTGAAGCGGGAGCTGTGGCCCGAGTCGATCTACCTGCGCGCCCATCACGCCACGCTCACCTACACGTTGGAATCCCCGTCCGCCTTCCCGCTCGACCAGCGCATCGCCACCCACCGGCGGGCGCTGGAGACGGCGATCGCTCTGACCATCGCGCCGGCGTGAGCCGGACAGGGCGCGGGCTCAGGGAGCGATGCCGCGGGCCGCGAGGAAGTCCTTCAGGTCAGCCGGCACGGGCGCGGAGAACACGTGCGGCAGGCCCGCCGGGCGCAGGTCGATCTCGGCGCAGTGCAGCGCCTGCCGCTCGAACAGCAGCCGCGCGGCGAGGGCCGGGGTCCAGCCCGTCTCGATGAACTCCAGGTAGAGGCGAGGGTCGGGACCGTAGATCTTGTCCCCGACCAGCGAGTGACCGAGCCACTCGGCATGCGCCCGGATCTGGTGCTTGCGGCCGGTTTCCGTGACCACCCGCACCCAGGTGAAGCCCCCGCCCTGCGCGAGCGGCGTGAAATGCGTCACGGCCTTCTGGCCGTCGGGCCGCACGGTGGACTTCACGAAGACCGGCGTCGTGGTATCGTCGCCCAGCGGCTGATCCACCGTCACGGGCCCCGCGAGATCGCCCGTGAGGAGCGCGAGGTAGGCCTTGCCGATCTTCCGCTCCTGCATCGCGGTCTGGAGCCGGCTGGCCATGCGGGCGTCCTTCGCCAGCACCACGACCCCGCTCGTCTCCCGGTCGAGCCGGAAGACCAGGTGAACCGTCGGCAGCCGGGTGTATTCCCGCACCGCGCCGACCAGGCTCGACCACGGCCCGGCCTTCGACGGGTGGCAGACGACGTCGCCGGGCTTCGCGACCACCAGCAGGCGATCGTCCTCGTGCAGGATCCACTGCGGCAGCTCGTCCGGGACGATGATCCGCACCCGGCCCGACTGCGGCCGCCGCGGCCAGGCGCACGCCCGGCGCGCATGGGCGTGGAAATCCTCCGGGACCGGGTCGGCGCTCATCGCGACACCTGCCGCAGCCGGTAGCGCCGGAGCACGCCGGCCGCGAGGCGCGCGGCCAGGGGCTTGGGCAGCTTGGAGACCGCGAAGGCCGCGAGTTTGTTTTTCCAGCCCGGCACGACCTGGCGGCGGCCCGCGGCCAGCCCGCGCAGCGCAGCCTCCACGACGGCCTCGCTCGTGAGGCTCAGGGCGTCATTGACGCTGCCCGGCGCCAGCCCGGCGCGGCGGAAGAACTCGGTGGCGGTCGGGCCGGGGCACAGCGCCAGGGTCTGCACGCCGGTGCCGCGCAGCTCCTCGTGCAGGGCGAGGCTCCAGTGCAGCACGAAGGCCTTCGAGGCGCCGTACGCCGCCATGTAGGGCGTCGGCTGGAAGCCCGCCAGGGAGGAAACATTGATGATGGCGCCGCCCCGCGCACGCAGGAGGGGAAGCAGGCGGCCGGTCAGATGCACCAGGCCGCGCAGGTTGACGTCGAGCATCTCCAGCTGGTGCTCCAGGCCGGGCTCCGGGAAGACGCCGTAGGCGCCGAAGCCGCTGTTGTTGACCAGGAGGATGCGGCCGGTGGGGGCGGCTTGTCGCAGGAAGTCCGTCAGTTGCGGGACCACCGCCTCGATGTCGGACGCGCGCGACAAATCGCAGCCGAAATGGTTCAATTTTATGTCTAACTTATATGTCGCGGGGACGCGCCGCGAGAGGTTGCAAAACTGAATTCCCGGTTGCAGCTTCGAGCCAAGCTCAATGAACGATTTTCCAATCCCGGAAGATCCCCCCGTCACAATCACGATTGAGAAATGGTCCAAGGCGCCGATTAGTGAGGACATGACATTGGGCAGTGTTTTTCGTCAGGGCGATTACCCCACCCTGGCTCGTTAACCAGACAACACGCAGAAACAATGAACAGCCAAAACAACAACGAACTAATCGTCTCAGGCATTCATCTCGAGCTCACCCCGTCCCTTAAATTTTTTGTCCGCGAGAAGGCCCAGCGATTGTTCCGCCACGAGGAGCGCATCGTCCGCATCCGCGTGGAACTGGAATGCGACCGGCAGCAGGACGTCACCAACCGCTTCAAGGCCAAGGGCCACATCGAAATCCACGGCCCGGACATCAACGCCACGGTGGAGGCGGACGAGTGCCACAAGGCCGTCTCCGAGCTGGTCGACAAGCTCGACCGCATGCTCGTGAAGCGCCACCAGCTCCACAAGGAGAAGCGGAACCACCCGCATCCCGTGGAGTTCAACGGCGTCGAGCTCCCCAAGGCCATCTGAGCCGCCCGATTCGTTCTAATTGCAACGGCGGGGTCGAAAGACTCCGCCGTTTTGTTTTGGGGGCCTGCAGCCACTCCCCGGCACTGGCCAGTGCGGGCTTGGAGCAACAGGCCGGACCGGAAAAAGATTGACCGTACCTCCTGACCTAGTTCAGAGGGTACAGTATGCTGCCTTTTGCGGTTGAGCTCAAACCCGGTGTGCCCGTTGCGGAGCAGATCATTTATCATGCGAAGAAGGCGATCGTCTCGGGTCGACTCAAGCCCGGGGACAAATTCCCTTCCATCCGCCAGCTCAGCCTGGAACTGAGCATCAATCACAACACCGCCCAACGGGTCATTGCCACGCTCGTGACCCAAGGCGTCCTCGTCACGACGCCCGCGGTGGGCAGCATCGTCGCCGAGCCCTCCGCGGGAGGCAAAGCCGACAAGGCCGAATTGCTCGGCGCAGACCTCGAACGGGTGGTCGTCGAGGCCCGGAAACTCGGATTGGAATTTAGCGATGTCGAAAAGGGCCTGTGGGCCCACTGGCAGCGGCTGGGCGGAAAATGACCGTGTTCGACGAAATCCCTCATCTGGCCGACACCGCCCGCACCACCCCAGCAAAGACCCGAATCTAGCCCCGTTCGCAGCACTGCATCCATGAATACCATCGAAATTCAAAACCTCGCCCGCCGCTTTGGCCGCACCACTGCAATCGATGATCTGAGTCTGATGGTTCCGGAAGGCAGCGTGTTCGCGCTCCTGGGACCGAACGGCGCGGGGAAGACAACCACCATCAAGATCCTGATGAACTTCATCCCGCCGACCTCAGGCCGGGCAACGGTGCTGGGAGTCGACTCGCAGAAACTCGGGCGCAATGAACGCAGTCAAATCGGTTACGTCTCCGAGAACCAGATCCTGCCCCTGTGGATGACGGTCCGGGGGTTGCTCGACTATTGCCGACCGTTCTATCCGACGTGCGATCGCGAACTGGAAAAGACGCTGCTCCGTAAATTCGACCTGCCCGAGGACCGCCGTTTGAAAGACCTGTCGCGCGGCATGCTGATGAAAGCCGCCTTGCTGTGCGCCCTCGCCTACCGGCCCAGGCTCCTCGTGCTCGACGAGCCATTCAGCGGCCTCGACCCGGTGATTCGCGACGAGTTTGTGCAGGGCATCCTGGAAGCCACTGAGCTCGGCAACTGGACGGTTTTCATTTCATCGCATGACATTGAGGAGGTTGAGCGACTGGCCGATCATATTGGCCTGATCGATCGCGGCAGGACCAAGCTGAATGAATCGTCGGAATCGCTCCTGACCCGATTCCGGCGGTTCGAGGTGATCCTCCCGGGATCCGCTGCGGCGCTCCATGACTTACCGCCCGCGTGGCTGCTCCCCGACCAAGTGGGCGATCGCATGGTTTTCGTCGACAGCCAGTATTCTCCCACCGCCACGGAGACGGCATGTCAGCAACGGTATCCGGGGGCGGTGGTGACGTCGGCTCCGATGAGCCTGCGCGAGATCTTCCTCACCTTGTCCCGGACGAGTCGGAAAACCCCCAATGGAACTGCGCTATGAACCTCATCTGGCACATCATCAAAAAAGATCTCAGCCGACTCTGGCTGGGAATCGTGTTCCTGACCGGCTTCATCGCCTTAAAGGTCTTCCTGATCCACGAGATCTTCTCCACCACTGAAGTGACGCGCGATTGGTCAAGCCGGACCGGGCGGTATCAAGCGCTGCTGCTCGTCGGCCAATGGATCTTAACCTTCTTCGTCGCCGTGGCAGTCGTGCAGGAGGACCCAGTGTCCGAGCCTGGCGCATTTTGGGAAACGCTCCCGATCTCCCGCCGGCAACTCCTTGGGGCCAAAATCCTGGGCGTCCTCCTCATTTGCGTCATCCCCGCCCTCGTCACCCTGGCGCTGGCCTGGATTAAGATTGGACTGCCAGCGAGCATGCTGGGTTGGCCCTTGGCCTCGGCCGCAGAAGCGCAGTTAGCCCTGTGCCTGATGGCTCTGGCCTTCGGTGGGCTGACCAAAAATTCAGGGCACATGATCTTCTGGATGATCGGCGCCACGATGGTCCTTGCGATTCCCATCATGGCGCCCGAGGCATTGCACCTTAACACTCTAGGGATCCTGTCCCCCGCCACCCGCTTCACCCAGCTCTTCTGGGCGAATCTCGCCTGCATCGTCACGGGGATTGCAATCACCCTAAACCAATACCTTTACCCGTCGCGGAGTCGCTCCATCGCCCTTCTCGCTATTGGCCTCGGACTTTCGCTCTTGGCGATGGGAACCACGCACTCGGGCGCGGCGCTGCTTCCTGGGCAGAGGCGTTTGGATCAGGAGATTGCCGGGCTGCCGGCGCAAATCACCCAGGCAACCATCGCCAAACCGAATCTCGGCTCCGATGCGACATTCCTGACCAGAATTTCGCTCGAGCAAATTCCTTCGGACATGATGATTTATCCGTATTCTGGGACGTGGTCGGAAGTGCATTCCGATCACCCGCCCGCGAAGGGAAACATCTATTCTTCCAACGTGGGCCTGCTGAAACAGCTCATCAGTCGCGCCTTTGACTTTGTGCCTTCAACCGACAATCGGAGCGCCGACTTTGGACTCGAATCAATCATCCCCGCAGCAGATGTATCACGTATCGCCGGCCACCAGGCATCTTATGATTTTCAAGTGGCAATGGATGTCCGGCACTTTGGAATCGATGGACAAAGTGAATTAGTCAGGGGAGCAACCATTCGATCCGCTTTGGGCGTAACCGAGATTACTTCCGTCACGAGTGACGGCACCATCCTACGAGTGGAGATCGACGCGCGCGATTCCGGCCTGAACCCGGACCCCGGCTGGTTTGTGGGCATCGACGTGGAATACAGAACCCTTTCAGGCTTTGGTTATGCGCTCATTAACCCAAAGACGAAAACTGTCCTGATGCCGGCTCGAACATCATCCGGGATGGGTGCCACGACCTACGGCATAGCGCTAATGCGGGCCAAGCTTCAGTTCGTGTTGCCGCCTGCAAATGGAGCGGATGCCACGATCGCGGATTGGCGACTGGTTAAAGTCAGCCTCGGAAATCGTCATCGGGCCCTAAAATCTTTCACTGCGGGAATGACGCCAAAGGAAACTCCGCGGATCGAACTTGATCCCGCCTGGGTGGATTGAAGGCGATCCGAGCCTCGCCCACAGATCACATCCCAACACAAACCACGCGCACGCTCAGGGAGCGCCTAGCGGCACACCCGCGCGCTGAAAATTCACCTGGACGTTGAGCGTTGGGAGTTGAGCGTTGAGCGTTCACCCGGCCGCGCCTCGCTCGGGCGGTCCACTCCCGCCCCGACCACGATTTCTTGCCTCCCCGCACTCCCCGTCGTGAACTAGTCACGTGATTGGTGACGTGCGATGGTCTTCCCCCGGCCAAACCTCGGCCGACTCCCTGCCGCTCGGCAACGGCAACCTGGCCGCGAACGTCTGGACCGAGCCCGCGGGCGACCTCGTCTTCTACCTGGCCAAGAACGACGCCTGGGACCACCTCGGCCGGCTCATCAAGCTCGGGCGCGTCCGCCTGCGGCTCACGCCGGGTCTCACCGCCCCGGGCGGAAAGTTCGAGCAGAGTCTCTCGCTGGCCGACGCCTCCGTGGCTGTCACGAACGGCGACACCACCGTCCGCCTCTGGATCGACGCCCACTGGCCGCGCCTCGTCATCGACGTGACCAGCCGGACTCCCTGCCAGATCGAGGCGAGCCTCGACCCGTGGCGCACGGCGGCGCGGACACTTTCCGACCGGGAGACCCACGGCGCCTGCGGGCTCGAGGGCGGTCCGGTGCCGCTGGTCACGCAGCCCGACCGGCTCGTGACCGACGAGCCGGACGCGGTGGTCTGGTACCAGCGGAACGAGACCTCGGTCTGGGCGCTGACGCTGGATCAGCAGGCCCTGGGCGCGTTCAAGGCCAAGTCGCGGGATCCCCTGCTCCACCACACCTTCGGCGGCCGCCTCACCGGCGCGGGTTTTGTCCGCCAGGGAGACTCCACCCTTACTACGACCAGCCGCGTCACCTCGGCCACGCTCGTGCTCAGCGCACAGTCGGCCCAGACCGCGACGCTCGGCGAATGGCTCACCCAGCTGCGCGCCGCGGCGCCATCCACGGCGTCGGCGGATCACTGGCGCGACCACGTGCAGTGGTGGAAGGAATTCTGGGACCGCAGCTACATCCGGCCCGTCTGCCGCGCCCCGGACTGGGGCCAGGCCGCGCTGATCGCCGAGCAGTCGGCCTGGCAGCGCTACCTCGTCACCTGCTGCGGCCGCGGGCTGTACCCGGTGAAGTTCAATGGCGGGCTGTTCACGGCCGACTGGGCCCGGCCGGAGGAGCCGTTCGACGCCGACTACCGCCGCTGGGGCGGTGGCTACTGGTTTCAAAACACGCGGCTGATCTATTGGGCCGTGCTGGCCAGCGGCGACCATGAGCTCACGCGGCCGCTGTTCCGGATGTTCCGCGACCTGTTGCCGCTCGCCGAGCACCGCACGAAAGTTTGGTTCGGGCACGGCGGGGCGTTCTTTCCCGAGACCTTTTATTTCTGGGGCACGCACCTGCCCTCGAACTACGGCTGGGATCGCACCGGCAAGGCCGCCGGCGACATCGAGAACCGCTACATCCGGCGCCACTGGTCCAGCGGGCTCGAACTGGTCGCGCTGATGCTCGAGACGCACGCGCACACCGGCGACGCCGCGCTGCTCGAGTCCGAGCTGCTGCCAATCGCGCGCGCCGTGCTGCGGTTTTACGCCGAGCACTATCCGGACGATGCCGGCGGCCGCCTGCGCATCGCGCCGGCCCAGGCGCTCGAGACCTGGTGGGAGGCGGAGAACCCGCAGCCCGAGATCGCCGGCCTGCATTTCCTCCTGCCGCGCCTGCTCGCCCTGCCCGGCCCGGCGGTGACCGCGGCCGATCGCGACGCGTGGCGGGCCCTCGCAACGCGCCTGCCGCCCCTGCCGGTGGGAGAGAGCGGCGGCCGGAAAAAGCTCCTCGCGGCGGAACGCCACGAGGACGTGCCCAGCAATTCGGAGAATCCCGAGCTTTACGCGGTGTTTCCCTTCCGGCTCTACGGCCTGGGCCGGCCCGACCTGGAGCTGGCGCAGTGGACGTTTGCCCGGCGCATGTTTCCCGACACCGGCGGCTGGCGCCAGGACGCGGTGCAGGCGGCGCTGCTCGGGCTCACCGAGGCGGCCGCATTTTACGTCGGCAAGAACTTCACCGACCCGAGCAACACCGCGTTTCGCTTCAAGGGCTTCTGGGGGCCGAACTACGACTGGGTGCCGGACTTCGACAACGGCAGCGTCAGCCAGCTCACCCTGCAGACCATGCTGCTGCAGGCCGTGGGCGAGCGGATCTACCTCTTCCCCGCCTGGCCCGTCGAACGGTGGGATGTCACCTTCAAGCTCCACGCGCCCCACGCCACCATCATCGAGGGCGAGCTCTCGGGCGGCCGGCTGGTCCGGCTGTCCGTGACGCCCGAGTCGCGGCGGATGGACGTCACCGTGCTGCTCGGCCGGGACCAGGTTCCGCCCGTCGCCTGACACCCGAATATTCCCGCGGGCGGTTTCATCCCGGCGTTGCGTGCGGCGCGGGGATGATTACCACGCTGGTCATGGAAAGTGCCGAAGCCGCCCCGGCGGAGAGTCCCAACGCCACCGAGCAGACCGTCCTGCGGGTCCTGCTGGCGATGAGCTTCTCGCACCTGCTCAACGACACCATCCAGTCGCTGCTGCCGGCGATCTATCCGATGCTGAAGGAGAACTATCACCTCTCCTTCGCCCAGGTCGGCCTGATCACGCTGACGTTCCAGGCGACGGCTTCGCTGCTGCAGCCGCTGGTGGGTTTCTACACGGACCGGAAACCGAAGCCCTACTCGCTGTCCATCGGCATGGGCCTGACCCTGATCGGCCTCGTGCTGCTCTCCCGGGCCACGGACTACCCCATGATTCTGGTGGCGGCGGGCCTGGTGGGCATGGGCTCGTCGATCTTCCATCCCGAGGCCTCACGCATCGCGCACATGGCGGCGGGCGGCCGCCACGGCTTCGCGCAGTCGCTCTTCCAGGTCGGCGGCAACCTCGGCTCATCGCTCGGGCCGCTGGCCGGCCTGATCATCGTGGCCCACGGGCAGCCCGCCATCATCTGGTTCTCATTCCTGGCCGCGCTCGGCATCTACATCCTGTACCGCGTCGGCGGGTGGTACCGGCGCAACCTCACCCACCACATCGCGCGGAGCCAGGCCCGCCAGCGCGCGGCCGCCAGCCAGCGCTCGCGGCGGACGGTCGTGTTCTCCGTCACGATCCTGCTCATCCTGATCTTCTCGAAGTACGTCTACCTGGTCAGCCTGACCAACTACTACACGTTCTATCTCATCCACCACTTCCACCTCACCGTCCCGCAGTCGCAGCTGTACCTGTTCGCCTTCCTCTTCGCCGTGGCGGCCGGCACGTTCTTCGGCGGGCCGCTGGGCGACCGCTTTGGAAGGAAGTACGTGATCTGGTTCTCCATCCTCGGCGTGGCGCCGTTCTCGATGCTGCTGCCCCATGTCGGGCTGGCCGCGACGGCCGTGCTGAGCGTGATCATCGGCGGCATCCTGTCGTCGGCCTTCTCCGCCATCCTCGTCTACGCGCAGGAGCTGATTCCCGGCAAGGTCGGCCTGATTGCCGGCCTCTTCTTCGGCTTCGCCTTCGGCATCAGCGGCCTGTCCTCCGCCGCACTCGGCAAGCTCGCCGACCTCACCAGCATCGAGCACGTGTTCTTCCTCTGCGGCTTCCTGCCGCTGATCGGGCTCATCACGGGCCTCCTGCCCAACCTCGAGACCACACGGCCCCGCGCAGCCGTGTGATACGCCCCCCGGCCGGAACTGGCTAGCCGGCGTGGGCCGCCATGGCCCGGACCTTGTCCTGCATGGCGCGGAGCACCAGCTGCGCCGCGGTGGCGGGCGTGATATGCTCCGTGTTGATCACCAGGTCATAGGAGTGCGGGTCGTCGATGTCCTGGCCGAAGTTGGAGAGCACGTAGCCGCGGCGGGCGCGATCGGACTCGTCCAGGTGCTTCTCGGCCGTGATCCGGTCGCAGTGCTGCTGCTCCTGCATCCGGGCCAGGCGGACCGCCCGCGGTGCGACGAGGCGGAGATGGAAGCCATCGGCGAGGCCGCGGGTGACGATGTGCGCGGCGCGGCCGGCGAAGATCACGCAGCCCCGGCGGGCCAGCTGGAAGATGGCCTCCGACACGCGCTGCTCCAGCTCCCACAGCGGGGGATGCAGGCCGATGATCTCCCCGATCAGGGCCTTGACCTCCGACATGCGCTCCTCGGGCAGGAACTTCGCGAGGTGGGCAGGCAGGCGATGCGCCGTGAGGGCGTGCGTGAGCAGGTTCTTGTCGAGGAAGATCCAGCTGTGTCCCTCTTGGGCGAGCTCGGCGTCAAAGAGCGGCACGAGGTGCAGGCCCAGCGTGGTCGCCCCGGCGCAGCATTCGCGGGAGATGGTGAGGAACGGCCGGCTCGGATCACTCAGCGAGCCCCGCGGCGCCGAGCCCGGGACGCCTAGCCGGGTGTTGAAGATCGTGAGGCCGTGGTCGAGGTAAGTGTGCGACGTCATGGGGTGCCCTTTCGTTGAGGATGAATGGGGTTAAGACCCGGCCGGATGCCGTCAGCCGGGAGGACGCCCGTCACGAGTGGGCTTCCTCACGGGAAAGCTTAATCCCCGAACCCGACCTTCGCCACTGGAATTGCTGCGCATCCCTTGTGCTCGCCCGGTTAAAAGTCGCTCGGCCCGCCGCGGCCGGCAAATCCTGCCCGGTCGGAGTCGGCGTGGGTCCGAGGCGCCGCGATGGAAATCTAAAATAAACCCTATCTGCATGCCGAAGCGCGGCTTGGCACAGGGACGAGCCGCGGGGATCGGTTAATGCTTTTTGCTGGTGCCGTTTTCCCAATCCCGCGGCCCACCGCTCCTCGCCCAGCGAATTCCATCCCCATGAATACTCCCGCCGAGACCTCGACCCCCGTCCTTGAAAACCCGGACCCCGCCATGGGCGATCCTGCGCCGGCCGACATCGCCCTCGACGCGATCGATGAGTCACACGACGAGCTGCTCGGGTTTGTCGCCCAGCTCGCCGGCCTGCTCGGCACCCCCCGCGTGGTGCAGCTGGAATGGATCCAACCCTGCTGTCTGCAGCTGTCGCGCTTCGAGGCCGACTCCGGCGCCCCGGAGATCCAGGAGTACCATGCCGGCGGCACGGCCCTGCGCCTGCCGCTCACCGACGGCGCCACCGAAACCCTGTTCAACCTCGGTTCGCTCGTCAGCCTGGACGACGCCAGCCTCGGTCGCTGGCTGGGCGAGCTGTACCGCGTCTCCGGCGGCAATGTCTGGCTGTCCCTGCCCGTGACCGCGAGCCGCAGCCGCGCCTGGTGGGAGTCCCGCTGCTTCGCCGCCGGCTTCCGCAAGCACCCGCGCCTGCTGGAGGTGCTGCCCTACGCGACGCTCGAGGACGACGGCGACACGCTCGTCCTGCTCCTGCAGAAAATCCCGGACGCCGGCCTCGCCCGCTACCCGCTGGCCGCGCTGCGGGCCGCGCGCGACCTGCACCTCGACATGACGCGCGAGACCGGACGGCGGTCGGACGCGCACCTGGCGCGCTATCAACTCGCGCGCCGCTACCTCCCGGAGTCGGGCTGGGTGCTGGACGTGTCCTGCGGGCTCGGCGGCGGTGCCGCGCTGCTCGCGGATGCGCGTCGCGACGTGCGCGTGATGGGCCTGGAGGCCAGCAACTTTGCGGTGGCCTACAGCCGGTCCTGCTATCAGCCCGGCCAGGACAATCTCGACTACCAGGTCGGGCAGCCCTGCGACCTCTCGCGATTTGCCGACGCCTCCATCGACCTGGTCGTCGCCTTCGAGCTGCTGGAATGCCTGCGGGAGCCCGAGGCCTTTCTCGCCGAGGCCCGCCGCGTGCTGAAGCGGGGCGGCCGGCTGGTGTGCTCGGTGCCCAACCTCTGGGTGGACGAGCACGGGCAGGACCCGAACCCGCAGCATCATCAGGTCTTCACCTTCGCCAAGCTGGCCAAGCTGTGCCGAGAGTTCCTGACCCCGGAGCACGCCTTTCTCCAGACGGCCGGCGGCGGACTGAAGCTGCCGCGGGCGACCCGCCAGCTCTGCCAGGTGCCCCTGCCCCCGACCGGCCTGCAGGACAAGGCCGAGTGGTGGCTGCTCACCGCGGTGAAGTACTGAGACGGACGTCGCACCCACCCGAGCGGCAAGATTGTTCAGGTGCCGCGAACCGCGCCGGGGACTTCCGAATCGACTGTCCTGTCCGCACGCTCAGAGTCGGGACTGGCGCATCGCGCCGGCCTCTCCCGATGAAGCTGACCCTGGACCACGATGCCTGCTGCACGAGGATCCATGCCGTCTGTATGGGCAAGGGCCTCGGCGACGAGCCGTTGTCATGATTTCGCCTGCAATGAATCCCATTCCCCTCGGAAACCCGGGCCCGGCCTGGAAGGACAACTGGCGCGAGACCCAGCAGCGCTTCGCCCGCTGGTGGCGGCGCGAGGGGCTCCTCGTCGGCATGTGGGGCTCGCCTCGACGCGCAGGTCCGCCGCGCGAGGACCTGCCCCCGACCCCGCCGCCGGCCACGCTCCGCGACCGCTACTGCAGCGCGGCGTACCGCACCGCGGAAAACCACCGCTACCTCGCCGGCAACGCCTTCCCTGCCGAGATCTTTCCGCTGGCCGCGGTGGACCTCGGCCCCGGCTCGCTCGCGCTGTGGTGCGGCTCCGAGCCCGGCTTCACCGAGGACACCGTCTGGTTCCATTCCTGCATCGAGGATGTGCCCGAGCCGGAGCGCCTGCCGCCGCTGCGCTTCGATCCCGCGCACCCGTGGTGGCGCGTGACCGAGGACCTGATCCGGGCCGGCGTGGAGCGCGGCCGCGGACGTTATCTCGTTGGCTGTCCCGACCTCATCGAGAACCTCGACACGCTCTCGTCGCTGCGCGGCGGCCAGACCGTGTGCCTCGACCTGATCGAGCGACCGGCGTGGGTCCGCGCCAAGATCGACGAGATCAACCAGGTCTGGTTCGAGGCATACCAGCGCATCTACGACCTGATCCGCACGTACGACGGCTGGTCGGCGTTCAATGCGTTCTACGTGCTGGGCCCGGGCAAGACCGCCAAGCTCCAGTGCGACAGCTCCGCCATGCTCTCGCCGGCCATGTTCCGCGAGTTTGTCGTGCCCGGCCTGACCGAGCAGTGCGAGTGGCTCGACTGCTCGCTCTACCACCTCGACGGCACGCAGGCGATGGGCCACCTCGACGCGCTGATGGGGATCGAGGCCCTCGACGCGATCGAATGGACGCCGCAGGCCGGGCTCGAGGGCGGCGGGCATCCGCGCTGGTACGACCTTTACCGGCGAATCCTCGCCGGCGGCAAATGCGTCCAGGTCGTCGGCATCGAGCCCGCGGAGGTCCCGCCCCTGCTCGACGCCATCGGCCGCGACGGTGTCTACCTGCTTGTCAACTTCCGCACCGAGTCCGAGGTTCACGACCTCCTGCGGCAAATCGGCCCGTACTAGCGAGCGGTCGAAGATCCGTTGGCGTGCTAGCTGAGCAACACCACGATCGGCTCACCCCACACAATCAGGATCAAAAGTATCACCAGTGGGAAGTACTCCCATCTGAACTTCACCTTGTCCGTTCCGGCCGGACGATACGTGGGCACCTCGGGACGTTCGCGGTCGTCGCGTTGGTCGAGGCGCCTCAAAAAATAGATGAATGCTGTGCCCAATCCGGCGTAAGCCAGCCCCATGATCACGGCCCAGGCGAAACTCCTTGTGAACACGGCAAAGAAGATGAGCTTGATCACGCCCAAGAGCAGACCCGCAATGTAAGGACTGACCTTCTTTTCTGAGCTCCAAAGAGCAGCAGCAGGAGCAGGATATTTAGGAGCACGTTTGGTTTGATTGAGCTTTGCGATGACGAGCCTTTGGGCAGCTTACTTCCCGGGGCCGAATGTGAGTTGGAAAGCGAGATAGGCTTGGTAGCCAGCCGGCCCCTGGATTGTGGGTCCGAGCGAAGCCAGGATGTGGCGGCTGTCGTCGAGGTCCCAGATCATTCCGACATTCATCTTCGTGTCCGAACCTGCACCTTCAGTTTGGGCGGTCTCGTGGAAGATCTCCGCCCCAACCGTGAAACCGGGGCGCACCTCTTTCTGGAGGATCCAGCCCGTGAACCACCAGTTGCGGTTACCCGCGCCGGGATTGATCCAATATCCGGCCCCACCATAGGTCGTCCAGCTGTCGAATTTCTTCTGCAACCACACCGGCAGAAAATATTGCGTGTGCCCACTGCCGAGCCCCCGGGCGCTGTCGCCGGTTGGAAGTTCGACCAGCGGAAACACGCCGATCTGCGGTCGGTCATCGGTTTCGTCGAGGAAGCGGTATTTTGCCCCAAGCTCGGTGTCGCCGTAACCGGATTGCCGGTTCGTGCCGGCGGGTGCGTCGAACACCAGTGGCGCGATCAGGTGCAGTTGGAGGTTGGGCAGCGCTCCGTAGTTTACCTCGACGTGGGGCAGCGTCCCACTGGCGCCATCGCTGCGGTGTTCATATTGGGAACCGAGATAAATCTCCCAATGCCGAAGCTCCACCGGTTCTGGATCATCGGTCACGAAAGGCGGTCCCGCCTGGGTGAGCGTCGCGGCTCCCAGAATAACCAATCCCAGCAGCGCACGTCTTGGCATGAAGGGCGGGCGGCGGTTGGACAACGCAGCAGTCAGCCCGACGTGCCCGTGCCAGCGACAGGTGCCTCGCATGTTTGGGACTTGCGGCCATCAAGCGACCAGGGCCCAGCGCCGGCGATGAGGATAAACAGCAGTCCCAACAGCATCGCGAGATCAGGCCGCCCCTCGTGGGCGGCTTTCCAGAATCCGTCATGCATCAGCATGGGCACCTTGGTCGTCACGATGGCCGTGGTGATGATGACCAGCAGCGGCACCGTCGCCAGACGGGTCAAAAACCCAACGAGGAGCAACGCCCCGCACACGATTTCAAAGCCACCCACCAAGGGAGCAAGCAGCTGCGGTGACGGCAGGCCAATTTTGGCGAATCGGCCCGCCCCCAGTTGATCGACAAAGAGAAATTTCTGGATGCCTTCCGACAGGAAAACCGTGCCGACCATCAGTCGAATGAGGATGACTGATGGCGCGGCCGTGCATTTGAGAGCTGTTTGAGGTTGAGAGGACATGGTCAGAGTGGGGTATGCGTGCACGTATCTATCCAATTTGGGGCAAATCTCCAATCAGGGGCCTGCTTCTGGGCGACGCAGCTGACGCTGCCGGGCGTGATCCATCGAATGTTACCGGTCATATCCCCGATTGGAGAGCAGTTTCACGCCGGTGCACTCGCGCAGAAGGCAAACACCCTCTCGAACCCGCACTCGTTCAGCGCATCGCTCATGACAACTGTGAGCGACTCGTGCCTTTGCAGATCGGGCGCTCGTTAGCGATGAGGGCAACCCGGCCAGCAGCAGGGCCGGCGCATGCCTCCCTGCAGCTTGTCGATGCCAACCGCGATACGCCGCTGCCGGGTGGCCTCTTGCTTGGGCGAAGTGACCCAGCAGATCCACTCGTTGCGGGCCAGCGGCGTGAGGTCCGGCCAGAGCTTCCTGACCGTGCCGTTAGCGCCGATGGCTTTGCGGAAGTCGGCCGGGAGCAGATGCACCGTGCCGCCCGCGAGTCTGGGAGTTGTCATGCGTAATACGTTTGTGTTGTACCTGCGCTCAGGTCGTCGGTGGTTGCTCGATGCCGGCCCACTTGAGGGCATCGGTTCGTTCCCCGAAGGAGAGATACTGGGTGATCTTTCCGTTGCGGAACACAAAGCCATCGGCGAAACGTCCGCCACCCCATGTGGTTGAGCCCTTCTTGCGGACCCGGGCATGGAGGAACACGACCACTTTTTCACCGTTCACCAGGAACTTCTCGGGCTCGCAGGTGCCCTCGGCCCAGCTCCCGCGTCCTCTCGTGACGTGGGCCTGCACTTCCGCGATGCCACGGTAGGTACCGGCAGTGGGGAAGCCTTCCGGTTCGATGCGCACAATCTGCTCATCAAAGTCTCTCGTGATCGCGTGCATGTCATTGCGATTGATCGCGGCGAAGAACCGTTCAAGGGCTTCGATTTCGATCGTCATGACTTCCTCCTCGAAGTGATGCAGGTTACGCGACCGAACGTCCACCGTGAGGCACCGACTTCAGCCGGATGCCTCCACCCACTTGTTCGGCTTCTGTTTTCTGTAGAGAACGTGACGTCTAAGATGGTGTCCCATGGGAACCTTGGGGTGGTCGAAATCTCCCTGATGGTCTCGTTCAAAACCAAGACGCTCCATCAGACGAATGGACCGAAGATTTTGCGGAGTCGTGAACGAGACGATCTCTTCTTGGCCAGCCTTCGAGAATCCATAGTCGATCGCTTTACCGGCGGCCTCATGCGCAATGCCACGCCCCCAAAACTCTTTTCGCAGGCGCCAGAGCACTTCTGTGCAGGGGGAAAATGGCAGAGGATAATCGGGGACATGCAATCCGACCATTCCTGCAAAGATGCCATCGACTTCAACCGCCCAGACCCCCCAGCCACGCTGCGTCATTTCATTTCGCAAGCGGCTAAAGGCACCCACCGAGTCGCTCCGCGTCATCGGCAACAAGTAATGCATGACCTCCGGGTCGGAGTTCATCTCCGCGAACAATTCAAAGTCTGTGTCCTTCGACTGACGCAGTATCAATGCACTCATTTTTCGCCGAACGTTAGAGATCCGCCACGCGAGAGGGGCGTTGGGTGCGAAAAGGTGTGGTTGAGAGTTCCACGTTACAATCCATTTGCGGTGCGAAGGCCCTCCCCCACAGGTCTTCATGCATGTCCTGATTGTGGGTGATCTGGGTGTCACGGACTTGGTGAAATAGATATCGCACGCGACGCGCCACCGTGTCCAAAAACACACGTCGCGCCGCCCCGCCAACATCGCGTATGGCTATTGCCGGGCGCGGATCCTGAAGGCATTTTTTTCCTGAGGGAACTTCTCCCGCACGGCCTCAGTCCCAACCACAACGGCGCAACGCATGCGAATCCTGGCTTATTGTCTACTGGCCCTGCGGGTGGGCGCATGCCTGCGGGCGGATCCGGGAAGTGGTGACGCCTCATCCACGGGCCAGGTCGCCCGGGAAACGCGGGCTTCGCTCAAGGCCAGTTTCACCTATGCCCCTCCAGGCGGTCCAAGCACCGGGCCGGCTTCAACCTACCTGGCCGACTCCATCTATCTCCTGCCCAAGGTGACCGTACGGGCTGCTCCCCTGCCGAAGCTCGATGAGAATGCCCTCCTCACGGACAAGGGATTGTCCGATTCATTTCTGAAGCGTTTTCCCGGGGCCAGCCTGCCGGGACAGTCCGCCAGCGAGCGCCATGTGTCCAACTACGCGGCCGGAATGCACCGGGACGAGGTGCGCCTGCATAACATGAATGAACTCAAGGATGCCGCCGAGACGCTCAAGCGGGTGGGCCAGCCGGCTGAGGCCAGGAAGCTAGAGCAAGCCATTGATGAGTTGTTCATCCGAAACCTGACCGATCGGGAAAAGGCGATGGACCGGTCGGCCAACGGCGGCCGGGCGGGCAGTTAGTCGAAGCAGGACAAAGCCGCCAAATCTCCCATACGTAGGAATTTCCCGAACGACCGAATCCCAGTTGGCGTCCCGTGAGATGCCCCAGGTCGCGGCTGTTTCCTGTAATCACTCAGATGACTAGAAAGTGACTAATTTCTGTAAAACAGTGGGGTGTGTTTTGATGCAGTTTTGAGCCCCAAAAACAAAAAACTCCCTCTGAAAAGAGGGAGTTTGAAAGTGGTGCGGCCATAGGGAGTCGAACCCCAAACCTCCAGATTCGTAGTCTGGCGCTCTATCCAGTTGAGCTATGGCCGCGTGAGGGTGCGAAAAAGCAGGGATTGATACCCGAGTGCAAGCGCGAACTTACCCGCCGCTCGGGCGCCAATCAATCAGCTCCAGCTGCAGCAGTTTTCGATCGTTGAAGTGGTTCCAGGTGACCTGCACGGCGAGGTCCAGCGGCATGCCCACCGGCGGCACGCGATCGGCGAGCTTCCAAGCCACGCCATGAAGCCGGCGCCCGCGGCCGTTCTCGAAGTTGAACCGGAAATGCTGGCCCTTGAAGACCTCCGGCGCCTGGCGGAGCACCACTCCGCTGACCCCAAACACGGGCTCGGGGTTGCCCTGGCCGAAGGGGTGCAGCGCCTCCAGCTCAGTCATGAATTGCTCGTGCAGCTGGCCGGGCTCGACCCACGCCGACAGCGCCAGCTCGCGCTGGCCAATGCTTCCGCCGGACTGGATCCGGACCGTCTCGGCAAACTGCTCGCGGAAGGCCGGCAGGCGGGACTTCTCGATCGCGATGCCGACCGCCATGGGATGCCCGCCCCAGCTCGCCAGCGGGGCGCCGCACACGCCGAGGATGTCCACCAGGCTGAGGCCGTCGATGCTGCGGCCGGAGCCCTTGGCGAGCTCGCCCTCGTTGCCGAGGACGATGCAGGGCCGGTGGTATTTCCGGGAGACGCGGCCGGCGACGATGCCAACCACGCCCGGATGCCAGTCGTCGCTGTAGAGCACGATCCCGGGAGACTCGGCGTACTGCGTCTCGATGAGCCGCTCGGCCTCCTCCGTGATGCGGCGCTCGATGTCCTGGCGCTCGCGATTGAAGGCGTCGAGCTGCCGGGCGGTCTCGGCGCAGAAGGTGTCGTCGTCGCTGAGCAGCAGCTCGACCGACAGCGCGGCGTCGGCCAGGCGGCCCGAGGCGTTGATGCGCGGCCCAAGGCGGAAGGAGATGTCGACCGGGTTGATGCCGTTGGCGGGCTTGACCGACGCCACGGCCATCAGGGCGCGAAGGCCGGGCCGGCGCGTCTCCTGCAGGATGCGCAAGCCGTGGCGCGCGAGAATGCGGTTCTCGCCCAGCAGCGGCACGAGGTCGGCGACGGTGCCAAGCGCGACGAGGTCGAGGTAGTCCCGGAGCTTGAGCGCGAGCGCCACGGGGTGCTGCTCAAGCCGGAGCTGCTTCACGAGGCCGTGGGCAAGCTTGAAGACCAGGCCGACGGTGCAGAGGTTGCGCCACGGCGCGTCGGCGCCGGAGGTGTCGCCGTCCACGTGCGGGTTCACCAGCAGGCCCTGGCTCAGCACGGCCTCCTTCGAGCGGTGATGGTCGATGACGATGACGTCGATGCCTTGGCCGATGAGGTAGGCCACCTCGTCGTGGGAATTGGTGCCGCAGTCGAGCGCGATGAACAGCGCGGGGCGTCCGCCCTCGAGCGCGCGGTCAATGGCGCTGCGGGAAAGGCCGTAGCCGTCCTCGGACCGCCGCGGCACGACAAAGCGCGGCTGCAGGCCGAAGCAGCGCAGCACGCTGACCAGCAGCGCGGTGCTGCTGACGCCGTCCACGTCGTAGTCGCCCAGCACGACGACCGACTCCTGGCCCGCAATGGCCGCCCGCAGGCGGGTGGCGGCGGCCTCCAGCCGGCGCAGGAGGAACGGGTCGCCGAGCCCGGCCAGGGCCGGGGCGAGGAAGGCGGCCGTGGTGGCGGGGTCGCTGTGCCCGTTGCGCAGCAGCAGCTCGGCCAGCACGGGGCTCACGCCCACGGCGCGGCTGAGCGCCTCGACCTCGGCGGCCGGCGGGGGAGTGTAGAGCCAACGCATGGATCCCGAAGGCGGATAATCGCAACCCGAAGGCGGGGAAGACTGCGACCGCGGGGTGAACCGTCGGAAACCAGCCGTCCGCCCTCGAATTTACGCCGCGTTTATTCGGAGGCCTTGCTCGAACCCGTCCACTCGTACTTCGGGGCGACGTCGGCGTGCGCCTCGACGTGCTTCCGGTCACCCTTGTGCCACCAGTAGAACACCTGGGCGGCAATGAAGATGGCGGAGAACGTGGAGGTGACGATACCCACGAGGAAGGTGAACGAGATGTCGCGGAGGACGCCGCCGCCGAACACGAAAAGCGACAGCGCAGCGAGGAACGTGGTGGTCGCCGTCATGATCGTGCGGGCGAACACCTTGTTGATGGCCGAGTTGATGACGTCGCGGAGGTGGCCCGTCGGGTTGATCTTCAGCTCCTCGCGGATGCGGTCGAACACGACGACGGTCTCGTTGATCGAGTAACCGACAACGCAGAGGATGGCCGCGACCATGGGGGCGGAGAACTGGTGCCCGAAGAGCACGAAGATGCCGATGTTCATCAGCACGTCGTGCAGCGTGGAGGCCATGGCGCCGACGCCGAAGCCGAACTCGAAGCGGAAGGCGATGTAGAGGAGGATGACCGCCATGGAGGCGCCGATGGCGAGCAGGGCGTTCCACTCGATCTCCTTGCCGATGGAGGCGCCGATGTGGCTCTTGCCCACGACCTCAAGGCCGGCGGCGGGGAAGTTCTGCTGCAAGGCCGAGATGAGGACGCCGGCCTTGCCCTCCGGGGTCTCGATGTTGAGGGTCTCCTTGCCGCCGCCGATGGGCGAGACGTAGGTCGGGCTGACCTCGGTGAGGCCGGCGGACTTGGCGATCTCCTTGATGCGGCTGAGGTCGACCTTCTGCTTGTACTCGATGCTGACCAGGTCGCCGCCGGCAAAGTCGATGCCGTAGATGCGCGGGCCCTGGTAGACCACATAGGCGATGCTGACCACGACGAGCGCGACGGAGCCGATGGCCGCGGGCTTGCCGTATTTGACGAAGTCCAGGTGCAGGTCCTTGAGCATCCGGCGCATGGTGATCTTCTTCAGCCACTGCGCCTCGATCAGCATCTCGAGCACCATGTGCGCGGTGATCAGGACGGAGAACAGCGTCGCGAGCACGCCGATGAGCAGCGTGACGCCGAAGCCCTTGATCGGGCCGGTACCGAGGCCGATCATGATGCCGCAGATGATCAACTGGACCGCGTGCGCATCAATGATGGTCCAGAGGGCCTTCATATAGCCGCTCTGGTTGGCGACCGCGAGCGTTTTGCCCGCGGCGATTTCCTCGCGCATGCGCTCGAAGATCAGGATGTTCGCGTCCACCGCCATGCCGATGGTCAGCACGACGCCGGCGAGGCCGGGGAGCGTCATGGTGGCGTGGTAGAACGCCATGACGCCGAGGATGACGACGATGTTGATGGCGAGCGTGAAGACCGCGACGAGGCCGCCGGTCGTGTAGAAGGTGATCATGAACGCCGCCACGAGGGCGGTGCCGATGATGGAGGCGCGCACGCCGCTATCCACGGCGTCCTGGGCGAGCGAGGGTCCGACCTCGTACTGCTCCTTGACGACGAGCGGGAGGTCGAGCGGGTTGTTGAGGACGTTGGCGAGGTTGAAGGCCTCGCGCTCGGTCATCGAGCCGCCGCTGATCTGGGCGGCGGGGCTGTCGATCTCCTCCTTGACGGTCGGCGCGGAGTAGAGCTTGCCGTCGAGGACGATGGCGAGGCGGCCGAGCCGGCCGGCCTGGCGGCCGCCGTCGGCGATCTCCTTCGTGACCGCGGCGAACCGCTTGCGGCCCTCCTTGGTGAAGTTGAGGGAGACCTCGGGCTTGCCGTAAAGGTCAAGCTGGACGCGGGAGTCGGAGATCGCCTCGCCGCCCATCTCGGGGATGCGCTTGACGAAGAGGTCCTCGGAGAAGGCCTCGCCGTGCGGGCCGTCCTGCTCGAGCGTCAGCACCTCATAGCCCGGGGGCACGTCGCCCGCCTGCACCATGCTCGGCGTGAGGGTCGGGTGGACGATGCGGAAGTCGAGCCGGGCGGGCTTCTTGACATTGTCGACGACGTCGGGGTTGTCCTTGGTGTTGACGCCGGCGAGCTGGACCTCGATGCGGCCCTCGCCCACGGGGCGGATGATGGGCTCGGCGATGCCGAAGGAGTTGATGCGGGCGCCGATGATCTCGATCGCCTTGGAGAGCTTCTCCTTGCGGGCGTCGTCGGTGAACTTGGCGGAGGCCTTGGGATCCACCTCAAGGGTGAAGGCGACGCCGCCCTTGAGGTCGAGGCCGAGCTGGAGGCGGCTCTTGGAGCGGCTGAGCAGCTCGGTGAGCAGGATGTTGTTCCGCTTCTCGACGTTGGTCAGCTTGCTCTCGAGCTGGATGTCAGGGAAGTACGGCGTGAGGTCGATGTGGCGGTCGCGGCCGATCTGCCGGAGTGCGACGTAGTCGCTGGGCACGACGCCCGATTTCTTGAGGGCCACGGCCTCGTCGACCAGCTTGGAGAACTCCGCCTGCCGGGCGCCGGCATGGGCCCGGACGTACGTGGCGAAATCCTGGTCTTGGAGGGGCAGCAGGTTGGACACGGCCCAGCCGACGATGATGAGGCTGAACGCGATCTTCCAGAGGTTGCGTCTGAACATGGTGGGTTTTTGGTTTAAAGCGGACTGCGCCCGCGCGGTCGCGCGGGCCCGGGACGGGCCGGATCAGGACTTCTCGGCACCGGCCTGCTTGACCACGGTGCTGACGAAGGACTTGCCGACCTCGATCTTGGTGTTCTCGGCGACGCGCACGACGAAGCGGTCCTCCTTCACGTTGGTGATGGTGCCGAAGATGCCGCCGGAGGTGACGATCTCGTCGCCCGTGGACAGCGTGGAGAGCATCTTCTCGTGCTCCTTCTGCTTCTTGCGCTGCGGCGCGATCATCAGGAAATACATCGCGGCGAAGAGCAGCACGTAGAACACAATCATGAAGCCGCCACCCATGCCGCCGGGGCCGGCGGGCGCAGCGGTTTGGGCCAGAAACGTGAAGGCGTCAGAGCTGAGGGACATTTTCGTCATTGCGTGTTGGAGGTTTTGAAAAAAGAAAACATGCATCTTAACGAGTTGTCCTCCATCCATAGCAAGCCATAACTCCCCCCTCCCCTCCCCGCGTTGAAAAGCAAGTCCGCATCCGCCTGGTCCGCCGCCCAATCCGAGGAGCACTACGGGTTTAAACGCTGGGGTTCCGGCCACATCGCGGTGGACGACGAGGGCTACGTGAACGTCCAGCCCCGCCGCGACGGCCGGGGGATCCGGATCATGGACGTGGTGGACGAGGCGCTCGGCATGGGGCTGAAGGCCCCGATGGTCATCCGGTTCCAGGACCTCCTCCGGCACCGCGTGATCCAGCTCAACGAGTGCTTCGTCAAGGCCATCAAGGAGGAGGGCTACAAGGGCAATTACCGCGGCGTCTTCCCCATCAAGGTCAACCAGCTCCGCGAGGTCGTCGACGAGATCATCCTCGCCGGCAAGGACTACAGCTACGGCCTGGAGGCCGGCTCCAAGCCCGAGCTCATGATCGCCCTGGCCATGCACGAGGGCTCCCAGCGCCTCATCATCTGCAACGGCTACAAGGACGACGACTACATCCGGCTCGCCCTGCTCGGCCGCAAGCTGGGCAAGAAGATCATCCTGGTCGTCGAGCAGCTCGCCGAGCTCGACGACATCATCCGCCTCGCCCAGGAGACGGGCGTGAAGCCCATGATCGGCTTCCGCTGCAAGCTCCAGACCCGCGGCGAGGGCAAATGGGCGCTGTCCACCGGCGACAACGCCAAGTTCGGCCTCAACACCGCGGAAATCCTCTTCGCCTGCGAGAAGCTCAAGGCCGCCAAGCTCGGCACCACCCTGCGGCTCATCCACTTTCACATCGGCTCGCAGGTGCCGAACATCATCACGATCAAGAACGCCGTGATCGAGGCGTCGCGGTTCTACTGCCAGCTCGCCAAGATGGGCTTCCCGATGGGCTACCTCGACGTCGGCGGCGGCCTCGGCATCGACTACGACGGCTCGCGCACGAACTTCGAGAGCTCGATGAACTACTCCATGGAGGAGTACGCCCGCGACGTGGTGTTCAACATCCGCGAGATCTGCAATGCCTCCGACGTGCCCGTGCCCGACATCGTGAGCGAGTCCGGCCGCGCCGTCGTCGCCCCCCACTCGCTCCTCGTCGTCGAGGTCTTCGAGCGCATCAACAAGCGCGAGTCCCTCGGCCACCAGCACCAGCCGAAGGTGAAGCACAAGGTCGTCACCGACCTGGAGGTCATGCTGAAGAACAAGACCAAGCTCGGCCGCCTCGAGCGCTTCCACGACTCGCTGCAGAAGAAGGAGGAGGCCTTCTCGCTCTTCAACCTCGGCTACCTCGACCTCGAGAACCGCGCCGCCGCCGAGTCGATCTTCTGGCAGATCTGCGAGCAGATCGCCAAGGAGGGCCGCAAGACCGGCTACCAGCCGGAGGAGCTGCACGACCTGGACAAGCTCCTCGCCGACCAGTACGTCTGCAACTTCTCCGTCTTCCAGTCGCTCCTCGACCACTGGGCCCTCAAGCAGCTCTTTCCCGTCGCCCCGCTCCACCGGCTCAACGAGAAGCCGTCCGTCAACGCGATCCTGGTGGACATCACCTGCGACTCCGACGGCAAGATCTCCTCGTTCATCGACCTGCAGGACGTGAAGGACTACATCACGCTGCACCCGCTGAACCACAAGCCGTACTACCTCGGCGTGTTCCTCACCGGCGCCTACCAGGACATCATGGGCGACCTGCACAACCTCTTCGGCCGCGTGAACGAGGTGCACGTCTTCCTCGAGGACGACGAGCCCAACGGCTTCTACATCGAGGAGGCGCTCACCGGCAGCCGCATCGCCGACGTCATCGAGGGCGTGCAGTACCAGCAGGAGGAACTCTGCCGGAAGATGAAGGCCCAGATCGACGCCGCCACGCGCAAGGACATGGTGAAGCCCCGCGAGGGCGTCCGGCTGCTCGAGCTCTACGAGAGCCAGATGCTCAACAAGACCTACCTGAACATCCAGCCGAAGCGCGGCCGGAAGAAGAAGGCGTAGCCCCCGGCCGCCACCACCCGCCGCCTCATGGCGGCATCCCCCGCGCTCCCCACCTCAAGGCCGTCATCCTGAGCAAAGGCGAAGGATCGCTGTTCGTAATGCCCTCGAGCGGACCCAGATGTCAGACACTCTGG
>CAIJZY010000002.1 GCA_903825285.1 uncultured Opitutia bacterium | reverse complement strand
TTGAACGCGACCAGGCCGGTCGCGTCGTTCATCAGGCTTTCGCCGTTGAGGATGGTCGTCAGGCGGGCCGGCACGCGCAGCCGCTCGGTGATGGCGTTGACTGCGACGGCGTCGGTGGGTGAGACGACGGCGCCGAGGGCGAAGGCCAGCGCGAGCGGCAGGCCGGGCACAAGCCAGTGCGCGACGAAACCGACGGCGAGGGTGGTGAAGGCGACGAGGCCGATGGCGAGAATCAGGATGGCGCGGCGCGCGCGGACGAACTCGCGCAGCGGCATCATCCAGCCGTCGGAAAACAGGAGCGGCGGAAGGAAGCAGAGAAAGAAGAACCCCGGATCGAGCACGAGCCGCGGGAACCAGGGCAGCAGCGCCGCGCCGCCGCCGCCGAGCAGGTAGGTGATCGGCTGCGGCCACGGCAGCCACCGCGCGACGACGCTCAGGCCGGCGATCAGCAGCAGCAGCGTCAGGGCGTGTTCGAATTCAAGCATGCGGAGTGGGGCGGCTCGGCCCTATTGCCTCCGGGCGGCTGTCCCACCGTCAAGCTTGTGTGCAAAATATCGCCCCAGTTTCGGTCACCCCGGATGCGGAAATAATATCCCGGTGCGTAACGTGCTTGCCGGAGAGCGATTAGGGAGAGCTGAAGATCTCGGCGGAAATTTGCGCCGGATGGGCACCGCGTGGATCTTTACGAAACTTTCGACCGACGATCGCGTCTCAAAGCCAACCCTGAACCTGCCCGGCCGGAAACGGCCGGGTTTTGATTACCCTCCCATGAAACTCCCCAGCTTGTTTCGTTTGGTCGGCGCCGCCGGTGTGGGCGTCCTGGTCCTCGCGGGTGCGCCCGCTTTGTCCGCACAGACAGCCGCCAGCCTCAAGGCCAGCGGCCTGGCCAAGATGAAGGAAGGCAGCCTGGATGATGCGATCGTGGACTTCACGTCCGCCATCGCGCTCAATCCGAACGATCCCACCCTGTACTCGAACCGCGCGGTGGCGAAGACCGGCCAGACCAATTATGGCGGCGCGGTCGAGGACTACGGCGCGGTGATCAAGCTGCGGCCGGGGCAGGCGAACGGCTACCTGCTGCGTGGTCTGGCCAACCTGTACATGGGCAACATTGCCGGCGCCGGCCAGGACTGCTCGAAGGCCATCGAGCTCGAGCCCAGCGATGCGACCTATTACCTGTACCGCGGCCTCGTCCGCGACTGCGACAACGACCAAGCGGAGGCCATCACGGATTACGCCAAGGCGATGGAGTTGGGCGCGAAGACGGCGCCGCTCATGGCCAACTATGCCCAGATCTACCGCGGGCTCGACCTGCGCAAGACCGGCGCGGACGCGTCCGGCGACCTCGGCGATTACGCCGCGTGGACGAATCCCTGGACGAAGGCCATCGCGGGCTACCTCAGCGGCAAGCTCACCGATGCGCAGTTTCTGGCGAGCGCCGGGGCGTCGGCCAAGGAAGACAAGACGCGGCAGCGGGAGAAGGCCGAGGCCTACTATTTCACGGGACGCGTCCATGCGCAGAATGGCGACACCGCGGGAGCGAAAGCGGCCTTCAGCGCCTCGTATGACCTGCAGTATCCGGGCGACATCCAGCGCCACCTGGCGCAACTGGAGTTCGAGCACCTGAACGCCGCGCACTGAGCCGCGGCCTATTCGCGGAGCCGGGAGTCGACGAGCAGCGTCACCGGCCCGTCGTTCACCAGGCTGACCGCCATCCGGGCGCCGAAGCGTCCGGTGGCGACCGGCGCGGCCGTGGCCTGCGCCAGGTGCCGCACGAACGACTCGTAGAGCGGCACCGCGGCCTCGGGCTTGGCGGCGTCGTTGAATGACGGGCGGGCGCCCTTGCGCGTGCTGGCCAGCAGCGTGAACTGGCTGACGACCAGCGCAAGCGGCCGGCCGGGAGGCACGCCCCGGTCCAGCCCGGTGACGGCGAGGTTCAGCTTGCCCCCGGCGTCCTCGAAAATCCGCAGCGACGCGATCTTCTCGGCCAGCCAGCGGGCCTCGTCGTCCGTGTCGCCCGCCTGCACGCCGAGCAGCACCAGCAGCCCCGGCCCGATCTCGCCGGTGGTCTCGCCCGCTACCTGGACGCGGGCCGAGCTGACGCGCTGGATCACCGCGCGCATGGCGGGGAAGCGAGAGGCGAGGGCATGGGCAAGGGCGCGGGAAACCGCGGGTGGCCGGATCGAAGCCGTGGTCCCTTCACCTTGCTCCCTTCTCCCGATGCATTGAACGCGGGGCGTTCAATTCATCGGCACATGCGGCTCGGTCTCGGCGTCGTAGTTCACGCCCGCGAGGCCGAAACCGAAGAGCTTGAGGAACTCGGTGCGATAGCCGGCGATGTCGGTGACCGCCTCGAGGTTTTCCGTGGTGACCGTCGGCCAGATCTGGCGGACGGCATTCTGGATCTCGGGAATCATCTCGAGGTCGTCGACGCGCACTCGGCCGCCGTCGTCGAATGTCGCCGCCTTGGGCCCGTAGATCTGCTGGGCGAAGAGCCGCTGCATCTGCTCGATGCAGCCCTCGTGCGTGCCGCGCGCCTTCATCAGCTTGTAGAGGATGGCGATGTAGAGCGGGACGACGGGGATGGCGGAGCTGGACTGGGTGACGAGGGCCTTGTTGACCGAGATGAAGGCGCGGCCGTTGCCGTTGGCCTTGAGCTGGGCGTTGATCGCCTTGGCGGCGCGCTCGAGGTCGTTCTTCGCCATGCCGATCGTGCCGTTCTTGTAGATATCCCACGTGACCTCGGGCCCGATGTAGCTGTAGGCGACGGACTGGGCGCCGGGCGCGAGCAGCTTGGCCTCGCCCAGGGCCTGCATCCAGAGCTCCCAGTCCTGGCCGCCCATGACGGTGACGGTGTCGGCGATCTCGGCCTCGCTCGCGGGCTCGATGGTGACCTCGCTGACGACGCCCCGGTCGGTGTCGACCGTCTTGTTGGTGTAGGGCGCGCCGATGGGCTTGAGCACGGACTTGTGCACGGCGCCGGTCACGGGATGCGTGCGGCGGGGCGAGGCGAGGGAATAGACGACGAGGTCGATCTGCCCGAGGTCGGCCTTGATGGCCTCGACCACCTGGCGCTTGATGTCGACGGAGAACGCGTCGCCCATGAAGTTGCGGGCGTAGAGCCCGGCCTTGCGGGCGGCCTGGGTGAAGGCGATCGAGTTGTACCAGCCCGGGGTGGCGGGGCGGCCCTCCTCGGAGGGACGCTCGAAGAAGACGCCCATGGTCGCGGCGCCGGAACCGAACGCGGCGGTGATGCGGGAGGCGAGACCGTAGCCCATGGAGGAACCGACGACGAGGACGCGCTTGGGGCCGTTGGCGATCGGGCCCTTGGCCTTGACGTGGTTGATCCATTCCTGGACATGCGCGGCACAGCCTTCGGGGTGGGCGGTGACGCAGATGAAGCCGCGAATTTTGGGTTTGATGATCATGCGCCCTCAAGGTTCCCCGGGGATGGAATCCGGGGCAAGTTTCAAGTTGGGCCGGGCGTCCCGGCCAGGCCGGACGTCAGGGGCCGAACAGCACCATCGGGCCCTCGGCCCGCGGGACGCCGCCCTTGCGCTCGAGGCTGACGGCGAACTTGGTGATGGCCCTGACCGGCTTGCCGGCCTTGAAGGCGTAGCTGGCCGCGCCGCTGGCGGGATCCACGGTGAACACGCCGCCGTCCACCGGGATCGGGTACTGCGGGTCGATCAGCCAGAGCTGGTAGTCCTTGTCGGGCGCGAGGGCGGGCAGCTTCTCAACGCGCAGCACGCCCTCCTGGCGCGTCGGGCTCCAGACGGCGACGGCCAGGGCCTGCGGGCTGCTGCCGAGCAGGGAGGCGAGGGTGGCGATCTTGAGGCTGGCCAGGTCGGCCTCGCGCCGCGCGCGGGCCTCGGTGTCGGCGACGAGCTGGGTGGCCTGGGCGAGCTGGGTGTCGCGCGCCGCGAGCAGCTGCTGCGTGCGGGTGAGCTGGGCCTCGGCATCGGCAGCCTGCTGGCGCGCGAGCTGGAGGGCGCGGTTGAGGTCGGTGGAGCCGGCGGTGGAGGCGGAGAGCTCCTGGCGCGAGATGATGCGCTCGGCCTCCAGCTGGTGGCGCGCGCTCTTGAGCTCGAAGTCCGCGAGCAGCTGCTGGTCGCGGAGAAGGGCGGCCGCCGCGCGGCTGCCGAGGTAGAGCTGGCTGAGCCACGCGCTGGTCAGCACAAAGACGGCCGCGGCCGCCCAGGGCACCCAGCAGGGAACTTTAAACGGGATGACCGTCGCCGGGGCCGCGGCCTGGGCGGGAGTGTCGAGCCGGGCGAGGATGCGGGCCTTGAGGGCGGCCGGCGGCGAGGCGTCCGGGGCGTCGTGGGCCAGGTGGGCCGCGGCCTCGGCCAGCTCGCGGACGAGCTGGCGCAGGGCGGGATCGCGCGCGAGCTGGGCCTGGAACGCGTCGAGCTCGAGGCCCTCGAGCAGGTCGAGCACGTAGAGCGAGGCGTATTCCTGCATCGTCTCGTCAGTCATGATGGCCTCCGATGATTTCGCGCAGCCGGATCAGGCCGCGGCGGATGCGGGCCTTGACGGTGCCGAGGGGCTGTCGCAGGGACGCCGCGATTTCCTGCTGCGTCAGGCCGTCGAAGAACGCCAGCTCGAGCGCGCGCCGCTGCTCGGGCGGCAGGCTGGCGACCGCGGAGCGGACGGCGCCGGCATGTTCGCGGGCGAGCAGCGCGGCGGCGGAATCGGGGCCGGCGGGGGCGGGCTGGGTGCCGGCCTCCTCGGCGGTGGCCTGGCCGAGCAGCTCGGAGCGGCGGTTGCGCTGCCGGACGCGGTCAATGGCGCGATGCCGCGTCAGCGTGACGGCCCAGGCGAACGCGGAGCCCCGGGCCACCTCAAAGGTGCGGGCGCGCGTCCAGAGCGAGAGGAAAACTTCCTGGACCACGTCCTCGGCCTCGGCGGCGCTGCCCGTGATGCGCAGCGCGGTGGCGAACAACGGGCGGGAAAACCTATCATACAATTCGCCCAAAGCGTCGCGGTCCCCGCCGGCGGCCCGGCCCAGCAGGGCGGCGTCCACGCGGGCGCGCTCGGCCGCGGGCGCGGAGAGGTCGATGGGCGTGTCGGGCTTCATGCGGGCGGAAGGGTCCCGCCGCGCCGCCCAGACGGCGAGGCCGGCAGGCCAGCATGGCGACAGCACGGACATCCACTCCTCATACGAACGAGCACCAGCAGAGGATGCGGGCGCCCGGAATGGCGAGCCGAAATCCTCCGCCCGGGCCGCGCGGTGGCGGTTTCACGCCCGCTTCACAGCACGGCCAGCCCGATCAGCCCCAGGACGAGGGTGGCGGCGAGCACGGCGAGGATCCGGCGCTCGATGGCGGTGACACGCAGGGGCATGGTTCGGAATTCGTAGCTCGAAGCTCGGCGTTCGCTGACTGCACCTTGCGGTCAGAGGCCAAGCGGCTGGAGGCGCGCGAAGAGCTGTTCGATGAACGGCTCGTGGCGGATCTGATCCCAGGGCAGGTTGCTGGAGATGCGGACGAAGAGCTGGTCACCCTCGCGGCGGAAGCCGTAGCGCCAGGCCAGGCGGAGCAGCTCGCGCGGCGAATGCGGGTCCTCGTGCAGGAGCGGGTGCCCGTCGTAGAGGTGCCAGTACCAGACGTTCTGCAGGAACGCATCGCTGCGGAAGGCGCGCTGCTCGGCGTCCGGGAGGAGGCGCGAGCCGACGGCCAGCCGGGCGCGCTGCTGCGGAACCGGCAGCGCCTCCCAGCCCGCGCCGGGCCAGCAGGCGTCGGGCGTGTGCGAGGCCACGAGGCTGACCGACGCCTGGCCCGGGCGCCAGTAGGCGAGGTAGACGATGACCACCGCCGGGCCCTGCCGCGTGGGATGCGTGTAGAGCCGCTGCGCGAGGTGGTCGGTCTGCAGGATGCCGCGGAACTGAGAGAGGTCGGTGGCCGTCTCGACCCGCCAACCCACCGCCGTGGCGGGCAGCAGGGCGGCGAGATCCGGCACGGGGGCGTCGGCGCGCTCGGCCGGCCGCGTGGCCAGGGCGAAGGCGCCGGTTAGGACGACAGCGGCACCCAAGGCGCCGGCGAGCAGGCGGCGGGCCAGGGCCGATGCGGCGGCGGGCAGGGCCTCGGCGGAGTCCGCGGCGGGCCGGGACACGACGGGGGCCGGGCGCTCCAGGAGATAGGCGAGGCCGGCGAGCAGCGCGGCGGTGAGACCCAGGACGGCGAAGCCGGTGAAGTCATGCCAGGCCCCGGCGACGTGCACCCCGGCGTTGGCCAGCAGTGTGAGCGCGAGGGATCGGGCAAAGTTCATGGCCAGCGCCAGCGGGGCCGAGAGGAGGATGAGCACGGCGCGGGACCACGGCCGCTGGACGAGCATCCCGGAGAAGAAGACGCCGGCGAACACGCACGACACCAGGCTGCGCACGCCGCTGCAGGCCTCCTCGATGCCGACGGCGGCGGTGGCGAGCTGGATGATGTTGCCCTCGCGGACGGCGGCGATGCCGAGCAGGTGCAGGGTGCGCAGCACGTTCTCGGAGACCATCAATTGGAGTCCGAGCGTGAGGCGCGAGTAGGTGCCCGGCGGGAGGGGCGCGCTGAGCAGCCACAGGCCGGCGGCGACGAGGGCCGTCCAGTTGCAGGGCGGCCAGCGGACCGGCGCCGAGGCGAGGACGGCAAGGCTGGCGAGGAGCAACAGGACGCCGGCGCCGGTCAGGGTGAAGGCGACGAGGTCGTGCGACCAGCCGAGCGAGGCCGCGTACAATCCCCCCGCGGAGAGCGCGAGCAGCCCGAGGATGAGTCCGACGGCGAGCGCGGCGGTCAGCCCGGCGGAGTCGCGCAGGTAGCGCGGCGCACCCTGGCGCGCCTCACGCAGCAGCAGCAGAAAGATGATCGGCATGAAGAAGCCGTGGGACAGGTCGGGGTTCGACCGCCAGTGCGGCCACAGCATCGCGCTGAGGGCGACCAGGAGAACGGCCAGCAGCAGGAGGCTGAGCCGGACCGCGGGGGCGAGGTGCGCGAAGCCGGGCCGGGGTGACGCGTCGCTCATGGCTGGAGTTGGACCGAGACGGGCGGCAGGCCGGGGTAGCGCTCGATCATCGCGTAGGTGACCTCGAGCGGCAGCGGCAGCAGCGGCAGGATGGACGTGGCGCGGTCGGAGTTGGTGCGGCCGTGGAAGAAGTTCTCCAGCGTCACGAGGAACGACGCGGACATGCCCGACTCGGCGCTGATGCGGTGGCCGAGCGCGGAGAACTTGGTCCAGTCCCCCTGCACGCCGGCGGCGCAGAGCAGGGCGAAATAGACGCCGGCGTTGTCGGTGCTGAACGCCACGGGCTCGGCCTGCAGCTTTGCGTAGAGCCGATCCAAGAGGGCGGGGTCGGGATGGCGGATGAGCTGGACGGCGAACACCTTCAGGACCGCGGGCGAGAGGCGCGGGTTGAGGAGCTGGTCCACCTGCTGCTGGTAGGGCCGGCCGAGATTCTGGCGGGCGAAGGCGGCGAGGCCGAGGGCGACCCGGGTTTCCGGGTCCAGGTCGGGTGCCACCTTGCCGAGGCGGTCGAGGGCGGCGAAGGCATCGCCCTGCGCGATGAGCTGGTCGACCTGGTAGAATGCGCCGTAGGCGGGCACGCCGCGCCAGTCGGCCCGGTCGAGCGTGGCGCGGGCCTCGGCGGTGCGGCCGGCCTGGAAGAGAATTTCCGTCTCCAGCAGGGGCCGCCAGGCGGTGATCGCAGGATCGCCCGCATCGCGCAGCGCGCGCAGCAGGTCGTCGCGGTGCAGCTGCCGCGTGGCGAAGACCAGGGCGCGCATCCAGACCGAGGCGTGCGGTGTGCCGTGGAGCAGCCGGTCGCGGGCGAGCTCCTGCACGCCGGTGAAGTCGCCGCGGGCCAGCATGGCCCGGAACCACTCCTGCGCCGTCTCCTCGCGCAAAGCGGTGTGCTCGCGGTAGAGCCGCTCATAAATCCGGTTGGACGGCACGGGCTGGCCGGACTGGAGTGTCTTGGCGAGGGTGAGCCCGGCGGCGTAGTTGGAGGGATCGAACTCGTAGGCGTTGGAGAGGTAGAGCAGGGCCTCGCCGGTGCGGTTGGCGGCGAAGGCGAGGCGGGCCTGCTCGGTGAAATACCAGCCGCGGGCGCGGGCCACCTCGGACCAGGATGGCGGCCAGCAGACCTGGAAGATGTTCACCGGGTAGCCGACGACGCGCAGGAAGATGAAGACGGCGAGGGCGCCGGTGAGGTAGAGCGCCCCGATCGTGCCGCCATAGCTGGCGGCGGCACGGCCCCAGAAGGGTCGGACATCGGCGGTGTGGGCCGCGCACCGCCAGCCCTGCGGCGTCTGGACGAGCAGCGGGCAGACGCGGCGGAAGCGCGCGGCCTCGTGCCAGTGCACGACCGCCTCGCACTGGGTTTCAAGGGCGCGGCCGGAATCGCTTGGGCTCTGGCAGGGGCATGGCGAACGTCCGCGCCTGTACCGGAACCATGACTTGCGTGTGTTCCAGTAGATCAGGCCCCAGGCGAGGCGGAAGAAGTCGGCAATCCAGCCAGTCACACGGTGAGGCTAGGTGCGACCCACCCAGCGGCAAACTGAATTGTGGCGTGATTGGGGTGTCAAAGGCCGCTGGCCGGCGATAGGGAGGCTGCGGTTGAGGCCGCGGTGGGAGCGAGCTTGCTCGCGACAGATCGGGAAAGGTCGCGAGCAAGCTCGCTCCCACATTTTCCACACGTGCCACGAGTGAATTCCACCGGTCTTCACATCCGCGTACATGCGCGTGATGCGCGGGGAAAGACCGCATGAATGTGAAAAATCTCGGTCGTACTGGCGAAATTCCGGTTCGCCTCCACACTAAGGCACTTCCTTTGTTAACCATGAAATTCTCCTTTCGTTGGATTGCATTCGCGGCCGCCCTTGCGGCCTTGGTCGGCACGGCGCGGGCGGCGGTTTCCATCGGCCAGCCGGCGCCTGATTTCACGCTCACGGACATTCAGGGTCGGACGCACCGGCTGGCGGACTACCGTGGCCGGACGGTCGTGCTCGAGTGGGTGAATCCGACTTGCCCGTTTGTGGTGAAGCACTATGGCAGCGGCAACATGCCCGCGCTGCAGCATGCGGCGGTGGCGGACGGCGTGGTGTGGCTCAGCATCAACTCCGGCCGGCCCGGCGCGGAGGGCGACTTCGAGCCGGCGCAGGTGGCGGCGTGGATGAAGCGCGTGGGCGCGGCGCCGACGGCCTATTGCCGCGATCGCGACGGCAAGGTCGGCCGGCTGTACGAGGCCAAGACGACCCCGCACATGTTCGTGATCACGGCGGACGGCACGCTCGTGTACGAGGGAGCGATCGACAGCATCCGCTCGGCGAAGGTCGAGGACATCGCCAAGGCGACCAATTACGTGAAGGCGGCGCTCGCCGCGGTGAAATCCGGCAAGCCCGTCGAGAAGGCCACCTCGCAGCCGTACGGCTGCTCGGTGAAGTACTAGGCGCGCTTCGCGCGCACGTGGCCAAGTGACAGGTGGCAGATGGCAAGGGATCGTCCGCGAGGCATCCCCATCAGGGTGGCGTTCAGGCTGACCACCTTGCCACTTGTCCCCTGGGCCTTGTTACTTGCTCCCTGGCGTCAGACCTTAACCAGAAACAGCTCCGGGTGCATCGTGCCCTCGGCGACCTTGTTCACGGTGCCGGTCATGAGAATCGAGAAATCGGTCCCGATCTCGATGCCGATCTTGCCGCCGGGCATGTGGACGGTGACCTGGCGGTCGACCAGCCCGAGCCGGTGGGCGACGGCGGCGGAGGCGCTGGAGCTGCTGCCCGAGGCCAGCGTGTAGCCGGCGCCGCGCTCCCAGATCTCGATCTGCACGTTGGCGCGGTCGAGGACCTTGAGGAACTGCACGTTCGTCTTGCGGGGAAAATTGGCATGGACCTCGAGGTCGGGGCCGTAGCGGCGGGCGAGGGCCTCGGTGATCTCGGGGAGGACGATGACGCAGTGCGGGTTGCCGATGGTGGCGGCGTTGAAGGTGAACTCCTGGTCCTGGATGCGGATCTTCTCGCCGAGGACCTCGCGGGGCGCGCCGGCGACGGGGATCTTGGCGGAGTCGAAGCTGACGCGGCCCATTTCGATCGTGAGCAGCTTGCCGCCGTCCTTGATGACCGTCTTCACGTGGCCGCCGGGCGTCTCGACGGTGAAGGTCGGGTTCTTGACCAGGCCCTGGTCCCAGAGGAAGCGCGAGAAGATGCGCAGGCCGTTGCCGGACTTCTCGGCCTCGGAGCCGTCGGGGTTGAAGATGCGCAGGCCGAACTGGCTCTGCTGCGACGGGAGCGGGCCCCAGAGAATGCCGTCGGAGCCGACGCCGAAGTTGCGGTGGCACACGACGCGGATCTGCTCGACGGTCGGCGCGGGCGACCACGCGGGGAAATCCGCGGGATTAAGGACGATGTAGTCGTTGCCGAGGGCGTGGTACTTGTAGAAGCGCATGGGTGGCGGAACAGGAAAACGAGGCGGCGCGCGAACGCACGGAAAATTTTTACCGGCCAGCGTCGCCAGTCGCCGGCCTCACAGGAAGGCAAAGGCGGCGCGGAGCAGTTCCCGGCCACCGGTCTCGACGTTGCGCCCGTGGCTGAGGACGATCCGGTCGAAGTCCCAGGCGAGGATCTGCTCGAGGGAGGAGCGGACGGCGACGCGGTCGCGGAGGGTGGTCCGCAGCAGCCGCGAGGCGGCGAAGCAGTTGTAGCAGCCGTTGAGGCGCAGCAGCACGCGGCTGAGGAGGGGCATCTCCGTCCCGAGGTTGAAGGCCAGGTCGGTGAGGATGAGCGTGCGGCTGGTGCGGTGGAGGAAGACGACCTCGTTGAGCCGGGGCATGCCCCGGACGAGGATCTGGTCGAGGGTGCCGGCCCAGGCCGGATCGGGGGCCGGGCCGAGCGTGTCGGTGAACTTCAGGTCGGGGCGCGAATGGAAGAAGCCCTTGGCACCGTGGAAGCGCGCGTCGGGATACGCCGCGAACCAGTCCTCGAGGTAGGTGTCGTGGATGCAGTTGGGCGCGACGACGTGCGTCACGGGACCGAGCTCCGCGAGGGCCGCGGCCAGCGCGGGACGGTACTGGACCGGCGAATGCACCCAGAGGTCGCCGTCGGCGAGGCGCACGGCGGTCAGGCGATGGCCGATTTCCATGCCCAGCACGGAGAGCGGCTCATTCAGATCCCAAAGTCCCTCGGCGATCCGGTTCAGCATGGTGGCGGGTGAGCGTGAGAATGGACCGGCGTGCTGCGGGAGTCGAGCGGGATGGCCGGGCGGGCGGGGCCCTCCTTCGCCTTTGCTTTGCGGGGTGGCGAGACTCACCAAGGTCCAGAGCCGCTCAGCGAGCGAGTGACGGGCGCGGATTCAGGCAGGTGGCAGGAAGGTGGGAGCGAGCTTGCTCGCGACCGTTCGGGCCTGGGTCGCGAGCAAGCTCGCTCCCACCTTCGCACACATCAGCGGCCCTCCGCGTTACTTGGCCGTGGCGGCGTAGCCGAAGAGGCCGCGCTTCTTGATCGCGCTGACGACGGTGGCGGGGACCATCTGCTCCCAGGTGGAATCGTGTTCGCGGATGCGGCGGAGGACGTCGCGGGAGAAGATGTGCAGGATGGTCGCGTCGAAACCGACGATGCAGTCGATGTAGTGGTTCTCGAGCAGGTGATTGTAGAGGTTCCGCAGGTGGTCGATGACCTGGACGTTCTTCGCGGTGATGAGCACGTTGGCGGCGAAGGAGTGCGCCTGGCGGTTGGCCGACTCGTCCCCCGTGCTCGTCTGGCCGGTGGACAGGTAGTAATCGTACGCCTCCTGCCGCATCGGGTAGATGTAGAGCCGCACGGAGTGGCGGAACAGGCGGCCGAAGGACTCGAGGATGCCGCCCTCGAGGTTCTCGTAGTACTTCTCGTTGAAGATCTCGAGGAGGTTGTTGATGCCCATCGCGACGCCGATCATCTCCTTCGTGTAGCGGCGGAAGTAGGAGGTCAGGCGGAAGTACTCGGAGTAATTCGAGATCAGGACGGTGAAGCCGATGTCGCCCAGCAGGTCCACGCGCGAGAGGAAGTCCTGCGGGTCGAGCTGCCCGGCGGCGAGCAGGTTGTTCATCGTGATCTCCATCAGGACGACCACGGACTTGCCCTTGACCAGCGGTTCCTGGACGAACTGCGCGGTGGCGCAGTTGAGCATGTCGACGTTGACATGGGTGACGGGCCGGAAGCTGCCGCGCTCGACGAGGATGGCCTTGTTGTGCAGGACCTCGGAGGGCTGGAGGACCTCGCCGCTGGGCCCGAACATGACCGCGTTGGTCAGGCCGAACTGGACCAGGTGCAGCGACATCAGCCGGTTGTCGACGCTGGCGAACGCCGGGCCGCTGAAGCGGAGCATGTCGACCTCGATGCGCTCGGAGCTGAGGTTGTCGAGGAGCGACTGGATGAACTTCCGCGGGTCGTCGCGGTAGTAAAAGGCGCCGTAAACCAGGTTGGTGCCGACGATGCCGAGCGCGTCCTGCTGGAGGACGTTCTCCTTGTCCCACATGCGGACGTGGAGGATGATCTCGCTGGTGGGCCCGCGCGGCTCGGTCTGGAAGCGGACGCCCATCCAGCCATGGGCCTCGTTGGTGCCCTTGTAATTGCGGGCGGCGACCGTGTCGGCGAAGACGAAGAAGGTGGTGCGATCCCCGCGGGTGGCACCGAGGCGCTCGTCGAGCAGCCGGTATTCGTGGTCGAGCATCAGGCCCAGGCGCTCGTGGGAGACGTAGCGCGGCGCCTTGCCGTAGATGGCGTCGCTGAACGTCATGTCGTAGGCCGAGATCGTCTTGGCCACGGTGCCCGAGGCGCCACCGGCCTGGAAGAAGACACGGGCGACCTCCTGGCCCGCGCCGATCTCCGCGAACGTGCCGTACTTGGGCTCGTCGAGGTTGATCGTGAGGGCCTTGCGCTGGGTGGTGAGGAGATTCTTTTGGTCGCCCATCAGGGAAAGGGTGGAGGCTGACGGCCGGCGCGGCAACCCGTTCCTGTCGTTTGCGGGCGGATCCGCGTGGAAATTAACAGGACTGTGACCGCCGGGCCGGTTCGTGTGCAAAAGCTTATGATCGGCCGCCGCCCTTCCGGTTTTAGGACCGATTGTCGTGTTTCGGCTGGAGGAACCCGCCAAAGCGGATAGGAATGCGCCACTCCATGAAGAACTTCCTCACCTCCATGCTGGGCGCGCTGGCGGCCCTTGTGATCTTCGCGTTCGGCGGCACGCTGCTGTTTATCGGGTTCATCGGGGCGATCGCCGCCCTCGGCAACCAGCAGAAGACCCAGACGGTGGAGAAGGGCTCGTACCTCGTGTTCGATCTCGAGGCCAACATCACGGACAGCCCGCCACTGGTGGACCTGAGCATCTTCCGGGGCGGACGCAACGAGACGCTGCAGCTGCGCACTGTGACCCGCGCGCTGCGGGCGGCGGCGCATGACGACCGCATCGCGGGCGTGCTGCTGAAAGGCTCGCTCGCGCCCGAGGGCTTCGGCACGGGCTTCGCCGCGCTGAAGGACGTGCGCAACGCGCTCGCGGAGTTCAAGGCCTCGGGCAAGCCCGTGAAGGCCTACCTCAATTTTGTCCAGACCCGCGACTACTACCTGGCGTCCGTGGCCGACGAGGTGGTGCTCGACCCGTACGGCATGATCCTCATGCCCGGCCTCGCGAGCGAGCCGATGTTCTTCGCCGGCGCGTTCGAGAAGTACGGCATCGGCGTGCAGGTGACCCGCGTCGGCAAGTACAAGTCCTACGTCGAGCCCTACACCCGCAAGGACATGAGTCCGGAGAACCGCGAGCAGATCCAGAAGCTGCTCGACGACGTCTGGGGCAGCCTGGTGGCCGACATGGCGAGGAGCCGCGGCGTGACGCCGGCGGCGCTGCAGGCCACGGTGGACGCCGAGGGCCTGATTCGCCCCGCGGCCGCGAAGGCCGGCAAGCTGGTGGACCGGATCGCCTACCGCGACGAGGTGCTCGACGAGCTCAAGGAGAAGACCGGGCGCAAGGGCTCGAAGGAGGCGTTCAAGCAGGTGACGCTCGCCAATTATGCCAAGACCGCCGCCGACCGCGCGGAGCACAGCCCGGGCGGGATGACGCTGGGCCGGTCGGACCGCATCGCGCTGGTCTATGCCGAGGGCTCGATCGTGGACGGCGAGGGCGAGGCCGGCGAGGTGGGCGGCGACAAGTTTTCCCGCGAGCTGCGGCAGCTGCGGCAGGACGATTCCGTCAAGGCCATCGTGCTCCGCGTGAACAGCCCCGGCGGCAGCGTCTCGGCCTCGGAGGCGATCCAGCGCGAGATCCGCCTGGCGCGGAAGGTGAAGCCTGTCGTGGTGTCCATGGGCAGCTACGCGGCCTCGGGCGGCTACTGGATCTCCGCGTACAGCGACCGCATCTTTGCCGAACCGACGACCATCACCGGCTCGATCGGCGTGTTCGGGATCCAGTTTGACGTGAAGAAGCTCGCCAACGATTTCGGCGTCACCTTCGACTCGGTGAAGACCGGCAAGTTTGCCGGCGCCCTCACCATCACGCGGCCGAAGACCGACGAGGAGCTGGCGGTGCTGCAGCGGATGGTGGACTGGGTTTACGAGGAGTTCACCGGCAAGGTCGCCGAGGCCCGGCACCTGAAGCTCGATTTTGTGCGCGAGATTGCCCAGGGCCGCGTGTGGTCCGGGTCCGAGGCGCTGAAGCTCGGCCTGGTGGACGAGATCGGCGGGCTCGACTCCGCGGTCCGCTACGCCGCCTCGTCGGCCAAGCTGGGCAAGAACTACCGGCTGGTGGAATTTCCGCGGAAGAAGGAGCTGGCCGAGGCGATCGGCGAGTTCATGGAGCGGATGCACCCGAACGGCCGCGCCAGCAGCCAGGGCCTCGCCGGCCAGGTGGCCGCGCGCCTCCAGGAGGAAGTGAAGCTGCTCCAGTCCTTCAACGATCCCCAGGGCGTCTACGCCCGCATGCCGCTCGAGCTGAGCCTGCACTGAGCCCATGACCCACACCCTTTCCCGCGCCGTCACGGCGACGATCATTCCCGCGGGCGACAGCGTCACACTCGCCGCCGGCACCGCGGTGTTCGTGACCCAGACCCTCGGCGGCAACCTGACCGTGCGCACCGACCAGGGCCTGTTCCGCATCCCGGCCGAGCAGGCCGGGGCACTGGAGGGCTATGCGCCCGCGGCGGAGACCGCTCCGACCGCCAATGAATTTAGCGAGGCGGCCGTCTGGACCGCGCTGCGCAGCTGCTTTGATCCCGAGATCCCGGTGAACATTGTTGATCTCGGACTGGTGTACGACCTGTCCGTCGAAAAGTCGGGCGGAGGGCACAGCGTGGAGGTCCGCATGACCCTCACCGCGCCCGGCTGTGGCATGGGCCCGGTCATCGCGGAGGATGCGCGCCAGAAAATTGCCGCGCTGCCGAGCGTGGAGTCGGCCAAGGTCCACATCGTGTGGGACCCGGTCTGGTCGCCCCAGATGATCTCCGCCGAGGGGCGGAAGGCGCTGGGACTGGAGTGAAGCCCGACGTCAGAGTTCAGAGGTCAGAATTCAGATGTCAGATTTCGTATCTAGTCCCAGCACCGTGCCGGGCTCTCCGGCACCTGACGTCTGACCTCTGACATCTGACCTCTGATCTCCCGCCTCTCTCCGACTCAGGCGAGGTACGGGATCGTGAGCGGGCCCTCGGGCAATACGGCGACGGGGGCGTCGCGGCCGATGCGGGCCAGCTCGTCATCGATGGCGGCGCGCACATCGCGCACCGGCAGCAGGTGGGCGCGGCGCACGTCGGCGTCGGCCAGCTCGCTGCGGAGGGCGACCCGGGCCTTGAGCAGGACCATGGCGAGGTGCTGGGCCTGCCACTGGTCGAGCATGGAGAATCCCGGCGTCATGATGCGGTCCATGAGTTCACGGGCGGAGCTGGATGCCTCGACGAGCTTCCGGAAGTTGCCGTGGGCGGGGAAGCCGTCGTTGCAGCGCGCGGCGGTGACGATCAGCCCGCCGGGGCGGACGATGCGGGAGGCGGCGGCCATGCCCTTGACAGTCTGGTAGAGGTTCTGGTCGAGCGGGTATCCGCTGTTGGTCGTGACGACGACGGGGAAGTCATGGGCGCATGCGCTCATGGCCGTGGCCTTGACGAACTGGCAGCCGGCGCGGTGGGCGGCGAGCGTCTCGCCGCAGAAATAGCGCGTGATCTGGCGCTTGGTGTTGAGGGTGACGTTGACGCAGAAATCCACCGGCAGGAGCGAGCCGCCGGCCTGCACGTGCTGCTGGGTGGGGTTGCCGTCGAGCTCGCCCCAGGTGCTGCGCGGGTCGCCGATGATGCCGGCGGCGTGGTAGTGCATGATGGCATCGAGCGCCGCAATGCCGGGGAAGACCGCCTTGTAGCCGCCGGAGAAGCCCGCCATGAAGTGCGGCTCGATGAAGCCCATGATGATGCGGCGGTCGGCGGCGACGTAATCGCGCGCGAGCTTCACCTCGTAGCCAAGGGCGGAACGGCCGGCGGAGGCCAGCGTGGCGGGATCGTCGGCGACGTGGTTGACGACCCGGTAGCGGCGCGCGACGGCGGGGCTGAGCATGCGGTCGAGCTCCTCCGGCGTGTTGGCGCGGTGCGTGCCGGTGCCGATCAGGATGGTGAAGTTTTCGGCCGGCACGTGGCTGAGCTCGGCAAAGAGCCACGGCAGCAGGCGCTCATTCGGCAGCGGCCGGGTGCCGTCGGGAATGACGACCGCGACGCGGTCGGTGGCCTTGATCCGGCCGCGCAGCGGCGGTGAGCCGATCGGCGCGCGCACCGCCGCGGTGAAGGCGGCGGCCTCGTCGGGCAATCCCTCCAGGAAACGGGGCGCAAGGACCGTGGCGTTGAGTCCGCCGAGGTCGAGTTCGAGGCCGGTGGTGCCGTAATCGAGGTGGGTTTTCACGCGGTGATGGTTTCGAGCGAGCAGCCGTCGGGGGCCGGGTCGGGTGTCTCGCAATTGGGCCGGGCGATGACCCCCGGGTAGGGCTCGGCGGCGAAGATCCGACCGGGATCGGCCAGCAGGTGCGCGTCGCAGACCGCGAACAGCGCGGACTCGCTCTCGGTGCGCCGCATGGCGTGCAGGAACGCGCCGGTCGCATCCACGCTCTGTCCGACAAAGTTCAGGTACTTCTTCATCTTGTTCACGTGCAGCCGCTCGGCCAGGCCGGGCACGGTGGTCTCGCGATAGAGGCGTCCGATGTACTCGCGCACCTCGCCGAGCGTGACGGGCGTCACCGGCCGGCCGGCGAACTGCTCGCGGCATTGGCGGAAGATCCACGGGTTGCGGATCGCGTGGCGTCCGATCATCACGCCGGCGGCGCGCGTGTCGGCCAGCACGGTGGCGGCGCGGGTGGCGGAGGTCAGGTTGCCGTTGGCGAGGACCGGGCAGCGGACGGCGGCGACGGCGCGGGCGATGGCGTCGTAGCGCACCTCGCTGCGGTACATCTCCTTCACCGTGCGGCCGTGCACGCTCAGCAGGTCAACCTGGTGGCGGTTGATGAGGTCGAGGATGTGGTCGAAGGACGAAAGGTCGTCGAAGCCGACCCGCATCTTGACGGTCAGCAGGCCGGGGACGGCGGCGCGCAGGGCGCCGAGGATCTCATCGATGCGGCCCGGCTCGCGGAGGAGTCCGCCGCCGACGTTCTTCTTGTAGACCTTGGGGGCGGGGCAGCCGAGGTTAAGGTCGACGCCGGCGATGGGGTGATGGAGCAGCTCGGCCACGGTGCGGGCCAGGTGCCCGAGATCCTCGCCGATCAGCTGGGCGAAGACCGGGCGGCCGGTGGTGTTCTCGTCGATGGCGCGCAGGATGTGCCGCTCCGGCCGGGACTGCGTGTGGACGCGGAAGAACTCGGTGAAAAAGTAGTCCGGCGCGCCGTAGTGCGCGATGACGCGCATGAAGGCGAGGTCGGTGACGTCCTGCATCGGCGCCAGCGCGGTGAGCGGCAGGCCCGGGACGAGGCCCGGCGGGAGGCGTCGGGCGGGAGTGGCGGGATCAGGGCTCATCCTCGCCGGACTCCTCCGCCTGCTGCTTGCGGACGCGCTCGAGGATCTCGGTCATGTCCTCGGCGGTGTCGAACACCCCGCGCGAAACATACAGCGGGCGCTTCTGCTGCAGGGCGAGAACGATGGAGTCGCTCGGGCGCGCGTCGATCTCGACGATCTTCTTCGCGAGCTCGTTTTCCATCCGCAGGATGATCCGGGCGAAATAGGTGCCCTCGTGGGCGTCGTTGATCACCACGTGGTCGAGGCGGGTGTCGAGGCCGAGCATGATGCTGCCGATCAGGTCGTGCGTGAGCGGCCGGTCCTTCTTCACGCCCTCGATCGTCATCTGGATCGCGTTGCCGACCGAGTGGTCGACATAGATCACAAACGTCTTGGTCTCATCACCCAGGAACACGGCGCACCCGTTGGCGGTGGGCATCACCCCCTTGACGGTGACGGTGACTACGTCGTGGTTCATGCGCGCCATCTTTGGCCCGCGTGGGGCAAAGCGCAAGCGGCGAGCCGGAGGGCGTTCGTTCGAACCCCCCCCCCACGACCGCCGCTCACTCAAACCCGAGCAGACTGATGCCCCAGGTCTTGGCCTGGGCGAGGACGGCGGGGCGGTCGAGCATGATGACGCGGCCGGCCTCAAGGGCGGCCGCGGTCAGTCCGGCCTCGCGCATGGTCTCGAGCGTGCGCTGGCCGAAGCAGGGCACGTCGAAGCGGTAGTCCTGCTGGACCTTGACGGTCTTCACGAAGAGCGCGCCGTCGGTCTTGAAGGTGCCGGCGCGGCGGAGCATCTCATCGGTGCCCTCGAAGGCCTCGACGGCCAGGACCGTGCCCTTGCGGACGACGCAGCCCTGGCCGATGTCGAGGCGGGCGCACTCGCGGGCGATGGTGATGCCGTGCTGGAGGTAATCGTCCTCGATGGGAAAGCGGCGCCCGGTCATCACCCCTGGCGTGGCAAGGTGGAGGTCGAGGAAGGCGCGGGCGTCGAGCAGCTGGACGCCGATGCCGCCGATCTCGCTCGCGATGGCGCCGAAGATGGTCTCGGCGTTGCGCCGCTTGAGCGTGAGCAGGATCTGCGTGGCCTTGAGGTCGGGGTGGAGGCCCTTGAACAGGCGGCGGGGCGTGATCTGCCCGGCCATGAGGGCGTAGCCGGCGTCGAATTCGCGGAGGGCCTTGAGCATCTTGCCCAGCTGGCCCACCAGCAGCGTCCGGCGCTCGGCCTCGGGGAACGAGGCGATCAGGTCGGGCGGCGTTTCCTCGTCAAAGGCGATGAGCCGCAGCGGCAGGCCGGCGCGGCGGACGGCCTCGGCCACCAGCACCGGGTAGAGGCCCTGGCCGGCGATCAGCGCGACGGGCCGCTTCGGGTCGAAGCCGGCGGGGAGGAAGGCGGACAGCGGGGGCACGGACGTTGACTATGGGTTGAAGGTGGAAAGTTGAAAGTTGAAAGGCGCGTGGCCCGATCCCGTCAGCGCGACGCCCTCCATGTTCCCCTCCAACCTCCGTTGTCCGGTATCCGATATCGACTCTCCGCTCAACCCTGCGACCCGTAATATTTCTTGTAGCTCAGGTAGTACCGGTAGTTCGTGTAGTATTCCACGCGCCGCGGGGAGAGGCCGTTGAGGACGACGCCGAGGACCTCGTTTTTCCCGTTCCGGAGCGCCTTCATGTAGAGGCGAATGTGCTTCCGGTAGGCGCGGTTGAAGCGGCAGACGTAGATGACCTCGTCGGTGCGCTCGGCGATGAGCAGGCTGTCGGTGACGGCGCCGAGCGGGGGAGAGTCGATGATGACGAGGTCGTACTGCTTCTTGCAGCGCTCAAGCAGCTGGCCGAACAGGGGGCTCTCCAGCAGCTCGGTCGGGCTCTTGGAGCGGCCGCCGGAGCAGAGCAGCGAGAGGTTGTCGCTGATCTTGATGATGCCGAGGCTCGGGTTGGTGGTCAGGTCCTGCTCCAGGTTGGCACCGGCCTCGAACCAGGTGATGAGGCCCGTGTTGTTCGTCTGCTTGAAATGCCGGTGCAGCATCGGGCGGCGGAGGTCGCAGTCGATGAGCAGCGTCCGCTTGCCGTGGCGCGCGAATGAGCCGGCGAGATTGCACGAGATCAGGGTCTTGCCCTCGCCCGGGATGGTGCTGGTGACGAGGATGGACTTGGGAAAATCGAGCTTGGAGTGGATTTTGACCGAGCTGTAGACGCTAAGGAAGGCCTCGACGCCGGGCATCTGCTGCCCGCTGAGCATGAGATTGTACTTCTCGTCGTCCTTGGCGCTGGTGAGGTCGGGGATGATGCCGAGCAGGTTGGCGCCGATGAAGGACTCGACGTCCCAGGCGCTCTTGATGCGGTCGTCGATGAAGCTCAGGCCGATGGCGACGGCGAAGAAGACGAGCAGGCCGACGCCGAGGCAGGTGCGGAGGATATGGGACAGGTCGGGCTCGTAGGGGACGCTGGGGACGACGGCGGGGTCGAGCGGGTGCAGGGGGATCTTCTCGATGTTCCGCGAGGTGGTCGTCTCGTTGAGGCGGTTGAGGATCTGGACGTAGTTCCCCTTGGCGACGTTGGCCTGGTTCTCGAGGGTCTTGTAGGCGACGCCGAGGTCGCCGAGCTTGAGCGAGTCCTTCTCGGCGTCGGCGTACTCGGCCTGGAGGTTGGTCTCGCTCTGGCGGGCCTCGGCGAGGCGCGTGGCAAGGTCGGCGACGGCGAGCTCGATCGCCTTGTCGAGCTGGTCCTGGACGACGGCGATCTGGTTGGACAGGTCGATCATCTTCGGGTGGCGCTCGAGATAGCGCTCGGCGTAGACCGACTGGGTCTGGAGCAGGCCGGAGAGCTGGCTCTTGAGGGTCGGCACCGTGGAATGCTCGGCGATGTAGGAGATCTCCGTCAGGTCGCGCTTCTCCTTCTGGTAGGTGGTGACCTGCGCGTAGGAAGTCTCGAGGTTGATGCGGTTGAGCCGCGCGGTGGTGAGCGCGGCATTCACCGTGGTCAGGCGCGTGCCGATGATGTTGGTGCTGTTGTCGAGGGAGACGAGGTTGTGCTCCTTCTTGTACGCCATCAGCTTTTGCTCGGCGTCGGCCGCGTCCTTGCCGAGGCGGTCGGCCTGCGCGCGGAGGAACTCGACGCCGGTCTCGCTGCGCCCGCCGTAGTAGTCGGCGAGGTAGCTGAAGAACTGGCTGACAAACTGGTTGGCGACCAGCGCGGCGGCGGTCGGGTCGGGGTGGCGGACGACGACGCTGATGAGGAGGCTGTTGCGGGCGGCGTCGATGTTCACCGCGCCGAGGCAGTCGGAGGCCGACGGGACAGCCTGGCCGGGCTTGAGGTTCTTGAGGTACGGGCGCTGGAGGGTCCGGATCTCGTCGGGGGTGAACGACTCGACGACGCGCGTGCGCAGCCGCTGGCTGTTCAGTTTCTCGAGATTGGTGCGGAGCTCGGTTTCGTTGCGAACGGCCGGGTCGACGACCCCCTGGGTCGTGACGAGGGTTTCCGGTTTCTCGAACTGCATCGTGGCGACCGCCTGGTACATCTTCGGCTGGCGCGCCTTCCAGTAGCCGAGGCCGAGGGCGACGATCAGCGCCAGCGGCAGCGCGATCCACATTCTCTCCCGGAGGATGATGTAGTAGTCGCGGAGCGTGCGCCGCTCGATCGGCGACTCGTCCTTGTCGTGCGCCGGGGGGAACGGCTTGGAGGTGTGTTCCTGCATCGGTGGGGCGCTCAGATGATTCGCTCGGGCACGTAGATGATGTCGCCGGGCAGGAGCAGGAGGGAGTCATCCTCCGACTTGGCCTTGTTCTTGCCCTTGATCAGGCTGTCCACGTCGACGACGAAGACCTTGACCTTGCCGTCGGGCCCGATGCGCGTGACGCGCACCTCGGTGCCCTTGGCGGTGTCGGTGAAGCCGCCGCACTTGGTGACGGCCTCGAGGACGGACATGGTGGACTCGGCGGGGAGGACGACGCGCTGGGGGCTCTTGACCTGGCCCTGGACCGAGATCTCGCGGATGGCGTAGACCTCGACATTGATCGTGACCTGCGGATTGCGGAGGTAGCGCCCGTCGCGGTAGGCGTCGGCGATGGCCTGCTCGGCCTCGCGGAGGGTGAAGCCATAGACCTTGATCTCGCCGATGAGCGGCAGGTTGATCATGCCGCGGGCGTCGACCCGCGAGACGCGGGAGAGGTCATCCTCGCCGAACACGGAGACCCGGAGGCTGTCGGTGATTGCGATCGTGTAGAGCAGGGCCTTGCGCGACTCCGGCTTCAGGGGCGTGATCTGCGCCCGCGCCGCGCCCGCGGCGCCCAGCAGCAGGCTGAGGGCGGCGAACCAGCAGGCGAAGGTGCGGGTCGGGAGAGTCATCGGTTACCAGCGGGAGATCAGCGAAAGAGAGAAAGTGTTCCGGTCGTAGTCGGAATAGCTCAGGGTGGACCAGTTCTTGAAGTAGTCGTAGCTCAGGGAAATCTTGAGATGCTCCATCATGGTGTAGTTCACCCCTGCGCCAAAGGTAAAGAACTCATCCCGGCGATCGAGCCCGGCGGCGCCCAGGAAGCGGTTGTCGCCACCCCCGACATTGGCCGAGACGGACCGCTTGCTGTTGAACACGTACTCGGCCCCGAGGTTGCCGCTCAGGGTGCTCATGGAGAGGTTGGTGGACGTGACGGAGAGGTCATTCGACATCTGGCCGGTGAAGGAGAGCCGCTTGGTGGCGTACCAAGTGAGGGCGGCGGAGGCGGTCAGGCCGCGGTCGCCGCCATCCTTCGCCTGCTTCCGCGGCGAGCGAATCTGGTAGCCGGCGCGCACGGAGCCGCTGAGGCGGGGAAGGATGGCACCGGAGACGCCCGCGGTGACGGACTGGTCGTCGTAGGCCGTGTTGCGCGAGGTTTCCTCGTAGCGGTAGCGGTAGCCCACGGCGAGGTCGCGCGTGTCGGTGAGCGCGTAGAGCAGGTCGGTGCCGAGGCTGTAGGTGCTCAGGTTGGTCAGCCCGGACGTCGCGTCGTAGATCCGCGCCGTGTAGCCCACGGTGCCGGAGACGGAGTAGCGATCGATGACGGGGTACTTCAGGTTGAGGGTGGTGTCGTAGTCCCAGGATTGCGCCCGCACGTTCGCGGCCGAGTCGGCCCGGTTTTCCCGGGTGGCGCTCAGGCTCAGGCCGCCCGTGGTCCGGCCGGTGCTCTTGGCGAACGCCAGGGCGAAGCGCGGGTCGGTGGAGTTTTCGTTCCGGTTGTTGACGAACTGGGAGAGATCGACCCCCACACTGGCATCCACCCCGATCAAGCCGGCCCGGCGCGTGTATTCGAGCAGCACCCCGGCCGAGTAAATGGTGTCCCCTCCGCCGCCGGCGTGGGCGAGGATGTTGGAATCGTAGCTGGCCCCGGCAGTCCCCGTGACGAAGAGATGCTCCTTGCCGTCATTGAAGCTGACCAGCGCCTGCGCCGGCGGGCACAGGAGGCAGCCGATGAGCAGCAGGGCGGTGGCGGCGCGGAATGAGGCAGAAACGGACATGGGTCGCGGCACGGGCGTCACGGCGGGAGTTGCGAGGGGCTGACCGTGACCGGCACGGGCAGCGACACGGGCACCACCGGCGTGGCCTTGATCTCACCCGAGCCCTGCGGCCCCGAGGTGTCGAAGAACACCGTCTTGCGCGCGGCACAGGCCATGAAAATCCGCTCGTCGAGCGCCGGGCGCCTGGCGGGCGGGATCTGGCTGATGACCATGCTCGCGGGCACGTTGCCGGAGGCGGCCTTGATGATGGCCTGCTCGCCGGAATGGAGCGTCTTGCCGCCGATATCCATCTGGCCATTTCGCACCAGGCTCTCGCCGTCGAGCATCGAGATCGTGGTGCCGTCGGGCGAGGTCTCGATCACCAGTTTGGCGCCCTGCGTGCTCACAATGCCGAGCGGCGTGCGGTAGGTCATGGAACTCCCGGCGACCATCTTGCTGGTGCATAGGCCCACGGCACCGCGCACGATGAGCACATTCGTCTGGGAAACCGAGGGCTCGACCTCCAGGTCGCTGCGGTTCGGCACAAAGGGATCCTGGTGAAACCTCTCCACCTCCACCCGAGTGTCGGGATCAAAGAAAATTCCCGTGCCGTTCGAATAGACCAGCGCGTTGGTCGCCTTGGGCTTCGTCTCGATGATTGTCCCCTCGGCGAGGTAGGCGGACTTGGCGTTCATGTCCTCCAGCAGGCCCCCGTGGCTGATGAGCGATTCGCCCGACACACTCGCCACAAAGATTTTTCCCGAGGGCCCCTTGGGCTTGTCCTGCGCAGAAGCGATGCTGACGACCCCAAACACGGCCATGGCGGCGAGGCACGCAGCGGCCCGAAAGCCGGGGTGCGGGTGGGTGGGAGTTTTCATGGGCTTGTTGACGACAAGTTGCAGTATTGAATCGATATCGAAACGACTAGGGGATAGACCCTAGCTTGCAAGGGGAATATGAACGTAGCTATTCGACGACAATATTAAGGATCCTTCCAGGCACATAAATCACTCTCTTGATGGACTTACCGGCAATATGCGGTGATATCTTAGCATTCGATTGAGCCAGCTTAACTGCTTCATCCTCGGGTAAGCCGACGGGGACCAATTGATCACCTCTGAATTTGCCATTCACTTGAAATACTAGCTTCACGGAATCGCTTACGAGTTTGGCAGGATCGAACGTCGGCCAGGGAGCCAGAGAGATCGGCTGGGGCTCGCCCAGTCGGGACCAGAGTTCCTCGGCGATGTGCGGGGCAAAGGGAGCCAGCAATTGCAGAAACGCGAGCACGGTGGCGCGACTCACGCTCGGGGCCTTCTGCAGCGCGTTGCCGAAAATCATCATCTGGGAGATCGCCGTGTTGAGGCGTAGTTCCTCGATATCATCGCCGACCTTCTTGATCGTCTCGTGGAGCAGCTTGATGAGTTCGGCGGAGTCCGCCGACGGATCGGCGGTGATCTTGGGATTCACCAGGCCCTCGCGGTCGAGGCACTCGCGCCAGACCTTCTGGAGGAAGCGGTGCACGCCCTCGATGCCGTTCGGGTTCCAGGGCTTCATGGCCTCGAGCGGGCCGAGGAACATGAGGTAGAGCCGGAGCGTGTCGGTGCCGTGGCTGGCGATGATGCTGTCGGGATTGACGACATTGCCGCGGCTCTTGGACATCTTCTCGCCGTCCTCGCCCAGGATGATGCCCTGGTGAAAGAGCTTGGTGAACGGCTCGCTCTGCGGCACGACGCCGAGGTCGAAGAGCACCTTGTGCCAGAAGCGCGCGTAGAGCAGGTGCAGTACGGCGTGCTCGGCGCCGCCGACGTAGAGGTCGGGGACGCCCCAGTAGCGCAGCGCCTCGGGGGAGGCCAGCGCGGCGGCGTTGGCCGGGTCGGTGAATCGCAGGTAGTACCAGCACGAGCCGGCCCACTGGGGCATGGTGTTGGTCTCGCGCCGGGCGCGGATCCACGCCGCGCCGGCGGGGCGCGGCTGGCTGGCGGGCACGGCGGCGCCGGTCTCGAAGTTGAGCCAGATTTCCAGCCAGGCCGTCTCGTTGGCGAGCGGGCTCTCGCCGTTGCCGCTGGGCAGGTACGACTGCACGCTGGGCAGCTCCAGCGGCAGTGCGCCGGCCGGCAGGGGCAGCGCGTAGTGCGTGACGCCTTCGCTGGTGAATGTCACCGGCGACGGGGGCACGTCACCGCCGCGGCGGGCGACGGCGAGGCGGTAATCGGTCTCATTGATCCAGACGATGGGGAACGGCTCGCCCCAGTAGCGTTGACGCGAGAAGAGCCAGTCGCGGAGCTTGAAGTTGACCGTGGGCTGGCCGACGCCGCGGCCGGCGAGATCAGCGGTGATGCGCTTCTTGGCCTCGGGCCAGTCGAGCCCGTTGTAGTTGCCCGAGTGGATGACGCGACCGTCGCCGATGTACGGCAGCACGGTCGGCCCCTCGCGGGCCTCGATCACCTGCACGATGGGCAGCGCGTAACGCTGCGCGAACTCGAAGTCGCGCTCGTCATGGGCGGGCACCGCCATGATGGCGCCGGTGCCGTAGCCCATCAGCACGTAGTCGGCGATCCAGATGGGGACGCGGGCGCCGTTGACCGGGTTCAGGGCGTAGGCGCCGCTGAACACGCCGGACTTGTCCTTCGCGAGGTCGGTGCGCTCGAGGTCGCTCTTGCCGGCGGCCTTTTTCCGATAGGCCTCCACCTCCGCCTTCTGCGCGGGGGTGGTCAGGGCGTCGACGAGCGGATGCTCCGGCGCGAGCACCATGTAGCTGCAGCCGTAGAGGGTGTCGGGCCGCGTGGTGAAGATCTTGAGCGTCCCGAGCGCGCGGTTCTCCAGCTCGAACAGCACCTCCGCGCCCTCGCTGCGGCCGATCCAGGCCTCCTGCATGCGCTTGGTGGAGTCGGGCCAGTCGACATCCTTGAGATCCGCCAGCAGGCGGTCCGCGTAGGCCGTGATGCGCAGCACCCACTGGCGCAGGTTGCGGCGCTCCACGGGGAAACCGCCGACCTCGCTCTTGCCGTCGACGACCTCCTCGTTGGCGAGCACGGTGCGCAGCTCCGGGCACCACCAGACGGGCCGCTCGTCCACGTAGGCCAGGCCGCGCTTGAACAGCTGCAGGAAGATCCACTGCGTCCACCGGAAATACTTCGGGTCGGTCGTGTCGACCTCCCGGTCCCAGTCATAGGAAAACCCGAGCGCCTTGATCTGCCGGCGGAAATTGACGATGTTGTTCTGCGTGTTCGACGCCGGGTGCGTGCCGGTCTTCACCGCGTGCTGCTCCGCCGGCAGGCCAAACGCGTCCCAGCCGATCGGGTGCAGCACGTTGAAGCCCCGGGCGCGACGGTAGCGCGCGACGATGTCGGTGGCGGTGTAGCCCTCGGGATGACCGATGTGCAGTCCCGCGCCGGACGGGTACGGGAACATGTCCAGGACATAGTACTTCGGCTTGGCCGTGCCGGGCTCGGACCGGAAGGAATGATTCTTTTCCCAGAAAGATTGCCAGTGGGGCTCGATCTCGAGGAAATTGTAGTCTTTGCACTTGGTAGCCATCGCGTGAAACTAATCACAGTGAAGTTTTCATCCTCCCGGTCAATCATGCTCAGGACGGCTCTCCTGGGCCTCGCGCTCGTCGGGTCGCTGCCGGCGTCGATGTCGCGCGGTTTCAACCAGCTGCTCGACGCGGTGGTCCGGATTGACGTGCGCGAGGTGGCCTTCGAGGACGGTGCCAAGCGCTTCTCGGCCAGCATCGGCTCGGGCGTGATCCTGTCGGCCGACGGCCTGATCCTGACCAACGCGCACGTGGCCAGCCCGCGCGCCGTGGAGCTCTCGGTCACGCTGTCCAGCCTCGAGCGCGTCGGGGCGCGGCTGGTCGGCTGGGACCACTGGACGGACCTGGCACTGCTGCAGCTCGACGTGGCCGAGGTGAAGCGCCGCGGGCTGAAGTTCGCCCACGCGGAGTTCGGCGACAGCGACAAGCTCTTCGTCGGCGAGACGGTTTACGCCGTCGGCACCCCATTCGGCCTGACCCGCACCGCGACCCGCGGCATCATCTCGAACAACAATCGCTACTTTGAGGACAGCAACGGCGTGAACGGCTACGAGACCGGCGCGTTCAACACCTGGCTGCAGACGGACGCCGCGATCAACCCCGGCAACTCGGGCGGCCCGCTCGTGACGGAGGACGGCCGGGTGATCGGCATCTCCTCGCGCGGCTACCTCGGCGCGAACAACCTCGGCTTCGCCATCCCGGCCAACACGGCCAAGCGGGTGGTGGAGGGCCTGTCGCGGAACGGCTCCATCACGCGGAGCTACATCGGTATCGTGCCCCGCGCGCTGCAGGACCTCGAGAATTTCTACGCCCTCGCGCTCAACACCGGCCTGCTCGTGAACAGCGTCGATCCCGGTTCGCCGGCCGCGCGGGCGGGGCTGCGGCCGGGCGACATCCTCCTCGCGATCAACGGCGAGAAGGTGGACGGCCGTTTTCCCGAGCAGCTGCCGCCGATCCAGAACCGCATCGCGGGGGCGACCGTGGGCTCGACCCTGCGGCTGACGATCAAGCGCGGGCCGGCGACGGGCGAGTACAACGTCGTGACGGAGAAGCTCGAGAGCCGCGTGGGCGAGGAGTGGGTCCTGGAGAAGTGGGGCCTCAGCGTGCGCAAGGTCTCGCGGACCTTCGCGCGCGAGAACCAGCTCGAGGACACCACCGGCGTGTTCGTGATCGGCGTACAGCCGGGGTTCCCGGCCGATGTCGCCGGGCTGTCGCGCGGCGACGTCATCACCAAGATCAACCAGCGTCCCGTGGCCACCCTGGCCACGATCCAGGCCGTCCACACCGCCTACGAAAAGAAGCCCGAGCCCGTGCTGGTCGAGGCCCAGCGCAACCACCAGGTTTCCCTCTACGTTCTCAAGCCATGATGTCCCGCTGCCTGCTGCTCTGCCTTCTCCTCACCGGGGGCGCCGTCCGCGCCGCCGAGCTGCCCGCGCTCTGGTCCGAGCGCCTCAAGACCGTGGTCGCGGTCGAGTTCTACACCGAGACCGAGACCGAGCGCCGGCCCACCATCGCGTACGGCACCGTGATCGACCACAACGGCACGATCATCCTGCCGCCCGTTGCCGTGAACCCGCGCATGACCCCGTCGCAGCTGAAGGAGTTCAAGGTTTACCGCGCCGGCAGCGCCACGGGCGTGCCGGGCGTCTACCTGGGGCAGGATGCGCTGACGGGCTGGCACTACGTCCGGGCGGACGCAACGCAGCGGACCGAATTGCAGCCGATCACGGATTTCGCCGCCCATCAGCAACGCGAGCCCGCCATGGCCGAGGAGGTCTGGGGCATCGGCCTGCGGAACAAGGAGGAGGACTTCCAGCCCTACCTGCTGGTGAGCCGGGTCGCACTCGTCCAGTCCCTGCCGCAGCGGACCGCGATCGCGCTGCAGGAGGTGGCGGGCCCCGGCCTGCCGGTGTTCAACCGCGCGGGTGAGTTTGTCGGCCTCGCCGCCAGTTCCTTCGGCCAGAGCTTCGTCCAGTTCTCCCGCATGGACCGCTCCGGCACGCCGGTCGTGCTGGTCAACGTCGAGGAAAGCAGCGCCTTCCTGCTCGCGTCCGACGTCCTGCCGTACCTCGGCCGCGTGCCGACCAACTTCTTCGGCCGGCCGCTGGCCTGGCTCGGCGCCTTCGGCATGCAGCCGGTGGATCCCGACGTCGCCAAGTTCCTCCACCTGGAGAACCAGTCCGCCGTCGTGGTGAGCGAGGTGCTCGAGGGCAGCCCGGCGGAGCTGGCCGGGATGAAGGCCCGCGACATCCTCCTCGCGATCGACGGCGCGCCGCTGCCGCGCATGAAGCCCGACCGCGTGGTGGTGGCCTACGTGGAGCGCGAGGTGGAGCGGCGCCAGCCCGGCGCCACCATGGCGCTCACCGTGCTGCGCGGCGATGCCCGCCTGGAGCTCAAGACCGTCCTTGGCGAGGAGCCGCGGCTGATGGGCGAGGCGGAGCGGAAGTATTTCGACCGGATCGGTCTCACCATCCGGGAATTTGTCTATGGCGACGCGGTGGCCCTGCGCGTGCGGAAGTCCGCGGCGAGCGGCGTCATCGCGCACTTTGTGAAGCCCAACGGCCCGGCGGGCGGGGCGGGGCTGCACACGGACGACTGGATCAAGGAGATCGACGGCGTGGAGGTGAAGACCTTCGCGGCCGCGGCCCAGAAACTGGCCGAGATCGAGGCGGACCTCGGCCGCGCGGAGTTCGTGCTGCTCGTGAGCCGCGGCGGCGAGACCGCCGTCCTGCGCGTGAAGCTGCGCTGACCATGTTCACCGGCATCGTCGAGGAAACCGGCACCGTGTCGGCCTTCACCCCGGAGGCCGCGGCCTGGCGGCTGGAGATCGCGGCGGAGGTCACGCGCGCGGGCACGGCGGTGGGCGACAGCATCGCGGTCAACGGCTGCTGCCTGACCGTCGCCCGCTTCGACGGCCGCACCTTCGGCTTTGACGTGCTCGAGGAGACGCGGCGCCTCACCAACTTCGCGGCGCTGGACCGCGGCGCGGCGGTGAACCTTGAGCGCAGCCTCCGGTTCGACGGCAAGGTGGGCGGGCATTTCGTGACGGGCCACATCGACGGGCTCGGCGTCGTGGAGCTCATCGAGCCGCGCGGCCGGGACTATTTTCTCCGCGTCCGCGCCCCGGCCGGGTCGGGTCGCTACCTGATCCACAAGGGCAGCATCGCGGTGGACGGCATCTCCCTGACCGTGGCGGAGGTGGACGGCGACAGCTTTGCCGTGTGGCTCATCCCGCACACGCTCGCGGCGACCAATCTCCGGGCGAAGCGGGTGGGGGACGGCGTGAACCTGGAGTTCGACCTGCTCGGGAAGTACGTGGAAAAACTGCTGGGCACCCGCTCCGCCTGAGCCGCTATGCGCGCCTCGCTAACCGCCATTGCCGCCGAACTGAAGCGCCTGAAGGCGCTGGGCGTGAGGACGCTCCCCGTGTCGGATGCGAGCCTGCAGCAGCTGCGCGCGGCGGTGGGACGTCGGACGCAGGCCGGGCCCGCCGTGCCGCCGGCCCCGGCCGCCGCGCCTGCGCCCAAGGCCTACGAGACACCGGCCCGGACCTATGCGACCAAGCCCGTGGAGACGGGGGCCGCGCCCATTCCCGAGCCCCAGCCATTCACGCTGCCGGAAGGCGACAAGGCGACGCGCTGGGCCGCGCTCAAGGCGCATGTGACCAACGACCCGGTCTGCCGGGCCCATGTGCGGCCGGGCAAGCAGGTCGTGCTCGGCGTCGGCAGCCTCGACGCCCGGATCATGTTCGTCGGCGAGGCGCCCGGCGCGGAGGAGGAGGTGCAGGGCGAGCCGTTCGTCGGCCCCGCGGGCCAGCTTCTGACCAAGATGATCGGGGCGATGGGCCTGCAGCGCGCCGACGTCTACATCGGGAACATCATGAACTGGCGCCCCGAGATGCCGCTGGATGCGCGCGGCGTGCAGTTCGGCAACCGGCCGCCGACGGAGCAGGAGCTGCATTACTGCCTGCCGTATCTCAAGGCGCAGATCGAGGTGGTGAATCCCGAGCTGCTCGTGGCCCTCGGCTCGACGGCCGCGCAGGGGCTCCTGGGCTTCGGCACCTTCAAGGCGCTCGGCGAGGTGCGCGGGCGCTGGAAGGAATTCGCCGGCAAGCCGCTGATGGTGACGTACCATCCCAGCTACATCCTGCGGAACCAGTCGAACCGCTCAAAGCGGATGATCTGGGAGGACCTGCTGCAGGTGATGGAGCACGCGGGCCTGACCGTCTCCGAGAGGCAGCGCGGGTTCTTCCTCGACCGCGCCTGAGGCGTCAGCGGAGCGGAAACTGCCGCCGGAGCTCGGCCTCGGCGCGGGCGTACTCCGCCTTCAGCGACTCCAGCAGCGGTCCGAGCGTCGAGGCCGGCTCGACGCGCGAGCGCTCCTCCAGCTGCGCGGCCACCGCCCGCAGCGCGGCCGCCCCGAGGTTCGCGGAGCTGCCCTTGATGCTGTGCGCGGCCCGGGAAAACTTTTTCGCGTCGCCCGAGGTGAAGCACTGGTCCAGCTCGGCGATCCGCAGCGGCGTGTCGTCGAGAAACATCCCGATGATCTCGCGCACAAACTGGTCGTCATCCCCGGGATTCAGCGCCCGAAGATTGTCGATGGCCTGCGGATCGATGATGACGGGATCGGGCATGGGCTGGGTCTGACCGCGGTAGGAAATGCGTACGGGCCGGCGGGTGCAAGTGACAATAGTCTGATGGGCAGGGGGATGGAGTTCCGTCCACTCATATCATAAAATATGCATGCGTTGATAATAGTCTTGCTACGCCGTTCGGGCGACGGTTTCGTTTCGCTTTCTCCTATGGCCAATCAATTCGTTTTCTCCTCTGAGTCAGTCGGTGAAGGGCATCCGGACAAGGTCGCGGATCTCATTTCCGACAGCGTGCTCGATGCCTGCCTGGCGCAGGATCGCTCCAGCCGGGTCGCCTGCGAGACCATGGTAAAGTCCAACATGGTGATCCTCGCCGGCGAGATCACCACCCGCGCCCACCTCAACTATGAGGCGATCGTGCGCGGCGCCATCCGCGACATCGGCTACGTGAACAGCGACGACGTGTTTCACGCCGACACGGTGTTCATCAACAATTACCTGACGAAGCAGTCCGGCGACATCGCGCAGGGCGTCGACGCCCGCAAGGCCAAGGGCAAGAAAACGGCCGAGCAGGGTGCCGGCGACCAGGGCCTGATGTTCGGCTACGCGTGCAACGAGACGCCGGAGCTGATGCCGACGCCGGTGATGTTCGCCCACCGTCTGGGCCGGAAGCTCACGCAGCTGCGCAAGTCGGGCAAGGTCGCCTGGCTGCGTCCCGACGCCAAGTCGCAGGTCTCCATCCGCTACGAGAACGACAAGCCGGTCGAGGTGGTGAACGTGGTCATCTCCACGCAGCACACGGATGACGTGTCGCACCGCGAGATCGAGAGCTTCCTGGTCGAGAATGTCATCCGGAAGGTCATCCCGAAGCGCATGCTCACGAAGCGCACGCAGTTCCTGATCAACCCGACGGGCCGCTTCGTCATCGGCGGGCCGCAGGGCGACTCCGGCCTGACGGGCCGCAAGATCATCGTGGACACCTACGGCGGCTGGGGCCGCCACGGCGGCGGCGCCTTCTCGGGCAAAGATCCGTCGAAGGTCGACCGTTCGGCCGCGTACATGTGCCGGTGGGTCGCCAAGAACATCGTCGCGGCCGGCCTCGCCGACCTCGCCGAGCTGCAGGTCGCGTATGCGATCGGCTATCCCGAGCCCGTCAGCGTCTACGTTGACACCATGGGCACCGGCCGCGTGGCCGACGAGAAAATCGCCAAGGCCGTCACCCAGGTCTTCGGCTTCAAGCCCGCCCAGATCATTTCCCAGCTCAACCTCCTCCGCCCGATCTACCGCCAGACGACCAACTATGGCCACTTCGGCAAGGCGGGGCTCCCGTGGGAACAGACCAACAAGGTCGCCGCCCTCCGCGCGGCGGTGAAGTAACCCTCAGCCGACACCTCCTTATCATGGCCAACGCAACCAAAGCCGCCAAATCCAAGACGCCCGACTACCAGGTGAAGGACATTTCCCTGGCCGAGTGGGGCCGGAAGGAAATTTCCATCGCCGAGCACGAAATGCCCGGCCTCATGTCCGTCCGCCGGAAGTTCGGCCCGACCAAGCCCCTCAAGGGCGTGCGGATTACCGGCTCGCTGCACATGACGATCCAGACCGCCGTGCTGATCGAGACGCTCAAGGAGCTCGGCGCCGACGTGCGCTGGGCCTCGTGCAACATTTTCTCGACGCAGGATCACGCCGCCGCGGCCATCGCGAAATCCGGCACGCCGGTCTACGCGTGGAAGGGCGAGACGCTCGAGGAATACTGGGAGCTCACCCTCAAGGCCATCTCGTTCCCTGGCGGCAAGGGCCCGCAGCTCGTCGTCGACGACGGCGGCGACGTCACGCTGCTCATCCACAAGGGCTGCGAGCTCGAGGAGGGCAGCGACTGGGTCAACTCCAAGTCCGGCTCCCACGAGGAGCAGGTGATCAAGGACCTGCTCAAGCGCATCCACAAGGAGGACCCGCTGCATTGGACCACCCTGGCGAAGGACTGGCGCGGCGTCTCCGAGGAGACCACCACCGGCGTCCACCGCCTCTACCAGATGCTGGAGAAGGGTAAGCTCCGCGTGCCCGCCATCAACGTCAACGACTCCGTCACCAAGTCCAAGTTCGACAACCTCTACGGCTGCCGCGAGTCGCTCGCCGACGGCCTCAAGCGCGCCACGGACGTCATGATCGCCGGCAAGGTCGCCTGCGTCTGCGGCTACGGCGACGTCGGCAAGGGCTCGGCGTTCTCGCTCAAGGGCTTTGGCGCCCGCGTGATCGTCACCGAGATCGACCCCATCAACGCCCTGCAGGCCGCGATGGAGGGCTTCGAGGTCAACACGATCGAGTCCACGCTCGGCACCGCCGACATCTACGTCACGACGACCGGCAACAAGGACATCATCACGCTCGAGCACATGCGCGCGATGAAGGACCAGGCCATCGTCTGCAACATCGGCCACTTCGACAATGAGATCCAAGTGGACCGCCTGAACACGTCCGATGCGAAGCGCATCAACGTGAAGCCGCAATACGACCTCTACACGTTCCCCAAGGGCAACAGCATCTACCTGTTGGCCGAGGGCCGGCTGGTGAACCTCGGCTGCGCGACGGGTCACCCGTCGTTCGTGATGTCGAATAGCTTCACCAACCAGACGCTCGCGCAGCTCGACCTCTGGAAGAACAAGGACAGCTACAAGATCGGCGTCTACCGCCTGCCGAAGCACCTCGACGAGGAAGTCGCCCGCCTGCACCTGGAGAAGATCGGCGCCAAGCTGACCAAGCTCACGAAGGAGCAAGCCGCCTATCTCGGCGTCCCGGTGGAAGGCCCGTACAAGGCCGAGCATTACCGGTACTGAGCCTCCGGGCCGGCGGCTCTGGCTGCCTCTGCCAACTTCAAACCCGCGCCGGTAACGGCGCGGGTTTTTTGCGTAGGACGGACGGGAGGCACGTCAACCTCCGTGGAAATTACCAGAGGCGCTTGTTCGAGAAGGCGTGGCCAGAACCGGATTTCAGATAGCGTTCGAAAGCGAGGGCTTGGCGTTTACTTGTGAACGCGAGGTAGGTGCGGAGACGCCACGGCTTGAAGTCGGCGGTGCTGACGTTTTTGCCGGTGTTATGCTCGGCAAGCCGCTTCCTGAGGTCATCGGTGTAACCGGCGTAGCGGTGATCGGAGACGAGCCCGCTCTCAATGAGGTACACGTAATGCATGCCTGAGTCCCAGATGGTCCTCCCGTCGAGGCCATCTGAGCACCGTAAAAATCTCGAAACTGGTGTAGCCCCCGTGCCAGCCCTCCTGCGCTGAAGCTTCGGAGGGCATCCTTCGCCTCTGTTTCCCCACCGACATCCTTGGAGCCCGTACACCGTAAGGATGGCCGTGCCATCCGTAGCCTTGGCGAAGGATGGCGGAGGGGGGGGGATTCGAACCCCCGATAGGGATTTAAACCCCTATAACGCTTTAGCAAAGCGCCGCTATCGACCACTCAGCCACCCCTCCGGAATCAGGGGGTCGAGCGAAACCCGCGGACAGGAAAGTGCAAGGCGGATTTCGACCCAGACGGCTCCTGATTCAGAAATTCTTTGTCCAAAGCGATCCTTCCTTGCGGAGAAAATTACTGCCCAATTTCCAGGTCAGGGTCTTTTGCTTGGGGTCTTCGACGGACAGATAGGCTCCTGCCGGAACCATGTTGATAAGTGCTTTGCTCAGAAACAGTCCGCCGGGCATGAACCGTCCGTCGGTAAGGCTTCCATTCTGGAAAATCCGGTATTCGAGCGGCGACGGGGAACGAAAATAGTAATACTCGGCGTCTTCCGCTTCGAGCAGGTACTGGCCTTCAGGGAACCTGATCCCACGAGTCGCCACCTCTTGATCATACCAAACCATCGATTCCTTCAAGATGACCGACTTTCCCGCATCCACCACGGGCGAAACGGAACGATCTTCGCTGGTCAGCGGCGACAACGTGAGGGCTCCGCAACCAGCCAGTACCAGCATCACTAGCGGGAGGAAAAGTCTTCCAAAAATCAGCCCGGCACCACGCTCTCCGGTGATGCCGTCGCGCGAGAGCATGCAAGCTGGAGGGCGCTGGCTCAGCTCTCCTCGTCCACCGGACGATCCAGTTCCTCGCGGCACTCGGCGATCACGCGGAGCCAGATTTCGCGGAGGTCAAACAGGCGGGGCAGGGTCGCTTCGCGATAGGCCATCACGGCAGGGTGTTTGGCGGCTTCGGCGGCGTTGAGCAGCGTGAGCGACTCGTTGAGCCCGCTGAGCGCGCGCTTGAAGAGGCTGACGGCCATGGCGTAGTCGCCGAAATCGAGGGCGTGGATGGCTTGGACGGCCTGTTCCTCGCCGCGGTGCAGCGAGGCCAGCAGGGCCAGCGCGAGCGCGGCGGGCACCTTGGCGCTGTCGCCGGCGCTTAGCTCCCACTGGCGCTTCACCCCCAGGTAAATGGCCTTGGTGGCGACGAAAATCGGGTTCTTGTGCAGCGTGTAGACCTCGGGCTCGCCGTATTCCGGCACATCGGCGGCGCTGTCCTCCTCGGCGACCTCGGCGGTCTCTTCCTCGGCGGGAGCTTCGCTCCAGTTGCCCTGGCCCCAGCCCATCTGCTCGGCGACGGCGTCGATGCGATTCGGGTGGTTGCGGAACGCCTCGTAGAAGCCGAGGTAGCGGTGAATGGTGTCGTCCTGCTCGCGCAAATAGCGTTCCCAATCGAATTCGTTCCACGCCAGTTCGCCGCGTTCCTCCCACTCATTCTCCGGCCCGCCATCGGAATCGTAGTCGCTCATTAGGTAGGCGGAAACTGAGTCCTCCGATTCCGGGAAAGCAAATCAAAATCCGGGCTGGGCGGTTACGGATATTTTGCGGGTTGAAGCTCCGCGGAGGGCCGATTATGCCGCCATGCCTCGATGAGTGAAATCCACCAGGAAT
>CAIJZY010000001.1 GCA_903825285.1 uncultured Opitutia bacterium | reverse complement strand
TAGCGGATAATTGGGTAACACTTTTTTGTTGATGGAGACGGTGATCAGGCCCTGGCAGCGAAGCCAGGTTTCCGCGGCGTGGCGCCAGGCGGCGTTTAAGCTGCGGTGATCGATCTTCTCCAGTTGTTGGATCCTGTCCTTTGCGTGGATGCGTATCCACCCAAAAGTGGCCAGCCGGTCGCGCCGGTAGTACCGGTGCCTCGGCTGGTGTTGGTAAGCCTCGCAGGCGGTGTGCCCCTGCAGGCTCCGGCGAGGCCTGCAGTTGAGGGCGTGATGCACGGCGAGGAGGTAGGGCCGGATCTCTTTTGGCTGCCCGCGGATGGCCTGCGGCAGGCATTCCCCGAGGGCTTCCTTCATTTCTCGGATGCCCTTTTCCACGGCGCCGTTGTAGCGTGGGTAGTAGGCCGGGCTGTTGAGCGGGATCACCCCGTTCTCGGCGAGCACGCGCTCGACGGCCGCGTGGTTGAGCGGGCTGCCGTTGTCGCGCTTCAGGAAGAGCGGCGCCCCGTGCTGGTGGAAGAGTTCCTCCAGATGGCGGGCCACCGCCTCGCCCTTGCTGTCGATGGCCACCATGGGTGCAAAGCGGTACCGCGTGCAGAGGTCCTGGACCGCATGCACATAGAGCCGCTGACCCTGCCGATCCTGGCCTCGTTCCGTCGCATCGATGGCCCACGCCAGGTTCGGCTCCTTCCACGTCACGTGCTTGCAGACCTGCCTGCGAGCGAGGTTGCGCTTGGCGCGTTCCTGGGCGGCCAGTTCCGCGACGCTGCGCCGGGAGATGACGGACTGGTACCGCACCTGCAGGGCGCATAGCCCGCGGCTGCGGCGGCGGCCGTGCCGCAGGGCTGCTATTTCCCGGCGGACTTCTTCGAGCGGTAATGGTCCGGTCTTCTTCGGCCCCGGAGAGGTGAGCGGGGGCTGCCCCCCGCTCACCCGTTTCCTCCAGCGCAGGAGCGTCCGGTAGCCGAGCCCCACGGCGCGACTCACCTCGCGGGTGCTCGTCTGACTGTGTGCCTGCACATCGTTGATCATGGCGATGATCCTGGGGATTTCTGCGGCTTTTTTTTAGCGTCCCGTCGCTCCAGGAGCCGCAGCATGTAGCGCAGCTCGGCCGTCTGCGCCATCTCGTCCAGCTTCGCCTGCAGCTCCGCCACCTGCGTTTTCAGGGCCGCCACTTCCGCCGTCGGGCCCGTGTCCGGCCGACCCGCCGTCTCGTCCTGCCCGGCTGCCAGCATCGCCTGCAGCCCCTTCTTCTCCCACTTGTAGTAGGTTTTCCGGGAGACCCCGAGTGCCTCCGCTGCCGCCGTCGCCGTCATGAGTCCCGCCCGCACCTTCACGATCAGCTCGGTGCGCCGGAGCGCCTTCGGATCCGTGCTCATAGGTCACGGATCTGAGGGAGGTTTCCCCTCCGGGGCAACCTCCTGCAGCTCCGCCAGGCGCCGGGTCAGCTTCTCCTTGCCGATCTGCTGCTGGCGCTTGTCAAGGAGCGCCCGGATCCGGGGCGACAACGCCGCCCCGTTCGCAAGGTTCACCCGCGGCTCCAGGGCCTGCAGCATCCCCTCCATTGCCCGCTCCTGCCACTGCTGGAGCGTCATGTACTGCACGCCCAGCGTCTTCATCACCTCCACTGTCTTCACCCGCTCCGTCCAGATCGCCAGCACCGCCTGGGCCTTCTCCGCGGCCGTGTGCGAGGACGGCGCCGTGGGCGTCCGCTTGCGTTTCAGTTGCTCCACCACCGGCTGTTCCTTTTTCGAGGTCATAGGTCATCTCCTTGTCATCCACACTGAGTTTTAGTTTTCCTTTCTCCGCCTTGAGGACCACCGACTGGCCCTCCATCCGTCCGATCAGATAAAAGGGCGCCTTCGGCTGCCCGCGCAGTGCCATCTCCAGGAGGTTGTCCTGGATGCCCGCTTGGATCGTCTTTTTGACTTCCCCTTGGATCTCAAAAAAACGGTCCGCTGGGCAGAGCCCGCCGATCCCTTGGTGGGGCCGGCGGTGGTTGTAGTATTTGACCCAGAGCTTCAGGCGGTCCCGCGCTGACTCGAAGGAGTCAAACTGGGCCCGCACCAAAAACTCCTGCCACAGGCTCGCCCAAAACCGCTCCACTTTCCCCAGCGTCATCGGGTGCTGGGGCCGGGACACGAGATGGGCCACCCGGTCCTTCGTGAGTTCCGAGGCGAAGCGGCTCTTGCCCCGCCAGTTAAAGTACTGCGGACCGCGGTCCGTCAGCATCTCCTTCGGGGGCGAGTATTCCCCGACGGCCACCCGGTAGGTTTCGACGACGCACTCGGCCGTCGGGCTGCGGTACAGCTCGAGGTTCACGACGTAGCGCGAGTAGTCGTCCAGGAACGCGACGGCGTAGGCGTACTTGCCGCCCAGCCGGAACGTGAAGATGTCCGACTGCCACATCTGGTTCGGCGTCGCCCGCTCAAAGTAGCGCGGGCGCACCAGGTTGCGGCGGGCTTTCGCCCGCCCCTTCATGAGGTCCGCCTCGTGGAGCGTCTTCCTCACCGTCTCCGGGCTCGCCTCGAGGAAGAACCAACGGCGTAAACCGGCGGCGATTCGCTTCACCCCGAAGAACGGGTTTCCCCGCTTCAGCTCGAGGATCTTCTCCTTCACCGGACGGGCCAGGCGGCGCCCCGGCCGGGGCGCCGCCTGCCTGCGCAGCCCCAACTCCCCCTCCCGGCGGTAATCCCTCAGCCACGCCCCCAGCGAGCTCGTGCTCACCCCCGTCTCCTCACTCACCAGCTCCACCTTGAAACCTTCTTCAAGGTGGAGCTTCACCGCTCGCAGCTTCTCCTCAAACGTGTACTGCTTGCGGCGGGGGCCGGTTCGGCCCCCGCGTTTGACTGCCTTCTCGACTGATTCTTTCTCGTCCATGGTAACACTCCCTGTTGCATTGGAGTGTTACCCAATAATGAGCTTATCTTGTGTCTATGATCTGGTAGTTAGCACAACCAGTTCAGGGAATATTGAACCGATTGATTGCGTCGCCTCCAAAGAAGGTTGCCCAAAGGTTGTCCAAAATGATGTTTTTTGCTTCACTTTCCCTCATCGCAGTGCATCTTGGCTCCTGTTCTAAAACATTAACCATCAACTAAGTCCGCGCACACAAAGCGACTTAGCTTCGAGGCGAAAAATTGGTTCGAGTCCCGTCCATCCCGCCAATTTCAACCTCCGTAAAACGGGGGTTTTTCTGTTTTCCGGGCAGCCAGGCGGGCCTCGAGCCGCGACCTTGGGCGCAGCCGCCCATCGCAGGTGTCAGGCCACTCGCTTCGCTCGCAGACGAGTCCCGTCCCTCCCGCAATTTAAGCCGACCAAGACTCATCTTCAGACGGCGGACCTTGGCGGGTTTTTCGCGTCCGTCCGGGCTAATCAGTCATCAAGGCCACCTGCGCGAGTGGCATAAAATACCCCTTGGTTGGCCCTGCAGTGGCGCATACCTGTAGCCGACACCCTAGTCGCGGTAAAATACCGAATCGATAAGAGCGTGGAATGTAGCAGATAATCTAGGTGCTATACCCTATTTTTATTTTCTGATCAGAATCCACAAAAAAGTTGCATCTATCTAACTATTAATTGTCAGACAGTAATTTAAATGGTCGATAAAGTTGAATTGTGAGTACTACTAATGGCGTTATTGAATATAATATAGGTATTACCCCCTATCGAAATATAATATCTATTATAGCACCATCCCTCTTTCGGTAGTATTCTCCACTCAGTGCCCGCCACATCAAAAGACCTCCCAGCCTCACCCTCATGCGTATGTCGTGTCCTGGTCGTCGATGATCACCATTCCATCGCCCGGCTCTTGGCTGACTTTATCACCCAGCAAGAGGGCTATGCGCTCGCCGGAATCGCCTACGATGCCGCGACGGCGCGCGAGGCCTTGGCGACCACCAGTCCGAACCTCGTGATGCTGGACATCGGACTGCCGGAAAGGAGCGTCGGTTTCGCCCTGCTGGCGGAGGTGAAGCGGGATTACCCCCACATCAACGTCCTCGTGTTCACCGCGTCCTGCACCATGCAGGTGGTGCAGGAGGCGATCCGGCTCGGCGCCCACGGATTCTTGGAAAAATCCGCCCCTTTCTCCGAGTTGGTCGAGGCGGTGAACCGCGTGCGCGAAGGGCAAACCTACCTGGGCGCGCAGGCCAGCGCCCTGCTGCGCGAAGCCGTGATGGGCGGGTTGAAGCAATCCACCCTGGCCGCGCAGGAGCGGGCGATCCTGCGGAGTCTCGCGCGGGGCGCGGTGGTGAAGGAAATCGCCACCGAACTCGATCTCAGCGTCGCCATGATCTACAAGCTCCTCATGAAGCTCCGTGACAAGTTCACGGCGCGGACCAACGAGGACCTGATCGTCCTGGCGGTCGCCCAGGGTTGGCTGGAAATCGAGGCCCAGCCAGCGGCGGGCAATTCCGCGCCCCGGGGGGCCTCCACGTGAACGCCGGGCTGCGCCCGCCCCTGGCCGGAGTCCTGAAGTTTTGCCGCACGGGCACCAGTCGCGCGATCCAATGCACCGTCGTGGCGGGTTCGCCCGGCTCCGGCTGGCTCGCGGTGGGCGACCCCGCGAGCCCCGTCGCGCTGGTCGCGCGCCAACTGGCGACGCAGCGCTCGGCCCTGGCGGGCCACTGGATCTTTGGCGGCTCCGCGCATCCTGGCGGCCAGGCAGACGTGGCATCCGCCGGCACCAAGGCGGAAACCACCACCCTCCAGATTTTCAACCCGGGCCCGAATGAGGCGATCGTGACCTTCACGCCCAGGGAGGGGGAATTGACCGGCCAGTCCGCCTCGCCGCTGACGGCGATCGACGCCAAGTCGAAGGGGCTCCTGCAGGGCCTCGAAAAATCCCGCGAGGGGTTTGCCCTGACCGATGCCGCCGGCTGCTTCACGTACATGAACCCGGAGCATCTGCGGATCTTCGGCTTCAAGGACCAAGCGGAGGTCTTGGGCAAGCCCTGGCAGATCCTCTATTCGCCGGAAGGCGTGCAGCATATCCAGGCGGAGGCTTTCCCGGCCCTTCAATCCGAAGGACACTGGCACGGCGTGATGCCGGCGCAACGACAGGACGGAACCGCCTTCAGCGAGGACTTGACCCTTTCCCTGCTGCCCGACGGCGGCATTGCCTGCAACTGCCGCGACCGCAGCCCCGAGGTGGAGATGCACGAGCGGTTGGCGACCAGCGAGGCACTGTTCCGCAGCTTCGTCGATCACGTGCCGGCCGCCGTCGTGATCAAGCAGGTGGACGGGCCTTACATCTTTATCAACCAACGTGGATCCGAGATGCTCGGCATCGCACCGAATCTAGTGATCGGACGCCGCGCGCACGAGGTGTTTCCGCGTGATGAGGCCGAGCAGCTTGAGCAGCTTGAGCAATTTGACCGTGAGATCCTGCGCACGCGTAACGCCGTGAGTCGGGTGGGGCTGCTGCATCGGCCGGACGGCGCCCTGGAACTGGAAATCGTGAAGTTTCCGATCTTCGACCAAGCCGGGCAGGTGCAGCAAATTGGCGGCATCTACCTCGATATCACGCAGCGGACGCGGCTGGAGCGGGAGGCGGCCAAGGTCGCCGACCACCAGTACGAACTGTTCACCATGCAGCGCGAGTTTGTGTCCATGATCTCGCACGAATTCCGCACGCCCCTCACGGCCATGCAGGGCGCCCATTTCCTGCTTCGGAAGCGGATCGACAAGGGGGTCGACGAGAAAGTGACCCGGTACTTCGACCTGCAGGCGGAGTCCATCCGGTCGCTGAAGGAGTTGGTGGACCAGGTGCTGTTCCTGAACCGTCTGGAGTACAACACGGAAGAAATCGAGCTGAAGCCGGTGCCGGTCGCGGAGCTGGTCACCGCGCTCGTCACCCGGTTCAACGACACGACCCTCACGACGGATCCCCGGCTGGAACTGACCTGCGCCGTGCCGCCGGAACTCACCCTCCACGCCGACGAGAACCTGCTCAGCGCCGCCTTCGAGAACCTGATTTCCAACGCGCTCAAGTATTCACCCGCCTCGACCAAGGTTGCCATCCAGGTCACCTCCGCGGGGGACGAACTGGCGTTCCGCATCCGCGACCAGGGCCGGGGCATCCCCCTCCAGCAGCAGGACAAGGTATTCTCGGCCTTCTTCCGGGCCGCCAACGTCGGGGTGACTCCGGGGACCGGCCTGGGACTGGCGATCGTGAAACGTGCGGTGGATTGCCACCACGGGCGCATCGCGTTCAGCAGCGCCGAGGATGCCGGCACCACGTTCGAATTGTACTTTCCCCTGCACCAGCCGGTCGCGGCCGCCCACCCCTCCAGCCCATGAGCCCCAAGCCCCTACTGCTCATCGTCGAGGATGACCCGCTCGTCATGGCCACCCTGGAAATGCTGCTCGTAGACGAGGGTTACGAGGTGCAGACGGCCACGGACGGCCAGGTGGCCCTGGACCTGTTGCTGGCGGGGGCCAAACCCGCGCTGATCCTCAGCGACATCCGCATGCCGAAGAAAAACGGCTACGAGCTGCTGCGGAGCGTGCGCAACCTGGCGGCGTTTGACGACGTGCCGTTCATCTTCCTCTCCGCCAAGGCCGCGGTCGCCGACGTGCGCACCGGGCTGGCGATGGGTGCGGACGACTACATTCCCAAGCCGTTTGAGCCGGAGGACGCGCTCGGCAGCATCCGCGTCCGCCTGGAGCGCGCCGAGCGGATTCGCCACGCCCGCGAGGACCGGACGAAATTCCTGATGCGCTACCTGCCGCACGAAATCCGGACGCCCCTGACCGGGCTGCTGGGCTATGCGGATCTCATGGCGGAGACCGCGCGCGAGGGCCGCGGGCTCTCGCTGGAAGAGACCGAGCAATATTCCACGAACCTCAAGGCCAGCGGCCACCGGCTGATGCTGCTGATGGACACGTTCACGCTGTGGCTGGAACTGGACGGCCGCCTCCGGGATCAGGGTCCGCGGGACACGGTTCGCCGGTCCGGGTGGCTGGCCCAGATGCTGGCCTCGGCCGTCTGGACCGCGGAGCGGTACGGCCGCGAGCGCGACCTCTCACTGGACGTGGCGCCGGCCGCCCTGGAGATTCCCGACGGCTTCCTGCACCGGGTGGTGGCGCAACTGGTGGACAACGCCTGCAAGTTCACCCTGCCGCGCACGCCGCTCCACCTGCATGGCCGGATGACGGACAGCGGCTATCGGCTGACCATGGTGGATCAAGGGCCCGGCATTGCCCCGAAGTTCATTCCCCAGATCGGCACGTTCCACCAATTTGAACGCAGTGAGGCGGAGCAGCAAGGCATCGGCCTGGGCTTGGCGATCTGCACCCTGTTTGCCCGGTCGGTCAACGGCGAGTTCTTCATCCGAAACCACGCGGAACCGCGCGGCGTCGAGGCCGGCTTCACGTTCCATGCGTCCGAATAGGCCAGCCTTCCGCACCCTCCCCCTCATGGCCCTGACGGCCGTGGGGTATTTTCTGCTGGCCCGCGCCAGCGTGCATTTCGGGCTCTCGGACCGGGGCGTCTCCGCCTTCTGGCCCGCCGCGGGCCTGGCCACGGTGGCGGCGATCAAGGGCGGCCGCCGGACCCTGGCGGGCACGCTGCTGGGGGCCTTCGCCAGCGCCTGGTTCGACACGCCGTGGCTGGGGGCCGCCGGCCTCGCCGTCGGCGCAACGACGGCCGCGTGGCTGGGACGCGAAATCTTTCACCGGGTCCTGGTCGGCAGCGAATGGCTGAACACCCAGCGCGAGACGGTCGGCTTCCTGGTGGTGGCGGCCGTGGCTCCGCTCGGCGCAATCCTGATCGGCGGCAGCGTGCTGGTGGAATTGGGTTGCATGCCAATCGCCGCCGCGCCCGCGCTGGCCCAGACTTGGTGGCTGGGCGATGCGCTGGGAATCCTGGTGGCCGGTCCGGCCTGCCTGACGATTGGCGCCTGGCTGGCGGAACCGTCGCGCATCACCCCGCGCAGCGCCGCGCTGGGAGGGATCATGGTCATGCTCCTGGCGGCGGCGCTCGTGGGCTTGATCGTGATTCCCGGGGGCCGGAACCTGATCTTTCTGCTGCTGCTGCTGCCCGTGATTGCATATCTGCTCGCGGGGGAGAACGCGGTTAAGCTCACGCCTGTCATCGTGGTCACGATGCTGATCCTGCTCGTCCGGTTCTGGGGATGGGCGCTGAGCCCGGGAAGCGTGGAGGTCAGTTTTGCGCCCCTCGGCATCTTTCTGGTGCTTTTCAGCCTGGTTTGCCTGTTGCTCGCTTCGTTCGACCGCCGCCGGTTGCTCGGCTGGTCGGGGGTGGTGCTCGTGGGGGGATTTTGCGCGAACAGCTGGCTTTTCTCCACGGTGGAGCAGGAGCGGCGCATGCTCGCCGAGCAGCGCGTGTCCAGCCAGATGGATGGCGTGCGGCACGACCTGCAGGAGCGGATGCAGACCTACATCGACACGCTGCGGGGCGGGGCCAGCATGCTCAGCATCACGTCGGCCCCCCTGAGCCGGGCCCAATGGCACAACTACGTTTCCAGCCTGCGCCTGTTCGACGAGTATCCCGGGGTCCATGGCGTGGGGGTCGTCTACCCGGTCACAACCGAGATGCTGCCGACGTTTCAGGCCCTCCGCGCGGAAGCCCGGCGGCCGGAGTTGCGGATCCATCCGGTCGCGGAGGGTCTAGGCCCGCTGGCCGACGGGCAGCACTATGTGATCGGGCTGATCGAACCTCTCGAATCCAACGGGCCCGCCCTCGGGTTGGACCTGGCCACGGAGAGCAAGCGGCGGGAGGCCGCCGAGCTGGCCCGGGACACCGGGATGCCGCAGATCACGCGCCCGATCCGCCTGGTGCAGGATCAACGGTCCCGGCCGGGATTCCTGCTCATGGTTCCCGTCTATGCGGCCGGGCACGAAATCAACACCGTGGCGCAGCGCCGTGCCGCTTTCCAATGCTGGGTCTACTCTCCGTTTGTCTACGAGGAATTCATCCACGGCGCACTGGGAACGAAACAGCGGGAGTTTACCTGCAGCCTGTTTGAGGGGAGCTACACGGCGCCCTCCGACCTGCTTTATGCGGACGCGGCGGCTCCCTCCACCTTTGACCAGACCGCATCGGTCCTGCTGGCGCAATATCGCTTCACCGTCGGACTGAGTGTCCGGCCGGGGACGGCGAGATTTGAGCAGTTGATGGCCCTCCTGGCGGCCAGCGGGCTCGCGTTCGTGACGGTGCTGCTGGCCGGTCTGATCCTGAACCTGCAGGGTTTCGCCCAGCGGGCGAATGAGATCGCCGAGGGACGGACCAGTGACCTGAAATTGGCCAACCAGCAGCTGGAGGTTTCCAACGAGTCCATTCGCGCCGCCAACCTAATCATCCACGCCAAGGAACTGGAGGCGCGCAAGCTGGCGCTGGTGGCGACGTCCACCAACAACTCGGTGATCCTGACGGATGCAGCGGGCAGGATCGAGTGGTCCAACGCGGGTTTCACCCGCGTAACCGGTTACACGCAAGCTGAAGCGCTGGGCCGGACCTCGGGCTCCCTCCTGCAGGGACCGGAAACCGACCCGATCAGCGTCCAACGCTTTCGGGAGGGGCTTCAAACTCAACGTGCGTTCACGGCCGAGGTGCAAAACTATACCAAGGATCGGCGCCGGTATTGGGCCAGTGTCGAGATTCAGCCGGTCTTTGACGAAGCGGGCCGCCTGGTGAACTACATGGGCATCAGCACCGACATCACGCGGCTGAAGCAGGCGGCGGTGGAAATCGGGCGGGCGAAGGAGCGGGCCGAGGCGGCCAACCAAGCCAAGAGCGCATTCCTGGGCAACATCAGCCACGAGCTCCGCACCCCGCTGAATGTGATCCTGGGCAACCTCCAGTTGCTCGTGCAGGGCCGGTTGGGCCCGTTGGATGACCGCCAAATGCACTCCCTGCAGCGGACCAAGGAAAATAGCGCCCATTTACTTTCCCTGATCAATGACCTGCTGGACCTCACCAAGGCCGAGTCCGGCAAGCTCACCCTGGAGTTGGCGGCAGTGGATGTGACCGCGCTGTGCGAAGCCTGCCTGGAAATGCACGACGGCCAGGCGGCGCTCAAGGAGATCCGGCTCATAAAGAATTTTCATCACCGCACCCCGGCAATCGCGGCCGATCCGCTGCGCCTGAAACAGATCCTGATCAACCTCCTGAGCAACGCGGTGAAGTTCACCCCCGCGCACGGCACCATCACCCTGCGGACCCAGGAAACCGCCAGCCCGCCCGAAATCGTGTTCACGGTGACGGACACCGGGAAGGGCGTGGCCCCGGCGGATCGCGACCGGATCTTCCAGGAGTTCGAGCAGGGCTCCGCCACCGGGACATCGCCGGCGTTGCCGGGCGGCACCGGCTTGGGCCTGCCCATCGCGCGGCGGCTGGCGGAAATGCACGGCGGCTCGCTGGAACTCAGCTGCGAGCCCGGCCATGCCAGCGAGTTTATCGTGCGCCTGCCGGTTCGTGCGCCGGTCCTCGCCGCCAAACCGCCGCCCATCACCCCGCCGGTCCCGGCCAAGCCGGAGCGGCCGGGCGATTTCCTGATCCTGGCCGTCGAGGACTATCCCGCGAATCTGGAGATCCTCTCGGCCTACCTGGAACTCGAGGGTTATCGGGTGGCCCAGGCCACCCACGGCGAGGCGGCGATCGCCCAGGCCCTCGCCCTGCAGCCGAACCTCATCCTGATGGATGTCCGGATGCCCGGTATCGACGGCCTGGAGGCCACCCGCCGCCTCAAGGCGGATCCCCGGACCGCGGAGATTCCCGTCGTCATGCTCACCGCCTTCGCCCGGCTCTCGGACGCCACGCAGTGTTTTGAGACGGGCGCCGTGGGCTACCTGTCCAAGCCCGTGGATTTTGCCGCCCTTGATGCCATGATCGCCACCCATCTCCGCATTCGCGCCTAGCCGGCCAACCCCTTTCCACCATGAAGTCCATCGACGAAAGTCTCCCCACCCCGGCGGTCCCGGATGAAATCGCAGAACTGACGGAAGGTCTGGCGCACGAGGTCAAGAACCTGCTCGCACCCTTCCGGCTGGGGCTGGAGATGATCACGCGGCAGGTGGACGATGCCCGGATGCAGAAGCTCATCGGCCGGCTGCGGGGCAATGCGGACCTCGCGACGCAGCTCATGGACCGGTTGGCGGAATACGGCGCCGCGACCACCGTCGGGAATGTCTTCGTCCCCCTCGGGCTGGAGCCGTTCCTGCGGGAATTCGTGGACACGGCGGAGCCGGCGACGGACGCGGTGGCGCCGCTGCACCTGCGGCTGGTCCAGCCGCTCCCGGAAATACTTGGCTGTGCCGACCTGATTAAAATTGCCCTCGCGAATCTCGTGCAGAACTCCCGCCAGGCGGCGGCGCCGGGCGAGCCCGTGGAGATCAGCGCGGAGCCGGTGATCACGGCCGGCCAGACCTGGGTGGCTTTGTCCGTCCGGGACCACGGTCCCGGCCTGCCCGCCGAGCTGCGCACCCAAATGGACCGCCCGTTTTTCACCACCAAGGCCGGGGGCCGGAGCTTCGGCCTCGGCCTGCCCACGGTGCGCCGGGTACTGCAGGCCCATCGCGGCGAACTGCGGATCGAAAGTGCCCCCGGCCAGGGCACCGTGGTGAGCCTGTTATTCCCGACCGGGCCCAGGCCCCACCTTCCCCATGTCACCCACTGACACCGGGTCGTGGCCGCCAACCTCCGGGCCGGGCGCCTGGCTCACCCCGAGCAGCCGCCGGGCGATCGTTTGCCTGGCCGCTGCCACATGCGGCTACCTGCTGAATGGCGTCAATATTCCCGTCTTTGGCGGCACCTCGCTGGTTTTTGGCGGCGTATTCCCTCTGCTCATGGTGGTCGCCTACGGTCCGTGGTGGGGTCTGCTCACCGCCGTCGGAACGTATCTTGAGACCGTCGCCGGCTGGGGCCACCCCTATGGCCTGTTGGTGTTTTCCCTCGAGGCGTGGACGATCGGATGGCTCCTGCATCGGCGGGGAAAGACCTTGTTTCAGGCCACGGTGACCTACTGGGCGGTGCTGGGCCTGCCGGTGACCGCGATCTGCATCCTCGGCCTGTTGCGCCCGCCGTTTCCGCACGACTGGGCGATGGTGATCAAGTACCCGGTCAATGGCCTGCTCGTCTACGTGGTGGTGCAGTTCCTCGTGTACACGCGGTCGTTTCTGCGGCTGCCCGGGGAATTGTCCCGGCTGACCAACCGCGAGGAAAGCCTGCGGTGGAATCTCTACCGGCGCTTCATCATCATCGCCGTGCTCCCGGCCGCGGGATTTGCCGTCGGCGCGCCTTCATCGTCAACCGGCAGCACCGCCACGACGCCCAGGCCGATCTGGTCCGCGTCACCAACCGGACCAGCGAAGTCATCGCCACCTACGTGGCCAACCACGTCCAGGCGATCGAGAGCACGGCGGATGCCCTGGAAGGCCGCCCGACCCGGCCCGAAATCCTCGATTCCATGCTGACCCGGCTCGCCGCGAACAACAGCGGCTTCATCTCCATGCTTGTGGCGGACGAGGCCGGGCGCGTCATCGCGCCCCAGCAGCCCCGGACCGCGGCGGGCAAGCCCGTCACCCTGACCGTCGTGGCGGACCGGGACTATTTTCTGCAGCCCCGGACGGGCGGCCGGGCCTACATCAGCCCCGTGTTTCGCGGCCGCGGGTTCGGCCACGACCTGATCGTCGGCATCAGCGCGGCCTACGCCTCGGCCGAGGGCCGCCGGATGGTGATCGAGGGCTCGCTGCATCTGAACCGGATGCGCGACCTGGTGCTCCTCCACCCGGAGGTGCAGCAGCGCGAAATCCTCGTGCTGGACCAGCACTCCCGCGTCATTTTCCGGAAGGGATTCGGCGAGAACTTCGCGAGTTCCGACCTCTATCGGCTCCCCGCCCGCAACCTGCTGGACGAGTTGGTCATGGATGATATGCCGGACCCGCGGACCGGCGTCTATCAGCGTTACCTCGGAATCTGGCACACCGTGCCGAATCTCGGCTGGAGGATCTACCTGCGGGAGGAAGTCTGGGCCAGCGAGGCCCCGGTGGCCCGCTTCCTTCTGCTCGAGGGGATCGGGCTGATCGGGGCGCTGGGGCTGGCCTTCCTGCTCTCGCGCACCACGTCGGACCGCTTCACCCAGCCGTTCCAAGACATCGTCAATTATGCCCACGACCTGGTCCGGCGCAGGAATCCGCCGCCGCTGGCCCTGCCGCGGGGCCTCTTGCCGACCGAATGGCGGACCCTGGCGATGGAACTGCGCAATGCCGCCGTCAGCCTCGCGGACACGAACGCCAACCTCGAGCAGGCGGTGACGGAACGCGAGCGCAGCAACGCCGAACTCGTCACGCTGACCGGCGAGCTGGACGAGCGCGTGCGGGAGCGCACCCTGGATCTGGAGACGGCCCGGCAGGCCGCGGAACGCGCCAACCAGGCCAAGACGGAGTTCCTCGCTACGGTCAGCCACGAGCTGCACACGCCGCTCAACGTGGCCCTGGGGAACATCCACCTGCTGCAGCGCTCCGCGACCGATCCGCTGAGCCCAGCGCAGGCCACGCGCATCGCCCGCATCAAGGCCAGCTCGGACCACCTGCTGGTGCTGATCAACGACATCCTGGACCTGGCCAAGCTGGAGGCGGGCAAGATCGAATTGGAAGTCGGTCCGGTCGATGTCGCGCAGCTCCTCGATGAATGCGAGGACTTCTTCCACGAGGAGTGCGCCCAGGGCCGGCTCACGTTCACCCTCAAGGTCGCCTTGGAGTCCTCCCGGCTGACGGCGGACAAGCGGCGCCTGCGGCAGATCCTCTACAACCTGCTCAGCAATGCGGTGAAATTCACCCCGGAGGGCGGCGCCATCGGCATCGACGTCGCCGCCACCGACGAGGGCCGCCGGCTGCAGTTCACGGTCTGGGACACGGGCATCGGCCTGTCGGCGGACGAGCAGGCGCGCCTGTTCCGGCCCTTCGAGCAGATCGACAGCCGCCTGGTGCGGCAATACGCCGGCACCGGCTTGGGCCTCACGATCGTCAAACGCCTCACCGACCTGCACGGCGGGACCATCTCGATGACCTCCGCTCCCGGCGCGGGCAGCCGCTTCACGGTTGAGTTGCCCGCCATCCCGGTCGGAATTGCACCCGCCACCTTTGCCCATGCCTGACTCACCTGAAATCCCAGGGCCGGCCGACGTCCGCCGCACGATCCTGCTGGCGGAGGATGACGACGCGACTGCGGAGGTGACCGCGGAGATCATCAGCGAACTCGGCTACCGGGTGGTGGTGGCCCGCAACGGCCTCGAGGCGATCGCCCTCGCCCACCAGCACCGGCCCAATCTCATCCTGATGGACATCCAGATGCCGAAGATGGATGGCCTGACGGCGACGCGGGCACTCAAGCAGGACCCGGCGACCGCGCTGATCCCGGTCATCTGCCTGACGGCATTTGCGATGGACCAGATCGTCGCGCGCTGCCGGGACGCCGGCGCGATCATGCATGTGAGCAAGCCGGTGGACTTTGACCACCTGGCGCAGATCCTGGAGCAATACTCCTAGGCGCACGCCCGCGCGCCGGCCAGGGCCGTCCGCCACAACCCCGCCTCGCCCGGCAGGCCGTGGGTCTCGAGCTGGGCGGCGATTTCGTCCAGCGCGGGCTCCGCAATGGCATGGCGCGGATCGCCCGGCAGGTCCGGGCGCACGGCCCGGGCGAGCGCCCAGCAGGCCCAGGCGCGCCACCGGCGCTGCTCGCGGCGCGGGGGATAGCGGGAATGCGCGGTGCTTTCCCTCATTGGATCATCGCTGTCCGATGAGGAAATTGCCCTGCGCCTCGGCATCACGCCGGCCACCGCGCAAACCCACCGCAGTCATATCATGCACAAACTTGGGATTCCGGGATCGGCCAGGCTCATCCATTTCGCTTTGGAGCATGGTTTCACGCCATTGGTCACCCAGCGGAACGGGAAACCGGTGCTGTCGTAGCGCATCAACCGTCCCCGTTGGCGCGGCGATTTGGTACCATCGTCGGTTTGATGGTTTGGCCAGCGGATCTTTTGACCCAAGGAACACCGGCAAGATCAACGGGCCAAAATCAGTGCAACCGGTTCAAGGAATTTTGAACCGATTGATTGCATCGCCTCGAAAGAAGGTTGCCCAAAGGTTGTCCAAAATGATGTTTTTTGCTTCACTTTTCCTCATCGCAGTGCATCTTGTCTCCTGTTCTAAAACATTAACCATCAACTAAGTCCGCGCAAACAGAGCGACTTAGCTTCAAGGCGAAAAATTGGTTCGAGTCCCGTCCATCCCGCCAGTTTAAGCCCCGTAACCCAACAAGGTTGCGGGCTTTTTGTTTTCCAGGATTCGTTGCCGGGAATCGTCGGGAATGACACAGGTTCGACAATCCAAGGTGATTTCGTTTTCTGCGCCGCTAAAGACTGCCCGGCGCGCCGTCCACTGGGCATTAACCGCGGTTCCTGCCTCGAATGCTGACCCAGGAAGTGCCCAGTTGTCCGGCTATTGTGCTTAGGTGTCCAAAGCCCTCGCAGCGCGCTTTAGGTCCACCACCGTGTCAGTTGGCGCGCTTGGCACATGCATAAGACGGCCTGCAAGCCGAGAACCCCGGGGAAGCATTCTTTGATTATTTCGCATAACAGCGAAATAGTCCGACCATGACCTCCCGAGCCACCCTGAATCAACTCCGGCAGCGCGCTGACGTTTTTAAGGCCCTGGGCCACCCCGACCGGCTGCGTATCGTGGACAATCTCGCCGCAGGCGAACGCTGCGTGTGCGATCTGGTGAAATCAGTTGGCTCCAGCTGGTCCACGGTGTCGCGCCACCTCTCGGTCTTAAAACAAGCGGGGGTGGTGACGGATGAGAAGCGCGGGCTGCAGGTGTTCTACTCCATCGCGCTGCCCTGCGTGCCTTCCTTTATGGTCTGCCTCGACGCCGCCAGGAAAGGCGAAGCCGTGGAAATGCGCCGCTGCTGCAGCGCCGAGTAAGCTTTCTCAGCCCCAATGAACCACGCCGAGACCACCCTGACCCCTCTGGCTGAATCGCCCGCCCCACGGCCGGTCAAGGTCTATGTCCTAGGTAGCGTGGTTCTCCTGAGCGCATGGTGGCTCGTCTATGACCGGCTGGCAACGGTGGCGCACTGGCTCACCTATGATTTGGGCGGACTGACCGCAGGCACCCACTTCGCCAGCGCATTGGAGTTTTTCATCTACGAGGTTCCCAAGGTCCTGATGCTGCTCACGCTCGTGGTTTTCGGGGTGGGCATCATCCGGTCGTTCTTCACCCCGGAGCGCACCCGGCGAATTCTTTCTGGCAAACGGGAATCCGTAGGCAACGTGCTCGCGGCCCTCCTCGGCATCGTCACCCCGTTCTGCTCCTGCTCGGCCGTGCCTCTCTTCATCGGCTTCGTCACCACCGGGGTGCCCTTGGGGGTGACGTTCTCGTTTCTGATCTCGGCACCCATGGTCAACGAGGTCGCCCTTGTCCTCCTGTTCGGTCTCTTCGGCTGGAAGGTGGCCGCCCTCTATCTGGGCACCGGTCTGGTCATCGCGATTTTCGCCGGGTGGGTGCTCGGCAAGCTGCATCTGGAAAAACACGTCGAGGAGTGGGTGTATGTCACCAAGACCGGCGCCGCTGCAGACGAGGTCGCGATCGACTGGCCGTCCCGAATCGACTTGGGCCTCGAGGCCGTCCGGGACATCGTCGGAAGGGTCTGGCTCTACGTGCTCCTCGGCATCGCGGTGGGGGCCGGGATCCACGGCTACGTGCCAGAGAATTTCATGGCCTCCATCATGGGCAAGGGGGCCTGGTGGTCGGTGCCGCTCGCCGTCTTGATCGGCGTGCCGATGTATTCCAACGCGGCCGGCATCATCCCGATCGTGCAGGCCCTTCTCGGCAAGGGAGCCGCCCTCGGCACCGTGCTGGCCTTCATGATGTCGGTCATCGCGCTGTCGCTCCCCGAGGCGATCATCCTGCGGAAGGTCCTCAAGCCCCGTCTGATCGCGACCTTCTTTGGCATCGTGGCCCTCGGCATCATGTTTGTCGGGTTCCTATTCAACGCCCTCCTTTAGCCACCACCAACCATGAAGAAGCTCCAGATCCTCGGAACGGGCTGCGCCAAGTGCCAGGCCCTTACCAAAAACACGGAAGCCGCGGCCAAGGCCCTCGGCGTCCCCTATGAACTCGGCAAGGTCACCGAGATTCCAGCCATCATGAAGTTTGGCGTCATGTCGACGCCGGCTCTGGTCGTCGACGGAGTCGTCAAATCCCAAGGGCGCCTGCTCACCCCTGAACAAATCAAGCCACTGCTCGCCTGAACCCTCATGTCACCTCACTCTCTCCCCTCGTTCCGCCTGCTCATTCTGGCCCTCGGCCTTTTCTCCTCCGTCGCTCAAGGCTGGGCAGCCGCTCCGACTGCCTTGCCACGGTTCGTCGACCTTGGCGCCGACAAGTGCATTCCGTGCAAAATGATGGCCCCCATCCTCGCTGAGCTGGACAAGGAGTATGCCGGCCAGCTCAACGTCGTCTTCATTGACGTGTGGAAGAACCGCGGCGAAGGCGCTCGCTATGGCATCCAGCTGATTCCCACCCAGATTTTCTTCGACGCGAGCGGCAAGGAGCTGTTCCGCCATGAGGGCTTCTACGCCAAGAAGGACATTCTTGCGAAGTGGGCTGAATTGGGTGTCAAGCTCACGCCACCTTCGAGCGGCGACGAGAAAGGGAAGTCCTAGGCTCCACTCATGGAGACCCTCTTCATCCGGCTCACGGATGCGATGAACGGTGCGCCGCTTGTCGCCCTCGTCGCCGCGTTCACGTGGGGCGTGCTGAGCATCGTGCTCAGCCCGTGCCATCTCGCGAGCATTCCACTGATCGTCGGGTACCTTCAGGGCGGCGGGGCCGTGACGCCGCGCCGGGCGGCCGGGCTTTCGATTCTTTTCGCCCTCGGCATCCTCGGCTCGATCGCACTCATCGGAGCACTCACGGCCGCGGCCGGCCGGATGCTCGGCGATCTCGGTTCGTGGGGAAACTACGCGGTCGCCGCGGTCTTTTTCATCTTCGGCCTGCACCTGCTTGATATCCTCCCGATTCCGGACGGCTGGCGCCCAGCCCCCAGCCAGCCGCGCCGGGGTGCTCTTGGCGCCTTGCTGTTCGGGCTGGTATTCGGGGTGGCGCTGGGACCCTGCACGTTCGGATTCATGGCCCCGGTGCTCGGCGTCACCTTCGGGATGGCCAACACCGCTCCGATATTTGCGTTCGGCGTGCTGGCGCTGTTCGGACTCGGGCATTGCGCCGTGATCGGACTTGCGGGCTTTTCCAGCACCTGGGTGCAACGCTGGCTGTCGTGGCAGGACAACACGCCCGGCGCCAAGTGGCTTCGCCGGGCCTGCGGTGCGCTCGTGATGCTTGGCGGTGGCTACATGGTCATGACGGCGCGCTAGGATCGCGATAGCAACGGCCGCTCGGGTGAGCGAGCGCGTTGCCAATCAGCCCGCGGTCCCTGGTTCTTTACGATGGGCCTGGGCCGCATCACGAAAGCCGCCGCGCGGGCCTTCTACATCTTAGTTGGTGGAGACCTTGGTCAGGAAGTCGGCCGGGTTGAGGCTGTAAAACCGTTTGGCCTCGGCCTGCGAAACGAGACCGCCGTAATGGCGAAAGATGCTGAGGGAGGCTCCTTCCTGGCAGAGAAGGGCCTGCGTCGCCACCATGCCGTGGATTTTGTAGTAGTTTGTCGCGGCTGTCTTGCGGCACCCGTCTTGGATCCAAAAGCCAATCTTCTTGGCGATGCGCTTGTGCAGCGGCCCCCACGACTGAGGCTCAAACGGATAGATTTTGAGTCCGTCCCACAGGACCGACGGCAGGCCGGGAAGATACCGCCTACGGATGGAAGCGGTACGAGGTATTGAAGATCAGCTGGATGTGCTTGGAGACGAAGACGCGCACCTTGATATGGCCCGAGAGCGCGTCCACGGGCATGGCCTTGCCCTCGATGTGGCGCTCCTCGCCGTCGGAACTCAGCCCGTGCCCTTGAAACTGCACGGTCTCGCCCTTCGCCAGCCGCTGCAGCATCTCATCGGTCACGGTGATCGTGAGGTGGCCGCGCTCATTATAGAAAAAATAGGGGAAGACCTTGGCGGAGTATTCCGACGTGTAGGTCCCGTGGTGCCGGACGAGGCCCGCAAAGGTCAACGTCACCCGACCGATGTAGATCGAGGTCCGGACGGGCGGGATTTCCACCGCTTGATAATGGCCGAGGTCCAGCTCGCCGGCCCGCGCCAGCGGCGCCAGGGCCAGGCCAAGCAGCAGGAAAAGAAGCGGGACGCGCGGCATGGCAAAAGCGTGGAAGGTGCGGCACACGGGGCAAGGCGCAAGGCTGGGCGACGGGAAAAAGCGCGCCCCGCTTCGCGCTTGCGCGCCGGGGGGCGGCGGCGTCTGCTCTGCGCGTCATGGCCAAGACTTCCCAAGCGACCTGGGGCGGCCGCTTCACCGCGGGCCCCGCCGAGTTGATGCTGCGTTTCAGCGAGTCCGTCTCGTTCGACCGCCGCCTGGCCCTCTTTGACATCGCCGGCAGCAAGGCGCACTCCGCCATGCTCGCGCACGTCGGCCTGATCACGGCCGCGGAGCGCGACGCCATTCACGGCGGGCTCGACGCCATCGCCGCCGAGATCACGGCGGGGAAGTTCGCGTGGGACACCAAGCTCGAGGACGTCCACATGAACATCGAGCACGCGCTGACCAAGCGCGTGGCCGCCGCCGCCAAGCTGCACACCGCCCGGAGCCGCAACGACCAGGTCGCGACCGACATGCGGCTGTGGTTCAAGTGGGCCTGCGGCGTGCTCGGCGAGAAGATCGCCGCCGCGGAGCGCGCGCTGCTCGGCGTCGCCGCGGCGAATCGCACGGTGCTCATCCCCGGCTACACCCACCTCCAGCGGGCCCAGCCCGTCTTCCTCTCGCACCACCTCCTGGCCTGGCTCGAGATGCTGGACCGCGACCGCGCGCGGCTGGCGGACGTGGCGGCGCACGCCAACTGGTGCCCGCTCGGCGCCGGCGCGATCGCCGGCACCACGCTGCCCATCGACCGCGGGTACGCGGCGAAGCTGCTCGGCTTCACCGACGCGAAGGGCCGGCCGCAGGTCACGCAGAACTCGATGGACGCGGTCGCGGACCGCGACGTCTTCATCGAGTTCGCCAATGCCGGCGCACTCTTCGGCGTGCACCTTTCCCGCATCGCGGAGGATCTCATCCTGTGGAGCACGGCGGAATTTCGCTTTGCCGACGTGTCCGACGCGTTCAGCACCGGCTCGTCGCTGATGCCGCAGAAGCGGAACCCCGACGCCTGCGAACTGCTCCGCGGCAAGGCGGCGCGGCTCCAGGGCAACCTGCAGGCGCTCCTCACGCTGGTGAAGGGCCTGCCGCTGACGTACAACCGCGACCTGCAGGAGGACAAGCCGCCGGTGTTCGACACCTTTGACCAGGCGGCCCTCTGCGCCGACGTGCTGGCCGGCGTGCTGGGCGGGCTCAAGTTTCATCCCGACCGCTGCGCCGCCGCGGTGTCCGACCCGGCGCTGCTGGCGACGGACCTGGCGGATTATCTCGTGCGGAAGGGCGTCCCGTTCCGCGAGGCCCACCACGCGGTGGGCGCGGTCGTGCGGCTCGCCGAGCAGCACACCATCAAGCTCGACCAGCTTCCGCTGGAGGAGGTGCAGCAGGTGCATGAGGCCTTTGGCCCGGACTGGACGCAGGTCTTCGACCCCGCGCGCGGCCTGGCCCTGCGCACCGGCACCGGCATGCCCGGCCCCGCCCAGCTCGCAAAGCAGCTCAAGCGCTGGCAGAGGCGGCTGGGTTGATCGCGGAAGCGCGGAACAGCGAAAACGCGGAGCATGGCGATGGAATTGGTGGAGGCGGAGCTTTCCGAGCAAATCATCGGCTGCGGCATCCGTGTGCACCGCGCGCTGGGACCGGGGTTTTTGGAGAAGATCTACGCGGAGGCCCTGACCATGGAGCTGACCAAGGCCAGACTCGGCTTTGACCGCCAAAAGACCGTCCCCGTCATGTACGATGGCCGGCCGATCGGGGAGCACCGGCTGGACCTCCTGGTTGCTGATCGGGTGGTGGTCGAGCTGAAGGCCTGCCGTATGATCGAGGATGTCCATCTGGCCACGGCGCGCTCGTACCTGAAGGCGACCTGGCTGCCGCTCGCGCTCGTCATTAATTTCTCAAAACCCACGCTGGAAATCCGTCGAGTCGTGCTATCGAATTGATTCCGCGACTCCGCCCCTCCGCGTTTCCGCGATTCATGACCAAGATCCGCCTTCTGCCTGACCGGGTTGCCAACCAGATCGCCGCGGGCGAGGTCATCGAGCGGCCGGCGGCGGTGGTCAAGGAACTCGTCGAGAACGCCCTCGACGCCGGCGCCACGCGCATCGAGGTCGAGTTCCGCCACGGCGGGCGCGCGCTGATGCGGGTCGAGGACAACGGCACGGGCATGGGGCGCGACGACGCCCTGCTCTCATTGGAGCGCCACGCCACAAGCAAGATCGCCGAGGCGGCGGACCTCGACCGGCTGGCGAGCTACGGCTTCCGCGGCGAGGCGCTGCCATCCATCGCGAGCGTGTCGCGCTTCCTGCTGCAGACGCGCGCGGCGGGCAACGAGGCCGGCACCGAGGTCCTGGTCAACGGCGGCAAGATGGTGCACGTGCGCGACTGCGGCCGGCCCGTCGGCACCAGCATCGAGGTCACGCATCTCTTCAACTCCGTCCCGGCCCGCCGCAAGTTCCTCAAGACGGACCAGACCGAGGCCGCGCACATCGCGCAGTGCGTCCGCCTCTACGCGCTGGCCTGCCCGGGGGTCGCGTTCACGCTGGTCGAGGACGGCCGCGTCAGCTTCCGCTCGCCGGAGTGCGCCACGCTGGCGGAGCGGGTGGGGGAGATCTTCGGCCGGCAGACCGCCGCGGCGCTGGAGCCGATTGCATCGGCCGAGTCGGGCATGCAGCTCGAGGGCCTCATCGGACGACCCGGATCGGGCCGGGCGACCCGGCACGAGATGATCGTCTTCGTCAACCAGCGCCCGGTGGACAGCCGCACGCTCAACTATGCGCTGATCGAGAGCTACCACGAGTCGCTCCCGAAGGGCCGTTACCCGCTCGCGTTCGTCTTCTTCAGCTGCGATCCCGCCGCGGTCGACGTCAACGTCCACCCCGCCAAGCGCGAGGTCCGCTTCCGGAGCGAGCCCGCGGTCCGCGCCTTCGTCATCCGCAGCGTGCTGCAGCGCCTGCGCGAGATGAGCGGGCCGGCGACCGCGCCGGTGAGGCCGGAGGCCGGAATCCGGATGCCGGAAACCGGAGCCCGGAGCCCGGAGCCGGCGCCGACACAGTTTCCCCCGTTTTCAGCCACGCCGCCGGCGCGCGTGACCTCAGGGCCCTCGCCCGCGATGATTCCCCCCGTGGCCGCGCCCCAGCTGCGGGTATCACCTCCGGTATCCGGCATCTCCCATCCGGTCTCGATGAACTGGCGCTTCCTCGCCGTGGCCCATGGGCAGTACGCGCTGTTCGAGACGGCGGCGGGGCTCGTGCTGCTCGACCGGCGCGCGGCGCATGAGCGCGTGTGGTTCGAGCGGCTGCAGGACCAGTTCCGCGCGGGGACGGTGCCGAGCCAGCGGCTGCTGCTGCCGGTGCCGGTGGAGCTCGACCCGATCATGGCGGCGCTGCTGCTTGACCGCCTGGCGTTCCTCAACGCGCACGGTTTCGAGATCGGCGAGTTCGGGCGCAACTTCTTCCGCATCGAGGCGGTGCCGGGCTGGATGGAGCCCGGGGACGCCGAGCCGTTCCTGCGCGACCTGCTCGGCGCGTTCCGCGAGGGCCGCGTGCCCGACCGCAACACCGACCTCGCCCGCGAGGAGCTCGCCCGGCTCGCGGCCGCCAAGGCCGTGCGCCTCCCCGCCACCGCAGGCGAGGCCGAGCTGCAGGGCCTTGTCGCGCAGCTGTTCGCGACCCGGGCGCCCCTCACCAGCCCGGCCGGCCGGCCCACCTTCATCGAGTGGTCCCACGGCGAGCTGGACCGCCGCTTCCAGCGCTAGGAGCGGCGAAAGAATTGGCGTGCCTCGCCTGCCCGTTGGCATGATTCTTGGTACCAAACCCACCTCGTCCCATGCCGCCCGCCGCCAAGAATAAGACCACCCAGTCCCAGGTTCGCGCTCCGGCCTCCCGGCCCAAGGCGCCCGCGCCGGCCCCGGTGACGAAGCCGGCCCCGGCCGAGACGGCCCGGCCGCACCCCGATTCGCCCGAGGTCGCCCTGCGCTCGCTCATCCAGCGCCACCTCGTGTCCACGCTCGCCCGCCATGCCGGCTCGGCCACGCCGCGCGACTGGTGGGTGGCGACGGCGCTGGCCGTGCGCGACACCATCCACGTGCGCATGATCGCGACGCAGACGGTGCACAATGAGCAGAACGTCCGCCGGCTGTACTACTTCTCGCTCGAGTACCTCATGGGCCGGCTGTTCGGCAACAACCTCCTCGCGACCGGGCTGCTCGACGCGGCCAAGTCGGCGCTGACCTCGCTCGGGCAGGACTTTGAGCTGATCCGCGAGTCGGAGATGGACATGGGCCTCGGCAACGGCGGCCTCGGCCGGCTGGCAGCGTGCTTCCTCGATTCGCTCGCGACGATGGACTACCCCGCGCTTGGCTACGGCATCTACTACGAGTTCGGCCTGTTTAAGCAGACCTTCGTCGGCGGCCAGCAGGTCGAGCATCCCGACAACTGGATCCGCTTCGGCGAGCCCTGGGAGGTCGTGCGCCCCGAGTACACGCAGGAGGTGCGCCTCTACGGCCGCGTGGAGAACGTCTTCGACGACCGCGGCAACTACCGGCCGCGCTGGGTCGACACCAAGACCCTCGTCGGCGTGCCGCACGACATCCCCACCGCGGGCTACGGCACCAACACCGTCAACATCCTCCGCCTCTGGGCCTCCAAGACCTCGGAGGACTTCGACCTCGAGGCCTTCAACCGCGGCGGCTACGTCGAGGCCGTGCAGGAGCAGGCGCTCGGCGAGACCGTCTCGAAGGTGCTTTACCCGAACGACAAGACCGAGAACGGCAAGGAGCTGCGCCTGACCCAGCAGTATTTCTTCGTGGCCTGCTCGCTGCGCGACATCGTGCGCCGCCATTTCCGCAAGGAGGGCAACAGCTGGGCGAACTTCGCCGACAAGGTCGCGATCCAGCTGAACGACACGCACCCGGCGATCGCCGTGGTCGAGCTGATGCGCATCCTCCTCGACGAGGAAAGCATGGCCTGGGACGCCGCCTGGGCGGTGGTCGCCCGGACCTTCGCCTACACCAACCACACGCTGCTGCCCGAGGCCCTCGAGAAGTGGGGCGTGGGGCTCTTCGAGCGCGTGCTGCCGCGCCACCTCCAGATCATCTACGACATCAACACGCACCTGCTCGTCGCGGTCGAGGCGAAGTGGCCCGGCGACAACGAGAAGAAGCGCGTGTGCTCCCTCATCGAGGAGAACGGCCACAAGATGGTCCGCATGGCCAACCTCGCCGTGGCCGGCTCGCACGCCGTCAACGGCGTCGCCGCGCTGCACACCGAGCTGCTCAAGAAGCACCTGTTCCCCGAGTTCGACGCGCTGTTCCCCGGCCGCTTCCAGAACAAGACCAACGGCATCACGCCGCGCCGCTGGCTCCTGAAGAGCAACCCGCGGCTGGCCGCGCTGATCACGCACGCGCTCGGCCGGGCCGACTGGCCCCGCGACCTCGACCTGCTCCGCGGCCTGGAAAAGCGCGCCGCCGACCCCGCCTTCCAGCGCGAGTTCATGGCCATCAAGCGCGCCAACAAGGTGGACTTCGCCGCCGTCATCCAGGCCGAGTGCGGCCTCGAGGTCTCGCCCGACGCGCTCTTCGACGTCCAGATCAAGCGCCTCCACGAGTACAAGCGGCAGCACCTGAACCTGCTGCACATCCTCGCGCTCTACCGCCGGCTGCTGCAGCGGCCCGACCTCGACGTGGTGCCGCGCGTGTTCGTCTTCGCCGCCAAGGCCGCGCCGGGCTACGACCTCGCCAAGAACATCATCTACGCGATCAACGTCATCGGCGCGCGCATCAACGCCGACCCCCGCATCGGCGGGAAGCTCAAGGTCGCCTTCCTCCCCAACTACCGCGTCTCGCTCGCGGAGAAGATCATCCCCGCCGCTGACCTCTCCGAACAGATCTCGACCGCCGGCAAGGAGGCGTCGGGCACGGGCAACATGAAGCTCGCGCTCAACGGCGCGCTCACCATCGGCACACTCGACGGCGCCAACGTCGAGATCCGCGAGGAGGTCGGCGACGACAACATCTTCATCTTCGGCCTCAACGTCGGCGAGGTGGAGGCGCTCTGGGCCCGGGGCTACAGCCCGTGGGACCTGTACCGCGCGGATGAGGAACTGCGCGCCGTGATCGACTGGCTGGGCAGCGACTACTTCGCGCCGGGCGCGCCGGGCGCGTTCAGCCTCGTGCACCACAGCCTGCTGGCCGGCGGCGACCCCTATCTGGTGCTGGCGGACTTCCGCGCCTACAGCGACGCGCAGGCGCGCGTGGACGCCGCCTACCGCGACCAGGCGGGCTGGGCGCGCAAGGCGATCCTCAACACCGCGCGCATGGGCAAATTCTCCAGCGACCGCACCATCCGCGAGTACGCCGAGCAGATCTGGTCCCTGCCGCCGGTGCGGATCGGGTAGCGGGAAATACCCCGGGCGCACGCCCAACGCCGAACGCCGGACGCCCAACATCGAAGGATCGTCCGCGGCATGGCCGCACGCTGGAGTTCACTTCGATGTTCGGCGTTGGGCGTTCGCCCGAGTTTTTCCGCAAAGGGCATTGCCTCGCCCCCCGGTTTGTCGCAGCGTCGCGCCCAGCTTTTCGCCCATGTCCTTTTCCCGTTTTTCCCTCGCGTTCCTGGCCGGTCTCGCCGCCGCGGCGGCGGGTGTCGCGAACGAGTTCTCGCCCGCGATCGTCTACGACTTCGGCGGCAAATTCGACCGCTCGTTCAACCAGTCGGCCAGCGAGGGCGCGCAGAAATTCAAGGCCGACACCGGCATCGCCTACCGCGAGTTCGAGATCACCAACGCCGCCCAGCGCGAGCAGATCATGGCGCAGCTCGCCCGCCGCGGCGCCACCATCATCGTCGCCGTCGGCTTCACCCAGGCCTCGGCCGTGGAGAAGGTCGCCCGGCAGTTCCCCGAGGTGAAGTTCACCATCATCGACGCGGTCGTCGACCTGCCCAACGTCCAGTCGATCAACTTCCGCGAGCAGGAGTCCTCGTTCCTCTGCGGCATGGCCGCCGCGCTCGCGTCCAAGACCGGCAAGATTGGTTTCGTGGGTGGCATGGACATCCCCCTCATCCGCAAGTTCGCCCTCGGCTACGTTGAGGGCGCGCGCCACGTGAACCCAACGGTCGAGGTGTTCCAGAACATGACCGGCACCACGCCCACGGCCTGGGGCGACCCGACCAAGGGCGGCGAGCTGGCCCGCAGCCAGTTCGGCCGCGGCGCCGACGTCGTCTTCCATGCCGCCGGCGCCACCGGGATCGGCGTGATGCAGGCGGCGCAGGACGCCGGGATGCTCAGCATCGGCTGCGACAGCAACCAGGATTACCTCCATCCCGGCAGCGTGCTCACCTCGGCGGTGAAACGCGTGGACGTCGCGGTCTACAAGGCGTTCTCGGACGCCCGGTCGGGCACGTGGCGGGCCGGGCAGGTCGCGCTCGGACTCGCCGAGAACGGCGTGGACTACTCGTACGACGAGTACAACCGCGGCATCCTGACCCCGACGATGAAGCAGCGGCTTGACCAGGCGCGCGCGGACATCGTCGCGGGCCGGATCAAGGTGTCGGAGTACAAACCGTAACCCCGACATCCGCGTGGCCCTGACTCCCGATCCGGCCGCGCCCGCGCTCGAGCTGCGGGGCATCGACAAGCGCTTCGGCGCGGTCCACGCCAACCATGCGGTCTCGCTGACCGTCGCCCCGGGCACGATCCACGGGCTCATCGGCGAGAATGGCGCGGGCAAGTCCACGCTGATGAACATCGTCTATGGCCTCCACCGGGCCGACGCTGGCGAGATCCACGTGCGGGGTCGCCGGGTGGAGCTCGACTCGCCCCAGGCTGCGATCGCGGCCGGCATCGGCATGGTGCACCAGCACTTCATGCTGGTGGAGAATTTCACGGTGCTGGAGAACGTGCTGCTCGGCGCCGAGGGTGGCGCCCGGCTGGCCGGCGGACTCGCCCGCGCCCGGGCCGGGCTGGAGCAGCTGGCCCGCGACTACGGTCTCGAGGTGCCGCTCGACACCGTCGTGGGCGAGCTGCCGGTCGGGCTGCAGCAGCGCGTCGAGATCCTCAAGGCCCTGCACCGCGGGGCGGAGCTGCTCATCCTCGACGAGCCGACCGCCGTGCTCGCGCCGCAGGAGGCCGACCAGCTCTTCCGCATGCTGGCCCGGCTGCGCGCCCAGGGGAAGAGCGTCATCCTCGTCACCCACAAGCTCCGCGAGGTCATGGCCGCGACCGACCGCGTGACCGTCATGCGGCAGGGGGCGGTCGTCGCGGAGGTCGCCACCGCCGCCACCTCGCCCCGCGAGCTTGCCGAGCGGATGGTCGGGCGCGCGGTGCTGCTGTCGGTGGAAAAGGGCCCGGCGCAGCCGGGCGCGACCTTGCTGACGGTGCGGGATCTCGCGGTGCGCGACCGCCGGGGCGTGGCACGGGTGAAATCCGCCTCCTTCACGCTGCGCGCCGGCGAGATCGTGGGCGTGGCCGGCGTGGCCGGCAACGGCCAGTCGGAACTGCTCGAGGCGATCGCCGGACTGTGCACCCCGACGCGGGGCGAAATCTCGCTGGGCGGCCGCGACCTCGTGCGCGAGGGGCTCGATGCCCGCGCGCGTCGCCGGCTCGGCCTGGCCCATGTGCCGGAGGACCGGCTGCGCATGGGGGTGGTCGCGAGCTTCTCGGCGGAGGACAACGCCATCCTCGGCTACCACGACCTCGCGGCCTACCAGCAGGGCGGTTTCCTGAATCGCGCCGCGATCAGCGCGGGCTGTGCCCGCAAGATGTCCGCGTACGACGTGCGTCCGCCGGAGCCGCGCCGGCGCATCGCGGCGTTCTCCGGCGGCAACCAGCAGAAGCTCGTGCTGGCGCGGGAAATCGAGTCGGACCCCCGCGTGCTGCTCGTTGGCCAGCCCACGCGCGGCGTGGACATCGGGGCGATCGAGTTCATCCACCGCCAGCTGGTCGCGCTCCGCGACTCCGGCAAGGCGATCCTGCTCGTCTCGGTCGAGCTGGAGGAGATCCTCGGCCTGGCGGACCGGATCCTGGTGATGCACGACGGCGAAATCATGGGCGAGGTGGCCCGCGCCGACGCCACCGAGGAGCGGCTCGGCCTGATGATGGCCGGCGTGAGGACGGAGGCGCCCGCATGAGTCCCGCCGCCAAGCTGCCGCGCTGGGCCGAGTTCGGCCTGCTCCCCGCCGTCAACCTGCTCGCGGCCCTGCTGCTGTCGGGCGCGATCATCCGGCTCATCGGCGAGAGTCCCTGGGCGGCGCTGCGGCTGATGGCCGACGGCGCATTCGGCTCGCAGGAGGCGATCGGCTACACGCTGTTCTACGCGACGAGTTTCATCTTCACCGGCCTCGGCGTGGCGGTCGCCTACCACGCCGGGCTGTTCAACATCGGCGCCGAGGGCCAGGCCTACATCGGCGGGCTCGGCACCGGCCTGGTCTGCCTGGCGCTCGGCCACTGGCCGTTCTGGGCGGTGCTGCCGCTCGCGGTGCTGGCCGGCGCGGCGGGCGGGGCGGCGTGGGCGTTCCTCCCCGCCTGGCTGCAGGCGCGGCGCGGCAGCCACATCGTGATCACCACGATCATGTTCAACTTCATCGCGTCGGCGCTGATGACCTGGCTGCTGGTGAACGTGCTGATCCGCCCGGGGCAGCAGTCGCCCGAGTCGCGGGAGTTCGCGCCCAACGCCTTCATGCCCGGCCTGCACACGCTGCTCGGCCGGATCGGGATCCCGTTCGCCGCCACACCACTCAACCTTGCCTTCCTGCTCGCCCTGGCGGCATCGGTGCTGGTGTGGCTCTTCGTCTGGCGCACCCGCTGGGGCTATGCGCTGCGCGTGGCCGGAATCAACCCGGCGGCGGCCCGCTACGCCGGCATCCGGCCCGAGCGCGTCACGATCGGCGCCATGCTGCTCTCGGGCGCGCTGGCCGGCTCGCTCGGCTTGAACGAGCTCATGGGCTCGCAGCACCGCATCCTGCTCGATTTTCCCGGCGGCGCGGGCTTCGTCGGCATCGCGGTCGCGCTGATGGGCCGCAACCATCCCGTGGGCATCCTGCTCGCGTCGGTGCTGTTCGGCGCCCTCGTGCAGGGCGGGTCGCAGCTGTCGTTCGACATGCCGCATGTGAACCGGGACATGGTCGTGGTGATCCAGGGCCTTGTGATCCTGTTCTGCGGCGCGCTGGAGAACGTCTTCCGGACGCCGCTGGCGGCACTGCTGGGCAGAGGGAAACCGGAGGGCTCGAACCGGTAAGCGGCTCCGCGCATGGAAACCTACACTCTCATCGTCCTGCTGCTGGCCGCGACCCTCCGGGTGGCGACGCCGCTGCTGCTGGCGGCGCTGGCCGGGCTGTTCTCGGAACGCGCGGGGGTGATCGCCCTGGGGTTGGAGGGCATGATGCTCGGCGCGGCCTTTGCGGCGGCGGCGGCCTCGGCGGTGAGCGGTTCGGCGTGGGTCGGGCTGGGGGCGGGGATCGCGGTCGCGGTGGCGCTGGCGCTGCTGCTGGGCTTTGCCTGCGTGACGCAGCGGGGCAACCAGGTTGTGGCCGGCATGGCGGTGAACATCATGGTCGCGGGACTCGGCCCGGCGCTGGCGCTGGCGTGGTTCGACCTCGGCGGCCAGACGCCCCAGCTCGAGGGCGCCGGCCAGCGTTTTCTCGGCCTGGCCTGGCCCGGCGCGGCCGCGGCGGCGCGGACGGCGCCGTTTCCCGGGCTGCTCTATTCCCAGCTGCTGAGCGGGCACAACCTCATCGTTTATCTGGCCGCCGCACTCGTGCCGGTGAGCGCGTGGATTCTCTACCGCACCCGCTTCGGCCTCCGGCTGCGGGCGGTCGGCGAAAATCCCCAGGCCGTCGACACCGCCGGCATCGGCGTGGCGGGGCTGCGCTACCAGGCGGTCATGATCTCCGGCGTGCTGTGCGGCGTGGCCGGAGCCTACCTGTCCACCGCGGCCAGCGCGGGCTTTGTCCGCGACATGACCGCGGGCAAGGGCTACCTGGCGCTGGCGGCGCTGATCTTCGGGAAATGGCGGCCGTATCCGACCCTGGGCGCCTGCCTGCTGTTCGCCTTCACCGACGCGCTCGCCACGCGGCTGCAGGGCGTGGACCTGCCGCTGGTGGGCGTGATCCCGGTCCAGTTCATCCTCGCGCTGCCCTACGTGCTCACCGTGCTGTTGCTGGCCGGCTTTGTCGGGACGGCGGTGCCGCCGCGGGCCAGCGGGGTGCCGTATGAGAAGGAGCGGTGAAGCACGAAGGCGAATTTCGAAATCCGAGGCCAGAGAACGCACGATCGAAGTTCAAATTCTGCGGTTGGGGTAGCTCAGTGGCTGAGGTGGATGCAAAATATTTCCGGATACCTTGAGTTTCGGATTTTATCCTGTGGATTTCCTCCCTTAGGAGTAAGACATGACAATTGAAGAACGCCTGTCCCGCCACCTGTCCCGGACGCCCGACACGGCCGGCGCGCTCTTCATTGCGGCGAACGCGACGGTGCAGGGCGACGTCGTGCTCGGCCCGCAGACCAGCGTGTTCTACGGCGCCGTGCTGCGGGGCGACATCCACGAGATCCGGGTGGGCGAGGGCACGAACATCCAGGACAACGCGATCGTCCACCTGGCCGACGACTACGGCGCCTACATCGGGAAGTGGTGCACGATCGGCCATGCGGCGATTGTCCATGCTTGCACGATCGGCGACGAGTGCCTGATCGGGATGGGCGCGACGGTCCTCGACGGCGCGAAGATCGGGGCGCAGAGCATCGTGGGCGCGAACACATTGGTGCCGCAGCGCTTCGAGTGCCCGCCCGGCTCGATGGTCCTCGGCACGCCGGCCAAGGTGGTGCGTCCGCTCAAGCCCGAGGAGATCGCCGGCCTGCGCGTGTGGGCCGAGAAGTATGTGGCGACGGCGAAGGCGCACGCGGAGCTGCAGAGGAAGCACCAAGGCTGAAGCACGAATTCCGAGAGCAGCACCAGCCAGACCCAATCTGCCAGGATTTGAAGAATTGACCTAGGTTCGCAGGCGATTTCCTCGAATTTCCAAACTACGGTCTCTCCAGCGTGAAGAAGGTGTAGCGGTAGTTCGCGTCGGCGCGGTCGCGGCGGTCCAGCTCGCGCCAGGCGAGGTGGCGCCACTCGGGGAAATGCGTGTCGCCCGGGATGTCGGCGTGCACGAGCGTGAGGTGCAGCCGCATGGGCCGTTCGAGGGCGAGGGTCTCGGCGTAGATGCGCTCGCCGCCGCAGATGTGGATCTCGCCCGGCAGCGTCTCGGCAATCGCGAGCGCGGCGGGCAGGGAAGGGGCCACCTGCACGCCCGGGGCGGCAAGGTCGGCCTGGCGCGTGATCACGACCGGGCGCCGGCCGTCGAGGGCCGCGCGTGGCCAGTGCGTGAAGCAGATCCGGCCGAGCACGACCACCTGCCCGGCGGTCTGCGCGTGGAAAAACGCCAGGTCCTCCGGAATGCTCCAGGGCAGGCGCTGGTCCCGGCCGATGACGCGGTTTTCGGCACAGGCGACCTGGAGATGGAGGAGCTTCGGCACGGCGAGGGAGGGGACGGAATCCGATGCCAGCCGGGGGCGGATTTCGAGCTTTGTCTTGGCGCCGGGCTGAGGCGCGATTCAGGATTGTTTTGGGCAGGAAGGCCTTAGTAGCTTAGTATCCACCAACGAGACATCCCACCCCATGATGAAACGTTCGCTCCTCGGCTTCGGCGCGGTTCTGCTGGCCGCCGTGCTTCCCCTGTCCGCCCAGTCGCCCGGCTGGACGAAAGTCGCCACCCCGCACGTGGCCGTTTACACCGCCGGCTCGGCGACCACGGCCCACGAGTGGCTGATCAAGGTGGAGGCCTTTCGGGCGCTTGTGAATGGGCTGGGTCCCGCCGACGAGCGGGCGCTCGACCCGATGATCGGGGTGGTGTTTCCGGACCAGGCCGCGTTTGAGGAATTCTTCCTGCCGCCAGAAGCCAAGAAGCTCGGGCGGGCTGTCATCACGTACTACATGGCCGCGCAGAACTGCGACAAGTTTGGCCGGACCTTCTGTGCGATGAACCCGACGCGGGCCAACCTGGCGGAGGCGTCCTTCCTGCTGCAGGCGGGGCTCTGGGGTGCGCAGACTTTTCCCCGCACGCTGCCCATCTGGCTGGCCACCGGCCTGCAGCAGATTTGCGTCGAGGGGGTGGCGCATGGTTCCCAGGTGGAGCTGGGCCGTCGCTCCAAGGTGAATTTGGACGTGCTGGATGGAAAGCTCGTGCAACCCCTCGACCAGCTGCTGCACCACAGCAGTTTCGCGTCCTCGGACTACGCGGAAGACTGGGTCCTGGTGCATTTTCTCCTGTGGGGCGACAATGGCGCGAACCGGCCGGCGCTGCTGCGCTTCATCACGACCTGGGAGTCTGGTCACACGCATGACGAGGCCATCGCCGCGGCGTTTCCCGAGGGGCTGGAGGCACTGGGTCATCGCGTGGCGAAGTACCTCAAGGAGGATAGCTACCGGGGTGAAACCGTGACGCTCACGGCGGAGACCGTGGCGAAGATCCAGACGGAAACCGTGTCCGAGGCGGAGGTGGAGGTGGTGATGGGCTACATGGGGGCAGTGGCGGGATCCGCCATCCAGGCCCAGAGTCACCTGGATCGCGCGGGTTCCCTCGCGGCCAATCCGGTCATGCTCCATGAGGCCGAGGGCTTTCTCGCCCTGACGCAGGGCAACATGCCGGACGCGGAGAATGCCTTCCAGCGGGCGGTTGCCGCCGGGTCACGCTGGTACATCGCGCATGGCTACCGGGACATCGCCATGAGTCGACCGGTGCTCGGAGTGGACGTGGCGGACGGCGCGGATACCACCTTGGCCCGCCGGAGCGCGGATGCCCTGCAGGAGCTGATGCGGCTGAATCCCTATTACTATCCGAGTTACGAATGCTATGCTGGGCTGATCGGGGCGCTGCGCGATGTGACCGCCGGCGACGAGGAGGTGGTGAAGCGCGGCCGCCTGCTCTTTCCCAGCGGTGTCACCGCGGAACTGGGCTGGGTTGCATTGATGCTAAGGCACGGCGACCAGGACGGGGCCCGGGCCTGCCTGGAAAAAATCCGCCAGAACTCCAAGACCCTGTCCCCCAACCTTGAGATCTGGGTTCATCAGCTCGAGCTCCGGGCGCATGGGAGCGACAGCCGCCGGCGGCTCCAGCAATTATACGAAAGCGGCCAGCTGGATCAGGCGAGCGAGGCACTGGCCAAGATCCCGCGCGAATCGCTGTCCCCGAGTGATCTCGCGGCGCTGCAGGACATCGAGCAAGGCATCGAGACGCTGCGTAACATCCAGGCGGAGATTGGCCGGAAACGCTATGGCTCGGCCGCGGCCCTCATCGACCAGACCCTCCAGGACAATCCGCCGGCCCCGATCCGCGCCCAGCTCAAGGCGCTGTCGGACCAGATCGCAGCGGCGAAGGCGCAGGCGGCGAAAGCGGCGCCTTAGCTGGCCGGGACGATGGTGATGCTCTCCACCTCGATGCGGTCGATCGGGGTGCTCTTCTCGCCGCCGCCGCCGCCGGTCGTGGGCACCGTGGCGATGCGCTCGAGGACGTCGTCGCCCTTCACCAACTGGCCGAAGGCGGTGTACTGGCGGTCGAGGAACTTGGCGTCGCCGTGGCAGATGAAGAACTGGCTGCCGGCGGAGTCGGGATGCGAGGAACGCGCCATCGAGATCACGCCGCGGACATGGGACTTCGCGTTGAACTCGGCCTTCACCTTGTGGCCGGGGCCGCCGGTGCCGGGCATGCCGGTCTCGCCCTTGCGGGTGTTGGGGCAGCCGCCCTGGATCATGAAGCCCTTGATGATGCGGTGGAACGCGGTGCCGTCGTAAAACTTGGCGTTCGCGAGCTGCTTGAAGTTCTCGACGGTCTTGGGCGCGACGTCGGGCCAGAAGGCGATCGTCATCTCACCGTAGGAGGTCTTGATCAGGGCGTGTTCAACGGGGGCGGGAGTGCTCATGAGGCGCGCAGCGAACCTAAGCCTTCGCCGCTCGGCAAGGAAAAGCGGCGGCGGCGGGGCGTAGCGAGTAGTGGGCAGCGCGTAGCGAGCATGGATCCAGCTTGGGTGACACTTGGGAGAATCAGGGATCGCGCCATTGGGCGTACCGGTATCTTTGCCACTCAGGACCGAGTGAGCCAGATGCGCGCCACTCGCTACCCGCTGCTCGCTGCGGCCGGCGCGCCGCGCCGGCCTACGCGAAGGCCTCGTCCACGAGCTCGCAGAAGTGGTGGATGAGGAACAGGTGGGCCTCCTGGGCGGAGGCGCCGCTGTGGCCGGGGATGATCAGCTCGCATGTGGCGAGGCCCTTGGCCTTGCCGCCGCCGCGGCCGAGGAAGGCGAGGCTGCGCAGGCCGAGGTTGTTCGCCTCGCGCAGCGCCGCCACGATGTTGGCGGAGTTGCCGCTGGACGTGAGGACCACCACCAGGTCGCCCGGGTGGGCGAGGCCGGTGATCTGGCGCGAGAACACCTGGTCGTAGCCGTAGTCGTTCCCGATGCAGGTGACGAGCGAGCCGTCGGCCGAGAGCGCGATCGCCGGCAGCGACGCGCGGTTCTTCTGGTAGCGCCCCACCAGCTCGGTCGAGAAATGCGCCGCCTCGGCCGCGCTGCCGCCGTTGCCGCAGACGAGGAGCTTCTTGTCGTGCTTCAGCGTCTCGACGATCATCTGGCCGGCCTGGTCGATGGCCGGGCGGATCGTGGACAGCGCCTGCAGGGTGCGGACGGATTCGGCAAGCGAGGCTTCAAAGGTCATTGCCGAGGGTGATAGGGGACGGAGCAGTTGGGGACAAGCTGAACCACCATGGGAGATTTACGATTTACGAGGTACGATTTACGATTTGGGAGAACTGCGCTTGTGGCGGGGTGGGTTTGCAGTCGGCTATGCAGTGCGCGACTTGGCCGATGCTGTTGGGGCGGCATGTAACCAGATCCTGCCCCACGCTTGCGTCCGCCCAATCGTAACTCGTAAATCGTAAATCCCCATGCGCCTTCGGAAAATCACGCTGCGGCACTTCCGGAATGTGGGCTTCGCCACGCTCGAGCTGGCGGGGCGGCAGCAGTACCTGGTCGGCGCGAACGGGCAGGGGAAGACCAACCTGCTGGAGGCGGCGGGGTTCCTCACCGCGCTGCGGTCGTTCCGGGCCGCCGATCCCAAGCCGCTCATCGGCCACGGGCAGAACGTCGCGGCCATCGCGGCCGACCTGGACCATGAGCGGCAGGGCGCGACGCAGGTGACGGTGAAGCTGCGCCGCGACGGCAAGGAGCTGTGGTGCGACCAGGCGCGCGTGACGCGGCTGGCGGATCACCTGGGAAAATTCCCGACGGTGGTCTTCTCCTCGCAGGACCTGCTGCTGGTGCGCGGCGCGCCGGCGGCGCGGCGGCGGTGGCTCGACCTCACGCTGGCGGCGATGGACGCGGGGTATCTGCGCGTGCTGCAGACCTACGCCCGCGCGCTGGCCGAGCGCAACGCGCTGCTGCGCTCGGGCCGGGCCGCCGACGGACAACTCTCGGCCTTCGAGCAGCTGCTGGCGCCGGCGGCGGCGGAGCTGGTCGCGCGGCGGACGGCCGCGGTGCGCGAGCTCGCGGCCTCGCTGGCGCAGGCCTACGCGCAGGTGTGCGACTCCGCCGAGCCCGCGGCCATCACCTACGAGCCGAACTGCGCGGAGGCGTCCGCCGAGGCCCTGCTGGCGCGGCTCGAGTCGGGGCGCGCCCGCGATCTCCAGTTCCGCACGACGCTGACCGGCCCGCACCGGGACGATTTCCAGTTTCACGTCCGCGGCACCGCGGCGAAGGACTTCGCGTCCGAGGGCCAGCAGCGCTCGCTCGTGCTGGCGCTGCGGCTGGCGCAGGCGGCGTGGTTCCACGCGCGCAGCGGCATCCGGCCGGTCCTGCTGGCGGATGACGTGCTCGGCGAGCTGGACCCGGAGCGCCGGCGCCGGTTCTGGGCGGCGGTGGACCCGGAGGCGCAGATCATCGCCACCGGCACGAGCCTGCCCGACGTGGCCCGCGGCGACTGGCAGGTGTTCACCGTGGCCGACGGCACCTTCACGGAGGGACCGGCCGCGTGACCCACCTCGAGCCATGGCAATGGGCGCTGGCGGCCGTCGGCGCACTGGCGATCGGGCTGTCCAAGACGGGCATCAACGGCGTCGCCATGCTGGCGGTGGTGATCTTCGCGAACCTCCTGCCGGCGCGGCAGGCGAGCGGCGTGGTGCTGCCGATGCTGGTGATGGCCGACGTGGTGGCCGTGGCGTCGTACCGGCAGCATGCGGTGTGGTCGCACCTCTGGCGGCTGTTCCCGTGGACGGCGGCGGGCGTCGTGGCGGGCTATTGCGCGCTCGGCCGGGTCAACGACCGGCAGGCGAGCGTGCTGATCGCGGTCATCATCCTCGGCATGCTGGCCATGCACCTCTGGCGGCGGCGCCGGCCGGCGGCCGAGGGCGAGGCGCACCCGATCTGGTTCGCACCGACGATCGGCGTGCTCGCGGGCTTCACGACCCTGGTGGCCAACGCGGCGGGGCCGCTGATGGCGATCTACCTCATCGCGATGCGCCTGCCGAAGATGGAGTACATGGGCACCGGCGCGATGTTCTTCCTCCTGCTGAACCTCTTCAAGGTGCCGTTCATGGCGCACCTCGGGCTGGTCAACGCCTCCAGCCTCGGGCTCAACCTGGTCCTGGCCCCGGCGGTGATCGCGGGGGCGCTGCTCGGCCGGCGCCTGCTCGCGCACCTCGACCAGAAGCTCTTCGAGCAGCTCGCCCTCGCCCTCGCGGCGCTCGCCGGGATGAAGCTGCTGCTGTGACGGGTGGTTGTTACCACGAAGGACACGAAGCGGACGAGATCAGGTGTGGGAGCGAGCTTGCTCGCGACCGAACGGGTCAAGTCGCGAGCAAGCTCGCTCCCACCTGCGTGGCAAAATCATCGGGGATTGGACTTCGCGATCTTGGCGGTCGGCGCCCGCACTTTCGCCCTTTCACTTTCGGCCGATTCCCCTTCAGCATGACGACATGGCGCGCATGACGGTCCGGGAGATGTGGAAGGCGAAGCTCGAGGGCCGGGCGGTCCCGGCGCGCTCCGCGGCCGTGGTCTCGCTGCAGCGCCCGCCGTTCGCCGGCCGCGTGCTGGGGATCGACCCCTCGCTGCGCGGGACCGGCCTGGCACTGCTGGAGTTCACGCCCGGGCGAACGCCGCTGCTGCTGCGCGCGCAGACCGTGAAGGTGCCGGCGAAGGTGCCGATGTCAGCGGCGCTGGCGGAGATCCACCGGGCGGTGACGGCCTTCGTGGCCGGCCACGACGTCCGCCATGTGGCGCTGGAGCAGACGATCTACGTGCAGAATTTCCAGACCGCCCAGATCCTCGGCGCCGCCCGCGGCGCGGCGATCGCCGCGGTCGCGCTGCACGACCGGCCGGTGTTCGAGTATCCGCCCATGCGCGTGAAGCAGGCGGTGGTCGGCGCGGGTGGCGCCAGCAAGGACCAGATGGCGCGGACCGTGATGGCGCTGCTCGGCCACGGCCGGCCGCTGGCGTCCGACGAGGCCGACGCCGCCGGCGTGGCCCTCTGCCATGCCTTCACGTGGCGCGGCGCGGAAGGAAGGGACAAGTAACAAGGGACCAGTGGCAGGAGGCAGAATGCGGCCAGCGGTCGCTACCTGACACCTGCCACTTGTTACCTGATCCTTACCCGCGCCCTACTTGCCCGTGGTGGCCAGCACCTCCCGCGCGCGGGTCAGGGCATCGTCAAAGTGGGCGCGGACGTTGCGGCGTCCGAGGCGCTCGATGAAACCGTCCTTGACCATCATCTCGAGCGGCTGCCGGTGCGGGCCGCTGAGGATGACGGTGCCGCCGGCCTTCTGCATGCGCTCAACGATGCTCTCAAGCGCGTTCAGCGCGGTGGCGTCCATCGCCGGCACCAGCTGCAGCCGCAGGATCAGCACCTTGGGCAGCTTCCCGGCGCGGAGCAGCGCGTCCTCCATCTTCTCGGCGGCGCCGAAGAAGAAGGCGCCGAAGATGCGGTAGACCAGCACGCCCTCGGGGATGTCCTTGCCGTGGGCGACCTGCTCGGCGGTCTCGAGCTCGTCGGCCGACGTGACCTGCGAGATCTCGGTCGTGTCGGCCATGCGCCGGATGAAGAGAACGGCGGCGAGGACCATGCCCACCTCGACGGCGACGACGAGGTCGAAGACCACCGTGAGGCCGAAGGTGGTCAGCAGCACGAGCGCGTCGCTGCCCGGCATCTTGCGCAGGCGGGTCAGCTCGTGCCATTCGCCCATGCGCAGCGCGACGACAATGAGGACGGCGGCGATGGCGCCCATCGGCACGTACCGGGCGAAGGGGGCGAAGAACAGGACGATGAGGAGCAGCGTGACCGAGTGGACCATGCCGGCGACGGGGCTGCGGCCGCCGGCCTTGACGTTGGCGGAGGTGCGGGCGATGGCTCCGGTGACGGGCAGGCCGCCGAAGAACGGCGTGGTGAGGTTGGCGATGCCCTGGGCGACCAGCTCGGTGTTGGAGTCATGGCGGTCGTCGGCCAGGCCGTCGGCGACCACGGCGGACAGCAGCGACTCGATCGCGCCGAGCAGGGCGATGGTGGTGGCGGGCCCGAGCAGGTCGCGGATGCGGCTGAGCGAGATCTCCGGCCAGACCATCGGCGGCAGGCCGCGCGGGATGGCCATCGGCCCGAACTGCGAACCCACGGTCGCGACGCCCCGCGACTGCTCCCAGCCGAACACGGCGACCACCACGGCGGAGACGACCATCGCGGCGATCGGCCCGGGCACGCGGCCGAGGTGAAGCCGGTCGCGGACGTTGGGCCAATAGTAAATGAACACCGCCGAGCCCAGGCCGATGAGCAGGGTGGTGATGTTCACCTGCGGCAGGTGGGTGAGGATCCACCCGACCTTGTCGAAGAACTCCGTGGGCGCGGCGGCGGTGAGCCCGAGGAAGCTCACCGACTGGCCGACGATCAGCACGATGGCGATGCCGGTGGTGAAGCCGCTGGTGACCGGATAGGGGATGTACTTGATCAGGTTCCCCATGCCGGTGAGGCCCATCACGACGAGGATCACGCCGGCCATGAGGGTCGCGAGCAGGAGGCCGTCGAACCCGTGCTTGGTGATGACGAAGAGCACGACGGTGACGAACGCCGCGGTCGGGCCGGCGATCTGCACGCGGCTGCCGCCGAGCAGCGAGACGATGAAGCCGCCGATAATGGCGGTGAAGATGCCGATGGCCGGCGCCGGGCTGGGCGTGGCGAGGCCCGTCGGGATGCTCGCGACGCCCAGCGCGAGGGCGAGCGGGAGCGCGATCAGGCCGACGGTGATGCCCGCCATGCCGTCCACCAGCGCGTCATGCCGCGTGTAGCGCTGCCGCAGCAGCTCGAGTGCGCGGGGGCGGAATCGGAACACCGAGGCCGGCATCAGGCCGGGGATCGTATTGGAACTCATGACAAGGTGGGGGGATGGAACAAAGGGCCGGGGCGGCAGCTCCTGAAGCGTCGGCGAAATCCGCTCAGCCGAGCACCGTCTTCAGGACCTTGCCCAGGTCCGCGACGCGGTAGGGCTTGGTCAGATAGCCGCAGAAGCCCAGCTCGAGGAACTTCTTGGCCATGTCGTCGTTGTCGTAACCGCTCGAGACGATGGCGCGGATGTCGGGGTCGAGCTCGCGGAGCGCCTTGAAGGTCTCCTCGCCGCCCATGCCGCCGACCACGCTGATGTCCATGATCACGGCGTCGTACGGCCGCCCGATGTTGAGGTAGCGCTTGTAGAAGGTGATCGCCTCCTCGCCGTTCTTCGCGAGGTCGAACTTGTAGTCGAGGCTCTTGAGCATGGCGGCGGTGATGGACGAGATCTTCGGGTCGTCGTCCATGAACAGCACGCGCCCGGTGCCGAAGCGGAGCGAGGCGGCGCGGCGGGCCTGGACCTCCACGGGCCGGTCGGCGGTGGGCAGGTAGAGGGTGAATGCGGTGCCGACGCCGACGGCGGTGTCGAGGCCGATCTGCCCGCCGTACCGGCGCACGATCGAGAGCACGGTGGCGAGGCCGAGGCCGGTGCCGTGCTTCTTCGTGGTGAAGAACGGGTCGAAGATCTTGGCCACGTACTCCGGCGGGATGCCCGCGCCGTTGTCGCGCACCTCGAACTCCACGTAGTCGCCCGCCGGCAGGGGCGCGACCTGGCCCTCGGCGAGGGCGAGGTTCCGCGCGCGCAGCTGGACGCGCGGGCGGTGCGGCGGCGGCGGCATGGCCTGGATGGCGTTGACGACGAGATTCTGGAAAACCTGCAGGATCTGCGCGCGATCCACCGCGATGGGCGAGGTGCCGGGCGCGACCTCGACCGTGACCTCGGCCGTCGAGCCGGCGGCGGCGATCTTGATGGTGTCGGTGAGGATGTCCGTCACCGGCTGCACCGTGATCGTGCCGGCGCCGCCCTTGGCAAACGTCAGCAGCTGCCGCGTCAGGCCCTTGGCCGTCATGCAGGCCTTCTCGCTGTCGTCGAGTGACGAGTAGTCGCGCGTGTCCTTGCCCAGCGAGATGCCGCCCATGATCGTCGTGAGCAGGTTGTTGAAGTCGTGCGCGATGCCGCCGGCGAGCAGGCCGAGGGTCTCGAAGCGGTTGGCCTTCACGAGCTCCTCGGGCGTGAGGTTCATCTCGTTGGGGTCGCGGAACACGAAGACCGCGCCGAAGGGCTTGCCCGACGGGTCGAGCGCAGTGCGGGCGGTCCAGACGATCGGCGTCGGCGCCAGGCCCTCGGCGGTGGCCACCAGCGCGTCCTCGGCGATCAGCGGGAGGGGCTGGTCCGCCGCGAGCACGCGGTCGAGCGGGTCTTCGCCCGCGCGGCCGCTCTCGCGGTTGACGAGGCGGAAGATCTCGTTGACCGCCTGGCCGCGGGCCGACTCGGCGCTGCGACAGAGGAGACGGGCGGCGACGGCGTTGACGAACGCGATCTTGCCGCGGTCGTCGACCAGGATGACGCCCTCGGCGAGGGCCGCGAGCGCCACGGCGGCAAGACCCTCGGGCAGGCCGGCGGTGGACGCGGCGCCAAGGCCGGCGGGGAGGGGGCAGATGAAGCCGGTCACGCGCGCCAGGTCGCGCTTGCGGGTGAGCATGCGGTTGGCCCCGAGCACGAGGTCCACGGTCCGGCCGGCCTTGTCCTGCAGCTGGACCGGGACGATGAAGGGGTTCTGCCCGACGGCGTGCTTGAGCAGCCAGACCTCGGGCCCGGCGGCCGTCTCGGCGGCAGGCAGCGCGGCGGTGAAGGCGGCGAGGCCGGCGGCGGCGTCCTTTTCCTCCCAGCCGAGGAGCTTCTGAAAGGCGGGCGAATACCAGAACGTCTTGGTCCCGAAATCGAACTCGAAGGCGCCGAGCGGGCCGGTGCTGGAAAGCTCCTGCATGCGCGTGTCGTTCGCGATGCTGGTCTCCTCGAGCTCCTTGCGCTCGGAGATGTCGAGGTGGAGTCCGACCACGCGCTCGAGCGCACCACCGGCGCCGACCACCTGGAGGCCGAGGCACTGGATCCAGACCCAGTGGCCGAGCCGGTGCTTCATGCGGAACTCGACGCCGAAGGGCCGGGAGCTGACGGCGAGCTTCTTGCCGAGCTGGTCGGGGGCGGCGCCGGAGTCGTCGGGGTGGATCAGCTGCCGCCAGTGGTCAATCGTGTCGGGCAGCTCGGCGTCGGCATAGCCCAGGAGCTTCTTCCAGGCCGGCGAGTAGCGGGCGCGGCCGCTCTGGACGTTGAGGTCGAAGAACCCGACGGCGCCCTTCTCGGCGAGCAGCCGGAAGCCGTCGTCATCGGCCGGCGTCGCGGCCCCGGCGGGCGGCAGCACCGTGGCGATGAAGCCGGGCGGGTTGCCGAGGGTCTCCTCGATGCGCACGCGCATGTCGCACGGGGCGCCCCCCTTCGGCTGCACGTCGAGCGGGACGGTCTGGTCGAGGGCGGTGGCGAGGATGACCTCCCACTGCGACTCCAGCCAGTCGGCATCGTCGGACACCACATCGAAGGCGAGCAGGCTGGCGAAATGGGCCCCGACCAGCGCGCCGGGCTCGGCCTGCCACAGGGCCTGGGCGGTGGCGTTGGCGGCGGTCACCCGCCCGGCCGCATCCAGCAGCACAACCGCGCAGCTCCCCGGCGGGACCGGCGGAGCGGGGGAGGGGTGGGATGGGTCGGGGACAGGCGGGCTCAAAGTTGGCCGCCCTTTAACCAGTCCTGTGTCCGCTTGGCGAGAAAATCGATGAACGCCGGATGATCGTTCGGGCAGGGGATCTGCTGGAACTGCACGCCGCCGGCGGCGAGGAACGACTCGCGGCCGCGCACGGCGATCTCCTCGAGGGTCTCGAGGCAGTCGGTGACGAATGCCGGGCAGAGCACGAGCAGGTTTTTCCGGCCTTCGCGGGGCAGGCGCTCGAGCTCGTGGTCGGTGAAGGGCTCCAGCCAGGGCTCGCCGGCGAGCCGCGACTGGAACGCGACCGAGTACCGCCTGGGGTCGAGCCCGGCGCGGGCGGCGAGCGCGCGCGTGGTGGCGAGGCACTGGGCCTTGTAGCACGTGGCGTGGGCCGGCGAGCAGGTGGCGCAGCAGTCGGCGGTCACGGTGCAGTGGGCGCGGGACGAGTCGGCCTTGCGCAGGTGGCGCACGGGCAGGCCGTGGTAGCTGAACAGCAGGTGGTCGTAGCCGCCGGCCAGGTAGGGCGCGCAGACGGCGTGCAGGACCTCGATGTAGTCGGCGTCGGCGTAGAACGGCTGGACGGTGGTCACGCGCAGCGCGGGCGCCTGGCGGGCGACCTCCTGCATCACCTTCACCACGACGGTCTCCCAGGAGGACATGGCGTAGTGCGGGTACTGCGGGAAGAGCAGGACCTCCTCGATGCCGTCCGCGGCCAGCTGGCCGACGATGCTGGCGATGGACGGCGAGCCGTAGCGCATCGCGAGGTAGACGGGGAGATCGGGCCCGAGCTGGGCCGCGAGCTGCCGCTGGACGCTTCGCGACATGGCAATCAGCGGGGAGCCATCCTTGGTCCAGACCGACGCGTAGGCGTGGGCCGAGTGCTTGGGCCGGGTGCGCAGGATGATGCCCTCGAGGAGCAGCCAGCGCGCCGGGGCGGGGAGGTCGAGGACGCGCTCGTCGCCAAGGAACTCGCGCAGGTAGCGGCGCACATCCGGGACGGACGGGGAATCGGGCGAACCCAGGTTGACGAGCAGGACGGCGCGCTTGGACATGGCGGAAATTGACCGGAAGAAACGCGGCGAAGTCAAATGCGCCGGGCCGGTTCCCCGTCTTTTTGACTTTTATCCGTGGCCTTCCGGGGCAACCGTGCTGGACTACACTTTCCATGAGCACTCCGCGCCAACCCGTCCTCCTCGTCATCCGTGATGGCTGGGGCAAGAATCCCGATCCTTCCCAGGACCCGACCAATGCCGTCGTCCAGGCGAAGAAGGCCTGCGACGACGCCCTGCACGCGCAGTACCCGTGCACGCTGCTCCGGGCCAGCGGGCTCGATGTCGGCCTGCCCGACGGCGTGATGGGCAACAGCGAGGTCGGCCACGAGAACATCGGCGCGGGCCGCATCGTGGACCAGGAGCTGGTCCGCCTGAACAAGCTGTTCTCCGAGAAGCGCCTCCCCGCCAATCCGGTCTGGCGCGCGGTCGTCGAGCGCGTCAAGACGCGGAAGTCCCGGCTCCACCTCATGGGCATCGTCTCCGACGCCGGCGTCCACGGCATGCTCGAGCATCTTTACGGCATCCTTCGCCAGGCGAAGGCCGACGGCATCAAGGACGTGTTCATCCACGCCTTCACCGACGGCCGCGACACGCCGCCGTCGAGCGGTCTGGGCTATGTCCGGCAGGTGGACGCCGAGTGCGCGAAGATCGGCGTGGGCCGCATCGCGACGGTCAGCGGACGGTTCTGGGCGATGGACCGCGACAACCGCTGGGAGCGCGTGCAGCAGGCCTATGACGTCCTGACCGGCCGCAAGGCCGGCGCGACCGCGCGCGACGCCGCCGCGGCGGTGCAGCAGTACTACGACGCGCCGCTGTCGGTGACGCAGAACGGCGACGAGTTCGTGACGCCGACGGCGATCACCGGCGCCGACGGCCGGCCGGTGGCCGTGATCGCGGACGGCGACGCAGTCCTGTTCTACAACTACCGCGGCGACCGTCCGCGCGAGATCACGAAGGCGTTCGTGATGGATGACTTCAAGGGCTTCGACCGCGGCAAGAAGCTCGATCTCTACTATGCGACCATGACGGAGTACGAGGCGGGCCTGCCCGTGCACGTGGTTTCGCCGAAGCCGGAGCCGCTGCCCAATATCCTCGGTCAGGTTGTGAGCGCCGCGGGGCTCGCGCAGTTCCGCTGCGCCGAGACGGAGAAGAACCCGCACGTCACGTTTTTCTTCAACAACTACCGCGCCACGCCGTTCCCCGGCGAGGACCGCGCGTGTCCGCCGAGCCCGAAGGTGGCGACCTATGACCTGCAGCCCGAGATGTCGGCCCCGGCCGTCACGGCGGCGGCGAAGGCCGCGATCCTGTCGGGCAAGTACGGCCTGATTGTGGTCAATTACGCCAACCCCGACATGGTCGGCCACACCGGCTCGCTGCCGGCGGCGGTCAAGGCCGTCGAGACCACCGACCGCGGGGTGGGCGAGCTGCTCGCCGCGCTGGCCCAGGTGGGCGGCAAGGCGCTGGTCACCGCCGACCATGGCAACTGCGAGCAGATGTGGGACCCGGTGCACAACGTGCCCCACACCTCGCACACGCTGAACCTCGTCGAGGCCTTCGTCATCGCCCCGGGCTTCACCGCGGTAAAACCGAAGCTCCGCGATGGCGGCCGGCTCGCGGACATCGCCCCCACGCTGCTCGCGCTGATGGGCCTGCCCCAGCCGGTTGAGATGACCGGCCGCAGCCTGATCGTCGGCTAGCGCGGGGATCAACGCCGCTGCCCGGATGGCTGGGAGTAGGGCGGGGTCGCCGACCCGCCTTCAGGTCGCAGGCAAAGGGTGGGGCACGAAGGCGGGGTCAGCGACCCCGCCCAACAGGACTGCTGCCGGCGCGGTCCTCCCACCCGCAAAACGGCTTGGCCTGCGGGCGGTTCGTGTGCTTCGTGGTCACCGCTGCCCATGCTCCCGGTGAAATACCTCCCGTTCCTGGCCCTGCTCGCGGCCCTGCCGCTGCGGGCGCAGATGCTCTGGCCCGGCACGGCGGCGGGCATGACGCTCGACCAGGTGCAGCACGAGTGTCCCGAGGCGCACGCGCCCGGCGACAGCGCCGTGGAGCTGCCCAACGGCCGTGGCGTCGAGCTCCTGCGGATCGACGAGACGGTGATCGCCGGCCATCCGTTCCACGTGCAGTTTTTCTTCAAGGGCCAGCAGCTCGTGGCGGTCGTGCTCACGGAGACGGGCGAGATCCCGAACAAGGACCTCGACAAGTTCCGGGACCTGCTGCGCGGCAAGTACGGGCTCGAGTACTCCACGCGCAGCTCGGAATACATCCAGGTCACCTGGAAGGCGGTGCAGACCGTGATCCAGCTCACCTGGGCGCCGCAGGGCCGCGACATCGCCACGCTCAGCATTTCCTACGAAGCCCCCATTATCACGGAGACCAACCGCCTATGACCTACACCGATGCCGATGGCGACCTGACCCTGGAACTCGACGCCTCCGCCGGGCTGCTTCGCCTGAAGGCCGTGGCCACCTTTGACGATCCCGTGGACCTGACACCCGACGCCGCGCGCGAGCTTGCGCGCCAGCTGCTGCAGATGGCGGAGGAGATCGGGTAGGGAAGGCTGCGGGCGAACGCCGAACATCGAACGTCCAACATCGAGGTGGACTCCAGCGCGGCCGCGCCGCGGGACGATCCTTCGACGTTCGATGTTGGGCGTTCGAAGTTCGACGTTCGTCTGGGGACCGGCGACCCGGCCCCCGCATAGGACATGCTCCCCGGCATTTGCTATTGCTCGCCGGGCGGCCGCTGCCCTTAGCTTCCCCTCCCTCCGGGACTGAACCATGAAACGCACCCATCATTGCGCCCAGCTGACCTCCGCTAACCTCGGCTCCCAAGCCGCGCTGGTAGGCTGGGTCGACTCCATCCGCGACCATGGCGGCATCATCTTCATCGACCTGCGCGACCGGAAGGGCATCACGCAGGTGAAGTTCGACCCGCAGGACAACGCCGAGCTCGGCACCCGCGCGGCGCACCTCAAGCCGGAGTCGGTCATCGCCGTCGCCGGCCTGGTCGAGCCGCGGCCCGAGGGCACCGTGAACCCCTCGCTGCCCACCGGCGAGGTCGAGATCGCGGCCAGCACCCTGGAGATCCTCAACGTCTCGGAGACGCCGCCGTTCCCGCTCGACGACGCCGGCGGCGACAAGGTCAACGAGGACCTCCGCCTCACCTACCGCTACCTCGACCTGCGCCGCCCGAAGATGCGCAAGAACCTGCAGGTGCGGCACCGGGTCTCGAAGTCGATCCGCGACTACTTTGACGCGCAGGAATTCATCGAGGTGGAGACCCCGGCGCTGTTCAAGAGCACGCCCGAGGGCGCGCGCGAGTACCTCGTGCCGTCGCGCATCCACCCGGGCCAGTTCTACGCGCTCTCGCAGTCGCCCCAGCAGTTCAAGCAGATCCTGATGGTCGCCGGCGTGGAGAAGTATTTCCAGATCGCGCGCTGCTTCCGCGACGAGGACCTGCGCGCGGACCGCCAGATGGAGTTCACGCAGGTGGACGTCGAGGCGTCGTTCATCGACCGCGAGGGCATCTACGCGCTGTTCGAGGGCATGCTGAAGAAGGTGTGGAAGGACGTGCTGAACCACGACCTGCCCACGCCGTTCCCGCGGCTGGCGTTCCACGACGCGATGAACCGCTACGGCGTGGACAAGCCCGACGTGCGCTTCGCGCTGGAGCTGGTGGACTTCTCGGAGACCTTCCGGAAGTCCTCGTTCAAGGTCTTCGCCTCCACCGTCGCCGACGGTGGCGTGGTCAAGGCGCTCAACGCCAAGGGCCTCGCCGACCTCACGCAGGGCGAGACCAAGAGCCTCGAGGAGATCGCGAAGTCGCTCGGCGCGAAGGGCCTCGCGTTCATCAAGATCGAGGGTGGCGAGTGGAAGTCGCCGATCGTGAAATTCTTCTCCGACGCGGAGAAGGCGGAGCTCACGACCCGGCTGGGCCTGGCCGACGGCGACATCGTGTTCTTCGCGGCGGCGCCGTGGGAGAAGGCCTGCGCGATCCTCGGCCGCCTGCGGCTCGAGGCGGCGGCGCTGCTGGTGAAGCGCGGCAAGCTGACCCTGCGCCCCGACGACTGGCGCTTCCTGTGGGTGGTGGATTTCCCGCTGATGAGCTATGACGAGGCGGAGAACCGCTACGTGGCGACGCACCATCCCTTCACCGCGCCGGTGGAGGCGGACGCGGCGTTCCTCGATTCCGACCCGAAGAAGGTCCGCGGCCAGCACTACGATGTCGTGCTGAACGGCATGGAGCTCGGCGGCGGCTCGATCCGGATTCACCAGCCCGCGCTGCAGAAGAAGGTCTTCGAGGACGTGCTGAAGATCCCGGCGGACGTCGTCGAGAGCCGCTTCGGCTACATGCTCAAGGCCTTCACCTACGGTGCGCCGCCGCACGGCGGCATCGCCTTCGGCCTCGACCGCATGGTCGCGCTGCTCTGCGGCACGACGAGCATCCGCGACGTCATCGCCTTCCCCAAGACCCAGAAGGGCCAGGACCTCATGGCGCAGAGCCCGACCCCGGTCACTGCGAAGCAGCTCAAGGAGCTGCACATCCAGACGGTGATGCCGGAGTAACCGCCGCGGACGCGGCGGCAAACGGCAAACACCAAGCGGGCAAACGCCAAACTTTGTGCGGCTGATGCCGGCGGACGTTGGATACTCCTGTCCTGGGGTTTGTTTGGCGCTTGGGATTTGGCGTTTGAAGTTAACGCTCCCCGTCGCCCTGAAATCCCCAAGGCTCCTGCGCCACGGTATATCCAGCGCTACCAGCGTCCTGTAGTGCGGATTAATTCACCGATATCACTCAACGGGGGCTTGCGCCACTGGTCCAACCCATCCAAATGTAGGAGCATTCCATGAAACTCATCATCGCCGTCATCAAGCCGTTCAAACTCGAGGAAGTGAAGGAAGCCCTCGCTGCCATTGGCATCGAGGGTATGACCGTGACCGAGGTCAAGGGGTTCGGCCGCCAGAAGGGCCATACCGAGATCTACCGCGGCAGCGAGTACACCGTGGACTTCCTCCCCAAGGTGAAGGTCGAGATCGTCGTCGCCGACGAGATGAAGGCCAAGACGGTGGATGCCATTGTGAAGGCGGCCAAGACCGGCAAGATCGGTGACGGCAAGGTCTTCGTGGTGCCGATCGAGGATGCGGTCCGCATCCGCACCGACGAGCGCGGCGAAGCCGCGGTCTGAGGTCGCAGGAAACTCCCATTTTACTCCGGGCGGGGCCGTCGGCCCCGCCCTTTTTGTGTCCCGACGGAACACGTTGGGGCTCCGCGCCCTAGCCAAGGCCGATTTTGCCGCAATCACTCGCCATCGGATACCGGTGGCACGGGTGCTGCTTAAGGGTCGGCGATGACCATGCATACTCCCCTACGTTCCCTACGATGGTGTTTCTTCGCGTGTCTGGCAGGACTGTTCTGCCTGACCGCTGCGGCGCAGACGGCCGCGCCGGCCGCCCCCACGACTGACGAGCGCCTTGCGGCGCTCGAAGCCTACGTCAACAACGGTGATCCCGGCAAAGCCCTGACCGGCGTGGCCGGCCCGGGCCACAACGGCTGGATGATGACCAGCGCGGCGCTGGTGCTCTTCATGACCCTGCCCGGCCTGGCGCTGTTCTACGGCGGCCTGGTCCGCAAGAAGAACGTGCTCTCCGTGCTGGCCCAGTGCCTCGGCATCACGGGGCTCGTCACCCTCCTGTGGTGGGCCTTCGGCTACAGCCTGGTATTCGGCTCCAACTTCAACAGCCCGTTCCTGGGCGGGACGGAGTACTTCTTCCTCAAGGGCGTGACCTCGGCGCCGAACACGAACTACGCGTACTGGGTCTCGCAGAACGTCTTTGCGATGTACCAGCTGATGTTCGCGATCATCACCCCGGCGCTGATCGTCGGCGCGATCGCGGAGCGCATGAAGTTCAACGCGATCATCGCCTTCGTCACCGTCTGGATGTTTGTCGTGTACTTCCCGCTGGCCCACATGGTCTGGGGCTCGACCGGCTACATGAACGGCGTCTGGAACGGTGATGCGCACATCCCGGCGATCGACTTCGCGGGCGGCACCGTGGTGCACATGAGCTCCGGCTGGTCCGCGCTGCTCCTCTGCCTGATCCTCGGGCCGCGCGTGGGCTTCGGGAAGGACAAGATGGCCCCGCACAGCATGGTGCTCTGTATGGTCGGCACCGGCATGCTCTGGGTCGGCTGGTACGGCTTCAACGCCGGCTCCGCGGTCGCCGCCGACGGCATCGCGGCCAACGCCTTCACCACCACCACGCTCGCCACCGCCGTGGCCGCGTTCACCTGGGGCGCGATCGAGCGCCTCTTCCGCGGGCACGCCTCCATCCTGGGCTTCTGCTCGGGCGCCGTCGCCGGCCTGGTCGTCATCACGCCCGCCTGCGGCTTCGTCGACAGCACGGGCGCGGTGATCATCGGCGTCCTCGCCGCGGTCGTGCCGTACCTCGCGTGCACCAAGCTCAAGGCGGCCTTCGGCTATGACGACGCCCTCGACACCTTCGGCGTCCACGCCGTCGGCGGCACGCTGGGCGCGCTCGTCACGGGCTTCCTCGCCACCGCGTCCGTCAACGCCAACCTCACCGGCGCCCCGGCCGTGAAGAACGGCCTGGCCAAGCTGGTGACCGACGGCGGCCTCTGGCTCGCGCAGCTCAAGGCCATCAGCCTCACGCTGGTGCTCGCGGTGGTCTCCACCGTGGTCATCGCCTACATCCTCAAGGCCGTCATCGGCCTGCGTCCCACCGAGGAAGTCGAGCGCCAGGGTCTCGACATCAACGAACACGGCGAAGAGGGCTACGTCTCCTAACCCCCAATCCATCCTACCATGAAACTCATCATTGCGATCATCAAGCCGTTCAAGCTCGAGGAAGTTAAGACGGCGCTCGCCGAGGTCGGCGTGGAGGGCATGACGGTGACCGAAGTCAAGGGCTTCGGCCGCCAGAAGGGCCACACGGAGATCTACCGCGGCAGCGAATACACCGTGGACTTCCTGCCCAAGGTGAAGATCGAGATCGGCGTCGCCGACGAGGTCGTCGCCAAGGCCGTCGGCGCCATCGTGAAGGCCGCCAAAACCGGCAAGATCGGAGACGGCAAGGTCTTCGTGACCCCGGTCGAGGAGGTCGTCCGCATCCGCACCGACGAACGCGGCGAGGCCGCGCTCTGACCGTCCTGCCATGGGCCTGATGGGGTCTGACCACCCCAGGCAAACCACCGCCGGCTCCGTGCAAACGGGGCCGGCGTTTTTTTCGCGCGGGCCCGGCGGAAATTGGACGTTGAGCGATGGCCGGCGGACGTTGAGCGTTGTCCGCATCGTCTCCCCATCATGCCCCGCGCCCCGAAATCCGTCCTGATCTGCGGCGGCGGCATCGTCGGCCTGAGCTGCGCCTACTACCTGGCCCGCGACGGCTGGGCCGTGACCGTCGTGGAGCGCGGCGCCGAGACGGCGGACTCCTGCGCGCAGGGCAGCGCCGGGTATGTCTCGCCCAGTCATGTCATCCCGCTCGCGGCACCCGGCATGGTGTGGAAGGGGCTGAAGTGGATGCTGAGCTCGCGGAGCCCGTTCTACATCCAGCCGCGGCTCGACTCGGAGCTGCTGCGCTGGGGCTGGCAATTCGCGCGGTCCTGCACGCCGGAGCACACGCGCCGGGCCGCGCCGCTGCTGCGCGACCTCTGCCTCGGGGGCCGGCGGCTGTTTGTCGAGCTGGCCGCCGCGACGGGCAACGCCTTCGAGCTGCGGACGGAGGGGTTGCTCAACCTCTGCCAGACCGCGGCGGGACTCGACCACGAGGCGCACGGGCTGGCGGCCCTCGCCAACGAGCTGGGCGTCGAGGCGCGCGTGCTCGATGCCCGCGCCACGGCCGTGCTGGAGCCCGGCGTGCGGATGGACATCGCCGGCTCGGTTTATTTCCCGATCGATGCGCACCTCTCGCCGCGCAAGTTCATCCCCGCGCTGCGCGGGCTGCTGGCGGGATTGGGCGTGCAGTTCCACTGGCAGACGTCCGTCACGGGCTGGCGCACCGAGGGCGGCCGGGTGACGGCGGCGCGGACGGCGAACGGCGAGTTGCAGGCCGACGAGTTCGTGCTGGCGGGCGGATCGTGGTCGGGCGGGATGCTCGCCGGACTCGGGGTCCGGCTGCCGCTGCAGGCCGGCAAGGGTTACAGCCTGACGCTTGAGCGGCCGCGCTGCCGCGTGACGAAGCCGATGATCCTCACCGAGCGCCGCGTGGCGGTGACGCCGATGGGCGAGACCCTGCGCTTCGGCGGGACGATGGAGATCTCCGGCCACCGCGATCAGGTGCGGCCGGAGCGGGTTGCGCAGATCATCGCGGCGGCGCAGGCGTTCTTCCCCGACTTCACGCCGGAGGACTTTGCCGGGATCCAGCCCTGGTTCGGCTACCGGCCGGTCTCACCCGACGGCCTGCCGTATCTGGGCCGCTTTGGCCGCCATCCTAACCTGACCGCCGCCTGTGGACACGCGATGCTCGGCGTGACGATGGCGCCCGTGACCGGGCTGATCGTCAGCGAGGTGCTGGGCGGGCGGCCGCCGTCCGTCCCGCTGGAGCTGCTCCAGCCGGATCGGTTCGGCTAACGGCCGCGGGCCGACGGAGGGCTCAGGCCTTCTTTGCCGGCAGGGCGCGGGTGGCGACCTCAGCCTTCAGCTTGGCGACGTAGGCGTCGGCGGTCATCACGCCCTCGTCGCCACGGGCACGGCTGCGGACGGAGACGCTGTTCGCGTCCGCCTCCTTCTGGCCGATGACGAGCGTGTACGGCACCTTGTCGAGCTCCGCGCGGCGGATCTTGGCGCCGAGCTTGTCGCTGTGGGTGTCAACGGTCGCGCGCAGGCCCTCGGCCTTGAGGCGGGCGAGGAGGGCGAGGGCGTAGTCGTTGAGCTTGTCGCTGATCGTGACGAGCCGGACCTGCTCGGGGGCGAGCCAGGCGGGGAAGTCGCCGCCGAAGTGCTCGATCAGCACGCCGCAGAACCGCTCCATCGAGCCGAACGGCGCACGGTGGATCATCACCGGGCGGTGCGACTGGTTGTCGGCGCCGATGTACGAGAGGTCGAAGCGCACGGGCAGGTTGTAGTCCACCTGGACGGTGCCGAGCTGCCATTCGCGCCCGATGACGTCCTTGACCACGAAGTCGATCTTGGGGCCGTAGAAGGCGGCCTCGCCGGGTTCCTCGGTGAAGGGCACGCCGAGGGTCTTGGCGGCCTCGCGGCAGGCGTGCTCGGCCTTGTCCCAGTTGGCGGAGTCGCCGGTGTATTTCTGGGAGTCGGGGTCGCGCAGGCCGACGCGCACGCGGTAATCGGCCATGCCGAGGGTGGAGAGCACGGTCTTCACCAGCGAGAGGCAGCCGAGCACCTCCGAGGCGACCTGTTCCTCGGTGCAGAACAGGTGGGCGTCGTCCTGGGTGAAGCCGCGGACGCGGGTCATGCCGTTGAGCTCGCCGGACTGCTCCCAGCGGTAGACGGTGCCGAACTCGGCGAGCCGCACGGGCAGGTCGCGATAGGAGTGCGGCTGCGAGGCGAAGATCTTGATGTGATGCGGGCAGTTCATCGGCTTCAGCATGAAGCCGTCGAGCAGCTGGTCGTCGGGCTTCACGCGGTCCGGCGTGATGGTCTCGCGGCCGGTGCGGGCGTTGACCTGCGCGGCGAGGCGGGCGGAGACGGCCTCGAGGCGCGCAAAGACCTCGCCGCAGGCGCAGCCCTCGGCGAGCACCTTGGCGAGGGACTCGTTCTCGAGGACGGGGGCGAACTGCGACTCCTTGTAATAGGGGAAGTGGCCGGAGGTCTTGTAGAGCTCGAGCTTGCCGATGTGCGGGGTGAAGACCTGCGAGTAGCCCTGCTTGCGCAGCTCGCCGCCGATGAAGTCCTGCAGTTCCTGGCGGATGATCGAGCCGTGGGGCGTCCAGAGGATCAGCCCCTGGCCGACGTCCTCGTCGATGACGAAAAGCTTGAGGTCCTTGCCGAGCTTGCGGTGGTCGCGGAGCTTGGCCTGCTCCTGCTGCTCGAGGTAGGCGGCCAGCTCGTCCTTGGTCGGGAACGCGGTGCCGTAGATGCGCTGGAGCTGCTTGTTCTTTTCGTCGCCGCGGTGGTAGGCGCCGGCGATGGAGAGCAGCTTGAACGCCTTCAGCTTCGAGGAATAGCGCACGTGCGTGCCGGCGCAGAGGTCCATGAACTCGCCGTTCTGGTAGAACGAGATCTTCTCGCCCTCGGGGATGTCGGCGAGGCGGCCCAGCTTGTAGCGCTCCTGGCCGCGGGCCTTGATGATCTCGACGGCCTCGTCGCGCGAGACCTCCTTGCGCAGGAACGGCTGGTTCTCGTCGGCGACCTTCTTCATCTCGGCCTCGATCCTCAGCAGATCCTCGGCGGTGAATTTGTGGTCGAGGTCGATGTCGTAGTAGAACCCGGTCTCCGTCGGCGGTCCGATGTCGAGCTTGGCGTCCGGCCAGAGCCGGAGAACGGCGGTCGCGAGGATGTGCGAGGCCGAGTGGCGGAGTTCTTCGAGGGGAGTCATCACGGGGAGTTGAAAGTTGAAGGTTGAGAGGTGAAAGCCAAGTCAGGCTTTCTTGATCGGCTCGAGGATACTTGGACCGCCCTTGCTGTCTTTCATGGTCCAACCAGCGGCCGTGAGCTTAGCACGCAGAGCGTCAGCAGTCGCAAAGTCCTTCTTCGCCTTCGCAATTAACCTATTCTTTGCCAACTCAGTAATTTCAGACGGCGTTATGGTGGTGAATGTGAGATGGATAACCACGGCGTCGCCGCTTGCTAGTTTGTCTTCAAATGTCTGCGTGGAAGTTTCCTGTGCTGCTTGGGCGAGATCTATCCCGAGGGCGAACAGCACGCGGTCGAAGGCGGCGCGGTCCACGCCGGCGGGGCCGCGGTTAACGACGGTGAAGAGCGCGCCGAGGGCGGCGGGCGTGTTGAGGTCGTCGCGCAGGGCGGCCAGCACGGGCGCGAAGACGGCGGCGTCGCCGGCGGCCGGGAGCGCGGCGTGGAAGGCCCGCAGGTTCTTCAGCGCGCTCTCCGCGGCGTGGAGGGAGTCGAGGGTGAAGTTGAGCTGCTTGCGCGGGTGGCCCATGAGCAGGGCGTAGCGCACGGCCATGGGCGCGTAGCCCTTCGCGAGCAGGTCGCCGAGGGTGTAGTAGTTGCCCTTGCTCTTGCTCATCGTGGTGCCGTCCACGAGCAGGTGCTCGCTGTGGTACCAGTGGCGCGCGAAGGTCGTGCCGTTGCAGCACTGACTCTGCGCGATCTCGTTCTCGTGGTGCGGGAACAGCAGGTCCACGCCGCCGGTGTGGAGGTCGATGGTCGCGCCGAGGTGCTTCCTGCTCATCGCGCTGCACTCGATGTGCCAGCCGGGCCGGCCGGCTGCGGCGCCGTCGGGCCCCGGCCACTTCACGTCGCCGTCCTCCTCGGGCTTGTAGGCCTTCCAGAGCGCGAAGTCGGACACCGCGTCCTTGTGGTCGGCGTCGGCCACGGCGTTCGTGACCTTCAGCTCGCGCTCGCGGATGCGGGAGAGCGCGCCGTACTCCGGGAACGAGGCGATCCGGAAATACACGGAGCCGTCGGGCGCGCGGTAGGCGTTCCCTTTCTTCATAAGCACCTCGATCATGTCCACCTGCTCGCGGATGTGGCCGGTGGCGGTGGGCTCGACGTGGGGCGGGAGGCAGTTCAGGGCGGCGCAGTCCTGGTGGAAGAGGTCGGTCCACTTCCTCGTGATCTCGGCCAGCGGCCGGCCCTCCTTCTGGGTCTGCCCGATGGTGCGGTCGTCGACGTCCGTGAGGTTGCGGACGTGCTTCACCTGGTCCGGGCCGAACTCCAGCTCAAGCAGGCGCCGGAGCACGTCATTGACGACGAACGTGCGGAAGTTGCCGATGTGGGCCGGGGCGTAGACGGTCGGGCCGCAGTTGTAGAACGAAAAGGGATGCGCCGCGGAGACCGGTGGGGCGCCGGGCTCACGCTGCCCGAGGATCCGGGGCTGGCGGGCGAGAGACTCGTAAAGCTGGATGGCCATGAAGAAGGAGGGAAAGAGGGTGGGTTACGCTGGGGGAAATTCCGCCGCAGCGGAATCCTGTATTTGCAGACGACGCCAACGGGCGCCGGCGGTTGTCGGGCTCAACAACCGCAACTCGTCGTTCGCGTCGTGGTGACGCGGCGCGAGGGGGTGCAAAAACGTGTGGCGGACCGGAACATGGCGTGCTCTTGTGGCCTGAAGAACGCGAATATGCCCGGCGACTTCAAGCATGATCTGCCCGCGGGCGCGGGCTCGCCGGACCACCGGCCCGGACGCGTCCGGCGGGCTTGGCTCGCGCTGTTTTTGACCGCCGCCGTGCCGGGGTTTTCCGCCGAGCCGCCGGCGTACCGCCACGTCGCGCCGCTGCCCGCGATCCGGCAGGCCGCCGCGGCCGCGGGCCTGGCGTGCGAGGGGCTGCCGCCGCCGACGGCGCGCGAGAAGATGGCGCCCGGCGATGGGGTGACGGTTCTCGTGAGCCTCTCGAAGGGCGCGAAGCTGCAGCAGTGGCTGATTGACCTGGCGATGGCGGAGCCGCGCGCGGGCGACCCGCTGCGCACGCCCAACTCGGCCCGGCTGTACACCTCGACCGGCCGCGAGTTCCGCTTCGACGGCGGCAGCGCCACCATCGCCCTCGCCATGCTGGGTCCCCTGGCGGCCGACGCGGCCGGCCGGAAGGCGGCCACGGCGCCGGAGGTCCGGCGGCTGCGCACGCACGTCAGCGCCGACTACCTGGCACTCGGGCTGGAGCGCGTGCCGGCGATGATGGTCGCCATGCGGGCACGCCGCCAGCGGGAGCCGAATCTGCCGCGCGGGGACATGTCGATCGCGGACCAGCCCTTCCCGGCGGAGGTCGTCGCGCGCGACGCCAAGACGGCCGACGTGCTCGGCGTCACCGCCGCCGACGAGCGCGCGGCCATTGGGTCGATGCTGGCGCTGCAGGAGTTCCTGCAGCTCGCCAGCCGCACGCCCGGATTGCAGGACGTGCTGATGAGCGTGCTCGACATCCCGTGGTGGGCCATCATCCGCAGCGGCGGCAAGCTGAACTTCAACCTCGAGGGACTGCCCATGGAGCGCGAGCTCTCGCCGGCGGACTGGGGCCTGCCGGCCTCGGAAAAGGTCTACTCCTCGCCGTTCCTCCTCTCCATCAACGGCAAGCCCTCGCTCATCTTCCAGCTGGCGCTCGTGGCGCCCAAGCCGCCGCTCACGGTGTGCGCGGGCATCATCGGGCTGGCGGCGGGCGCGCCGGATGGGACGGGTCCGGTGCTGACTTTTCAGGTGGTGGCCGCGCGGACGCTCCCGTAGCCGGCACGGTGGGCCGCGACTTTAGGCTTCCGACATTTCGCCCCCCGACCTACAAACTCCCTCCCATGCCCGACTCCTTCAAGCTCGACCTGACTCATCGTCCCCGCCGCCTGCGCCGCACGGCGAGCCTGCGCGCCATGACGGAGGAGACCGTCCTGCGCCCGGCGGATTTCATCGCCCCCCTGTTCGTCGTGGACGGCAAGCCCCGGCCGGAGGAGATCAAGTCCATGCCCGGCGTGTTCCGGCTGAACCTTGCGGACCTCGTGAAGGAGTGCCGCGCGCTGCACAAGCTGGGCGTCCCGGCGGTGGCACTGTTTCCCAAGCTCGACCCGCGCCTCAAGGACCATGAGGGCACCCAGGCGCTGAACGAGGAGACGCTCATCCTCCGCGCGGTGCGGGCCGTGAAGCAGGCCGTGCCCGAGATCACGATCCTGACGGACGTCGCGCTCGATCCCTATACGACTCATGGGCACGACGGCGTGCTGAACGCGGCGCAGGACGACGTCGAGAACGACCGCACCGTGGGCATCCTGACGAAGATGGCCGTCATGCAGGCGCGCGCGGGCGTGGACCTGGTGGCGCCGTCGGACATGATGGACGGCCGCGTCGGCGCGATCCGGAAGGCGCTGGATGCCGCGGGCTACACCGGCACGGGCATCGTGGCCTACTCGGCGAAATTCAACTCGGGCTACTACGGCCCGTTCCGCGACGCGGTGGGCAGCGCCCAGGCGGCGGGCACGCGGCTGCTCAGCAAGGCGACCTACCAGCTGAACCCGGCGAACCGCCGCGAGGCGATCAGCGAGGCGCTCCTCGACGAGGCCGAGGGCGCGGACATCATCATGGTCAAGCCGGCGGGCCTGTACCTTGACATCATCCGCGACGTCCGCGAGGTGACGCGGAAGCCGGTGGCGGCCTACCAGATTTCAGGCGAATACGCGCAGATCCACGCCGCGGCGCGGCTGGGCTGGCTCGACCTTGCGCGCTGCCGGCATGAGTCCCTGCTCGCGATCAAGCGCGCCGGCGCCGACCTGATCCTGACCTACTTCGCGAAGGAGATGGCGCAGCTGCTGCGCCGCTGAAGCACGAAATCCGAGATTCGTGATTCCCGGCGAAATCACCCCTGCTTCCGCAGGGTGCTGTGCCGGACGCTGTAGCCGAAGTAGACGGCGAAGCCGATGGCCATCCAGATGGCCAGCCGCAGCCAGGTGTCCGGCGGCAGGGTGAACATCATGCCCACGCAGGTGAAGGCGCCGAGCAGCGGGATGAGGGGCACCCAGGGCGTGCGGAACGGGCGGGGCAGATCGGGCCGCGTGCGGCGCAGGACAAGGATGCCGAGGCAGACGATGGCGAAGGCCATGAGCGTGCCAATCGAGATGAGTTCGCCGAGCAGGTCGAGCGGCAGCAGTCCGGCGACGATCGAGCAGACCAGGCCGGTGAGCATCGTGGCGAGGTGCGGCGTGCGGAAGCGCGGATGCAGCTTGCTGAACGCCGCGGGCAGCAGCCCGTCCTTGGCCATCGAAAAGAAGATCCGCGGCTGACCCAGCAGCGAGACCAGCGCCACCGAGGTGAGGCCGGCGATGGTCGCGACCTCGATGCTGAACCGCAGGGCGGCGGGGGCCTTGATCTCCTGCAGCACGAAGATGAACGGCGCCTCGACGTTGAGGCCGGGGTACTTGACCATGGCCGTCAGCACCAGGGCGACGGCGATGAAAAGGAAGGAGCACACGCCGAGGCAGGCGAGCAGGCCGATGGGCATGTCGCGCTGCGGATTCCGCGTCTCCTGCGCGGCGCAGGACACGTTGTCGAAGCCGACGTAGGCGAAGAAGATGACGGCGGCGCCCTTGAAGACGCCGCTCCAGCCGAACTCGCCGAAGCGGCCGGTGTTGGGCGGGATGAACGGCGTGAGGTTGCTGGTGGCGAGGGCCAGGTGGCGCGAGATCCACCACGCGCCGTAGACGATCAGCACGAGCAGCACGCCGACCTTGATGAAGACCATCAGGTTGTTGAACCGCGCGGATTCCTTGATGCCGATCACGAGGATCACGGTCAGCGCGACCGAGACGAAGACGGCGGGCAGGTTGACGATCGCGCCGGTGGCGACGAGGTGCCCGTGGTCGAGCGCGAACGGCGCGGAGCCGACGCTGGACGGGATCGTGAGGCCGAATTCCGCCAGGAACCCCTGCACGCTGGCCGACCAGCTCACGGCGACGGCGGCGCCGGAGAACAGGTACTCAAGGATGAGGTCCCAGCCGATGATCCAGGCGACGAACTCGCCCATCGTCGCATACGTGTAGGTGTACGCGCTGCCGGCGACGGGAATCATCGTGGCGAACTCCGCGTAGCAGAGTCCGGCGAACAGGCAGCCGAGGCCAGAGATGATGAACGAGAAGACGATCGCCGGGCCGGCGTACTGGGCGGCGGAGGTGCCGGCGAGGACGAAGATGCCGGCGCCAACGACCGAGCCGATGCCGAGGCTGACGAGGTTGAGCGCGTTCAGCTCGCGCTTCATGCCGTGCGCCCCCTCGGATTCCGCGATCAGCGTGCCGACGGGCTTGGCCTGGAAGAGCTTCATGTGGGAAAGAGAGGCGGGCGAACGCTCAACGCTCAACCCTCAACATTCAACCTCCAAGCAACTCACCGGGGACCGACGGGGACGGAGCGCAGGTCGGAGACGCCGGCGTCCTCACTTCGTCGCTAGGCTCAGCTTGCTGTGCCGGCGGCTGTAGCCGAAGTAGATGACAAAGCCGATGGCCATCCAGACGATCAGCCGCATCCAGGTGTCGTGCGGCAGGGCCTTCATCTGCCAGAAGCAGAGGCCGGCGCCGAGGATCGGGACGAGCGGGACCCACGGCGTGCGGAAGCTCCGGACGAGGTTGGGCTGCTTGTAGCGCAGGATCGGGATGGCGAGGCAGACAATGACGAAGGCGAAGAGCGTGCCGATCGAGACCAGCTCGCCGAGGAGGGCGAGGGGGAAGACGCCGCCGATGATCGTGGCGGCGATGCCGGTGACAACCGTGGTGACGTACGGCGTGTGGAAGCGCGGATGCACCTTGGCGAAGACCGCGGGCAGCAGGCCGTCGTTGGCCATCGAGAAGAAGATGCGCGGCTGGCCCATCAGCATCACGAGGATGACCGAACTCAGGCCGGCGATGGCGGCGATCTCGACCACGAAGCGGAGCGCGACCGGGGCGCCGGCGGCCTGCAGGGCGTTGACGACCGGGGCGGCGTTGTTGAGCTCGGTGTACTTCGACATGCCGGTCAGCACGAGCGAGATGGTGATGAAGAGCACGGTGCAGACGGCCAGCGAGCCGAGGATGCCAATGGGCATGTCCTTCTGCGGGTTCTTGGCCTCCTGGGCGGAGGTGGAGACGGCGTCAAAGCCGATGTAGGCGAAGAAGATCACGCCCGCGCCGCGCCAGATGCCGCTCCAGCCGAACTGGCCCTCGACGCCGGTGTTCGCCGGGATGAAGGGCGTCCAGTTCTTGATCGCCAGGCTCGGGTGCTGCAGCAGGTACCACACGCCGAAGCCGATCACGGCGAGCAGCACGGACACCTTGGTGATGACCATCAGGTTGTTGAACGTGGCCGACTCCTTGATGCCGATGTAGAGCAGCGCGGTGAGGAGCACGATGATGGCCATGGCGGGCACGTTGAGCACCGCGCCGGTGGCCACGAAGTGGCCGTTCACGAAGTTGAGCGGGGCGTTGGTCAGCGCGGGCGGGATCACGAGGCCGAACTCCTTGAGGAAGGCGACGAAGTGCCCGGACCAGCCGACCGCCACGGTCGGGGCGGTGAAGAGGTACTCGAGAATGAGGTCCCAGCCGATGATCCAGGCGAGGAACTCTCCCATGGTGGCATAGGCGTAGGTGTACGCGCTGCCGGCGATCGGGATCATCGCGGCGAACTCCGCGTAGCAGAGCCCCGCGAAGAGGCAGCCGAGGCCCGAGATGACGAACGAAATCGCGATGGCCGGGCCGGCGTACTGCGCGGCGGCCTGGCCGGTCAGCACGAAGATGCCGGCGCCGATGATCGCGCCGACGCCCAGGCTGACGAGGTTCAGCTTGCCCAGGCTGCGGCGCAGACCCTGGTCGGTGGCGGCCTCCTGCTGGAGCGAGGCGATGGATTTCGTTTGGAATAGACGCATGGTGAGGGTGGCGATGTCGGACGATGCGGGGCTCAGAACGGCGACCGGGGCACCTGCACCGAGTCACCGGGCATGAGATGGATATCCTGCGCGGGATTTTTCTGGGCGAGCGTGATGTTGACGTCGTACGCCTTCTGGCCGCGCGTGAGGCTGACCTTCGTCTCCTTGGCGTACAGCGTGAAGCCGCCGGCGGCCTGGATGGCCTTGCTGACGGAGAGGTCGGGCGTCCAGACCACGCGGCCCGGGCGGGTGACCTCGCCGCCAACGTAGACATAGCGCTCGGTGACGGTCACCGAGACGTCGACGGTGCGGTAGATCTGCTTGGCCAGGTAGGCGGCGCGGATGCGCTCCGTGAGCCCGCCGGGCGTGCAGTCCGCGGTGCTGACGGTGCCGATGTAGGGCAGGGTGATGGTGCCGCGGTCATCAATCTGCACGGCATTCACGCTGGGATCCGGCACGCCCTGCAGCGAGATCGTCAGGCTGTCGCCGGGCCGCAGCTGGGCCGAGGCGGTGTCGGCGGCGGGGACCGCGGGGTTCGCGTCGACTCCGCCGGTGGTTTCGCAGCCCGCCCAGAGCGCCATCAGTGCCGAGAGGCACAGGAGCAGCGGGCGGCGCGGAAAATCCATGAAAGGGAAGGGGTGGGCCAACCGCTGCAAAACGCAATGCTAGCGTTTGCCGCGGGTTCGGGCTCGGGGCTTTTCGTCCTCGTCCTCGCCCTTGCGGGGGGTCGCGTCGTCGCCCTCCTCGTCGTCCTCGTCCTTTTCCTTCTCCTCGTCCTTGTCCTCGTCGTCCTCATCCTCGTCCCACTTGAGCGACTCGTCGTTCTTGAGCTTCTCCTCCTCGGCCGCGTCGAGCTCGGGCAGGTCGTCGTCCTCCTCGGTGCTCTTGGCCGGCTTCTCGTCGTCGGACTCGTAGCCCGCGGGCATGAAGTCGAGGATGGCGGTGATCTCCTCGAAGGAGTGGACGGCCTTGCCCTCGATGAAGCTGGAGTTCTGGTCCTCGCGGAGCTCGTCCTCGACCTCGTCGACGGTGAGCTTCGACTCGAACTCGAAGAGGTCGTTGAGCATCTTCACGCGGCAGCGCGTGAGGTGGTCAAGCAGGTCGGCGTACGGCCCGTTCTCCTCGTCGAGGATGTCGGGCAGCAGGAAAAGTTTCTCCTCGGACTCGAAGATCGACTCCTTCGTGCGCTTGAGGCGGACCTTGCCGCTGCCGAGGTCCTTCTCGATGCGGAAGGGGATGAAGGCCCGCTCCATCAGGTCCTGGTCGAAGCCGTAGTCGCGGAGCGGATCGACGAGCTCGATCAGGTGGTCGCGCTGGCGCGGGTCGATGATGCTGAGCCCGTCGACATCCCAGCGCACGGGGTCGCTGGTCTCATGAACCCACCAATTGTGATCATCACCGAGACGGATGACGCACCAATCGAGAGTGGAAGTAGCTTTGGCCATAGTCGTTGTTCGAGGGGCGGAAGGAGATTTTTGGCGCAGCGTGCTAGGGGGGAGGTAAAAAACAAGCACAAAAAGGCCCGTCCGGCGCCCGGGGAAAATTTCGCCGGGCGCCGAGCCAAAATCCTTGCTCTCGGAGGTTTAACACGGTGGACCTTGCCTTTTGTCTCCGCGATTTCACAGTCGGCCACCATGGGGTTCCTTTACGAGAAACTGGCCCGGCGCGCGCTGTTCCGGCTCGATCCCGAGCATGCGCATGAACTGAGCGTGCACGCCCTGTCCCTGCTGGCGGCGCTGCCGCCGCTCGCCCGGCTCATGGCCGCGTGGACGGCGCTGCCCTCCGCGGCGCGGCCCGTCGAGGCGTTCGGCCTGAGGTTTCCCAACGCGGTCGGGCTGGCCGCGGGCTACGACAAGAACGCCCGCGTCTGGCCGGCGGCCGCCGCGCTCGGCTTCGGTCACGTCGAGATCGGCACCCTGACCGCCCTGGCGCAGCCCGGCAACGACCGGCCCCGCGTGTTCCGCTACCCGCGGCAGGAGGCCGTGATCAACCGGATGGGCTTCAACAACGAGGGCGCCGCGGCCGTCGCCGCGCGCCTCGCCCGCCAGCCCCGGCCCGGCCACCGCCCGATCCCGCTCGGCATCAACCTCGGCAAATCCAAGGTCGTCCCGCTCGACCAGGCCGTGACGGACTACCTCTCCAGCTTCCACCTTCTCGCCGACCACGCCGACTACCTCGTGCTCAATGTCAGCAGCCCGAACACCCCCGGGCTGCGTGATCTGCAGGATGGCGACCGGCTCCGCGAGCTGCTTGGCGCCGTGACCGCCGCCAACCGCGACCGCGCCGCGCAGCCCGGCGCGACGCGCCGGCCGATCCTGCTCAAGATCGCCCCCGACCTCACCTACCGGCAGATCGACGCGGTGCTGGCGACGATCGCGGAGTTCGGCCTCGACGGCATCATCGCGACCAACACCACGCTGGCCCGGCCGGGCGGGTTCGCGCAGGTCGCCGAGGCCGGCGGCCTGAGCGGCGCGCCGCTGACCCGGCGCGCGACGGAGGTCATCAACTACATCTCCCGCGCCACCGCCGGCCGCCTGCCGATCATCGGCGTCGGCGGCATCATGGATCCCGCCTCCGCCGGCGAGAAGCTCGATGCCGGCGCCACGCTGGTGCAGGTTTACACCGGGCTCGTCTATCGCGGCCCGTTTTTTGCCGCGGACATCGCGCGCGCGCTGGGCGACCGGCAGCTGGTTTGAGGGGCGCGCCGGGGAAATCAGATTTCAGGGCTTTACAAGGCTGGGGCGATTCCTCTTAGTCCGCCTTCCCCTTGGATTTCTCTGCTCGGGTGGTGGAATTGGTAGACACACACGTTTGAGGGGCGTGTGCCGTAAGGCGTGCAGGTTCGAGTCCTGTCCCGAGCACCAGTCTTCGCCGCCGCGAAAGCGGCCAGAAGACTGCCGCGCCGTCCTGTCGCGCCGTAGCTCGAAGAGCGAAGGCGGGCAACGACTCTAGCAGCGGCTACGACTCGGCAAGCCAGTCGGTTATAGCAGGTGCGCCGCCGATGGCTCGTTCCGCGACTTTCCCTTCCTGCGTAAAATGTTCCCTGCGCGCATAGAATTCCCACCCGGGAAATCGCTTGCCTCACCCCGGGGCGCGTGAACACTCCGCAGCGACTACACCGGCGCTACCGCGCTTCCGCAAACCACCGCGGGCCATTGCCCGCTTTGCCTCCGACTACATGGACGACACGCCTGCCAAGGAAAATCCCGCCAAGGATTTCAACAAACTCGACCTGAGCCAGCTCCAGGGATTCAGCTTCGGTACCCAATGGGCCCAGGACAAAACCTCCCCGTCCGACCGCGCGGATTCGCGCGGCGACCGTCCGCCGCGGGAGGGCGGCGACCGTCGGGACGGCCCGCGCGACCGCCGGGCCTTCCGCCGTCCGTCCGGACCCGGCGCCCCCGCCGGCGCCCCGGCGGGCGAGGGTGAGCGGCGTGAACCGGCCGGGGATCGCCGCAGCACCGGCGACCGCCGCCAGGGCGGCTACACCGGCGGCCCCCGCCGCGACGACCGTGGCCCGCGCCAGGGCGACGCCTTGGATCGCGGCCCGTACGACAGCCCCTATTTCAGCGCGACGTTCTATCCCGAGGACACGAGCTTCAACGCCCTCGCCAAGACCATCCGGTCCTCCTGCCGCACGATCGAGCTGTTCGAGATCGCGCGCACGGTGATCGACAAGCTGGACCGCTTCGTCGTCGTGCTCACCCGCAAGCCGGCCGCCGCGGCCGCGCCCGGCGCACCCGAGGCCAAGCCCGCTCCGCTCTCCATCTCGGTGCCCGACGGCCTGCCGTTCGAGTCGGACGAGGCCGCGATCTCCCACGTGCTGAGCCAGCACCTCGACCGCTTCTTCGACCGCGCCGAGGCGGAAATCGAGCCCCCGAAGGGCAATTTCCTCGTCATCAACAAGTGCACCATCACCGGCGAGCTCCTCGGGCCGCCGAATTACCACCGGTACAACCAGATCGTGCAGCAGCACCACGCCGCGAAGATCCGCGGCATGTCGCTGGAGGCCTACCGCAGCCGCATCGAGACCCTTCGCGACCCGGAGGTCGTGGCGCAGTGGCTCGAGAAGATGAAGAAGACCACGCGCTACACGTGGAAGACCGCGTCCAAGCCGGCGAAGCCCGCGGCCGAGTCCCCGGCCGCCACCGAGGCGGCCCCGGCAGCCGAGCCGGTCGCGGCGGCCCCCGCCGAAACTGCTCCCGCCGAATCCACCCCGGTGGAGTCCGCCGCTCCCGCTGCACCCACAGCCGCTCCGGCCGAGGCGCCAGCGGCTGAGCCTGCCGAGGAGGCCCTGACCTTTGACACCTTTGAGGAGGCGCGGATGTACCTCCTGACCAACGCCCGCGACAAGGTGGTGCGGCAGGCCGACTCCGCGCGCTTCCACGGCAAGATCGCCGAGCAGCTCCCGGCCGGCGAGATCCGCCGCGCGACCGAGGGCGCGCTGGACCGCCAGCGCCGCTTCCCGCTCGACACGGCCAACGCACTGCGCGGACGCCTCCGCCGCGAGCGCTTCACCATCTTCAAGAAGGGCTCGAAGGGCATCTCCTACGTGTGCGCCGTGAAGCGCAAATTCCGCGTGCCCGGCCAGGTTTTCGCCGAGTCCATTGGCACGCTGATCTCCTTTATCGAGGCCCATCCCATGATCCGGGCCAGCGAGCTCGCGACCAAGTTCCTGGGTCTCAAGTTGCCCGAGGCCGCGCCCGCCGGGGACCCGGCGACGCCGCTGGCCCCGGAGCCGACGCTCACCCTCGACGAACGCGCGAAGCTCTCCCGGATGCAGGGCGACCTGCGCTGGCTCGTGACCGAGGGCTACGTGACCGAGTTCATCGACGGCCGCCTGTTCGCGCCGCCGCCGATGGCCGAGGCCCGCAAGAAGGAGGCGGAGGCCGAGGAGCACGATCCCGAGAACTTCCCCGAGGCCCCGGCCTCGGCCGCGCCCTTCGAGGGCAAGGCCGCCCCAGAGCCAACGGAAACGGCTCCGGTCCCCGCGGCGGCACCGGCTCCGGCTGCGCCTGACGTGGCGCCCGAGGCCCCGGCTCCGGCCGCGGAATCCCCCGGCTCCGCCAGCTGAGCCGGCCTGAGTCATGCGCCCGGTGCCCGCGCCTGCGGAGGTCGAGGCCTACCTGCACCGGCACATCCCGCTGTCCGCCGACATGGGCGTCACGGTCGTGGCCTGCGGCGCCGCGGGCGTGACGCTGCGCGCCCCGCTGGCGCCGAACATCAACCATCGCGCCACCGTCTTCGGCGGCAGCGTCTCGGCGGTGGCGATCCTCGCCGCGTGGACCTGGCTGCATTTTTCCCTGCGGACCGCCGGCCACGCCTCGCGGCTGGTGATCCAGCGCAACACGGTCGAATACCTCGCGCCCATCGGCTCGGCCTTCGAGGCGCATTGCCCGGGCCTGTCCGCGGCGCAGCTGGAGCGGTTTCTGCGCACGCTGGACCGTCACGGCAAGGCCCGCGCCACCCTCGTGGCGGACCTCACCTGCGGCGGGAAAAAGGCGGCGACCTTCACCGGCGAGTACGTCGCGGTGCCCGGCGCCTGAGCCCGCGGCCGCGGCGCGTCAGCGCAGGCGGAGCCGGTGGCGCTCGTCGGGACCGATGTCGAGTTCGAGATGCAGCGCGCCAGGTGGCAGCCACGCCGCGACCTTCTCGGGCCACTCGACCGCGAGACACCACGGTGACGTGAGGAATTCCTCCAGCAGCAGGTCCTCGAGCTCGCGGGGGCCCTCGAGGCGGTAGGCGTCGAGGTGCACCAGCGTGCGGCCGCCGGCCGCGGCGGACCCGGGCCGGTGCACGGTGTAGATGTTGAACGTCGGGCTGGTGACCGGCTCGTTGAGGCCGAAGCCGCGGGCCAGCCCCTGGACGAAGGTGGTCTTGCCGGCGCCGAGGTTGCCGTGCAGGGCCAGCGTGGTGTCGGGCGGGAGCACGGCGGCGAGCCGCGCGGCGAGCGCCCGGGTCTCGTCGGCTGAGGCAGTCGTCACCCCGCCCCGGAGCTGTTCCAAAATCGTCATGCGGTCCGGCCGCGCCGCAGGTGCTCGTAGCCGCGATACCGTGCCGGGTCCAGCGAGCCGGGCGGCCGGCGGCCGGGCGCGACCAGCCGGCCGATGCAGGTGAGCCGCGTGCGGGGGAAGGCCCGGCGCCAGGCGCGGGCGAAGGCGGCGGGGTCGGCCTGCGCCGCGAGCGCGAAGACGAGTTCGTAGTCCTCGCCGTCGCCGCAGGCCGCGGCCAGCGAGGCGCCGGCCCGGCGCGGGAGCGCGGCGGGGTCGAGGGCCGCGACGGCCCCGGCGGGCACCAGCGCCCGGAGGTCCTTCGCCAGCCCGTCGCTCACGTCCATCATGGCGCGCACCGCGGGCTGGCGGGCCAGCCACGCGCCCTCGGCGAGCCGCGGCGTGAAGCGGTAGTGGTGCGCGCTGGGCCGGCTGCGGCCGAGCTGGCCGGTGACGTAGAGCGCGTCGCCGCGCCGGGCGCCGGTGCGCGTGACGATGCGCTGCCCGGCGGGAACCCCCAGCAGGGTGAGGCTCGCGGCGAGCACGCCGTTGGCCTGCGCGACATCGCCGCCCACGATCGGCACGCCGTACTGGCGGGCGCAGGCGGCGAGCCCGCGGTAGAACTGTTCCAGCCAACGCCGGCTGACCCGCGCGTCGAGCGTGAGCGCGAGCACGGCGGCGGTCGGGCGCCCGCCCATGGCGGCGAGGTCGCTGAGGTTGCGCTTGAGGAGCTTGGCGCCGACGGCGCGGGGCGGCACGCCGGAGTCGAAGTGCCGGCCGTGGATCACCGGGTCGACGGTGATGAGCTGGCGGCCGCGCTGCGCGGGCAGGACGGCGCAGTCGTCGCCGATCCCGAATGGCGCGCGCGGCGAGGCGGACCCGAGCCAGCGGCGGATGGCGGCGATGAGCCGCTCCTCGCCCAGGGCCGAGACGGAATCCGCAGGTCGGGAGGCGAACGGGTGCATGGGCTCTAGAGGTTCACGCCGCCCAGCACGAACAGCGTGGCGGTCAGGTTGAACAAGGCGTGCGCCACGATGGTGGTCGTGATGCGGCCGGTGCGCTCGTAGGCGAGCGAGAAGAGCACGCCCAGCGCGACGAGCGGGGCGAAGCTGGCGAGGTTGACGTGCATGGCGCCGAAGATGCAGGACGGCCCGAGCAGCGCCGCCCAGCGCGGCAGCCGCGTGCGGGCATACCGGAAGATGCCGGCGCGGAAAATCAGCTCCTCGGTGAGCGGGGCCAGCCCGAGGGCGCAGATGAGCAGGAGGGTGACGGGCAGGCCGGCCTTGGCGTGGCGCAGCACGTCGATCGCCTCCTGCGGCGGCGCCGGGATGTGCGCGAGGTCGAGCAGGCCCTGCCAGGCCAGGCTGACCACGAAGACCACCGGCACGGCCATGAGGAACACCGCCCCGCCGGCGAGCACCGGGTTTGGTCCCGCGGGCGGAGTCGCCGCCGGGGCCGCCGCGCCCGCGTGGCGCCGGAATCCATAGCGAAACAGCAGCACGCCCCCGAGCAGGCCCAGCTGGAAGGCCGCCGTGCCGAGGATGAGCTTCATCGTCGTGTCGAGGCCGGCGTGCTTGAACCAGGCGCCGGCCGCGAACGGGACCAGCAGGCCGCTGCAGAGCACCAGCCACAGGAAGAGGAAAAAGTCGGTCACCGTGATGTCCCAGGGCGCCAGCGCGGCCGCGCTTCGCCGTGCCTCCGGGCGCAGCGCCCACCGCCACAGCGCCGCCAGCCCACCCAGGATCAGGCCAATCTGGGCGGCGAGGAGCAGGGGACTGGCGTCGGCGGGCATGCGGCTCCAGTGCGGACGAAAACCCCCGGACGCGCAACGCCAACTTCCCCCGGCCGCGGCGCTACCGGGCCTCGAAGTGCGCGACGTACGCCCAGTCGAAGGCGTTGGCCCCGCTGGGTCCGGGGCCGGTGGCAAGGATCAGGCGCTCGCCGGGCTTGAGCTCGAAGTTGATGGCCGCGGACTGGCGGCCGCGGTCGCCCACGGCGTTCGCGGGATCAAGCAGCCGGCGCCAGAGCGGGCGGGCATGCCCGCCCGCCGATTCGGCGAGGAGCAGGAAATCGACGCCGTCGGTCTTGCCGGCGTTCTGCCAGGCCGAGTCGAGGATCCCGTAGTCCAGCTGCGCGTGACGCGGGCCGGGAGGCAGTTCGAACCACAGGCGGGTCGTCGCATGCGCGTTCAGCATGTGCTGCGTGGTGGGCCCGAGCAAAGCCAGCATGAAGGGCACCTCGAATTTGACCGGCCGTGGGCTGAGCCCGTTGAACACCGACTTGCCGTGCAGATTCTTGACGTCTCCAGACAGCCCCGGCGGGGCGGACTCGTTGCGCCGCAGCACACTGACGTGGTCGTAGGCGAAGCCGGGCGCGCGGCCCGACCATTCGTCGCGGAGCGCGCGGTTCACATAGACGAGGGAGTCACGGTACTCGAGAAACGGCTCCGGGTGGATGTTCAGCCGCGACGCCGCCAGGGCGAGCAGCGCCGCGTTGCTCCGGGTGTCGCCGGTGAGGATCAGCACCGCGACAAACTCCCCGTGCAGGTCCTGAAAGGCACGCTCCAGGTAGGCCGTATTGGTCTCGAAGCCGTGGCGGATCATGAGCGCGCGCCGGCGGGTTTCCCACGGCAGCTCCGAGCTCCAGTCCTGGCCCGCGACGACGAGGACGTCATTGGGATCGGTCAGGTCGGACAGGATCTGGGTGAGTCCCGAGTCGCCATTGCCCTCGCCGCGCTCGTCCGGGAGGTAGTGGGTGGTGAACAAGCGGGCCTGCAGGAGCAGGGCGCCCACGACCAGCAGGCCGCCCAGCCAGCGGGGCAGGCGGCTGTCGAGGACCCCGACCGCGGCGAAGCCGGCGGCCACCGCCATGAAGCCGGCGTTGGCGTAGTAATAGTAGTCGTGCCACGCGTAGAGGAAGGGGAACACCAGCGGGGCGAGGAGGAAGAGCGCCAGCCCGCCGAGGACCCAGCCGCGCCAGCGGCGCGGCCCGAGGAGGGCGGCGAGGAGCGCCGCCGCGAACACCGCGGGGTGGATCGCCGCGTGGGTGCTGAGATTCAGCCAGCGCGACCAGTTATCGCCGGAGAACCGGTCCGCGAGGTGGCCGAAATTGTAGAGACGCTGCGGGCCGGCCATGAGCATGTCGGCGGCGGGATTCCGGGCCTTGACGGTGTCGGTGTAGAGGAACCACGCCGCGCCGATGACGGCCACCGGGACCAGCGTGACCACGGCCTGGCGCAGCCAGTGTCGGGCCGGCGGACGCCCGGCTGCGGGCCCGCGCAGGGCGAGCCAAACCTGCCAGGCGAACGCGACGCCCACCGGCACGAGGAACAGGAGAAACGTGCTGACCTTGACGAGGATGGCGGCGGTGCCCGTGGCGAAGGCCGCGGCGAGCCAGCCACGGTGACTGCGCCTCAGGCCCGGGTACAGCGTGGCGAGGAACCACACGGAGAACATCAGGGCCATCGACTCGATCAGGAAGGCGCGCGAGTAGAAGACATAGACCGGGCAGACGAGGACGAAGGCGCCCACAATCCAGCGCCGCGCCGGTTCGACGCCGGCCTCGCGCAGGAGCAGCCAAAGGCCCGGCAGCGCCAGGTAGAAGCACACCAGCGAGACCAGCCGGGCGGAGGCCACCAGCGAGCCGCCGGTGAGGTGGTTCGCGGCGACGACGGTCCACTGGTAGAGCGGAAACTCCATCGGGATGGACCACTGCTTGCCGAGGACGGGCGTGGGGTAGGCCAGGGAGAGGCCGGGCTCCTGCTGGATGAAATAGGTGGAGATGGCCGTCTGCGTCTGGCGGAAGGTGTTTCCCGCCAGCGCGTCCTTGTTCCAGCCGACCGTGGCGGCGGCGAAATGCAGCGCGAGGACGAGGGCGAAGAGCGCGAACGTGACGCGGGCGTCGAGCGGCCGGGCGCGGGTGGCAGGGGCGGGCTGGGTCATGGGGAGGGGATGCGCCTCGGCGGACGGCGCCCGAGTGCGGAGGAAATCCCGCACCGGCGCAATGCCAACCTCCCGGGAATCAGTGGGCCGGGGCCACGATCTGCCCGTGCTCGAACACCACGCGGCCGTCGACGATCGTCAGCTTCACCCGGCCGGTCAGGTTGCGCCCGTGCCACGGGGAGTTGCTCGACTTGCTGAAGCCGGACTTGGCGTCGTAGCGCCACGTCTCCGTGGGATGGAAGAGGCAGACGTCCGCGGCGGACCCGGCGGCGAGCGACCCGGCGGGCAGGCCGAGGACGCGGGCGGGCTGGCGGGTCATCAGGTCGACGACGTGCGTCAGCTTGAACTTGTGCTGGCGGACCAGGACGCCGAGCGCGACGGCGAGGGCGGTCTCAAGGCCGAGGATGCCGTTGGGGGCGTAGTCGAACTCCTTGTCCTTCTCGTAGTCGGTGTGGGGCGCGTGGTCGGTGGCGATGCAGTCGAGCGTGCCGTCGCGCAGGCCCGCGATGATCGCCCGCCGGTCGGACGCGGTGCGCAGCGGCGGGTTCATCTTGAAGTGCGTGTCGTAGGTGCCGAGCTCCTCCTCCGTGAAGGCGAGGTGGTGCGGCGTGGCCTCGGCGGTGATCCGCACGCCGCGGGTCTTGGCGCGGCGGAGGATGCTGACGGCGTACTTCGACGAGATGTGCTGCAGGTGCAGGTGGGCGCCGGTGTACTCGGAGAGGATGACGTTGCGGGCGACGATGATGTCCTCCGCCGCGTGGGGCCAGCCGCGCAGGCCGAGCCGGGTGGAGACGACGCCCTCGTTCATGACCGCGCCCTGCGTCAGCGACGCGTCCTGACAGTGGTCCATGATCGGCAGGTCGAACATCTTGGCGTACTCGCAGGCGCGGCGCATGAGCTCGTTGCTCTGCACGCAGTCGCCGTCGTCGGTGAGCGCGACGACGCCCGCGCGCTTGAGCGAGCCGAACGGCGCGAGCGCGGCGCCCTTCTGGCCGACGGTGATGCAGCCGGTGGGGAGCACCTTCACGACGGCGTCGCGGCGCGTGGCGTCGTGGATGTACTGGATGGTGCCGGCGTTGTCCGCGACCGGGGATGTGTTCGGCATGCAGACGACGGTGGTGAACCCGCCGGCGGCGGCGGCGCGGGAGCCGGTGGCGATGGTCTCCTTGTGGGTCTGGCCGGGCTCGCGGAAATGGACATGGATGTCGACCAGGCCGGGGCAGGCGACGAGGCCGCGGGCGTCAATCTGCCGCGCGGACTGCCGGGCGGCGGCGGACAGCGAGGGGACGATCTTCCCGTCGCGGATGAAGAGGTCGCCGACGGCGTTGCGCCGGGTGGCGGGGTCGATGACGCGGGCGTGGCGGATCCAGAGGGTGGACATGGTCAAAGCACGAAGGTCAAAGCACGAAATTCGAGGAAAATTCTGGCTTCCAGCATGGGAGAAGGGGTTCGGGTGAGCGAGGCGCCGAGTGGCAGGTGAATCAGTCGGATGTAGGATTTCGGTTTTCGTGTTTCCGGGCCACGCCCGGCTCAGGCCGGGTCCGACCCGGCATAGACATTCTCCGGCTGGCCGCCGGAGCAGAGGTAGAGGACGGCCATGCGGACGGCGATGCCGTTGGTGACCTGCTGCAGGATCACGCTGCGCTCGCCGTCGGCGAGCTCGCTGTCGATCTCGACGCCGCGGTTGATGGGGCCGGGGTGCATGATGATGGCCTTGGGGTTGAGCCAGGAGGCGCGGGTCTTGTTGAGCCCGAACATGCTCGTGTACTCGCCCAGCGACGGGAAGTGGCTGCTGGCCTGGCGCTCGTGCTGGATGCGCAGGAGCATGACCACCTCGGCGTCGGCCAGGGCGGATTTCAGGTCGTGCGAGACCTTGACGCCGAGGTCGGTGAACCAGTGCGGGACGAGGGTGGAGGGGCCGACGAGCGTGACGGCGGCGCCGAGCTTGTTGAGCGCGTAGATGTTGGAGCGGGCGACGCGGCTGAAGAGGATGTCGCCGAGGATGACGACCTTGCGGCCCTTGAGGCGGCCGAGGTGCTCCTTCATCGTGAACGTGTCGAGGAGGCCCTGCGTCGGGTGCTCGTGCGCGCCGTCGCCGGCGTTGATCACCGGGATGTCCAGGATCTTCGACAGGTAGAGCGGCGAGCCGGCGGCGGAGTGGCGGAGGACGATCATGTCGGCCTGGAGCGCCTGGATGTTCTGCGCCGTGTCGCGGAGGGTCTCGCCCTTCGTCGTGCTCGAGCTCGTGCCGTCGAGCGAGATGACGTCGGCGCTGAGCCGCATGGCGGCCATGGCGAAGGCGGTGCGGGTCCGCGTGCTGGGCTCGAGGAAGAGGTTGACGATGGTCTTGCCGCGGAGGGCGGGGACCTTTTTCACGCTGCGCGCGAGGGTGCGCTTGAAGGCCGCGGCGGTGGCGTGGATCTGCTCGATCTCTGCAAGGGAGAGTTCCTCGAGCGTGAGGAGGTGGCGGCGGGTCCAGGGCATGGGAAATTTACTGGGGAGCTAGGATTTGCGGCGTCGCCGCGGCTGGGCGCCGTCGCCGGCTGGATGCTTCGCCCGGACCTCGATCTGGTCCCGGCGCGGATCCGCGGCATCGAGATGGACGGCCACTTGCTCGCTGGCACCGGCGGTGAGCGTCAGGCCGGCGTAGTCGGCGGCGACGGGCAGCAGGCGGCAGCCCCGGTCGACGAGCACCGCCAGCTCCACCTTGGCCGGGCGGCCGTGGTCGAAGAGCTCGTCGAGGGCCGCCTTCACCGTCCGGCCGGAGAAGAGCACGTCATCCACCAGGATGATCGTGGCCCCGGAAACCTCGGCGGGAATGTGGGTCGGGGCGAACTCCTTGGGGATCGGATGGCGCCCGATGTCGTCGCGGTGAAAGGAGATGTCCACCGTGCCGGCGACCGGGTGGAGGGCCTTCGGCCCCTTTGCCAGGCTCAGCGCCAGGCGGCGGGCCAGCTCGACTCCGCCGTTGGCGATGCCGAGGAGCAGGAGCTTCCGGCCGGGTCCGTGGCGTCGGGAAATGGCTCCGGCCAGCCGCTCGATCGCAGCGCGAATCTCCGCCGAGCCAATGGTCTGGGACGTGGCCACGAGACACCTTTGTGACGGTTCCGCGAGGGCGAGGGAAGGACTTTTTTTGCCGACCTTCCGCGGCCCCGAAGATGTGACTCAAATCCTTGTCCTGTCCCGGGCCGCGCAGCCGCCGCAAAAATTTTCTTGCCGTCCTATCCGTACTATATCACATAGTACAGCATGCTGCCTTTCTCGATCGAACTGAAAGCGGGTCTCCCGCTGGCGGAGCAGATCCTGTTCGCCGTGAAGCGCGCGGTGGTGGCGGGCCAGCTGCGGCCGGGGGACAAGTTTCCCTCGGTGCGGGTGCTCAGCCAGGAGCTGAAGGTGAACCCGAACACGGCGCACAAGGTGGTGGCCGCGCTGGTGGCGGAGGGCGTCCTGGTGACGACCCCGGCCGTGGGCAGCGTGGTGGCGGCGCGGGAGGCGGGCGGCCGCCGGGAGCGCGCGGAGCTGCTGGGCGGCGATGTCGAGCGGCTGGTGGTGGAGGCCCGCAAGCTCGGGCTGGAGCTGGACGACGTGCAGGGCGCGGTCGCCTCGCACTGGCGGAAGCTCGGCGGCAAATGAGGAACTTTCCATGAACATCATTGAAACCATCAATCTGACACGGCGGTTCGGGCGCACCGAGGCGGTGCACGGGCTCGCGCTGGCGGTGCCGGAGGGCAGCGTGTTCGCCCTGCTTGGACCGAACGGAGCGGGCAAGTCCACGACGATCAAGCTGCTCATGAACCTGATCCCGCCGACGGCCGGCGAGGCGCGGGTGCTGGGCGTGGCGTCGACGGCCCTGGGACCGCGGCAGCGCGCCCAGATCGGCTACGTCGCGGAGAACCAGGCGCTGCCGCTTTGGATGACGGTGCGGGAGTATCTCGACTATTGCCGGGCGTTCTATCCGTCGTGGGACCGAACGCTGGAGCAGACCATGCTCACGCGGTTCGAGCTGCCGGAAACGCGGACGCTGGCCAAGCTGTCGCGGGGCATGCTGATGAAGGTGGCGCTGCTTTCCTCCCTGGCCTACCGGCCGAAGCTGCTCGTGCTGGACGAGCCCTTCAGTGGCCTCGACCCGCTGGTGCGGGACGAGCTGGTGCGCGGGATGCTCGAGGTCTCGGAGCAGGGCGGCTGGACCGTGCTGATTTCCTCCCATGACATCGAGGAGGTCGAGCGGCTGTGCGACTGGATCGCGGTGATGGACGAGGGCCGGCTGCAGTTTGCGGAGGCCACCGAGGGTTTGCTGGCGCGGTTTCGCCGGATCGAGGTCTCGCTGCAGGGCGGGCCGGCCGAGCTGGGCTCGCCGCCGCCGGGCTGGCTGGGCCTGGAGCGGACCGGCGACCTGGTCCGCGTGATTGACTCACGCTATCAGCGCGAGGCAACGGAGCGGGCCTGCCGCGAGCGGTTCCCGACCGGGACCGTCACGGCGCAGCCGCTGACCCTGCGGGAAATTTCCATCGCGCTGGCCCGGGCGGGCCGCGCGGCGCGGAAAGGAGCGGCCGCATGAGCCCCACCTGGCAAATTGTCTGGAAGGACTGCCGGCGCCTCCGCTGGCCGCTGGTGTTCTGGGCGGCGCTGATCGCCGGCCAGTTCTTGCTCGGCGCGCAGATCCTGCGGCAGGTCGAAAGCGAACCCATCGTGCTCCGGCGAACCCTGGAGATGCTCGACGGCCTGCGCCTCATCCTGTGGGTGGGGCAGGTGTTCTTCGGGTACATCCTGGTCGCCGCCCTGGTTCAGGAGGATCCCTTGTCGGACCAACGGGCCTGGTGGGTGACGCGGCCGATCTCCGGCGCGCGGCTCCTGGGCGCAAAGCTGGCCGCGTTGGTGCTCTGCTTCTGGGTGCTGCCGCTCGTGGTGATGCTGCCGTGGTGGCTGAACCGCGGCTACGATGGCCGCGAGATGGCGCTGGCCTCGCTCCAGCTGACCGTGGCGCAGGGGGGGCTTTCGCTGTTTGCCTTCGGGCTGGCGACGGTCACCACCACGGCCGCGAGCTTCGTGGTGGCCAACGGGGTGCTGATCTTTGCGTGGATCTGCTGCGTGACGACGATCCTGGTGGACTCTCCGCCGGTCGCTCCGATCGTGTCGCTCACGCGATTCTGCCTGGCGATCCTGATCGCACTGGGAACTTTGGTGGCGATCAGCGTCCACCAGTTCCTGACGCGCCGGACCCTGCGGTCGTGGGCGATGCTAGGGGCGGGCTTTGCCCTCACGCTGCTGGTGGTGCGGTTCTCCACGGCGGATTGGATGGGCCGATATTCCTGGGCTGGCAGCGAGCCGTCCGAACTCGCGGCCGTCTCGCTCCAGGTCGGCCAAGTGGACTTTCTCGATAATGGTCGAACGGCGGAGGCGGACGAGTCGATCGTCAACATGCGCATCGGCGTGCGGGCCGACCACGTTCCCGTCGGCTTCGCCTTCACCGGTGGAGAATTCCAGGGCACCTTGCGCTGGCCAGACGGGATGAAGCTGGAGCGGTCCGGCTGGGTGAACACGTATCCCGGCCCGGTCGCTTGGCAGCTCATGGGTGCGGTGCATGCGCCCGAAGAGGGTGCAGGCCGGATGCAGGCCCTGAGCCGCGCACCGAGCATGCTCGTCACGGCGCGCCTCCCGCGCTCATTCGTGGAAAAGCTGCGGAACCAGACTCCGGTCTGGCAAGGACACTTGCAGCTGTACGTATTCCTGGGCGAGGTCGTGGCCGAGGTGCCGCTCAAGGCCGGGGCGCAGGACGGGCGCAAAGGTCACCGCGTGCAGGTGCTGAGCCTGGAGCATGCGGCCAACGGCGGGCTGCTGGTGGACACGGCCGAATCCGAGCCGGTGCTGGCCCTCGATCTCATTCCCGGATTTTACAGTCTCATGGGCTTTGGCGCCTCCGGCCGAGTGGGGGTGCAGGGCATGTTTTACGCCCTCTGCAGCCGCGACCGGACCAAGTGCCTCCCCCTGGCCGAGGCCCGTCAGCTCTACACGCTCGCCGGCACGGTGGGCCTGGAGCGGCGCAAGTTCAGCTTCACGGCGGAGCAGCTGGCCGATCCGGCCCACCCCAACTGGCTCGACGACGCGGTGATCGTGAAGGTCGCCTTCCGCCGCGTGGGCACGGTGAACCGCGACGTGCGCACCGACGCCCTGATCGAGTCGGACTTCTCGCGGCAGCAGCGCACGGCGCCGAGGCGCCGGCCCTAGGAGCGCCCAGCGGCGCTCCCGGGGTCACGGCATCTCGTAGACCTCGACCAGGCCGACGCCGGTGGCGCCGCTGGCGCTCTTCAGGATGGCGGTGTAGGCACCGGGCGGGAGCGAGAGGAGCAGCGCGGCATCGTTCGAGTTCGTGTCGGCAATCGGGCTCGCGCCCGTCGCGTTGAACGCGGCGAGGAGCTGCGCAGTGCCGCCCCATTTCTGGTTGGCGTACGTGTAGGTGGACGAGCCGGCCGGATAAATCTCCACCCGCGGATCGGGCAGGTAGCCGGAGGTGACGCCCTGCGCGGTGAGCGCCGGGCCGAGGCCGCGGATCAGCACGCTCTTGTTGACTGAGCCGGTGATGACGAAGCCGGCGATGAGCACGTCGTTGCCCGTGCCCACGTTGGCCCGCGCGGAGATGGCCGTGAGGTGGCTCGGGGCGTTGGCGGCGTCGGCGTCGAACACCTCGGCGAGGGCGACACCCGTGTCGCCGCTCTGGCCCCGCACGACGGCGGTGTGCACGCCGGAGAGCGAGAGCAGCAGGGCGTCGTCATGCGATGAGCCGTTGTTGATAGCCTGGGCGCCGACGGCCGTGAAGGCGTTGATCAGCGTGGCCGATCCGCCCCAGAACGAGTTGGAGTAGGTGTAGTTCACGGCACCGGCGTCGTAGATCTCGAGCGTGGGGTCGGGCAAGTAACCCGAGGAGAGCTGCGAGGACAGGTTGGGCCCGATGCCCCGGACGATCACGGACTTGGTGCCGCCGGCGATGACGAAGCCGGCGATGAGCACGTTGTTGCCCGTGCCGATGCTGGCGCGCGCGGACAGGGCGGACAGCTTGCCGAGCGAGCCCGCGGCCACGGTCACGGTGGCGGCGCCGGACGTGGTGGTGGCGCCGGACGTGCTGGTGATCCTTACGGTATAGGAGCCGGAGTCGGAGGCCTGGGCGTTGGTCTTGGTGTAGGTGGAGCTGGTGGCGCCGCTGATGGCCACGCCGTCCTTGTACCACTGGTAGGAGAACGTGCCGGGGCCGGTCGCGGTCACGCTCAAGTTTATGGTGCCGCCGATGGCGACGGACGTGCCGAGCGGGGCTACGGTGATGGTGATGACGTTGTCCGTGTACTGGCCGTCGTGGCGCTGGTTGTGCTGGTACACCGGCCAGGCGGAGTTCGCGGGGCTCTGGTCGGACACCGGGTCGAGGGCGAACGCGTACACCAGGCTGTCGGAGCTGCCGACGATGAGCTGGCCGTTCGCGATCATCGGCGACGAGCGGATGAGGCCGGCGGTGGCATAGCTGCGCACGACCGCGCCGGCGGCGCTGACGACATAGACCCGGCCGTCGTACGCCGGGATGTAGATGCTGCCGTCGTTGCCGACCGCGGGAGTGGCGGCGCGCACCTCGTCGCCCAGCAGGCAGGACCACTTTTCCGTGCCGCTGCTGGAGAGCGCGTGGAGCTTGTGGTCGTACGCACCGAAATAAACCGTGCCGTCGGGGGCGAGGACCGGGGAGGACGTGATGCTGTAGCTCGGGAGGATCCACACCCACTTCTGCGTGCCGTTGGGATTCAAGGCGTAGACGTAGCCGTTGAGCGTGGCGAGGTAGACGGTGCCGTCGCTCGCGATGGCGGGCGCGGTGTAGATGTCCCCGTTGGCGGTGAATTTCCACTTCTGCGTGCCGGAGGGGTTGACCGCGTAGAAGTTGCCGCCGGTGGCGCCGACATAGACCGTGCCGTCGTTGGCAATCGCGGGCGAGCCGTACGTGGCGCCGGCGAGGGCGAAGCTCCACTTGAGGGTCGCGCTGGTGCCGTTGTTGGTGAGCGCGTAGAGCGTGGTGTCGTCGCGGAAGTAGATCGTGCCGTCGGACGCGATGGCCGGCGCCGAGATGATCGCGGTTGTGGCCGTGTAGGTCCACTTGAGCGCGCCCGTGCTCGCGGTCAGCGCGTAGAGCTTCTTGTCGCCCGAGCCGATGTAGACGTTGCCGTCATTGCCGACGGCCGGCGAGGCGAGCTCCACCGGGCTGCCCGTGGCGTAGCTCCACTTCTTCGTGCCGTTGGAGTTCAGCGCGTAGAGGCTGTTCTCCGGATAGCCGCTGGTGAGGATCTGGTCGGTGAGGGACGTGCCCGCGCCGATGTAGATGGTGCCGTCGCTGCCGGCGGCCGGCGACGACAGGATGCCGCCGTAGGTCGGGAACTGCCAGGCGGGCAGGCAGAGGGACAGCGTGAAGTCGCCGCCCAAGGGATCCACGTTGGTGGAGTCGATCTGGAAGTAATAGGTCGTGCCCGCCGTGGCGGAGAACGGCACCAGGCTGCTGCTGTTGATGGCGCCGGTGGAAATTCGGGCGGCGGCGTCATCGTTCCAAGCGACCTTCGTGAGTGCGGAGACGGAGCTGCCCGTGTAGACTCCGGCGAGCATGTCCACGAGCGGGCTGTAGGCAAAGAGCGAGTAGGTGGCGGTGGACGGGGCGACCCACTTGTACCACACGGTATGGTGGGCGCCGTAGGGCGTGTAGCCGCTGGTCGAGGTCGCGTCGGGCTCGCCGGTCTCCGTGCCGGCGTTGAGCGTGGTGGCGCTGAGGCTGAAGGTGGAGCCGGTGACGAGCTGGGCGTTGGCGAAGTCGTCGTTGTTCGGGATCACGCCAATGGAGAGCAGGGTGACTCCGGCGGTGCCGCTCTTGCGCGAGATGGCGATCTGGTAGGTGGTGCCGGCGGTGACGCCGACGGTGATCAGGCTCGTGTTCTTGGAATGGACGGTGTCGTCGTCGTTGGCCGCGACCGGGACCAGGGAGGCGAGGCTGGTGCCGGTGTAGATCGCCAGCGTGGTGTCATAGGAACTGCCGGAGGTGTTGAACGTGACGTTGGCGGTGGCCGGGGCGGTCCAGCTCCACCACAGCGTGTTCGACGGGGCGACGCCCGCAATGCTGGGCTCGCCGCTCTCGGCGGTGGCGTCGGCATTGTTGGACCGGATGTGGACATTGGAGATGCTGCCGAGCACGGCGCGGCTGGCGAAGTCGTCGTTGAACGGCCGCCTGTCGGTGCTGGTGAGGGCGGCGGCGAGGTTGAGGCGGCCGCCGGACTGGACGCTGCCGACGAGTCCGGCGACCGGCGTCACGGAGCGGAGCATGCGGTTGATCAGCTGCCGGTAGGTGTCGGCGGGAAACTTCGCCTTGAGCAGGGCCAGCGCGCCGGCGACATGCGGCGACGCCATCGAGGTGCCGCTGGCGGCGAAGTAGTAGTTGTCCGCGTTGATGCCGCACGAGTAGACCGAGCTGCCGGGCGCGGCCAGGTCGACCGTGCCGGGGCCGAAGTTGGAGTAGCTCGCGAGGGCGTCGGTGTTGGTGGTCGCGGCGACGCCGACGATGTTGTCGAGGCCATAGCCCGCGGGGTAGGTGTTGCCCTTGTCCACGCTCACGGTGTCGTTGCCCGCGGCGCAGACAAAGATGATGCCGGCGACGCCGGCGGCGTTGATGGCGTCGTATTCGGCGCTCGAGGAGGCGGGGCTGCCGTAGCTCGCGTTGATGATGTTGGCGTGATTGGTGATGGCGTAGTTGATGCAGCCGATGGCGTCAGAGATGGAGCCGCTGCCGTTGGCGCCGTGGAGGAACCGCAGCTCCATCAGCTGGACGGTCCAGGCAACGCCGGTGATGCCCTTGCCGTTGTTGCCGGCGGCGCCGATGATCCCGGACACATGGGAGCCGTGGCCGACCTCGGTGTCGTTGGGGATGGTGTCGGTCTGCGTGCCGTTGCCGCTGATGAAGGAGGCGCCGTGCTGGCCGCTGCCGTTGGTCCAGAGGTTGGCCACGAGGTCCTCGTGCGTGAGGCGGACGCCGCTGTCGATCACGGCCACGATCACGCCGGAGGCATCATGGGTCGTGTCCCAGGCGGTCACCGCGTGGATGTCCGCACCCGCGGTGCCGCCGCCGGGATAGTTCGAGCCGGTATTGTTCAGCGCCCACTGGTAGGCGGCGAAATTGGTGTCATTGGGCGTGGTGGCGGTGGCGTAGACGATGTAGTCGGGCTCGACATATTCATAGCGGCCCGTGGCGCGCAGGCGGGTGATCGCGCTGGTCACGGACTCCGTGCCGTTGACGTCCAGCACGCGCAGGTCGGCGACCTGGTCGAACTTCCGCCGCACATGCAGGCCCTCGGCGGCCTCGGCGGCGTCCACGGTGGCGCGATGGGTGACACGGGGCTTGGCGAGAATCACCGTGTCGCGGAAACCTTGGGCGATTTCCCTGGCGGTGAACGTCGTGCCCGGCGCCGCGATCGCGGACGTGCCAAGCAGCAGGAATAGAGCGAGCAATCGGAGCAGTGAAGATTTCACGGGTGTAAAAAAATTATCCGCCTCAAGCCAGAAATTTCTGACCTGTAAGGAGTATGAACTCACCGGGCGAAGTGTTCTATTCCGCCGAACGCTGGCAAGCAAAGTACGTGCAGGGGTTGTACCCTATGCTGACCAGCGACGCCCGAAAATCCGCCATCAGCCGGTGCTTTCTTACGGGCCGGTGTCGGCGAGCCAGCGCGTGAGATCGGCGTCGTCCAGCAGATTGGTTCCCAGCTGGTATTCTGGAGCTAAAAGTCGGGCGTAAGCGGGCTCGAGGAAGCGCTGACAGTGCAGGATGACCCGGGCCCGCTGGCCGGGCGCGCGCACCAGGCGGCCGAGCGCCTGGTTTACCTTGGTCATACCTAAAATTTGGTAGACGAGGCGGAAGGCTTCGGCGCGTCCGAGATGGGAAAATTTCGCGAGGCGCGCGCGCTGCACGGCGTTGACCTCGGGCAGCGCGGGCCCGACCACCATGGCGTGGGTCACACGACCGCCGAGCACGTCGATGCTCTCGGCGAAGCTCGAGCCGAGCACGAGGAAGAGCGCGTCGGCGAACGCCAGCGACTCCTCAACCCAGGCGGCCTGCGCCGCGAGGTCGTGCAACCGGGGCTGCAGCGCCACGCGCAGCGGCGCGGCCCGCTCGAGCTCGGCGGCGATCGCCTCGGCGTAGGCGTAGGACGGGAAGAAGACCGCGACCGCCCCGCGCGCCGCGGACTGCAGCGCGGCCACGGTCGCGGCGGTCGTGGCGAAGTGACGCGAGCGGTGCTGGAACGTGGTGTCCACGCGCGCGTCGAACGCGACGTTGTATGCGCCGTCGCGCCAGGGCGTGCGGGCGACGACGTGCATGGGCGCGAGGGCCGGACCGGGGGCGGCGGCGCTGGTCACCAGTCCGGCCTCCGCCGGCAATCCGCAGGCCTGCGCGAAGTCCGCGGTGGGCGAGAGCGTGGCGCTGGCCAGGACCACGCCGCCGTACTCGCGAAGCGTGGCGCCGATGGCGTCCGCGGCATCCAGGCAGGTGAACGCGAGCTCGCCGGCGCGCGGGCACCACAGCAGCTTCCGGAGGCGGCCGTCGGCGAGCCACTCGGCGAGCTGCTGCACCTGCCAGAGCTGCTCGCTGCCGTGGGGCCCGAGCGCGGCAAAATCAAGCGGCGCCGCGGCCACGCGCGTGGCGACCTGGTCGAGCGTGTCGGCGAGATCCGCCTCCATCGCCGGGTCGAGCGCGTCGACCGGCCGCAGCGCGCCGAGGAGCCGGGTCCAGCTTTCCCAGGCGCGGCTCAGGGCGACGGGCGCGCCGATATGGTCGAGCTCCGCCAGGACGGCGCGGGCGTCGTCCGCCCGCGCGGCGTGCGAATGGGCGTCGGCCACGCGGGCGGGCAGGTTGTGGGCCTCGTCGATCAGCAGCAGCGTGCGCGCGGGATCGAAGCCCGGCTGCTGGTAGAACAACGAGCGGTTCCGCGGCGCGAAGACATAGTTGTAGTCGCCGATCCAGAGATCGTTGAACGCGAGCGCGGCGCGTGTGATCTCGTAGGGGCAGAGGCGCGCGTCGCGGCCGGCGGCGCGCAGGGTCGCCAGGTCGCGCGCCTGGCCCTCGAAGCGGTAGAACCGTGACAGGCCGCTGGCGGCCCAGCGGGCCTCGAGCTGGTCGAGGTAGGAGCAGGACTCGCGCACGCAGTGGAAGGTGGCGTTGATGCAGTGCTCGGCCTTGTTGCGGACGTGCCAGGCGGCGACGGGCGCTTGCGCGCCCGTCGCCGCGGTTGAAAGTTGAGCGTTGAAAGTTGCAAGGCC